>CAYJMF010000245.1:0-1609 GCA_964370855.1 uncultured Planctomycetota bacterium | reverse complement strand
CTACGCCGGGCGGCGTAGGTCATTTTCGTGTCCAAGGAACCGGGCGCGGTACAGGAGCGCCGCTCCCGAAGACCACGTGCGCAATGAGGTTGCGCAGTTCCCGGATGTTCCCGGACCAGGGGTGCGCCAGGAGGGCCGCCCGGGCCCGGGGACCGAGGTATTCCCCATTCGCCTCGCCCCGCTTCCGCATGGAGTCGAGGAAGGCCTCGGCGAGGGGGAGGATGTCCTCGCGCCGCTCTCGAAGCGGAGGTATGTGGAGGACATGGCAAGCGAGGCGTTGATACAGGGCCCGCCGGAAGGTGCCGCGATCGACAATCTCGCTCAGGTCGCGATCCGTCGCCGCGATCACCCGGGCGTCGAGGTGGTAGGTCCTGGAGCCTCCCACGGGGTGGACCTCCTGACCGTCGAGGGCCCGCAGGAAGGCCACCTGGGCGGCGGGGGGAAGGTCGCCGACTTCGTCCAAGAGCAGCGTGCCTCCGGCGGCGGCGCGGAGGTGCCCCAGGTGGTCCGAGTCCGCCCCCGTGAAGGCGCCTCGGACGTGGCCGAACATCTCCGAGAGGAGGAGCGCCTCGGAGATCCCCCCGCAGTTTACGGCGAGGAAGGGCCGATCGCGACGGGATCCACTTTCGTGGATGAAACGGGCGACGCGCTCCTTGCCGACGCCGGTCTCTCCGAGGAGGAGCACGGGGTGGGGCGATGCAGCGATCGCCTTCGCCAGTGCGAGGATTGCGCGGAACGCGGCGGACTCAGCTACCAGCGGCTCCGACTCTCGGCTCACCTGCGCACCTCACTCTTCCAGTCGCCCTTTCCCCTCGCGTGGTTCCCCATCCTCCACTCCTTTCCGGGGTTCCTCAGGTCCCGGTCCTTCCGCCGAGGTGCCTGGTCGGCTGGCACCCTACGAGAAACGTCTCTCTCCGCACTGTGCATGGCGTACCTCCGATGCAAACGAAACGGGCCGCGATGGCAGGGTCCCCCCGTATCGGGGGGGACCGAGGTGTCCTGCCACCACGGCCCGGCCCGTAGAGGATCGGCGCTGGCATCCCACCAGTGCAAGCACCAAGTTCGGCTTCTGTGCCGGCGGCCTGCACGGGCTGTCTAGGCAAGGCGGGGCGGAACGCGCCCCACATCAACCTCGTCAGGTTCCAGAACTCGGGGGAGAACGTCCTCACGCACATGGCAGAGATCTCAGCCGTCTCATCGAGGGTAGGCGCTTTGCTCGGCCCGGCCTCGATGAACGCGAACAACGCCTGGAATCCCAGAGACTTCTCACCCCACCCCCTCTTCGCCGCCGACACCACGTCTATCGCCCGGACAGGCACCCGGACCGGCATCGCGGTACTCCCCATCCTGCCCTCCCTCGCCCCCGCCGGCGCCCTCGTACCCAGGCACCCTCGCAAGCCACCGTCGTCCCTTCGCCGACTCCCTGGCGGCACGCCCAGTGCGCCCCACCACGGGGAGAACGCTCCAGATCCGCGAATCTGTCGCGGAATTCCGAGAATTCTTGCCAGCCTCCTATCCTCCGGGCCGGCCCCGCCCACCCCCGGGGCCCTACACCCCCCCCGAGGGCCTCGAACCCGCCCCGGAATCGAGAAGGGCCGTTGACCACAGA
>CAYJMF010000244.1:0-1649 GCA_964370855.1 uncultured Planctomycetota bacterium | reverse complement strand
GCCGCGCCCCGCGGGGCGCGGGCGGCGCCGGAGGGTCGCGCCGGCGCGGGGGCGGGCTTCGCCGGGGCGGGAGCGGGAGCGGGGGCCGCCGCCGCGGGCACGGTCAGCGAGGCGCCGCAGGCGCCGCAGGAGAAGGTCGTACCCGGCGCCAGGGTGGAGACGTCCAGCGTCGCGCCGCAGCCGCCGCAGTCGAGGGTCTTCATTTCGTGATCTCCGTGCGCCCGCGGCTCCTGCGGCCGCCCCGCCCAGCGTATCCAACATGGCGCCCCGGCGCTATTCTCCCCCTCCATGAGATCACGGCTCGCCCCGAGCCCCACGGGCGCCCTCCACCTCGGCAACGCGCGGACCTTCCTCCTCAACTGGCTCCTGGTCCGCGCCGCCGGAGGCTCGCTCCCCGTCCGCATCGAGGATCTCGACGGGCCGAGGGTGAAGCCCGGCGCCGCCGCCGAAGCCATGGAGGACCTCCGCTGGCTCGGCCTCGAGGGGGACGGTCCCCCGCTCCTCCAGTCCACGCGGGCCCCCGCCCACGCCGCCGCCCTGGAGCGGCTCCGCGCCGCGGGCCTCGTCTACCCCTGCACCTGCACGCGGCGGGAGATCGAGCTCGCCGCCTCCGCGCCCCAGGAGGGGGACGGGACCACGCCCTACCCGGGGACCTGCCGCGGCCGCTTCGCCTCGGGGGAGGAGGCCCGCGCCGCCACGGGCCGCGAGCCGGCGTGGCGGTTCCGGACGCCGGCGGAACGGGAGGTCGCCTTCGAGGACGGCTTCCACGGTCCCGTCCGGAAGCGCCCCGCGGAGGTCACCGGCGACTTCGTGGTGGCGAAGCGGGGCGGCGAGGCGGCCTACCAGCTCGCCGTGGTGGTGGACGACGCCTTCCAGGGCGTGGACACCGTCGTGCGCGGGGACGACCTCCTCCCCTCGACCCCCCTCCAGGTCCTCCTCGGGGAGGCCCTGGAACTCCCGATCCCGCGGTACGTTCACCTCCCCCTCGTGCGCGGCCCCGACGGGCGGCGGCTGGCCAAGCGGCACGGGGACACGAGGATCGCCCGCTACCGGGAGGCGGGGATCCCCCCGGGGCGGGTCCTCGGGCTCCTGGCGTCCTGGAGCGGGCTCGGCCCGAGGGAGGAGGTGTCCGCGGCGGAGCTGCTCGGGCGGGGGTTCGATTTGGGGAGGGTGCCGCGGGGGGACGTGGTCCTGGAGGGCGGGGAGGGGGAGTGGATCGAGGGGCGGGAAGGGTCTTCGGCGTGAGGGTTTTCGGCGTGAGGGTGGCCCGCGGGCTCTACGCGCCTACCGGCGCATGGCTCCCGCCGGGGGAGGGGGGCGGGGTCGCGGCGGGGGGAGGGGGGGAGAGCGGAGGGGGGCTCTTGAACACGGGACAGGAGAGGCACGGCATGAGAAGCGGCAACGGCCATCGGATTCCGTAGGGTCATGGGGGGACAAGAACCCCCTGCACCCTCATTGGAGATCGGAAACCGTTCGGAACTCCTGGCCTTCTCCCCTTCTCCTCCTCTCCTGCCGTTTCCGTCCAACGCGCCCGTTTCGACCGGGTCCGGTCCGCTCCTCTCCGGACCCGACCCGCCCAAACGGGCGCCACCCCCGCGCCGCAGGCGCCCCGGCACCCACCACCACGGAGGGGGGACGCCGTCGGTATA
>CAYJMF010000243.1:0-1650 GCA_964370855.1 uncultured Planctomycetota bacterium | reverse complement strand
CCCTCCGTGCCAACATGCGTGAGACAACTCACTCCTCGGAGTTTTGTGTAGAGGGCGAGAAGGACGACAGCGATGGTAGCAGGGATGACCGCAGTGAAGAGGACCCCGCCCGTGCCGGCCACGGAGCGGAGGCAGGACGAGCGTAGCGAGGCCGGCCGCAGCGGAGGGGCCGGCACGGGCGGCGCCGAGCCCGGGGAGGGTGGTGGAGGAAGTCCCCCCCCCGTCTCGGAGGTGTCGTCGACGGCCCGGCGGCGGCAGTTCACGGCCGAGTACAAGCGGAGGATCCTCGCCGAGGTGGAGGAGGTCCGGGTCTCGGGTGGCGTCGGGGCCCTCCTTCGCCGTGAGGGGCTCTTCTCCTCGCACCTGACCACGTGGAAAGCCCAGCGGGAAGCCGGCGCCTTGGCGGCACTGGCACCGCGCCGGCGCGGCCCCAAGGCGGTGCCGCCCAACCCCCTGGCCAAGAAGGTGGCGGAGCTGGAGCGGGAGAACCGACGGCTCCAGAGGCGCCTTGCCCAGTCCGAGGCCGTGCTCGAGATCCAAAAAAAAGTATCGGAGCTCCTGGGGATCCCCCTCGATCGGCCCGAGACCGACGGGAGGACCTCTTGACCGCCGCGGCGACTCTCTCCCCCCCGGCGGGGAGCTCGGCGACCTGTCGGGCTCTCGGCGTGTCGCGTGCCACGCTTCATCGCCGCCGGGCGCCGGTCCCGACCAGGCCCCCGCGGCCCCGGTCCGTGCGGGCACTCGCGCCTGCCGAGGAGGAGGCGGTCCTCGACGTCCTGCACTCGGAGCGCTTCGTCGATCGGGCCCCCGCGACCATCGTCGCCACGCTGCTCGACGAGGACACCTTCCTGTGCTCGGTGCGGACGATGTATCGCATCCTCGAGCAGCACGGGGAGGTCCGCGAGCGGCGGGACCAGCTTCGCCACCCCGCCTACGCCGCCCCCGAACTCCTCGCCACGGCTCCCAACCAGGTCTGGACCTGGGACATCACCAAGCTCCGCGGTCCCGCCAAGTGGACCTGCTTCCATCTCTACGTGATCATCGATCTCTTCAGCCGCCACGTGGTCGGCTGGATGCTCGCCACGCATGAGAGTGCGACCCTCGCCCGCAAACTCATCTCCGACACCCTCGACCGTCAGGGGATCCAGCCCGGGGACCTCACCATCCACGCCGACCGCGGCTCCTCGATGCGCTCCAAGCCCGTGGAGTTCCTGCTCGCCGACCTCGGCGTGACCAAGAGCCACAGCCGCCCCCACGTCTCCAACGACAACCCCTTCTCCGAGAGCCAGTTCAAGACCCTCAAGTACCGCCCCGACTTCCCCGACCGCTTCGGCTCCCTCGAGGATGCCCGCAACCACTGCGTCGCCTTCTTCGACTGGTATGCAACCGAGCACCGCCACAGCGGGATCGCCTTCCTCACCCCCGAGGACGTCCACTACGGCCGGGCTCCGGCAAGGCTCGCCGCCCGCGGCGCCGTCCTCGATGCCGCCTACGCCGCCCACCCGGAGCGCTTCGTCCGAAGAGCGCCCCGGCCCGCACCGCTCCCGATGGCCGTCTGGATCAACCCGCCCGCCGTAGTGGCACCCCTGACACCGGAGGGCCTACGCTAATCTCAGAATCAAGTTGTCTCATTTTCGTTGACACGTTCCG
>CAYJMF010000242.1:0-1651 GCA_964370855.1 uncultured Planctomycetota bacterium | reverse complement strand
GGGAGACCGCCCGGGGTGGGGCGCGGGGGGGGCTGCGGCCCCGCGGCGCGCCCGCCGCGGCGGACCCGGTGGACCGCCTCGACGCGCTCCGCGCCCTCGGGCGGGCCGCGGACCCCGCCCTCGCCCCCTTCCTGCGCGCCCGCCTCGCCGCGGCCGCCACCCCCGAGGAGCGACGCCTCGCCCTGCAGGCCCTCGGCCGCGGCCGGGACCCGGGGTCCGTCGCGCCCGTGGCGGCGCTCCTGCCCGCGGGGCCCGCGGGAGCCCTCGACGACGACGCCTTCGACACGGGCACGACGGCCGTGGAGGCCCTCGGCGACCTCCGCTCCCCGGACGCCGTGCCGCACCTGGCCGCGCTGCTCCGCCGCGCCCTTCCCCCGGCCCTCTCCGGGGGGGTCGGACGCAGGGAGAACCGCGACCGCCAGGTCGCGGCCCTCTGCTTCCAGTCCCTCGGGAAGTGCGGCGGCGAGGCGGCCCTGGAGACCCTGGTCGCCGCCGCCTTCCACCCGGGGTTCTCCCGGGCCGCGGAGACGGCGACCACGAACCCCCTGCGCCCGCCCATCCCCCGGCGCGAGGGGGAGCGGTGGCGGCCGGAGATGCCCTCCGACCTCCTCCCCGCGGCGGAGGCCCTCGTCCGGGCCCTGGCCCGCTGGAAGGACCCGGAACTCGCCGGCGCCCTCGCGCGCCACCTCGAAGGACTGCGCGCCGACGGCCGCGTCCACGCCCTCGGCGAGGAGTGGATGACCTGGCTCGGGGATCGGCTCGCCACCCCCCCCCCGCGCTCCCCGGCCCGGCCCCGCTGGTGGGCGAAGGTGGTTCTCGCCCGGCAGGTCGTGGCCAACCCGCCGCGCCTCACAGAGGCCGACCAGGCCGCCTCCTACACCCTGTGGTCCCACGGGTCCAGCGTCTCCATGGAGTACGCCGCCGCCCGCCGCGATCTGCGGCGGTGGCGGGAGGCCATGGCCCTCCACGAGCCGATGCGGCTCGAGCGGGAGCGGCGCGCCCTCGACGGGCTCGACGCCGTCGCCGCCGCGGGCGAGGCCCTCCGGGCGAAGGTCCCCGGCGCCACGGCGGCGCCCATGCGGACGGCCTTCGAGGAGGGCGGCCGGGAGGACGCCGTGGCGCGCCTCGGCGTGGAGATCCTGGACGACCTCGGCCTCCACCCCGGGGACGCCGTGGCCCTCGGCGAGGGGGCCGTCGCCTCCCACGCCTCCTACGTCCCCAACCTCCGCTCCCTCGGCGAGGCCCGGCTCGCGGCGGGCGACGCCGAGGGGGCCGTCGAGATGCTGCTGCTGGCGCTGGAGGAATCGGAGTCCGTCAACTACGAGGGCGGGATGCAGCGCACCACGGCCTGGACCCGCTTCCACCTCGGCCGCGCCCTGGAGGCCTGCGGCGAGAGGGCCCAGGCCCTGCGCCGGCTCGGGGAGGCGGCCCTCCTCGGCGACGTCGTCCTCGACTGGATCGACCGGGTGCCGGGGCTGGAGGAGCTCCGGAAGGACCCCCTGTTCGAGGAGGCCATGCGGCCGGCGAGGGAGGCGTTCGGGGAATAGGGGGGCGGGGGAGGAGAGACTCCTCGCCATTGCGCAGGTTCTTTCGGGCGTTGCGCGCCTGCGGCGGGCGGGTCCCGGAAGTGGAGGCGTCCCTGAACGACGGG
>CAYJMF010000241.1:0-1875 GCA_964370855.1 uncultured Planctomycetota bacterium | reverse complement strand
CCCCGCCCCCGCCGCCAATCTGGGTCGGGTACAGTATGGCGGTGATGCGCCTCCCGATCCCGATCCTCCTCCTCTTCCTCCTCCTCCCCGCCTGCCAACGCTCCTCCTCCTCCCCCTCCCCGCCCCCCGGCGGCGGCCCGCCGAAGACCTGGAAGTTCACCGAGGTCGGCGAGAAGGCGGGCCTCGACTGGGCCCACCGCCCCTTCAACGAGATCGGCGCCTTCGACGCCTACGACCACGGGTGCGGCGTCGCCGCCTGCGACATCGACGGGGACGGACACGAGGACGTCCTCCTCCTCACCCAGTGCGGCCCCACGGGCTACTTCCTCGGGCGGGGCGACGGCACCTTCAAGGATCAATCGCAGCGCCTCTCCATGCTCGACGACGGCGTCCGCGTGGCCGTCGCCTGCGGGGACTTCGACGGGGACGGGCGCACCGACCTCTTCGTCACCTTCACCCGCCGCCCCTGCGCGCTGCTGCGCCAGGAGGAGGACGGCACCTTCACCGACGTCGCCGCCGCCCGGGGCGTCGTCCTCGACGGCCACTACTCCGGCGCCGCCTTCGCCGACTTCGACGGGGACGGGGACCTCGACCTCGTCGCCGCGGGCAACATGGTGTTCACCGTGGACGGCCCCCCCGTGGAGGACGGCTGCGTCGTCGCCTGGCCCGGCCGCAACCCCATGGACCTCTTCACCGGCGCCGGGTCCGACCCGACGGCGCTCTTCATCAACGGCGGCGCCGCGGCGGGGTGGTCCTTCACCGAGGAGGGGGCCGCCCGGGGCATCCCCCGCGGGGGGCCCGACGACGTCGAGGCCCGCGGCTTCGGCGACGTCCTCGTCACCGACTTCGACCGGGACGGCGACCTCGACCTCTGCCTCCCGGAGATGTTCCACGGCCGCACGGCGCTCCTGGAGAACGACGGCACCGGCCGCTTCACCGACGTCGCCCCGGGCCGCATCCCCCGCCCCTCCTTCGGCGCCTCCGGGGCGGCGACGGCGGACTTCGACGGGGACGGGTGGCCGGACCTCTTCCTCTCGGACATGCACTCCGACATGTGGGCCCCCCTCGACCTCCCCGTCACGGCCATCGCCACGGGGGTGCGGTACCGCGGCATGATGGGGCCCCACGCGGGGGAGGGGGACAACGACGCCGGCCCCCTCTACGGCAACTCCCTCTGGATGAGCGACGGCGGCGGGTTCTTCCACGAGGACGGCCCGGCGCGGGGGGCGGAGACCTTCAACCCGTGGGGGCTCCTCCCCGCGGACTTCGACAACGACGGCGACCCCGACGTCTTCGTCCCCTCGGGCATGTCCAACCCATGGCCCTGGTACCCCGACGTCTTCCTCGAGAACCGGGACGGCCGGTTCACGGAGCGCCAGGGGGACCTCGGCTTCGACCCGCCGCCGGGGGGCACCGAGGATCCCGGGACCCTCGTCAACGGGAAGCCCCTCGTCCATTCCACGCGGGGGAGCGCCGCGGCGGACTTCGACGAGGACGGGGACCTCGACCTCGTCACCGTCTCCTGGGACGCGCGGGCGCGGCTCTGGCGCAACGACCTCCCCCGGGGGAGCCACTGGATCGACGTGGACCTGCGGGGGGGTACTCCGGGGGACCCCGTCGGCGCCGAGGTCGAGGTCGTGGCCGGGGGGCGGACCCGGATCCTCTGGATGGAGGCGGGAAAGGGGTACCTCTCCCGCTCCACGCGCCTCGTCCACGCCGGCCTCGGGGAGTCGGCGGAGGTGGAGTCGGTGTCGGTGCGGTGGCCCGACGGCGGGAGGAGCCGTGTGGACCGGCCGAAGGCGGACCGGAGGCTGGTCATCGAGCGGTGAGGAGAGAGAGAGAGAGAGAGAGAGAGAGAGCGTGTGGGTGTGGGGG
>CAYJMF010000240.1:0-2040 GCA_964370855.1 uncultured Planctomycetota bacterium | reverse complement strand
CATGGCCCGGGAGGGAGGTTTTCGCCCCCGCCCCCGCCGCCAATCTGGGTCGGGTTCAGTATGGCGGTCGGAGGGAGCGCCACTGCCGCGCACGGGACTCTACATCGGACTCCTCCAGCGCATCTGGCCCGGCTTCCGGGTCGGACTGCTCGCCTACGCCTTCGGCGTCCTCGGCTACTACGGGATCGGCTGCTGGACGGGGATGAACGCGCGGTACGGGCGGGACCTCCTCGACCGGTCCGACGACGTCTGGACCCTCCAGCACTGCTTCTACGCCGCGGGGATCACCTTCACGACCATCGGCTACTCCGACGAGCTCGGCACCGACGACGTGCGGATCTACCGCGATCCCGCCAACGGGCGCCACCACGTCTACAACTCCCACGACGGCCTGGTCCCGCCCCCCGGGGGGGACGCCGTACCCGTGGAGCGGCTCGAGCTCGTGGTGGACTACTCCTTCCTGACGACCCTGGCGACGGTGGGCATCGCGCTGGTCGGCATGGGGGTCTTCATCTACGCCATCTCCGCGGTGACGGCCTTCTTCGTGGACGGGGTCCACCTGGAGCTCCAGAGGGTGGAGAAGGTCCGGCGGCGGGTGGCGAGGATGAAGGGCCACGTCATCGTCTGCGGCGCGAGCCCCACGGGCCTCCACACGGTGCACCGGTTCCACGACGAGGGGACCGCCATGGTGGTCGTGGACCCGGATCCCGACCACGTCGAGGCGCTCCTCGCCCGCTTCCCCGGGGTGCTCTCGATCCGGGGCGACCCCACGGACATCGAGGTGCTCCACCGGGCGGGCCTCGACCGGGCCATGGGCATCGTGACCACCATGGGGGACGACCGCGACAACCTCGTGGTCATCGTCACCGCGCGCCAGGAGAACCCGGCGCTGCGGATCCTCAGCCGGGCCGAGAGCCGCGAGTCGGCGGCGCGGCTCCTCAGGGCCGGGGCCTCGGAGGTCGTCGCCCCCTCCTTCATCGGCGGCATGCGCATGGCGAGCGAGGCCATCCGGCCCTCCGTGGTCCGCCTGCTGGACGGCTTCCTCGGCCACGACGAGGATCACGGGGGCTTCCGCTTCGCGGGCCTCCGCGTCGGACCCGGGTCCCCCCTCCGCGGATGCTCCCTCGGCGAGACGCGGTTCGGGGAGGCGACGGGGCTCCGGGTCGTCGCCCTCAGGCTCCCCGGGGAGCGGGCCTTCATCTACAACCCCTCCCCCGAGGTCATACTCGTGGAGGGGGCGGAACTGGGGGTCGTGGCCGACGACGAGGGCCTCGAACGCGCGCGGGGAGTCCTCGACGGGAGGACCCCGTGAGCCCGGCGGCGCCGGTCCCCGCGGACTTCCGGGACCACTACATCCTCTGCGGCGGCGGCACCACGGCCCGGGTCATCATCGAGGAGATCCTCCGCACCGGCCGCAGGTTCGTCGTCATCGAGCAGAACCACGACGCCTGCGACCACCTCCGGGCGTTCCTCCCCCCGGAGCTGGTCATGGAGGCCGACGCCACGGACGAGGAGGTCCTCCTCCGCGCCGGGGTCCGGGGGGCCCGGGCCCTCCTCGCCACCCTCCAGGAGGACAAGCTCAACCTCGTCATCACCGTCACGGCGGCCCAGCTGAACCCGGCGCTGCGCGTCGTCGCGAGGGGCAACGACGAGGGATCCTGGCCGCGCCTCAAGAGGGCCGGGGCGCTGGTCGTCTCCACGGCCCACATCGGGGGGCGCCGCCTCGCCACGGGCATGATCCACCCCGAGGCCACGGTCTTCCTGAACGAGATGCTCTACGCCCCCTCGGAGAAGCCCATCCGCATCGAGGCCGTGGTCGTCACGGCGGAGGGGGGAGCCGTGGGGAAGTCCATCGCCGAGCTCGACATCTACCGCCGCACGGGCCTCCAGGTCATCGCGACCTGCAACGGGGAGGACGGCACCTTCACCTACAACCCGGGGAACGCCGTCCTCCTCGCCGAGGGGGACCGCCTCTTCGTCATCGGGGACTCGGGGAAGGTGGACCGCCTGGCGGGGATCGTGGGGCGGTGGGAGTAGAGG
>CAYJMF010000239.1:0-2063 GCA_964370855.1 uncultured Planctomycetota bacterium | reverse complement strand
AAAAAAAACCCCCCCCCCCCCCCCGGGGACGTGGGGGGGGGGGGGCCCGTGTTTTTTTTTTTTTTTTTGGAGCGCCCCCCGCCTCTCCTCGCCTTTCCCCCCCCGCCTCTCCCACCGGAACCCGACCCCCCCTTCCCGGTGTACCATGTCTGGGCCCGGTCCCTGGCCGGGCGGACCCCGGAACCGCCGAGGGAACCCCATGCCACCGACGCCCCTGCGCGCCGCGCTTCTCGCCGGCCCCCTCGCCCTCCTCCTCCTCGCTCCCTTCCCGAGGGCCCGCGCCGAGGACCCCCCGGAGAAGATTCCGGCGGCCACCTTCTTCCGCGGCAAGGTGGCCTCCTTCGAGGGGCGGCGCATCGTCCTCAAGTACGACTTCGCCGACTCCGCGCAGTCCTCGGACTGGGCCTCCACCTGGCCCTTCATCAAGCCCTCCGTGAACGGGGGCTGGCGGGTCGAGGGAGGCGCGCTGCGCGGGGACGGGAACGCCGGCTACCGGATGCGGGCGGTCTTCGACGGGGATCTGAAGATCGAGGCCACCCTCTCCAGCGAGGACGCGAAGAACTTCGGGCTCATGGTCCTCGACGAGGATCGCAACGTCTTCAACATCTGCGCCCTGGCGGACACCGCCTTCGCGCTGCTCGACCGCAAGCCCCCGCTCATGCACCAGCTCACGACCTTCCTCCCCGCGGGGGACGGGCCCGGCGGCTCCACGGAGTGGCGCTACATCGAGACCGGCTATGAGCCCCGCATCGGCAGCAAGCCGGTGGACGTGGTCGTCCGCAAGAAGGGGGCGATGAACGAGTTCAAGTTCGCCGGGACGGGCCGCCTCGCGGGCGCCGACAAGGAGGCGAAGGTCGGGCCGCGCATCGTCCCCGGCTTCTACACCATGGGCTCCCGGGTGGTCGTCACGAAGGTGACGGTGACCGGCGTCCTCGACGCGAAGTGGCTCCGGGACAACAACATCCAGTTCGAGGACAGGGTGCCGGCGGATGCCGAGCCTCCCATCGCCGGGCCGGTGGTGCCGAAGGACCCCGCCGCGCCGGGCCCGGGTCCCGCACCCGCCGCCGCGGGAGGGGACTGGATCACCCACTACGGCGCCCTCGCCAACGCGGGGAACACGAAGGAGGATCGGGAGAAGGCCGCCGACGCCCTCATCGCGACGAAGGAGCGCCGGGCGCTGCGCCCCCTCATCAACCTCCTCTACGGCGACGACGACGACGGCCGGACGCTGGCGTGGAAGGCCTTCAAGGGGATCAGCGGGAAGGACCCCGGCTTCCGCCCCGAGGCCCCGAAGGAGGCCCGCCTGAAGGCGATGGCCAAGGTCTGGGAGTACTGGTACACCGTCCGCGATCAGCTGGAGAAGGAAGACAGGAAGAAGGAGAAGTAGCCATGGCCCGGACCCGCAGACTCGCCGCCGCGTTCCTCCTCGCCGGGGCCCTCGCCCTCGGCGGCTCCGCCGCCGCCCAGGACGCGGACACGCCCCTCGACAAGGCCATCCAGGAGGTGGAAGCGCTCCTCACCGCCCTCCGCTCCGATCCGCAGTCCGATCCGAAGCTCGTGGCGAAGCTCGACGACATCGCCGCCAACCTCCGCAAGGCGAAGGCCGCCGCCGCCGGCGCCCCCGCCGGTGGGGGGGGCGGGGGAGGAGGAGGGGGAAGCCTCCCCACCGGCGACATCCCCGGCGGCGAGGGGATCTTCCGCATCACCCTCACCACCTTCCTCGAGGGGACCGAGCTCAAGGACGAGGAGAAGGTGCTCGCCGAGGAGGTCCTCCGCGAGTTCGTGGTGGACTACAACCTGGCGAAGACCCAGTCCGACGAGAAGTCCAAGCCCGTCATCCGCGATCACTCGGAGCGGCGCATCGCCCGCTCCTTCGCCCCCCGGGACGCGAACAAGCTGAAGGACAACCTCGACACCGTCATCAAGAGGTGGGAATGGGCGGGCGGCAGGAGGGGCGGGAGGTAGGGGCGGGGCGGGCGGGGGACTCTCGGGGGATCGTTCCGCGCCTCCGGCGCGTGGGACGTCAACGGCGGAAGAGGGGGAGAGGCGAAGGCCGGGAGAGG
>CAYJMF010000238.1:0-2079 GCA_964370855.1 uncultured Planctomycetota bacterium | reverse complement strand
CCCCCCCCCCCCCCCCCCCCCCCGCCCCCCCCCCCCCCCCCCCCGCCCCCCCCCCACGCCCGGGACATCCCGCACGAGACGGCGAGGAGCCGGCGAGAGCCCATCGCCCAACCCCGATGAATCGGGTCGGGTACCGTATCCCCCTTCCTTTCGCCCGAAGGGGGACTTCCGGCTCAGGCCACTAGTTCCGCCCGCTCACGAGGGCGAAGGACTTGCGGAACCGCTCCATGGCCCTCTGGCGGGCCTTGCCCGTGGCCTCGTAGGAGAGCCCCGTGCGGCGGGCGAGCTCGTCGAGGTCCTCCCCGTCGGCGCTCCACCGGACGAGGTCCCGGTCCCGGGGGAGGAGGAGATCCAGGGCCTTCATGACGAGCGCGATCTGCTCCCTGCGGTCGGCGAAGGTGGAGGGCCCCGTGGCGTCGGAGGGGGGCTCCGGCACCGCCCCGGGGTCGAGGGAATCCCCGCCCCCCTGGGTCAGCCGGAAGATCCTCCCCGCCCGCCGCTTGAGGGCCCCCCAGTGGGCCCGCCGGTCCACCAGGAAGGACTCCCCCGTCCTCCGGAGCCAGGAGAAGAAGGAGGGGTCGTCCCGGTAGACGAAGGAGCCCCCCCGCTCGAGGGCCCGGGAGAGGATCCCCTGCACCAGGTCCTCCTCGGTCTCGTAGCGGAGCAGGCCCCGGGCCTCGAAGCGCACCAGGGTCTCCAGGCGGCCACGATGGGCCTCCAGGAGATCCGCCAGCGACGCGCCGCCGGTCAACGGGACCCCTCCTCCTCCCGGAGCACGAGCCGGAACCCGGCCTCGTCCCCCGCCATGGAAGGGTACCACCCGATCCCGCCCCAGATCCGGAAGGTGGCCGGATCCGCCCACGCCCAGCAGCCCGAGGCGAGCCGCCGGAGCCCCCGTGGCCGGTCGTACCAGTCGTCCACCCACTCGGCGGCCCCCCCGGCCATGTCGAAGACCCCCGCCGGGGACTCGTCCACGGGGAACCGGAGCACCGGCTCCGGGAAGGCCCGGGGGCGGGAGAAGCAGGACTTCATCCAGCCCGGGCGGAAGCGGTTCCCGAAGGTGTAGAACCGGTCCCCGTTGCCCGCCGCCCGGGTCCACTCCGCCATGTCCGGGAGGGCGTAGACCCCCCGCCCGCCGAGGGGGCGCTCCCTCCCCGTCCGCCAGGCCGCGTAGGCCGCCGCGTCCTCGAAGGAGACGCCGATCACCGGCCAGTCCGGCCTCCAGTCCGGGTGGAGGGCGAAGCGGCCGTCCTCCCCCCGCGTCCAGTGGGCGCCGTCCTGGCGGCTCCGGGGGACGAGGGCGGGGGGAGTCGAGGGGTCGTTCAGGAACTCCAGGTACTCCCCGCAGGTGATCTCGTGCTCCCGGATCCAGAAGGGCCGGGCCTCCGACTCCCGCGGGATCACCCGGACGAAGCCCGGGGGAGTGGTCCCCCGGGGGAGGAGGCGCACCGTCTCCACGGCCTCGACCCCCGGTCCCACCACCAGGTGGATCCGGACCTCCTCGTACCCCGGGAGGCGGAGGACGGCGAGCCAGCCGCCGGGTTCGAGGGACCGCGGGGGAAGGGGGGTCGTGCCCGCGAGCGATTCCCCCCCGGCGACCGGCGCCGCCGCCGAGGCGCGCACGAGGAGCCCCGGGGGGAGGAGGAGTTCCCGCCTCCTCCCCCCGGACCAGGCCGCCGCCTCGACCCCGCCCCGCTCCGCCGCCTCCCGCGCGGTGCCGCACCGGATCCCGAGGCCCGCGGGGCCCGGCCCCCGCACCTCGAAGGCGCTCCCGCCCCGCTCGAACCGGAGCACCCGCTCCGCACCTCCCCCGCCCTCCCGCTCCCCCCGGAGGAGCTCGTCGAGATCCCAGGCGTCCCTCACCGCCACCCCGTCCACGGACAGCAGGCGGTCCCCCGCCGCCGCCCCGCCCCCGTCCTCGAGGACGAGCACGAGGCCCTCGACGGGCCGCCCCGCCAGCTCGAGGAGGAGGTCCCCCACCCCCAGTTACCCCGCCCCCCCCCCCCCCCCCCCCACCACCGCCCCCCCCCCCCCCCCCCCCCGGGCGCCCGCCCCCCCCCCCGCCCCCCCCCGCCCGCC
>CAYJMF010000237.1:0-2137 GCA_964370855.1 uncultured Planctomycetota bacterium | reverse complement strand
GAATCCCCGAAAGCCCCCCGCCCCCCACACCAGAACACCCCCTCACCTCCCCACCCCCTCCGCCCCCACCCCCCGAAACCTCGGGTCCTTCGACGTGATCCTCATTCCCTCCCCCCCCGCGTCCTCGAGCTTCGGGTCCACGCCGTAGACCCCGTCCTCCTCCCGCACGGGGAGTTCCGGCCTCCTCCCCTTCCCCGTCGCGTCGAACCACACGTTGCGCCGGAACACGAAGGTCTCCGGCGCCGTCCGCGGGCCGACGTTGACGAAGGTCGCCACGGCCCCGTCGAAGACGACGAGGTTGTCCTCGAACACGCCGTCGCGGCAGGGGCGGAACCGCTCGTCGTCGCTCTCCTGAAGGATGCGCAGGACCCACTTCCCCGGGAGGTGGATGGTGTTGTGGTGGACGCGTCCCCCGGCGGCGGTCACGAAGCCCACCGCCGAGAGGCTCCCGTGGAAGCGGTTCCCCGCCACCTCGATGTCCCGGGCCTCGAAGTCCCCCACCGCCGGCCGGAACCAGGCGAGCCCCGTCGAGCCGCCGAGGTTGATGGCCCGGTCCCCGCAGTCGCGGAAGAAGGAGCGGCGCACGAGGACGTCCCGCGTCCCCCCCTTCATCTGGATCCCGTTGGCGGGGGCGAACCCCTCCTTCCCGAGGAACCGGCAGTCCTCGACCACCCCGTCCCGGCAGCCGACCATGTCGATGGCGGAGCCGCCCCATCCCTCGAACCGGCAGCCCCGGACGACGAAGCCGGCGACGCCGCTCATCTTGAGGGCGTCGTGGTTCCCCTTCGGCCCCGTGTCCTCGATGACGACCGACTCCACGGTGATGTCCCGGGCCGGGGTCCCGGGTGTCCCGCCGTCGTCGATGTTGATCCCGTTGCCGCCGAACCCCTTCACCCGGAGGTGGGCGAGGCGGATCCCGGAGCAGCCGGAGAGCTGGAGGGCGGTGGACCCGCCCCCGGTGAGGAGCGGAGGGTTCTTCGCATCGGCGCCGCGGATCTCGACGGGGGCCTTCTTCGTACCCGCCACGCCGGAGAAGTGGTGGCCCCCTTCGTAGGTCCCCGGCGCGAGGAGGAGCGTGGTGCCGGGCTTGAGATCGCGGAGGGCGCGGCGGAGTTCGTCGGAGTCGGAGACCTTGACCTCGGAGGTCGGGAGGGGAAGGTTGAGGAGGAGGAGGACCAGGAGGGACGCGGGAAGGGGGGGCACCATGCGAACTACGGTAACGCCCCCGCCCTAGTACTTCCGCAGCACTCCCTTGACGATGCCGCGGATCTCGACCTCGCGCACGCGGAGCGGCTTCAGCCGGGAGTTGCGGGGCTCGAGCCGGACGACGCCCCCGGGCTCGCGGTAGAAGCGCTTGAGGGTGGTGTCCTCGGTCCCCTCGCCGGGGAGGATGGCCACGACGGTGTCCCCGTCCCGGGGATCGCTCCGCCGTTCGACGAGGACGAAATCGCCGTCGGCGATGTGGTCCTCGATCATGGAATCGCCGCTCACCTGGAGCATGTAGAAGTCCCCCCGGGTGGGGAAGAAGGCCTGGAGGTCCATGGGCTCGGGGGCCTCGATGGCCTCGATGGGGCCGCCGGCGGCGATGGTGCCGAGGACCTGCATCGGCTTGAAGGCGGGGTCGGTGATCTCGATGGAGCGGGCCTCCCGCGGACGCTGGGTGATGGCGCCCCGCTTCTTGAGGGCGTTCACGTGCTGGAAGGCGGTGACCCGGCTGATGTGGAACTCCTCGCCGATTTCCTCCAGCGTCGGGGAGATCCCGTGCTCCCGCTGGTAGCGGGCGACGAACTCGAGCAGGTCCCGCTGCTTCTTCGTGTAGGCGATCAAGGGGATCTCCGTTTCCGTTGCCGGCCGTTGCCGGCCGTTTCGTCGGCGTTTCGTCGCCGTTCCCGGCGCCGATGACCACCGGAAGGGGCCGCTCCCCCCCTGGATCATCGGATCGGGAAGGCTCCTACCCGAGGAGGGCGGTGCAGAGCACGGCGAGGAGCGCCACTACCACCAGCGCGTCCTCGCGGATCGAGGGGATGAGACCGGCCAGCCTTGCCATATTCGTTGCCTCCCGCGCCTGTTCGTTAAAGTATAGCCTAACAAAGCGCGAAGTGCAAGCGAAATGCGTACAAGGGGATCGGGGTTCGAA
>CAYJMF010000236.1:0-2307 GCA_964370855.1 uncultured Planctomycetota bacterium | reverse complement strand
GGGCGCGGCCCCGGAGGCGGGCGAGGGGCCGGAGGTGCCGGGGACCCCCTCGGACATCACCGACACCGAGGTCCTGATGTCCTGGGGGGAGGACGAGCGCGAGGCCCTGAACGAGATGACCCCCGAGGATCGGCTCGAGGAGCTGGACAAGCGGCGCCTCCAGATCTTCAAGGACCGGGGGGGGAAGCTCGACGACGAGAGCGTGAAGATGGGGGCGGGGGCGGTGGACGAGGCCACGGGGCTGCGCGGCCCGGCCCGGCCCGACGCGGTCAAGCCCGCGGACCTGCCGCCGGCGGACCTCGCGCGCATCCTCAGGGACATCGGCTCCAGGGACCCGGAGATCCGCGCCGGCGGCATCGAGGCCGCCCGGCGCTTCGAGGACAAGGCCGTGGCGAGCCGCCACGTCCTCTCCCTGCTGGCGGACAAGGACGCCGACGTCCGCGCCATCGCCGCCAACGTGCTCGGCTCCCTCGGGCAGGGATCCTCCGTGGAGCCGCTGCTCGCCCTCCTCGAGAAGGAGCCGAAGGACCAGGTGCGTTCCATGGCGGTGCGGGCGCTCCGCGACATCGGCGGGCGGGAGGCGGTGGCGGGGCTGGCGAAGGTGGTCCGGGACTCCCTGGAGCCCACGGACCGCTCCGCCGCCCTCGGGATGCTGACGGACATGAAGGAGATCGGCGAGGTGCGGGGGCTCCTCGCGAAGGCCTTCGACGACCTCGCCCCGGAGGTGCGCCAGCAGGCCTGCGTCTGCGTGCGGACCCTGGAGATGGACGACTTCAACGAGACGATGCTCGGCCTCCTCGAGGACTACTCCGAGAACGTCACCGTGGACGCCATCCGCTCCCTCGGCGCGCGCAAGGCGCGGGTGGCGGTGCCCGCCCTCATGAAGATCCTCCTGAAGCCGGACCCCGAGGCGGAGAACCCCGACGAACTGCAGAACGTCGCCAACGGGGCGCTGGAGAACATCACCGGGGTGAAGCAGGGCTTCGACAGCACCCTCCCCGACGAGCAGCGCCTCGCCGCCATCGACGCGTGGAAGTCCTGGTGGGCGAAGAACCGCGCGACCTGGAAGTGAACAGCAGAACGGTGTCGCGCAGCGCCGCCACGGCCTTGCGCAGATCCTCCGGCAGCGGGGCCTCCATGGCCATGCGCTCGCCGGTCACGGGGTGGGTGAAGACGAGCCTCGCCGCGTGGAGGGCGACGCGGTCGAGGAGCGGGGTCTCGCCCCGCTCCGGGGCGTCGGCGCCCGCGGCCGTGCTCGGGTAGAGGAACTTCCCGTCCCCGTACTGGTCGTCGGCCACGAGGGGATGGCCCATGGCCGCGCAGTGGACGCGGATCTGGTGGGTCCGCCCGGTGTAGAGGAAGAGCCGCAGGAGGACGTGGCTCCGGAACCGCTCCTCGACCCGCCAGCCGGTCCGCGCCCCGGGCCCCTTCCCGGCGGGCGCCGTCATCATGCGCGGCTTCCCCGGCCGCGCCGGCTCCTCGGGCACGATGGGGATGTCGATCATTCCCTCCCCCTCCCGCGGGCTCCCCGCGGCGAGGGCGAGGTACTCCTTCTCGACCTCGCGGTCCTCGAACTGCCGCCCCAGCTCCGCCCGCGCCCGGTGGGTCTTGGCCACGAGGAGCACGCCGCTCGTCCCCTTGTCGATGCGGTGCACCAGCCTCGGCACCACGTCCTTCGAGGGGTCCTCCATGTTCCGGTACCGGGCGTGGAGCGCGTTGGTGATGGTGTTGAAGCGGCTCTTCCCCACGGGGTGCACCACCACCCCGGGCTGCTTGTCGAGGACGAGGATCGACGCGTCCTCGAAGAGCACGTGGAGGGGGATGCTCCCGGGGTCGGCCTCGAGGTCCCCGGGCTCGCCGTAGTCCACCCACACCGCGTCGTGCCACCGCACCGGGGTCGAGGCCTTCCGCCCCTCCCCGTTGAGGCGCACGAGGCCCCGCCGTATCATGTCCTGGTACTGCTCCCGGGACCTCCAGGGGTAGCGCCGCCGCAGGTAGGCGTCGAGGCGCATCCCCTCGAACTCCCGCGGCACCTCCTCGTCGAGGTGCTGCACGGGGACGCTGAGGTCGGGGGGGATCCTGCGCGGGGTCTTCGCCACGGCGAGAGCCTACACCCGCCGCCCGGGGGGCAGGAGCGGACTCCTCGCTGGATCGTGCGGGTTCTCGCCCGGGCGTTGCGCGCCTTCCGGGACCGTTGGAGAGGAGGAGAGGCGGGGGATTCGAGACGCATCCCGGCTCCGCGGGGGGATTCCCGGGATCGGGGCTCTGGATCGTGGGGGATGGCGCACACCGCTCGTGCCTTGAACC
>CAYJMF010000235.1:0-2514 GCA_964370855.1 uncultured Planctomycetota bacterium | reverse complement strand
TGGAGAACAAGCTCTACCCCGTGACCCTGTCCCTGAGCATCAAGATGAAGCTGCCGGCGACGGAGAAGACGACGAACAACCTCACCGTCCTCGAGCCCGTCCTCACGGGCATCAGCAACTCCAGCAGCACCTGCGGGGTCGTCCTCACCCTCGAGGGCACCGATCTCGGGAGCTCGCCCAGGGGCGTCTGGTTCGGGAACGAGGCCGCCAGCGGGGTCTCGGTGACGGACGGGACCTCGGTCCAGTGCTCCGTCCCCGCGGGCTCCGGCACCGTGGACATCGTCTACGTCGCCGCCGACGGCCAGGTGGCGGTCCTCGAGGACGGGTTCACCTTCCTCCCGCTCCCGACGGCGACCGGGTTCAGCCCGACCTCGGGGCCCAACACCGGGGCCATCGAGCTCCGGATCTTCGGCTCCGGCTTCGTGGCCGGCTCCTACGACTTCTACGACGTCCTCATCGGGGGCGTGCCCTGCAGCCAGGTGCGGGTCAACGACGACGGCGACACCGTCACCTGCCTCATCCCCTCCCACGTGTCGGGGCCGAAGTCCGTGGTCCTGCGCAACCCCTGCGGGGAGGAGGTCGTCGTCCCCGGGAGCTTCACCTACGGGACGGGCCTCTTCATCAACAGCGTCCGGCCCGACGCGGTCCCGACCTTCGGGGGCATCCCCGTGGTGATCGGGGGGACGAACTTCTCCGCCACGGACCAGGTCTTCCTGGACGGGAGCCCCATCGCCACGACCCCGGTGTACTACGAGTCCACGGTGATCGCGCACCGCATCGAGGCGGCGGACATGCCGGCCCACGCCCCCGGCAAGGTGGCCGTCCGGGTCGACTCCCTCGCGGGGGCCACCGTCACGAAGTCCCCGGGACTCGCCTACTTCAACTTCTCCGACGCGACCTCCACGGCCATCCCCGCGGCCACCGCCACCGACGACTGGGGCGGCGATTCCATGGCGCTGGCCGACAAGGACGGGGACGGGAAGGTCGACTGGATCCTCATGACGCACACGGACCAGCTCTCGGGCACGCGGCCGGGGACGCGGATCCTGAAGAACGGCGGCACCGGCGTGTTCACCGACGCCACGGCCACGGCCATGCCGCAGCCCACGGCCACGGAGAACTGGGCCGGCAACGCGATGGTCTCGGGCCGCCTCAACGACGACCAGATCCCCGACCTGTACCTCAGCCGCGCCGGCTCCGGCATCTGGAACGCGAACACCAACGGGAACGAGGCCCGGATCCTGGCGGACCTGAAGAACGCGGATCCCTGGGGGATGCTCCTCTTCCCCGACACCGCGGGAAAGTTCACGGCGCCCGTCGTCTCCGGGCCCGGGGGCCTGCTCAACATCACGGGGATCCTCGTGTGCAACGCCACGTGGGCCTGCGTCGGCGAGAAGCGCGGCTCCTCCGTCTGCTTCCTCTTCGACTACGACTTCCGCTCCGTGAACGCCGCCATGGGCGACCTCGACGGGGACTTCGACCAGGACATCGTCCTCATCAACGACGAGTCCCTCGTCGACTTCACGGGGACCTCCGTGGGGACCTGGGTCTCCTGCTACGGGTACGGCCGCGTGGACTACCAGTACTACACCTCGACCTCCTACGGCCACGCCACCCGCATCCTCACCACGGGCAGCAACGGGGGCCTCTCCGATCGCACCGAGAACCTGATGGAGACCGACGCCTCCTCCGACGAGGACTTCCGCGGCGTCGGCGCCTTCGTGGCGGACATCTCCGGGGACTTCCTCAACGACATCCTCATCATCAACGACGAGGCGATGACGAAGGCCGGCCAGCCCGCCTCGGCCGCCCGGGCCCTCCTCCAGAAGAACACGGGGAACACCGTCACCTACAAGCAGGACCTGAACTTCTTCCCCAAGCCCGCCACCCTCTCCGACGACGACTGGCGGGGGAACGTCATCTCCTGCGCCGACCTCAACAACGACTTCTCGCGGGACGTCATCGTCTCCCTGGACGGGGCGCCCCCGACGGGGGCTTCCCACTCGACCCGGATCCTGCTCCAGGACCCCGTCACCAAGAAGGGAACGGACCGCACCAACGCCATCCTGGACGGCGTCCTCCCCGCCGGGGACGACGGCCGGGCCCGCGTGATCCTGGCCCGTGACATCGACAAGGACGGCGACACCGACCTCATCCTCGGCACCCCCGGCGACACCGGCTCGGGGAACCGCAGGACCCGCTTCCTCCTCAACCTGGGCGCCGACCCGGCCACCGGGATCCCGGTCTTCATGGACGCCTCCTCCCTCTTCCCGGATCCGGCCTCGGATCCCGGGAACGCCGTGGACATCAAGCTCGGCGACGTCGACGGGGACGGCGACCTCGACATCGTCCTCACCGACACCCACGTCGCCAGCGGGACGACGAAGCGCACGCGGGTGTGGAAGCAGAACAGGTAGGAGGGGAGGGGCTGATTCGAGCGGGTCCTCCGCGGGCGGTGGGGGGCGGCCCGCGCGCGGGGGGCCGGGAGGGGGGGGGGCGGGGCCACCGGGGGGC
>CAYJMF010000234.1:0-2516 GCA_964370855.1 uncultured Planctomycetota bacterium | reverse complement strand
TCCTCCTTCCCCTTCCCCGGCTCCGGGGCGGGGGCCGGGGAGTCCCCGCAGGAGGCGAGACCGGCGGCGGCGCAGAGGAGGGCGGCGGCGGGAAGGAGCTTCATGGCGGTTCTCCGGGGGGTGGGGGACTCCCCGATCCTAGGACAGGGAGGCCGCGGGATCAACGGGAGGGCCCCCCCCTCACGGCATCCATCAGGGTCACGCCGGCGGCCCCGAAGAGGATGGTGGCGGTCCACGTGGCGAGCCCCGTCGGGAAGGCCCCGCGGCCGGCGAGGTCGCAGGCGATGGAATCGAGCACGAAGTAGGAGGCGCAGATCGCGAGCGCCGCGAGCACCGAGAGGAACACCGACGACCCCTCCCCCCGGAGCACGAGGGGCGCCCCCACGAGCAGCAGCACGAGGTTCGCCAGGGGGAAGGTGACCCGCCGGTGCAGGAGCACCGTGAGGTAGTGGAGCTCCGGGTAGCGGTCGCGGAGCCGCCGCAGGCGCGCCGTGGAGAGCCCCTGCAGATCCTCCGAGGTCCGCATCAGCTCCACGTCCGCCGGGGTGAGGTCCGTGGGGACGGGGCGGTCCGCGGGCACCGCCAGCACGTCCCCCGCACCCCCGGGCCTCCTCGCCGTCGCCAGCAGGGTCCCCCCCTCGGGGTACCACCCGCCGGGCGCGCCCCGCTCCCCCCTCCGCCACCGCAGGACCCCGACCTCGAGGAGGTCGTAGTCCACGCCGTCGTACCGGAAGGGGACGACGCGCACCCCCCGCGCCTCCGCGGTGACGGGGTTCCAGTCGCCGAAGCCCCAGACGTTCCCCTGCCCGTCCCGGAGGTGGGGCACGCGGGTCACCGCCGCGGAGCCCCCCTCCTCCATGGCCCTCTCCACCTCGAGGCGCGACCGCACCGCCGCCGGGGCGAGGCGGTCCTGGGCGACGACGAGCACCCCCGTGAGGACCGTCGAGAAGAGGATCACGGGGGCGAGGATCCGCGGCAGGGAGCGCCCCGCCTCCATCATCGGGTAGAGCTCGTTCCAGCGACGGAGGTCCACGACGGCCATGCACGCCCCCATCACGGTGATGAAGGGGGCGACCTGCAGGACGATGAGGGGGAGGCCGGCGGCGTAGAACTGGAGCACCGCCCCGGCCACGCCCCGGCCCGAGGCGGCGAGCTCCTCCCTCGCGTCCAGGAACTTGTCGAGGCGCGTCACCACGTCCACGAGGAGGAAGAGGCCGACGAGGTAGAGGAGGGCGAGCCCGTAGAAGGAGAGGAACCTCCGGAGCACGTACAGGTCGAGGCGGACGCCGCTCACCGGCGGGCCGCCAGGCGGAGCAGGAACGCCCCCGCGACGACGAGGACCGCGTCCGCCGCCAGCATGGCCGGGGCCACGGGGAGGGTGCCGGACCGGGAGAGGGAGCCCCCCAGCTGCCAGACCACGTAGAAGACCACGGCCACCCCGAAGGCGAGGACGGCGGCCGCCGCCCTCGACCCCTTGCCCACCAGCAGCGCCAGGGGGATCCCGCAGAACGCGAACCCGAGGGGGGCGAGGGCGATGGCGATGCGCCCGAAGATCTCCCGCTCGATCTCGATGCGCCGCTCCGCCCCCGGGGGCAGGCGGAACATCCGGAACAGGAGCTGGCCGAAGGTGAGGGCCCGCACCTTGGCCACGGTCCCCCGCATGGAGAGGAGGTCCGCCGCCGGCACCGCCAGGGTCGTCGAGGCGCCGCGGCTCGAGGCGCGGTCCTTCCCGTCCGTCGTCACGAGGAGGAAGTCCTTGAGCGTGAAGACGAGGACGCGCCCCGTGGCGTCCCGCTGCAGCGCGGCCCTGCGGGCGTGGATCTCCTGGGCCCCGGCCCCGCCGGCGCCCCCGCGGCTGATGCGGAGGTCCACCAGCTCCCCCTCCTCCACGCCGGCCCAGGAGATGCGGAAGTCGTTGTTGGTGAAGGAGCTCTTCGCGCCCCTCTCGACGACCTCGACGAAGCGGGCGTACATGTCCCCGCGCAGGCCGTCCTGGCCCGCGATGGCCGCCGGCGCGATGTTCCCCTGGAGGTCGAGGCAGAAGAAGGAGAGGACGGCGCCGGCGAAGACGCCGGGGGCGACGGCGGCCCAGGGGTGGATGCCGGCCATGCGCATGGCCAGGACCTCGTTGTCGTCGGCGAGGCGGCCGTAGGTGAGGACCACGGCGACGAGGAAGGCGAGGGGCAGCGTCAGGGAGAGGGTGACGGGGAGGAAGAGGGGGAGCACGGCGGCGAGGAACCCGAGGCCGACGTCGGGCATCCGCTGGAGGAACTGCACGGTCTGGCCCACGAAGAGGATGGTGCTGACGACGAGCACCACGAGCAGGAGGCTCGCGGCGAGGCGTCGCAGGATGTAGAACTGGAGTCGGAGCAACGGGCGCCCTCCCGTGCCGGATGGTACCCGGCCCGCCGGACTCCCCTCCGCACGGAACGTGCCGGGGGCGGCCCCGGGGCCCGCGCCCCGGGGGGGGCGGGGGGGGGGGGGGGGGGGGGGGGGGGGGGGGGGGGGGGGGGGGG
>CAYJMF010000233.1:0-2655 GCA_964370855.1 uncultured Planctomycetota bacterium | reverse complement strand
CCCCCCCCCCCCCCCCCCCCCCGGGGCGCGGGGGGGGGGCCCCCCCCCCCCCACCCACCCCCCCCCCCCCCCCGGGGGGGGGGGGGCGGGGGGGCCCCCCCCGCCTCCCGCCTTGGACGACCGTGCCGGACTCTACCGGGCGACCACCACGAGCTCGAAGACGGCCTCGGCGCCGCACTTCGACCTGCCGACGATCTTCATCCGCTGGCCGACCCGGGACTTCGCCTGGCAGTTGTTCTCGACGTCCGCGGCGTAGGTCGCCACGGAGCCCTTGTTGGTGACGGCGACCCGCGTGCTCGCCTGGTTCTTCGTCGCCTGGTCCCCCTTGCCGCCGGCGACGGTCTCGACCGCCTCGGAGCGGGTTCCCTTCCCGGAGATGGAGATTCCCGCCAGCTCGAGCTTCGTCTCCCCCCCGGTCAGGAGGTTGGAGACGGAGGCCTCGCAGGCGTCCGACGCCGACAGGTCCCCGGACCAGACCGTGGAGGCCTTCCCCTTCGCCGAGGAGCCCGGGGAGACCCCGCCCCAGGAGGAGCGGGCCTTCGCCCTCGCCTCGAGGTAGGAGGCGCCGTCGAGATCGAAGGCCGGCGCGCAGTTCGGGCAGGGGGCCTCGAGCCGGATCTCGACCTCGTACTCCTTGTGGGCCCCGTGGCCGGCGGAGGTCGTGGTGAACCAGTCCACGTACCAGGTGGACTCGGAGCGGCAGTACCCGTTGGAGATGAAGGCGAAGGCGTCGTTGCGGAAGAGGGTCAGGGTGAGGAGGGTCTCCTTCTCCACCAGTTCCGGGTCGGCGCGCACCTCCTCGAGGACGAAGTGGGAGTTGCAGGTGGGGAGGGGAGCCGGCGCCGGGGCCGGCGTCGGGGAGCCGCCCGGGGCGGGAGCGGAGCCGCCGCCCCCGCCGTCGCCGGTGGCGGGATCGCCCACGGGCTCCTCCTCGCCGCCGGGATCCCCCCCTCCGTCGGGATCCCCGAAGGGCTCCTCCGTCGTCCCGCCGCCGCCATCCGTCCCGCCGCCGCCGTCCGTCCCGCCGTCGCCGTCCGTCCCGCCGTCGCCGTCCGTCCCGCCACCACCGTCCGTCGTGGAGCCGTCGCCGCCCACCTCCGGCGGAGGCGTGGCCGTGCCTCCCCCCGTCCCGGACGGGGGCGTCGTCGGGCTCCCGGCGGCCGGCTGGGAGCCGCCGCCGGAGGGTTTGGCCTCGAAGGTCCTCACCCCGTCCCAGTCCCCCTCGGCGAGCTCGTCCTTCCCTTCGGCGAGCCACCCGGTGTACCCGTCCCCCCTCGCGGGCGGGCCCGCGGCCAGGGAGACGGCCGCGACGACCACGAGACCGAAGACCGTGCGCATGGTGAGGCCTCCTTCCCCCGGGCGGAGCCCGGGCGCGGACTTCCGGCCCCGCCGCGGGGCACCATGCCGTCGCGGCGGGCCGGCGGCGCGGCTTCGGGGCGGCCCCCGCTCGGGGGCCCGGGGATCCGGCCATGAACCCGGACGCGGGGGGGTGTACAGGCCGGGGCCCGGGGAGGGGCCGGACGCGGCCGGCGGGAGGGGAGGGGGGGGAGGACGCTACAGCGTCGCGAGGACCGACCGGAGGTCCTTCGCCAGCTCCCCGGGCTCCTGGTAGCGGTCCGCGGGGGACTTCTTCATGCACTTGGCGAGGATGCGATCGACCTCGGGGGGGCACCCCGGGACGAGGGAGGAGAGCGGAGGGGGCTCCTTCGTGCGGATGTCCATGAGGAGCGTGATCGCGGACTTCGCGTCCAGGGGCGGCCGCCCCGTGGCGAGGTGGAACACCGTGGCGCCGAGGGAGTAGATGTCCGCCCGCTGGTCGCTCCCCTTGCTGGAGACGATCTGCTCCGGGGGCATGTACAGCATCGTCCCCAGCACCTGCCCGGTGCGCGTGAGGCCGCCGAGCTCCCCCTCCTTGAGGTTCTTGGCGAGCCCGAAATCCGTCACCTTCGCCACGTCCCCCCGCATGAGGAGGATGTTCTCCGGCTTGATGTCGCGGTGGATGTAGCCGAGCTTGAAGCCGGCGGCGAGGGCCTCGGCCACCTGCATGCCGAAGTGGACCGCCCGCCGGAGGGGGAACCGCTTCTCGCGCCGCAGGGCCTCGGAGAGGTTCTCCCCCCGGACGTACTCCATGACCACGTAGGCGATCTGGTCCTGCTCCCCGGTGTCGTGGACGGAGACGATGTTGGGATGCTGGATGCGGCCCCCGGCCGTGGCCTCCCGCAGGAGGCGCTGGACGAGGACCGGGTCCGCGTCGGCGAGGACCTTGAGGGTCTTGAGCGCCGCGGTCCGGCCCATGACCACGTGGGTCCCGCGGTACACGATGCCCATGCCGCCGGCCCCGAGCACCTTCTCGCAGAAGTGGTTGGCCAGGACCTTCCCGAGGAGCGGGTACTGCTCCCGGCAGTTGGTGCAGTAGGAGCGGGGGGGGAGGCTCGGGATCGGAGGCTCGCAGGTGCCGGGGTCGCCGCCGGTCCCGCCGCAATTGGCGCAGGTGCCGAGGGGCGGGACCGGGTCATCGGGTTCCGGCTCCGGCGCATGGAGGGGGGCGGGCTGGATGTGCCCCGCCGCCGGGGCGGCGGCCGGGGGGGCCGGGGGGGGGGGGGGCCGGGGGGGGGGGGGGGGGGGGGCGGCGGCCGCCAGCACCCCGAGGGCGCG
>CAYJMF010000232.1:0-2706 GCA_964370855.1 uncultured Planctomycetota bacterium | reverse complement strand
GCGGCATCGTCGCCGCCGTGGTGATCATCGGCGGGGGCATCGCCTTCGTCGCGTCGCGGGGTGGGAAGGAGCCGGCGCCGCCCGTGGACCGGCCCTCCCTCGGCCCCGGCACCGCGTCGAAGCCCCCGGAGAAGCCGAAGGAGCCGGAAAAGCCCCTTTCCCCCGAGGAGATCGCCTGGAACGCCGCCTCCACGGAGGCGGCCAAGTCCGCCTTCGTCGAGGATCGCCTCCCCGCCGCCGCCGCCGGCGACGAGCCGGCGAAGGCCCTCCACTCCTTCCTTGCGGCCCGCTCCCGCCCCGACCTCGCCCGCAGGGTGGCGGAGGCGAGGACCGACGCGGAGCCCGGCAGCGCCTGGGCCAACGGGGCCCTCGGGCGCGCCGACATGGGGGAGGCGCTGCGGGCGGTGGCCTCGGACAAGGAGGCGGCGAGCCTCTCCTCCCCGGAGGGGAAGCGGATCATCGACCGCGTGCAGGCCGGCCGCACCTGGGTGGCCGCCGCGGACAGGCCCGGGGTCGAGGCCGACCTCGCCGTGGCGAGGGAGGAGCTGAAGAAGCTCTCCGACCCGTGGTGGAAGGAGGCCATGGCGGAGCTGGCGGCGAGGAGGGGGGATCCGGCCTTCCAGCGCTTCTCCCCCCTGGACTACGTCGCCTGGCCCCCCTACCTCGTCATCGCCCAGGTGCAGGACGACGCCTCGGCCCACTCGACGAAGAACGTCCTCGACAACCACTCGAAGTTCTTCCAGTGCCTGACGGGGGAGTTCCTCCGCATCATGGGCGAGGCGGGCCTCCCGCAGGCGACCCTGAAGGAGATGGGCAACCCGCTCCTCAAGGCCTTCGTCTTCCGCAACCGCAGCTCCTTCGACCGCTGGCACTGGGACCAGGGCGGGTCGAAGGACGGGCTCAAGGGGGTGCGCGCCTACTACGCCTGGGGCGGGTCGCGGTACATGATGATGTACGACACCGGCGCCCCGACGGCGACGCAGGACGACGACACCTGCACCGCCTTCCACGAGGCGACCCACCAGCTCGTCCACTACTACAGGCGCTACTACCTGACCCTCGAGGACCGGAAGAAGGACCCCTCCGCGCGGGAGGTGAGCCTCCTGGACCCGCGCCTCCCCGGGGAGACCCACTGGTTCCAGGAGGGTTTCGCGGAGTTCTTCGGCACCGCCGACCGCATCTCCAGCCAGACCGGGGAGTGGAAGCTCTTCCGGCCCAACAAGTCCCGCCTCCGCGAGTGGGGCGACCCCCTCGTCCGCAAGGCCGAGCAGCAGTGGACCCTGGAGGAGATCCTCCAGATGAGGAACAAGATGGTGATGGCGGTGATGGGGGAGAAGAAGTGGCCCGGCCACAGGGAGGAGATGAACTCCCTCTTCTACGCCCAGGCCTGGTCCCTCAACCACCTGCTCTACTTCGGCAAGGACGGGAAGTACAAGGACCGCTACCTCAAGTACGTCGGCGAGGAGATGCGCTGCCGCGGCGGGTTCGAGAAGTTCCTCGAGTGCATGGAGGTCGGGCCGGGGAAGGAGGAGCGCGAGGCCTTCCTGGAGGAGCTCGGCGACGACTGGCGCGGCTGGCAGAAGACGCTGCTCCGCCGCGAGAAGGAGGGGAAGTGAGGGCCGCCGGCGTCTCCGCGTTCCGCGTCCTCCCGGGGCTCCTCGTCGCGGGACTGGCGGCCGCCCTCGCCGTCCCCGGCTCCCGCGCCGCCGTCGGGGAGGAGGGGGAGGGGAAGGCGGACGGGGCCGCCGCAGCGTCCCGCCTCTTCGCCGCGCAGTGCGCCTCCTGCCACGCCGCGCCGGATCCCGCCCGCGGGACCGACCGGGCCTGGATCGACCAGGTCCACCGCACCGCCTGAAGCGACACGCCCCCGGGGGCCCGTGAGGCCCTCGTCGCCTGGCTCTCCTCCGACGCCCCCGCCCGCCCCGCCCCGGCCCCCGCGGCGGGGGAGGGGCGCGCCCCCGTGGCCGCCTCCTTCCCCGCGGGTTCCGCGGTGCTCGAGGGGCGGGAGGGGGCGGTGCGGGTCGTCCTCGCCCCCGGCGCGAAGGAGCGCCCCGGCCTCGCCCCCGGGCCCTGGCGGCTCCGCAACACCTGGATCGAGCGGGAGCACGGGGGGGAGCCCTGGTACCTCTCCGCCTCGGGCCCCGCGGCGGCCCCCGTCGAGGCGAAGGCCGGGGAGCCGTTCCCCCTCGAGGTCTCCGCCGAGGTCCGCTTCGCGGGCCACGTCAAGAGGCACGGGAAGGGGCTCGCCCTCGGCTTCGATCTCAAGGGGGACCGCGGCCGCGGCGTCTCCCTCTGGCGATCCGGGAAGCGTATCAAGGTCGGATACAAGGTCCTCGGGGCGGAGGGGAAGGTCCTCGCCGAGGGGGACATGACCTGGGGTTGAGGCGGCGGCGGCTGGGCCCGGGTCGGGCCCGATGCGGCGGCGGGGGCGGAGGCGGTGGAGTACTCCCTGGAGGCGGGGCCGTTCCCGATGAGCGGGGAGACGAGGATCGAGGTGGGGGAGTAGCGGGGGTCTCTTCTCGCGGGCGTTGCGCGCCATCCGGCGGTCCCTGAAGGGAGGCGTCCCTGAACGACGGGACGCCTCCACTTCCGGGACCGTTGGAGAGGCGGGAGAAGAGATAGGCCTTCTGGCTCCGCGGGCAGGAGCCCGGGATCGGGCACATGGATCCTGGGGGACGGCGTTCACCATTCGTGCCTTGAAGGCAT
>CAYJMF010000231.1:0-2752 GCA_964370855.1 uncultured Planctomycetota bacterium | reverse complement strand
GGGAGCGTCGTCTCCCCCCCCCGCCCCCGCATCGGGGTCCTCTTCTGGCACGATTCCCCCAACGACCGCGAGGCCTTCGAGGGGGTGAGGGACGGCTTCGCCCTCGCGAAGATGGAGCCGATCTTCGAGGTCGTGGAATCCCGCGGCGACGACGGGGCGGCGCGCGCGGCGCTGCGGGACTTCGACGCGCGGAACCTCGACCTCGTCTACGCCATGGGGACCGGCGCGGCGCTCCGCGCGAAGGAGGAGGTGAAGCGCCTGCCCGTCGTCTTCACGGCGGTCACGGACCCCGTGGGATCCGGCGTCCTCCCCTCGAAGGAGGGATCCGGGGGAAGACTCTGCGGCAACGCATCCGGCGTCGCCCCCGCCGACGTGCTCGCCGTCTTCCGCCGCGCGCTGCCGGGACTGCGCACCCTCGCCGTCGTCCACGATCCCGCCAACCCCGTCTCCCGCGGAGAGGTGGAGGCCGTCCGCCGCGCCGGGGCCGTCCTCGTACCGCCCGTGGAGCTCCTCGTCGCCTCGCCGCCGGCGGCGACCCTCCGGGAGCCCGGCGGCGTCGAGGCCGCCGTCGCCGCCCTCCTGCCGCGGGCCGACGCCCTCTGGATCCCCATCGACATCGAGGTCTACGGGCGGGCCGACGGGGCCGCCGCCGTGGCGGCGCGCCTGCGGAAGCCGATCCTCGCCACCTCCCCCGCCGCCGCCCGCTCCGCCGCCACGGTCTGCGTCGCCGCCGATTTCCGCGCCGTGGGGCGGGCCTCCGTCGTGCTCGCCCGCGAGGCCCTGGCGGGGAAGGACCCCGGGACCCTGCCGCTGGCCACCCCCCGCTCCTTCCGCGTCATCGTGAACCTCGAGGCGGCGCGCCGCTCCGGCTTCGAGGTGCCCCTCCCGCTGCTCGCCTCCGCCGACGAGTTCGCCGGCGTGGCGGGAGGGAGGTGACCGTGGCCCCCGCCCCCCGCCGCCTCCCCGGGATGCGCACCCTCTCGGCCCTCCTCTTCGCCGCCGTGCTGGCCGGCGGCGGCGCCCTCGTCTGGTTCGTCCACGCCCCCTGGCTCCGCGGCCGCCTCGGGGAGGAATCGGAGCGCCTCGTGGCCGCCGCCCTCGAGGAGACCGCCGCCGCCCGGGGCGAGGACCTCGACCGGACCGCCGAGGTCCTGCGCGCCGGCACCGACCACCTCGTGGACCGCTGGAGCCGCGACATGGAGGACCTCCCCTTCGAGCTCGTCGCCGGGGACCCGGCGGCGGTGCGGGCCCTGGCCGTGCGGGGGACCGAGGAGGTGGGCGCCGCGTCGCGGGAAAACGCCCGCGTCCTCTCCTCGGAGGTGCGGCGGAGGAGCGACGTGCGCATGGCCCGCCTCGAGGCAGCCCTCGGTGCCCTCCGGGAGGACGCCGCCAGCCGCGCCGCCGCCTCCGTCGCCCTCTCCTCCTCGCTCCTCGTGCTCGGCCTCGTGGCCGCCCTCCTCGCGCTCCAGGGCTTCCTCCTCGGGCGCGCCGTCGTGCGCCCCGTGCAGCGCATCGCCCGGGGGGCGGAGCGGCTCGCCGCGGGGGACCTCGCCCACCGCGTCGAGGAGACGGGCAGCCGCGAGGTGGCGGACCTCGCCGCCGGACTCAACCGCATGGCGGTCTCCGTGGAGACCGCATCGGCGGAGGTGAGGGAGCTCAACGAGGGGCTGGAGCGGCGCGTCCGGGAGAAGAGCGCGGCCCTCGTCCGGGCCGAGACCCTGGCGAGCCTCGGCACGCTGGCGGGGGGCGTGGCCCACGAGTTCAACAACCTCCTCGGGGGGATCCTCGGCACCGCCGAGGAGGCCCTCGCCGACGCGCCCGACGAGGAGACGAGGGAATCCCTCGACCTCGTGGTGCGCACGGCGCGCAGGGGCTGCGCCGTGACGGAGAACCTCCTGCGCTTCGCCCGTCCGCGGGAGCCCCGGGTGGAGGAGGTGGACCTCGCCGCCCTCCTCCGGGACGCCGCGGCCCTCGTGCAGCCCGAGGCGCGGCAGAAGGGCGTCGCCGTGGAGGTCCGCGCGGAGGGGGCCCCCCCGCTCTTCGCCGACGCCGGGGAGCTCCACCAGGTCGTGCTCAACCTCCTCGCCAACGCCGTCGCCTTCGCCCCCGCCGGTGGCCGGGTGGAGATCGCCGCGGGGGCCGGGGAGGGGAACACCGTCGAGCTGTCCGTGCGGGACACCGGGCCGGGCATCCCCCCGGCGGCGCTCCCCCGCATCTTCGAGCCCTTCTTCACGACGCGGGGCTCCGAGGGCACGGGCCTCGGCCTCGCCGTGTCCCACGGCATCGTCCGCGCCCACGGCGGCGTCATCGAGGCGGTGAACGACCCCCGGGGCGGCGCGCGGTTCACGGTCCGGCTCCCCGCGGGCGGCCCCCGCGGCGGCGCCCCGGGAGGTGGCGCGTGAGCGAACTGCGGCCCCGCGTCCTCGTCATCGACGACGAGGAGAGCATGCGCTTCTTCCTCCGCCGCGCCCTGGCCCGGCGGGGCTTCGAGGTGGAGACGGCGGCGGACGGCGACGACGGCCTCGCCCGCTTCGCGGCGGCGCCGCCGGACGCCGTCCTCCTCGACGTGCGCCTCCCCGGCATGGGGGGGCACGAGGTGCTGGAGAGGATCCGGGCCGCGGACCCCTCCGTGCCGGTGCTCATGATGACGGGATTCGCCAGCGTGGACGACGCCATGGGGGCGATGTGGGCGGGGGCCACGGACTACGTGCGCAAGCCGCTGAAGGCCGACGAGGTCGCCTCCGCCCTGGAG
>CAYJMF010000230.1:0-2757 GCA_964370855.1 uncultured Planctomycetota bacterium | reverse complement strand
CCCCGGCGGGGGGGGGCCCCGGGGGGGAGGTGCCGGGTGGGGCGGCCCGGCGGGGACCCCTGCGAGCCGCCGCCCCGGCCGGGGGGGGGGGGGGGGGTGGGGACGGCCGCCCCGCCGCCTCCCCCGCAGCCCCCCGCGCGGCCCGCCGCGGAGCCCGCGGCGGAGCCCGCGGCGGAGCCTCCCCCGGAGGTCCCCGGCGGGGCGTCGATCCTGGCCGCCCTCTCCTCCTCCACGGCGGAGGCCCACGACCGGTACCTCCGGTTCTCCGGGAACCTGCAGCGCACGATGCTGGCCAACTCCGCGTTCCAGCAGGCGCTGTCGGAGGTCCTGCAGGATTCGGGGGGGGCGGTGGCCGTGGAGGCGGCCCCCTTCATGGATCGGGCGGCCTGCCTCGAGTTCGCCCGCGGGTCCATCGCCCGTGTGCTGGGGCCGGAGTTCGCCGCCGTGGACGGGCATCGGACGCGGGTGCGGCTCCCCGACGAGCCGCTGCTGCTCTGCCACCGCATCCTCTCCGTGGAGGGGGAGCCGCGCTCGCTGACGTCGGGACGGGTGGTGACGGCCCACGACGTCGTGCCCGGGGCCTGGTACCTCGACGGGGGCCGGATCCCGACCTGCATCGCCGTGGAGGCGGGGCAGGCCGACCTCTTCCTCTCGGGCTGGCTCGGCATCGACTTCGTGACCCGGGGGCTCGCCGTCTACCGGCTCCTCGACGCCGTGGTGACCTTCCACGGGCCCCTGCCCGGGCCGGGGACGACGATCCTCTACGACATCCGCATCGAGCGGTTCTTCCGGCAGGGGGAGACCCACCTCTTCCGGTTCCATTTCGAGGCCACCGTGGACGGGCGGCGGTTCCTCACGATGACCGAGGGGTGCGCCGGGTTCTTCACGAAGGAGGAGCTCGACGGGGGGCAGGGGATCGTGCGGGCGAAGGTGGAGCGGGCCTCCTCCGGCGCGGGGACGCGGCCGGACTGGATGCCTCCGGTGGAGGCGGGGACCTGCATGCTGGACGCCGGCGGGGTGGAGGCGCTGCGGCGGGGGGACCTCGGGGCGGCCTTCGGGGCCCCCTTCGACGCGCTTCCCCTCCGGGCGCCGGCGCGGCTCCCCGGGGGGCGGATGGCGCTGGTCCACCGTATCACATTGTGCGACACCCGGGGCGGGCCCGACGGGCTCGGCCTCGTGCGGGGCGAGGCGGACGTCCGGCCCGACGACTGGTACCTCGCCTGCCACTTCGTGGACGACCGGGTGATGCCGGGGACGCTCATGTACGAGTGCTGCCTCCACACGCTGCGCGTCCTGTTGACGCGGCTGGGGTGGACGGGGGAGGAGGGGGAGGTCGCCTTCGAGCCGGTGGCCGGGGTGGCGGGGCGGCTCAAGTGCCGCGGCCAGGTGACGGAGACGACGAGGGTCGTGACCTACGAGGTCGTGGTGCGGGAGCTGCGCTACGACCCGGAGCCGGTCTGCATCGCCGACGCGCTGATGTACGCCGATGGAAGGGCCGTCGTGGAGATGACGGGGATGTCGCTGAAGATCACCGGGCAGACCGAAGAGGGGTTGAAGGCGCTCTGGGCCGGGGCGGGGGCGGACGCCGCCGCCGCCGCGCCGGCGCCTCCCTCCCCTCCCCCGGAGCCCGGTCCCGGGCCGAAGCCCGCCCTCTACGATTCCTCCAGGATCCTCGCCTTCTCCAACGGGAACCCCTCGGAGGCCTTCGGCCCCCCCTACGCGGTCTTCGATCGGGACCGGGTCATCGCGCGTCTGCCGGGCCCTCCCTACCAGTTCCTCGACCGCATCACCGCGGTGGAGGGGGAGCCCTTCGTGATGGGCCCGGGGAAGGGGGCGGAGGCGCAGTACCTCGTGCCGCCGGACGCCTGGTACTTCGCCGAGGAGCGGACGGGGCGGATGCCCTTCGCCGTCCTGCTCGAGGCGGCGCTGCAGCCCTGCGGGTGGCTCGCGGGGTACATGGGGTCGGCGCTGACGAGCGACATGGACCTCCACTTCCGCAACCTCGGGGGGACGGGGACGCAGCACCGGGAGGTGACGCCGGCGTCGGGGCTGCTCACGGTGCGGGTGCGGTGCACCGGGGTCTCCTCCTCGGGCGGGATGATCATCCAGCACTACGACTTCGCGGTGCTCGACGGGGAGGGGCCGGTCTACGACGGGACGACCTACTTCGGCTTCTTCTCCGGGGAGGCGCTGGCGAACCAGGTGGGAATCCGGGAGGCGCGGCCCTGGAGCCCGTCCGGCGGGGAGGCGGCGCGGGGGCGGGTGCTGGCCTACCCGCGGGAGGCGCCGTTCCCCGGGGAGATGCTGCGCATGGTGGACCGCGTGGAACTGCTCGTGCCCGACGGCGGCCCGGCGGGGCTCGGGTTCCTGCGCGGCACGAAGCCCGTGGACCCGGAGGCCTGGTTCTTCAAGGCGCACTTCCACCAGGACCCGGTGGTGCCGGGGTCGCTCGGGCTGGAGTCGTTCCTCCAGCTCGTGAAGCTCGCCGCGGCGGAGCGGTGGGGGGAGGGGGCCTTCGGGGTGCTCCCCGGCGCGACCCACTCCTGGCGCTACCGCGGCCAGGTCGTCCCCGCGGACCGCCTCGTCACCGTGGAGGCCGTCGTCACCGCGGTGGACGATTCCCGCAAGACCCTGAAGGCCGAAGGCTTCCTCTCCGTCGACGGCCGCGTCATCTACTCCATGCAGTTCGAGATGGGGGAGGCGGGGACGCACCCAACTTTCTCACTTTTCTGTGGATAACTATTCTCCCGCGGGCCC
>CAYJMF010000229.1:0-2777 GCA_964370855.1 uncultured Planctomycetota bacterium | reverse complement strand
GGCCGGAAGTCGCGAGCCCAACCCCGATGAATCGGGTCGGGTACGGTATCCCCCGTCGGAATCCCCGCCCCCCCGTCCGCACCGCCGTCGGGGGATCCGACAGCGGGACGGGGGATTCCCGGGGGAGGGGGGGGCACGGGGTTTGAGAGGGGGGGAGGCGCGCGACCGCCCCCCGACCCGGAGGATCCCCGTGAATCGAGCCGCCCTCCTCGCCTCCCTCGCCAGCCTCGCCGCCGCCTCTCCCGCCGCCCTCGCAGGCGACCCCCCGCCCGCCCCCCCGGTCCCCCTCCTCGACGAGCTCGTCGTCACCGCGACGCGCCGCGAGGAGCCCCTCCTCGACGCCCCCGCCTCCGCCGTCCGCATCTCCCGGGAGGAGATCCGGGGGGAGCGCCTCCGCCGCACCCTCGCCGACGCCCTCCTCGACACCCCCTCGGTGATGGTCCAGCGGACCGCCCTCGGCCAGGCCTCCCCGTTCCTGCGCGGCTTCACGGGCTACCAGACCCTCCTCCTCGTGGACGGCATCCGGCTCAACAACTCGACCTTCCGGTCGGGGCCCAACCAGTACTTCTCCACCATCGACTCCTTCACCGTGGACTCCCTGGAGGTGGTCCGGGGGCCCTCCTCCGTGCTCCACGGCTCCGACGCCGTGGGCGGCGTCGTCAACGCGCGCTCCCGCCGCGCCCGCATCGAGGAGCCGGAGGGGTACCGCGCGAGGACCCTCTTCCGGTACGCATCCGCCGAGGACTCATTCACGGAGCGGGCCGAGGTCGAGGCCCGGGACGGGGACCTCTCCCTCGTCGCCGGCGCGACGCTGCGGGACTACGGGGACCTCCGGGCGGGCCGCGGCACGGGGAACCAGCCGGGGACGGGCTACGACGAGGGGGACCAGGATCTCCGCTTCGACCTCCGGGTCTCGGACAGCGCGTCCCTCTCCTTCGCCCTGCAACGCGTCGTCCAGGACGACGTCCCGCGCACGGAGAAGACCGTGGACGCGGTGCCCTTCGAGGGGACGCTTCCCGGCGACGAGCTCCGCCGCGACCTCTCCCAGAACCGCGACCTCCTCTGGCTCCGGTTCCGCGAGGACCGGGCCGGGCTCCCCTTCGCCGACGGGGTGGAGGCCACCCTCTCCTGGCAGGTGCAGCGGGAGCGGCAGAAGCGGGACCGCACGGGCGGCCGCTCCGACATCCAGCGGGTGGACGTCGGGACCCTCGGGCTGCAGGTGCAGGGCCGCCGGAGGACCGGCCTCGGGACCTTCACGGGCGGGGTCGAGTGGTGGCGGGACCACGTCGGCTCCTCGCGGACCAACTTCCGCGACGGCGTCGTCGCCGGGGCCGAGGTGCAGGGCCCCGTCGCCGACGACGCCGGCTACGACCTCGCCGGGATCTACCTGGAGGACGCCGTCCCCGCGGGGGAGGCCGTCATCACCGCGGGGGCGCGGTTCACCTGGGCCGCCGCCCGGGCGGGGCGCGTGGACGACCCCGCCGTCCCCGGCACGGACCCCGCGACCCCGGGCAACGCGATGTCCCTCCGCGACTCGTGGACGAACCTCTCGGGATCGCTCCGGGCCGTGGTCCCCCTCGGGGAGAGCGCCCGCCTCTTCGGCGGCCTCTCCCAGGCGTTCCGCGCGCCCAACCTGAGCGACCTGACCCGCCTCGACGACACCAGCGGCTTCGAGACCCCCTCGCCGGATCTCGACCCGGAGACCTTCCTCAGCGCCGAGATCGGCGCCCGCGCCGAGGGGGGCGCGGGCTGGGTGCAGGGCTCCCTCTGGCGGACCTGGATCGACGGGCTCATCGTCCCCTCCCCCACGGGAGGCTTAATCGGGACGACGCCGGAGGTGCGCAAGGACAACGTCGGGGACGGGTGGGTCCACGGGGTGGACCTCGAGGGGGGGCTGCGCCCCCACCGGGACTGGAGCGCCGTCCTCGGGTTCTCCTGGATGGAGGGGGAGGTGGACCAGTTCGACCCGTCGGGGAGGACCGTCCGGGCCCCCCTCTCGCGGCTCATGCCGACGACGGCGGCGGCCACGGTGCGGTGGGCGCCGCCGGGCTCGCGGTGGTCGGCGTGGGCCTCGGGGCGGTGGGCGGCGCGGCAATCCGACCTCTCGCTGAAGGACCGGACCGACCTCAACCGCATCCCGCAGGGGGGAACGCCGGGGTACGTCGTCGCCTCCCTCGGCGCCTCCTTCGCCCTCTCGGAATCCGTCACCGCGTCGGCGGCCCTGGAGAACCTCCTCGACGCGGACTTCCGCATCCACGGGTCCGGCGTGAACGAGCCGGGGAGGAGCCTCGTCCTCTGGCTGGAGGCGACCTTCTAGCGGAGGGTGACGAGGACCCGGCTCACGACGCCGCCGCGGGACTCGTCGTGGAGGGGGGCCCCGGTGGCGGGGTCCCGCGCGACGGAGCCGTCGGGGAGGAAGCGGGGGGCCCGGGCGGAGAGGTCGGCGTCGGGGGCGACCCAGACCGGGGCGCCGGTCTCGAGATCGCGGCGGATGGAGCCGAAGCGGTCGAAGGCGGGGACCCACTCCCCGGCCTCCGCGGTCGGGCGGGCGGGGGCGGCGCAGCCCGCGGCCAGGGAGGCGAGGAAGGCGAGGACGAGGAGGAGGGCGGGCTTCTTCAAGGGGAGTCTCCCGGGGTGCGACGGTGAGGGGAGAGAGTGAACTTCCCGGGAACCGGATTCAAGATTTGAGGGGGCTCGGGAGGGGGGGGGGGGGGGGGGGTGCGGGTCCCGCTTAAAAGGGGAAATCACCTATTTCCCGATGGAAACGTTCATATCCT
>CAYJMF010000228.1:0-2783 GCA_964370855.1 uncultured Planctomycetota bacterium | reverse complement strand
CCCCCCGCGGCCTTTCTTGGCGGCCGCCGCGCCGCCCGCGCCCCCCCCCCCCCCCCCACCCCCGCGCCGGAGGCGCTCAACACCATGGACCCTCCGCACGATCCGGCGGGAAGCCGGGGAGGGCCGGTTACCATGGTTCCCCGTCCCGGAGACCGCGCGATGGCCGACCCCGCACCCCTCGACTTCCTGGAGAAGCGCCGCATCCTCCACGCCAGGGGGATGGAGCGGAGGCGGGCCTCGGTGTCCACCCGGCTCCTCGACGAGGGGCGCCTCGCCGAGGCCATGGAGTACATCGAGAAGGAGCGGGACCACGCCCTCCTCGATCGCGTGCGCCGCGACGCGGTGACCGCCGGCGACGCCTTCTCCCTGGCCCGGGTGGCCCAGCTCCTCAAGATCGCCCCGGAGCCCTCGGAGTGGCGGGACCTCGCGCGCTATGCCGAGTCGAAGGAGCGCTGGTTCGACTGCGTGAACGCGCTGGAGAAGGCCGGCGACCTCGAGAAGGCCGAGGAGGTCCGCGCCGCCCGCTGCCCCGGCTTCAGGCCCTTCCGCCCCGCCGGCAAGTAGCCGCGGCGGCTACTTCCCCCCGGCCATCTCCTTCATCATGCGCTGGAAGAGCTCCTCGAAGTACTTCATGTAGCCGACCTCGACCTCGTCGATGAACTCCTTGAACTTCGGGTCGTCGGTCCGCTTGGGGAGGCCGAAGGCCTCGAGGAGGTAGGGCTTCCCGGAGCGCCCGCTCAGCTCGTTCTTCATCAGCTTGAGGAACCGCTCCCGGTACTTCCCGCCGCCGCCCTCGAGGAAGAAGTGCACGAGGGTCCAGCCCTGGGAGTACATGAGCCCCTTCAGCTCGTCCCCCTGGAGCCCGCCCCCCTTCACCTTGGCGCGGTTGGTGATCTGCACCTGGTCGGCGAAGAGGAAGTCGTCGAGGGACCAGAGGCTCCCCCGCTTCTGCATGAACTTGAAGAAGCCGAGGCGCTCCCTCTGCAGGGCGCCGATGGTCCACTCCCCCTCCTTGCCGGGGACGGGGTCGGCGCCGCCGAAGTACTCCGCGATGCCCTCCTGGAACCAGAACATCGTGGACCGCAGGCGGGAGTCGTCGTAGCGGACGGCCTCCTTGGGCTCGCCGTCCTTCTCGGCGATGGCGTCGTCGTCCACCTGGCAGAAGTGGCGCGCGTAGTAGTGGATGATCTGGTGCGTCGCCTCGTGCATGATGACGCCGGGATCGAAGGCGTCGAGGTGCATCATGATCATCCGGTCCCGGCCGTGCTCGTAGTAGGCGGCGACGCTGGGGCCGGGGTTGGGGATGCCGCTCTTCGTGTGCCAGGCATCGAAGGACTCGCGGCTCTTGAAGACGAAGACCTTGAGCCGGTCGTCCCCCTGCTCCTCGAGGGTCGGGGCGTTCATCCCCATGTCGGTCTTCATGAAGTCGATCCAGCGCTTGTAGACGAACTGGAGGGCGCGCCCCGTGATCCGGACCACCCGGTCCGCGAGCTCCCGCTTGTCCTCCCCGGGGAGTTCGGCGAAGATCACGTAGGGGCGGTAGGACTCGAAGGAGAACTCCCGGCCCGTGAAGGCGGGGTTCAGGCGCACGTTGTCGAACTCCTTCTTCGTCCGGGCGTAGACCGGGTCGCTGAGCTTCGCCACGGTCTCGCGGAGCTTCGTGGCCGCCTCGTCGAAGGACTTCGACTGGTCCGCCGTGAGCCACCCGGCGGCGGGGTCCCCCTTGATCTTCTCGTTGAGGGTCAGGACCCGCTGGAGGTCGGGGTTCTCCTCGGAGACGTTGAAGGTGATGTTCTCGTCGTTGGCCAGGGCGCGGACATCCCCGGCGCGGTCCACGAGGCCGAGCTTCCCGTTGATCCACGCGTCCCCGGGGGCGGCGAGGTGGCCCGCCGTGAGGGCGCGCTGCGCGTCGGCGGCCATGCCCTTCCCGGAGAGCCACTCGTAGGATTCCTTCGCGGCGGCGGCGCCCTTCCCGGCGTCCTTCACCTTCTGCTCGACGATCTCGAGCTGCTTCGACTTGGGCAGGCTCTCGAAGGACTTCTCGCCCCCGGCGTCGGGGGCCGCGCCGCCGCCCGCGGGGGCCTTCGCCGTCTCCGCCCCCGCACCGGCGCCGCCGGCCCCGGCGCCGCCGGCGTCGGGGGGGGCCTCCTTCTTCTTCATGGCCATGGAGATGCCGACGCCGAGGAGGGCGACGGCGGCCACGCCGGCCAGGACGAGGGGCAGGGGGTTCTTCTTCTTCGCCGCCTCCCCGCCCTCCTCCCGCTGCTGGCGGATGCGCTGCGCGCGGCCCGGGCCCGCGGCGGCGGGGGCCGCGCCGCCGGCGCGGCGCGGATCCACGGCGGGCTTCTTCTGCATCATGGCCGGCGAGGGGGCTGCCGCCGGCGGCGCCGCCGCGGGCTTCGCGGCGGGGGCGACGGGCCTCGCCACGGGCTGCGCGACGGGCTGGGCCACGGGCGCCGCGACGGCGGCGGGGACCTGCAGGGTGTTCTGGCAGGCGCCGCAGACGAAACTGCTGCCGGGGGCGAAGGAGGAGACGTCGAACTGGGCTCCGCAGCGCGGGCAGGCGACGAGGTTCATGGGAGTGGATCTCCGTGAGAGACCTGTGCCGGTGGCGCGCCGGGAGCGCCGCCGGGAAGCGTCCATCGTACATCCGGGAGCATGGGAGGAGGCGGGGATCTCCCCCTTGGCGGGAGGGGGGGGAGTCCGATCCTGCCGAATCGTGCGGCCCTCCCCGGGCGTTGCGCGCCTTCCATGAGGAGGCCCTCCCCGCCAAGCGAGTTCCG
>CAYJMF010000227.1:0-2802 GCA_964370855.1 uncultured Planctomycetota bacterium | reverse complement strand
CAGCGCGCCGTTCGAGTTATCCACAGAAAAGTTGGAAAGTTGGGTGCGTCCCCTAGAGGAACAGCGGGCCGAAGATGACGGAGACGATGGCCATGAGCTTGATGAGGATGTTGATGGCGGGGCCGCTCGTGTCCTTGAAGGGGTCGCCGACGGTGTCGCCGCTGACGGCGGCCTTGTGGGCCTCGGAGCGCTTGCCGCCGTGGTGGCCGGCCTCGATGTACTTCTTCGCGTTGTCCCAGGCGCCGCCGGCGTTGGCCATGAAGACGGCCAGCAGGAAGCCCGTGGAGATGGCGCCGAGCAGCATCCCGCCCAGCGCCTCGGCGCCGAGCGCGATGCCCACGACGATGGGAGCCATCACCGCGATGACGCCGGGCATCACCATGGCCCGGAGCGCGCCCTGGGTGGAGATGTCCACCGCGCGTGCGGCGTCGGGCTTCACGCCCTCCTTCCCCTCGCGCAGGCCCGGGATCTCCCGGAACTGCCTGCGCACCTCCTCGATCATCGCGCCCGCCGCCTCGCCCACGGCCCGCATCGTCATGGAGGAGAAGATGAAGGGCAGCACCCCGCCCAGCAGGAAGCCGACCATCACCGGCACGTGCATGATGGACATCCGCTCGGGGTCGATCCCGACCACCGTCACGTAGGAGGCCATCAGCCCCAGCGCCGTCAGCACCGCCGACCCGATGGCGAAGCCCTTGCCCGTGGCCGCGGTCGTGTTGCCGAGGGAGTCCAGGGCGTCGGTCTTCTCGCGCACCTCCGGGGGCAGGTGGGCCTGCTCCGCGAGCCCGCCGGCGTTGTCCGCCACGGGGCCGTAGGCGTCCGTCGCCAGGGTGATGCCGAGCGTCGCCAGCATCCCCACGCCCGCCAGCGCCACGCCGTAGAGGCCCGCGAGCCCGTAGGCGATCCAGATGGCGGCGCAGACGGAGAGGGTCGGGATGAGGGTGCTCATCATGCCCACCGCGAGGCCCGCGATGATGACCGAGGCGGGGCCGGTGTTCGCCTGCTGCGCGATCCATCGGACCGGCTTGTACTCGTAGGAGGTGAAGTACTCCGTCGCCGTCCCGATGACCTGGCCCGAGACGAGCCCCGTCACCACGACCCAGAAGAGGGACATCGGGAGGTCCATCGTCTTCACGATCCCGAAGGTCGCGGCCAGGGACAGGATGCCGGCCCCGAAGATCCCGTAGCGCAGCGCCCAGAGGAGCTTGTTCATCGACGCCTGCTCCCCGGTGCGGACGAAGAAGGTCCCGACGATGGAGCAGAGGATGCCGAGGCCGGAGATGACCAGCGGGAGCACGAACAGCGCCGAGGTGTTGTCGAATCCCTCCCCCGCGTAGCCCGAGCCGGGGAGGTTCAGGGACGCCGCGCCGACGGCGGCCAGCGAGAGCGCCGCCACCATGCCGCCGACGTAGGACTCGAAGAGGTCCGCGCCCATGCCCGCGACGTCGCCCACGTTGTCGCCCACGTTGTCGGCGATGGTGGCGGGGTTGCGCGGGTCGTCCTCGGGGATGCCCGCCTCGACCTTGCCCACGAGGTCGGCGCCGACGTCCGCCGCCTTGGTGTAGATGCCGCCGCCGACGCGGGCGAAGAGCGCGATGGAGGAGGCGCCGAGCCCGAAGCCCGCGACCATGTTCGGGTCCTTGAAGATGATCCAGAGGGCGGAGATGCCGACGAGGCCGACGCCGACGACGCTGAGCCCCATCACCGTCCCCGCGCCGAAGGCGACCCGCAGGCCCTGGTTCAGGCTCTTCTGGGCGGCCGTGGTGGTGCGGCAGTTGGCGCGCACCGCGATGCTCATCCCGATGAAGCCGGTGAGCGCGGAGCAGCCGGCGCCGAGCACGTAGGCGACGGCCGTCCAGGGGCCCTCGCCGAGGCCGCTGTTGGTGAAGCCGATGGTGTTGAGTTCGCCGATCCTCGCGTTGCCCGTGAGGTTGTAGTCCACGACCGTGGCGAGGACCACGGCCATGATCGCCACGAAGCCCGCGAGGATGGTGTACTCGCGCTTCAGGAAGGCCATGGCGCCTTCCTGGATGAGGCGGCTGATCTCCTGGAGGGCCGCGGTGCCGGGGTCCTTCCTGAGGACGACCATCGCGATGAGCCCTGCGGCGGCCAGGCCAACGACTCCGCAGCCGAGCGCGAGGTAGAGGTATTGCATCGGTTCCCGCCCTTCTCCCGTGAGGCGCGCCGTGGTTGGGGAACCCCTCCCGGGTCACGAAAGGAAATCGGTGAGGTTCCGCCCGAGAAAGGGGGAGACGCTAGCGGAGGAAGGGGGAGGAGTCAATCAAAACCAAGGGTGCGAGGGTAACACCGGGGAGCACCGCCATCGCGCGCAACTCCATGGGATTCAATCGGTTAGATTGGCCTTCGTGGGCCCATGAGGCGTGACGCCGGTCCCCCTCACCGCCCCCCGCTGATCACGACGACCCCGTCCTTCGAAAGCGACCAGGTCTCCCCCCGGGCGAGCCGGTACCAGGCGTGGCCCGCCTTCATCCTGCTGCTCTCCCCGGGCTGCCCCATGAGGCCCTCGGGGTCCGCCATGGCGACCCCCACGGCCCAGTCGGCGAATCCGAGGGTGAGGCCCCCCTCGTCGAGGTAGCGCGTCCCGTCGGTCCGCTTCTGGAGGCCGCGGAACTTCGGGTCCCAGGAGACGCGGAACTCGAAGCCCGTCGCGGTCCGCTCCACCGTCGCCACGGGGCGGCCCGCGGCCGTCCCCTTCAGGGCCTTGCCGAGGGGGGAGAGCTCGGGCTCGGGCCCCCCCCCCCCCCCCCCCCCCCCCCCCCCCCCCCCCCCCCCCCCCCCCCC
>CAYJMF010000226.1:0-2853 GCA_964370855.1 uncultured Planctomycetota bacterium | reverse complement strand
CCCCCCCCCCCCCCCCCCCCCCCCCCCCCCCCCCCCCCCCCCCCCGGAACCGCCCCCGGGAGCGGAGTTCGCCACGGGGACGAACCTCCCCTCCCCTAATCCCGATGTTCGAAAAAGTTCTCCAGGCACAGCGCGTTCATCGCCGCCTGGTACACCCCCCCCGCATCCCTCGCCCACCGATCATCCTTCGTCGGCCACGCCCCGGCGGCCTCCCCTTCGGCCACCTGGGACTTGAGGAGGAACGCCTTCAGGGGGGGCGCCCACGCCTTCCACCACTTCCCGCCGAGGCGGCTCATGGCGTCGGAGGCGTAGTAGAGGTGGTAGGAGGTCTCGCTCCATCCCGCGCGGGGGAGGGTCTTGAGGAGGAGGTCCGCGGCCTTCTCGACGACCGGGTCCGCGGGCCCCATGCCGTTGCGGAGACGGCAGAAGAGGGTGGCCGCCGTCATCGCCAGCGACCCCTGCCCCGGCGACGTGTACCCGGCCCTGCCGGTGGCGACGTCGGACATGCGGTCGAGGTAGGAAAAGGCGAGATCCACGACGGCGGGCTTCACCTCGTAGCTCCCCATGCGGGCGTGCAGCAGAGCCTGCAGGGCCCACCCGGTGGCGGAGACGTCGGAGGGGGGCGTCCGCGGCGCGTAGCGCCAGCCGCCGTCGAGGTTCATGGCCTCCTCGAGCCAGGCGACGGCCTTCCGCGCCGGCTCGCGGAGCTTCGTGCGATGGAGCAGGCGATCGGCGTCCACCAGGGCGAGGGTGCAGAGGGAGTGCTCGTAGATGGACCGCGCGAAGGAGCCGTCGGCCTTCTGGGCCGCGAGGATCCAGGAGAGGGTGCGGTCGAGGGCGGGCTCGAACTCGTCGGTGATGTCGTGGCGCACGTGGCCGAGGAGGGCCAGCGCCGCCAGGCCCGTGATCCCCGTGCGGTACTTCGCCTGCTTCCGCCGCGCATCGTCCAGCGTCTTCCCGGCGTCGTCGAGGAGGGGGATCGAGAAGGAGCCGTCGGGGAGCTGCTGCTTCACCATCCAGCGGAGCCCCCTGCGCACCGCCGCCAGGGCCTCCGGTTCGCGGTTCTCCTCGAGGTCCTTCAGCCCCTCGGCCTTGGCCGCGTCCCTGGCGGCCTCGGCGGGGTCGGCCCCCCCGTCGCCGCCGCCGGCGGCGAGGCCCTCGAGGATCTCCCGCGCCCTCCTGTAGTCCCCCCCGGCGAGGGCGGCGTCGGCCTTCTTCCGGAGAGCCGCGCGGGCGCGGGCCCCGGCCACCCGGCCCTGGAGGATCGCGATCTCCCCCTCGACCACCTTGCGGGCGGCGGGATCCGTGGTCGCCTTGAGGACGCCGCGGAGTTCCGCCACGGCCTTCGCCGGGCCCGCCGCGGCGGCCGTCGCCCGGGCCGCCTCCACGGCCTTCTGCGCGGGGACGAGGGCATCCACGCGGCGGCGCTCCCCGTCGGAGGCGAGGAAGGCGGCGAGGGCCTCCGCCGTCCGGAGCCGCGCCCCCGCCACCTCCCCCTCGGCGGAGGTCCCGGCGAGGGCGAGGGCGGCCTTCTCCAGCAGGGCTTCGGCCCCCGCCCCCTCACCCCCCGCCGCGAGGTCCGAGGCCTCGGAGAGCCCCCAGCGTCCGGCGGCGATCCGGGCCTCCTCGAAGGGCTCCTGCAGTTCCGCGGCGAGGCTCCCGGGGCGGAACCGGGAGAGGAAGGAGACGACCCCGTTGAGGGCCGCGGCGAAGCTCCCCGCCCCGGCGGCCCCCACCACGTCCATGGCCTCCCGGTCCGCGGGGGAGCGGGGCCGCGCGGGCGCCGCCGGGAGTCCGCCCGCGGAGGCCTCCGGCGGGAGGGAGCGCAGGGCGGACCAGGCGAAGGCCCCCGCCGCCGCGAGGGAGGCCGCCGCGGCCGCGGCGAGGACCCGTCCGCGGGCGGTCATCGCTGCCTCCTACCGGATGCTCTCCCGGTACGCGCCGAGGTCCCGGAGGTACTTCGCCCGGAGCGCCTCGGCCTGCGCCCAGTGGTCCTCCGTGTCGCGGAGGGCCTGCTGCGCCTTTTCCTGCACGGGCAGGGCCTCCTCGAGGACCTTGAAGAAGGCGAGCTCCCCCCGGGCCCAGGCGACGACGGCCCGGTCCACGGCGGCCTCCGGCTCGGGCCCGGCGGGGACGAGGCGCGCGGCGACGCGGAGGAGGCGGGGCTGGACCTGCTCCCCGAGCGCCTTCTGGACGTAGGCGAGGTCCACCTTCCCGTTGCGGAAGGCCTCGAGGACCCGCTCCACGAAGAGCTGGACCGTGGTGGCGGCGTCGGCGGCCTCCCGGTCCATCTTCCCCCCGGTCCCCGTCCTGAACGCCTCGCGGACCTCCTGGACGGCGATGGTCGCTTCGAGGAGCTTCCGCATGACCCCGGTCTCCGCCGTGGCGAGGCAGGTCTCGATGGCGGCGAGGTAGGCGACGCGGTGGTCGACGTACTGGAGGAGGATCCCGTGGACCTCCTCGAGGCGGGGGTCCGCCGTGGGCGCGGCGGCGGCGGCGGCCCGGAACCGGTCGTAGAAGGGCCCCGCCGTCTCCCGGGCGAACCGGGCCTGGTCCACGGACCGGGCATTGGCGGCGAAGAGGTCCTCCTTGAGATCCGAGAGGGAGGCGGAGACCCGGCCGTCCTCCGCCATGGTGACCTCCATGGCGGACTCGTAGGCCAGGAGGCCCGCCTTCGCCGGGTTCCCGCCGCAGGAGGGGAGGGTCGAGGCGAGGAGGAGGAGGAGCCCGGCCGAGGGAACGTTGCCCATGATCCTTGGACGCATGGCCCCCGAGGCTACCACCGCCGCGGCCCGGCGGCGGCCGCCATACTGAACCCGACCCAGATTGGCGGCGGGGGCGGGGGCGAGACCC
>CAYJMF010000225.1:0-2893 GCA_964370855.1 uncultured Planctomycetota bacterium | reverse complement strand
CCCCCCCCCCCCCCCCCCCCCCCCCGCGCCCCCCCCCCCCCCCCCCCCCCCCCCCGGGGGGGGGGGGGGTAGGGAAACACCCCACTTCCCACCTTCCCCGACCTCGGGAATGATAGGGTGCCCGGAGAGTGTTGTACCGGGGCGTAGGTACCCGCCTTACATTAGGAAAGGGTTTGCTTTCCTAACCTTGATCGTCTAATCCGTAGTCAACCTCGACGTCCAGCCCACGGGAGGAACCCATGCTGACCGCCCCCGCCAACCCCGCCGCCGCCGAGGCCTTCGCCTCCGCGGACCCCGTCCTGCTGTTCCTCGACCGGGCCATCCTCCGGGAGCGGCGCATGGAAGCCCTCTGGAAGCGCGCCGCCCGGGGCCCCTTCCCCGAGGAGGTGCGCGAGGTGCTCCGCTTCGAGTCCTACGAGGACCGGGAGCACGCCCGCATCCTGCGCCGCCACCGCGGCACCTACGTGCGCGCCCTCGGCATCCAGAGGCGCGCTCCCGGCTCCCGTGCCAGCAAGGTGGGGCGCACCCTCTCCGCCGCCTCGGCCATGGCCGAGGCCCTCTCCCTGAAGGCCGCCTCCCGGGCCGAGTACACGGGGATGTGGATGCACATCGAGGATCGCTTCCTGCGGAAGTTCGTCCAGGTGCTGGCCGGCTCCGAGGACCGCTCCCTCCCCTCCCTCCTCGAAACCGCGCGGCACTTCGGCATCCGGCCGAAGGCCCCGAGCCCGGAGCGCGCGGCCCAGCTCCGCTCCGTCGCCACCTCCTTCATCGGCAACGCGCCGGCCTTCGCCACCTCGGCCTGACCGCTCCTGTCCTCCCGGGTGGACCCCTGTCCCCCCGGGAGGACAGTCCCGGCCTCTCGGGGCCGGACCCTCCCCGGACCCCCATTTGCTGAGGGTTCCCCCGGTACCCGCAGGGAGGTGGACATGCGCACGGTGAAGACCCTGGCCGCCGCGGCGGCCCTTCTCGCCTCCTCGTGCACGGGCACGACGCTGCCTCCCGACGGGTCGGCGGCGCTCCGCCCGAAGGCGTCCCAGTTCCCCGCCAGGGCGGCGGCGGCCCCGCGATCCGTCTCCCGCGAGGTCGTCTTCGCCCCCTCGACCCCGCCCGCCCTCCTGCCCCCCTCTTCGCGGCCCGAGGACGGGACCGTCATCCACCTCGGCCGGAGGGCGAAGTCCGTGGGTGCCGACCCCTCGGAACCCGGCGACTACGACGACGGCTCCTTCCTGCCCCCCGTCCCCCCGCCCCCCGGGGTGGAGGCCTCGACGGAGGAGATCCCCTCGGACTTCCTGGAGGGCGGCCCCGCCGGCGATCCCGGCGAGCCGGTCTTCGCCGAAGAGGAGTGGGTCGAAGGCTCGGAGTGGGTCGATGGCGAAGAGTCCTGCGAGGAACCCTGGGAGGAGGACTCCGTCGTCGAGGTCGTCGAGGTCTCCTACTACGAGGTGGTGGAGGTCCCGACGTACACGACGGTCACCTTCGGCACCCCCGTGCTGGTGATGGACGGGTACCGTTGCTGGGGCTGGGGCCGGTTCCCGGCGGTCCGCAACGCCCACCGGTACGACCCCTGCTCGACGCCCCGCCACGGCGCCTGGTGGGACTCCCGCTACGACCCCCACTGGAACCCCTGCTACGACCCCTCCTACGGATCCTGGGAGCGGTGGGACGAGGCCTGCAGGTCCAACGGCAACGTCTACCTCGACCGGGACGGGGACCGCTTCCGCACCCGGTTCGGACCGGACCACGACGACGGGCATGACCGGCACGACGGCGCCACCACCGTGAAGATCGGCGGGAACCGCCCTCCGGCGATCCCGCCCGCCGGCGGCTCCGCCGGGCCGAAGCCCTTCGAAGGCGGCGGCTTCACCCGCGTCTCCGCCCCGCCGCTCCCCCGCGAAGAGCCCGTCGCCTCCGTCCCGGCGCCCGCGCCGGCCCCCCGCCCCGCACCCCTCACGCGCCGCCCCGGCGTCGGGGCCGGCCCCGGCGCGGGGAACGTCGCCGTGCCCCGGCTCCGCCCGGCGCTCCCGGCCGCCGTCGTCCGCGAGGAGCCCGCCGACCCGCCGGCCCGCTCCCTCCCCGCGGCCCGCCTGCTCCCGCAGCGCACCGTCCGCGAGGCCGTCGCGGCGGGGAGTTCCGAACCCGCCCCGCGCGCCGAGCCGTCGCGCCGGGAGACCGTGCGCGAGCGCCCCCGCGAGACCGTCCGCGAGCCCGCACGCGAGCGCGTCGATGCCCCCGACCCGGAGCCCCGGACCCGCGCCGGGACCTTCGGGGCCCCCGCTGCCCGCCCCGAGCCGCGCACCCGCGAGCCGGCCCCCTCCCGTGCCGAGCCGGAGCCGCGCCGGGAGTCGCCGAGGGAGACTCCGAGGGAGGCTCGGAGTGAGTCACCCCGGGAGTCCCGCCGGGAGACGCCCCGCGCCGAACCACCCGCGAGGGAGCCCGCGCGCTCCGAGCCCGCCCCGCAGCCGCGCTCCGGCGGGGGCGGCGGGGGCGGCGGATCCCGCGGGAACCGCGGCGGGGACGGGACGGAGGTCCCGCAGCCGAAGGGGCGGAACCGGTAGACGGGGGGCACCGGCTCGAGGCCTCGCTGGATCGCGGGGGTTCTCGCCCGGGCGGTGGGGGCCCCCCCCCCCGCGCGGCCCCCCCGCCGGGACCGAGGGAGAGGCGGCGGGTTCGAGACGCCTTCCGGAACCGCGAGGAGGTTACAGGGATCGGGGCTCCTGATCATGGGGACGGCGTTCATCGTTCGTGCCTTGAACCATCGGAATTCCGGAAGGTGTCCGCCGTCCTTTCCTCCCCCGGGTACCGGACCCGCTCCCCCGCACCTGGATCCTCAGGAAGGTCCGACCCCGCCGCCTCCCTCCTCGGACTTCCAACGCTCCCGACGGGGGAGCATCGG
>CAYJMF010000224.1:0-2905 GCA_964370855.1 uncultured Planctomycetota bacterium | reverse complement strand
TGTGATCTGTAACGAAACTCTTGCCGTTTCGTAGGTGACCTCGGGACGGGGTTTGCCGCCTCCATGAAGCCGTGGGAACGCCACGGCGAGGAGGCGGAGATGGCGAAGCGCAAGAAGGGGACGGGCCCGGGCGGAGGGGAGCCCGGTGCCGACCGTGGGGGCTCCCCGGAGCCCGGGCCCGTCCGCGGCGACGTGCGGAAGGGGGCGCGACGGCGGGGGGATGCTGGACGGCGGTACAGTCCCGAGGAGCGACGGCGGCTGCTGGAGGCGTGCGCGAAGTCCCAGATGACGGTGCGGGACTTCTGCAAGACGATGGGGATGTCGGACGCGACGCTGTGCAAGTGGCGCCGCCGCTACGAGGCGGAGGGGGCGAAGGGCCTGGAGCCGCGCAAGCGCGGGCGGCCGAAGGGGAGCGGGACGGGGTCGAAGCTCCCGGAGCCGGTGCAGGCGGCCATCGTGGAGACGAAGAAGCTCTTCCCGGATTTCGGTCTGAGGAAACTGCGCGACTACGTCGGGCGCTTCCTGCACCTGCGGGTGACGACGGGGGGCGTGCGGGGCGTGCTGAAGGACGCGGCGTTGCCGTCGGAGGTGCCGAAGCCCAAGCGGAGGCGGTGGCGGCGGAGCGCGGAACCGCGGCGCTTCGAGCGGGACCTGCCCGGGCAACTGTGGCAGAGCGACATCACGAGCTACCTGCTGCCGCGGCACCACTCGCGGGTGTACCTGACGGTGTTTCTCGACGACTGCAGCCGCTACGTGGTGGCATGGAACCTGCAATTGCACCAGCGGCAGGAACTGGTGAGCGAATGCCTGCTGGAGGGCATCGGGAGATTCGGCAAGCCGCGCGAGGTGCTGACCGACCAGGGGCCCCAGTACTACGCGTGGCACGGGAAGTCGGCCTTCGACCGGCTGCTGGAGCGGGAGGGTATCGCGCACGCGGTGGCCAGGACGCACCACCCGCAGACGGTGGGCAAGTGCGAGCGGCTGTGGAAGACGGTGGGCGAGGAACTTATCGACCGGGCGCACCCCCAGAGCGTGGAGGAGGTGCGCGAGCGGATGGGGCACTACTTCGCGCACTACAACCACTTTCGTCCTCATCAGGGGATCGGTGGGATGACGCCGGCGGACCGCTTCTTCGGAGCGGAGAGCCTGGTGCGGAGGGAGGTCGAGGCGGGGATGGCGGCGAACGAACTCGCCCTGGCCCTGGGGGAGACGCCGCGGCCGCGGGACTTTCTGCTCGGGCAGATGGGGGATCGGAAGTGGGCGGTGAGCGGGGAGAAGGTGCGGGTGTACCTGGAGGGCAAGGACGGGCGGCGGGAGGACGTCGGCACGAAGGCCCCGGGGCAGTCCGGGGGAAAGGACGGCAGCGATGACCACGACAGCGACGAGCACGAGGGCGCCCGTGACGGCGTCGGCGCCGACGGTGAAGAGGACGAGGCGGTACAGGAAGCGGACGCGGGTGGCGATGCCGCCGAGGCCGGCGGTGGCGGTGCGGGGACTGTGGGAGGGGGCGAGCGAGGAGGAGCGGAGGAGGGCGCACGAGACGGCGACGGTGATGCTGCGGTACTGGCTGGGGAAGGCGACGAAGACGGAGGCGGCGACGGAGCTGAAGGTGACGGAGTTGCGCCTGTGGCAGCTGAGCCAGATGGCGGTCTCGGGGATGGTGGCGGGGCTGCTGAAGCAGCCGCGGACGAGGAGGGGCCGGGCGCCGTCGGAGGAGACGGCGCTGCGTCGGCGGGTGCGTGAGATGGAGAAGGACCTCGCGCAGACGCGGGAACTCGTGAGGATCCTCCAGCAGATGCCGGCCTGGAGGGGGCGGACGGATGATCAAGAGCCGCGAGGAACGCGACCGAGTCGGAAGGGCCCGAAGGGCCGCCGGGAGGGCGAAGCCCGGCGTGACCGCCGCCCAGGCCCAGGTGCTCCATGCGAGCGAACGCACGGTGCGGGACTGGACGGCGAAGGCGGACACGCCGCGGCGGCCGGTGGGGCGTCCCCCGCACAGCGAGGCCGCCCGGGCGCGGGCGCTGGTGCTGGTCCTCGCGGAACTCGAGCGACAGGAGTGGCCCGGCCCGCGGCCGGTGGCGGAGGCGCTTCGGGGCCATGTCCCGACGCGTCTGGTGCAGTGGGCCGTGAGGGAACTGAAGGCGCAGCGCCGGGCCCGGGTGGCCAGGGGTGAGAAGGAACGACGAACGAGCGTCAACGTGCGGGCGCGAAACACCCTGTGGGCCGAGGACGGGGCGGACGTGGGCGAGAGCCCGCGAGGAAAGGAGACGATGGAAGTGCTGAGGGACGCGGCAGCGAGCAGGACGGTGGCCATCGGGAACGGTCCTCCGGCCACGGGGGAGGACCTGGTGGCGCTCCTCGAGGAGGGGCGCAGGATCCGGGGCACGCTCCCGTTGGTGGTCTCGGTGGACAACGGGGGAGCGCAGAAGTCCCTGGCGCTAGCCCGGTACTGCGCACGCGAGAAGGTGATCCTCCTGCGGAACTATCCCCACACGCCTCGGCACAATCCCTTCGCCGAGCGGGCCATCGGGGAGCTGAAGGAGGTCAGCGGGCTCGACGCGGGCGTCGTGCTGGCCGACACGGGCGAGGCCGCCCGGAGGCTCGAGGTAGCGTGGATGACGCTTGATCACCGCCGCCTCCGGGCCAAGAACGGCTACCGGACGGCAGCCGTCGCGGAAGCTCAGATGCCGATGTGGTATGATTACGTGTGCCGCGAGTGCTTCTACAGGGCCGCCCGAGCGGCCATCGAGGAGGCGACGCGAGGATGCCGGACACCGCGTGCGCGACGCTTGGCGGAACGGGAAGCGATCTTCAGGACGCTCGAGGACTTTGGGCTGATCATCAGGACACGAGGCGGCAGGCCTCTGAACCGAGACCATGCGGCAAGAATATCGTGATCACCACA
>CAYJMF010000223.1:0-2923 GCA_964370855.1 uncultured Planctomycetota bacterium | reverse complement strand
CCCCCCCCCCCCCCCCCCCCCCCCCCCCCCCCCCCCCCCCCCCCCCCCCCTCGCCCCGCACCCCAACCCCGCCGATGAAGGAAGCGATGGAGACCCTCCGCCCCCCTCCCCCGCCCCCTCCGCCCCTCCTCCGCGACTTCGTCGCCTGCCTCCGCGCCGAGGCCGGGCTCGCGGAGAACACCGTCCGCGCCTACGCCCGGGACGTCTCCCGCTGGCTCGGGACCCTCGGGAAGGCGGGCCGTGCGCCGGCCGAAGCCCGCCGCGAGGACGTCCTCGAGCACCTCGCCGCGGAACGCGCCCGCGGCCTCTCCGCCCGCTCCCTCGCCCGGGCCCTGGCGGCGGTGCGCGTCTTCCACCGCTTCCTCGTCACCGAGGGGCGGGCCGTCGCGGACCCCACGGGCGGGGTGGACGCTCCCCGGCTCTGGAGCCGGCTCCCGGCGGTGCTGTCCCGGGAGGACGTGGAGGCGCTCCTCGGTTCCGCCAACACGCGGACGGTGTTCGGGCGGCGGGACCGGGCGCTCATCGAGGTCCTCTACGGCTGCGGCCTCCGGGCCTCGGAGGCGGCGGGCCTTCGGGTGGACCAGGTCTCCTTCGACCTCGGGGTGCTGCGGGTGGTCGGCAAGGGGAACAAGGAGCGCCTCGTCCCCTACGGGGAGCGGGCCCGGACGGCGCTTCAGGCATGGCTCGCCCACGGCCGCCCGAAGACGGCCCGCGGCGGGGACCTCCCCCACTGCTTCCTCACGAAGTCCGGGAAGCCGATGCTCCGGGAGGACGTCTGGCGGGTGGTGCGGAAACATCTCCGCGCCGCGGGCATCGCGGCGGAGGCCTCCACCCACACGCTGCGCCACTCCTTCGCGACCCACCTCATCGAGGGGGGGGCGGATCTCAGGAGCGTCCAGGAGATGCTCGGCCACGCCAGCGTCGCCACCACCCAGATCTACACCCACACCGACGCGGCCCGCCTCCGCAAGGTCCACCGCGCGTTCCACCCGCGGGGATAGGGGACGCACCCAACTTTCCAACTTCTTGGTGGAAGGACCCCCCTCGCCCGGGCCAGAATCCCGGACCACCAAGAAGTTGGAAAGTTGGGTGCGTCCCCTTGCTCCTCCTCCTGCTCCTGCTCCTCCTCGCCGAGAAGGACCTCGTCGCCGATCCCGGCTTCGAGAAGGGGCTCGGGGACTGGAAGGCGCAGGACGTCTCCGGGGCGCTGAAGGCCGACCTCGACCGGAAGACCCGGAAGTCGGGGAAGGCCGCGGCCCACCTCCTCAAGGCCGGAGGCCCGTCCCAGTTCCGGGCCGACGGGTTCGCGCTGAAGATCTCCTCCGTCCCCCCCGGGGTGAAGGTCCTCGTCTCCGCGGAAGTGCGCGGGAAGGAGATGAAGAACGGCTGGCTCAAGTTCATGGCCTACGACGACGGCGGCAACCAGCTCATCGACCAGGTCTCCGTGAACGACGACAACCTCCTCGGGACCTTCGACTGGAGGAAGGTCGAGAAGGAGTTCCTCCTCCCCGACGAGGCGGTGCGGGCGGAACTCGTCCTTTACCTCTACCTCGACGGGGAGTGCTGGCTCGACGACGTGTCGGTGATGCCGCAGGGGAAGCCGAAGCCGCGGGCGGCGGAGAAGGCGGAGCCCCTCGACGCGGCGACGCGGAAGTGGCTCGACGCCCACGCCGTGAAGGTGAAGCACACGCGCCTTCGCGGCGGCATGGAGGATCTCGCGCCGCTCAAGGAGATCCTCAAGGACGTGCGCATCGTGCAGCTCGGCGAGAACACCCACCGGGACGGGGCCTGCTTCGAGGCGAAGGCGCGGCTCGTGCGCTTCCTCCACGAGGAGATGGGCTTCGAGGTGCTGGCCTTCGAATCGGGTCTCTACGAGTGCGACCGGGCCAACGACCTTCTCCGGAAGGGGGAGGGCGGGGAGGCGATGCGGGCCGCGGTCTTCGGCATCTGGTGGAACGGGATCGTGGAGGGGCTCTTCGACTACGCCGCCGCCGAATCCCGCGGGAAGAACCCGCTCCTCCTCGCCGGCTTCGACTGCCGCGGGTCGGGGAAGCTCCGCTTCGAACTTCTCGATCGGCTCGCAGCCTTCCTCGAGCCCGCCGGCGGGATCGCCGCCGCCGACCTCGCGGCGCTGAAGGCCCTCGAGGCGGCGATGGAATCGATGGGCGACGACTACCGCCCGGAGAAGAAGGACCTGGAGGCGGGCCTCGCGGCCTGGACGCGGGTGCGGGCCTCCCTCGACGACGGGCGCGCGGCGCTGGTCGCGAAGCACGGTGAGGAGGAGACCGCCTTCCTCTCCCGGGTGCTCGACAACTGGAGGGACCGCGAGGCCGTCGAGCGGTCGAAGACCGACACCTCCCTCGGGAAGCACGGCACCACCAACCTCCGCGACGGGGCCATGGCGGGGAACCTGGAGTGGCTCGCGAAGACGCGCTACCCGGGGAAGAAGATCGTCGTCTGGGGTGCCACCTTCCACCTCGCCCGCGGCCTTGCCGGCGTGGAGATGGAGGGGGATTCGAAGCACTACGAGGGCTGCCGGAACATGGGCCAGGGGACCTTCGAGACCTTCGGCAAGGAGGTCTTCACCCTCGGCTTCGCGGCCTACGGCGGGAAGGGCGGGGCCTTCGGGAAGGCATTCGACATCCCCGAGCCGCGGAAGGACTCCGTGGAGGACACCCTGCATCGCTACGGGGCGCCCCTCCTCTTCGTGGACCTCCGCCCGGAGGAGGGCCCCTTCCGTAAGCGGTTGCGCATGGCCCCCATGAGCTACTCCCGCAACATCGAGGCCGACTGGCCGACGGTGCTCGACGGCGTCTTCTTCATCGATGAGATGACCCCGGCGAAATAGGGGACGCACCCAACTTTCCAACTTTTCTGTGGATAACTTCCTGCCCTGCCTGCCGGTGGCAGGCAGGGCAGGAAG
>CAYJMF010000222.1:0-3315 GCA_964370855.1 uncultured Planctomycetota bacterium | reverse complement strand
CCTCGGGGGAGTGACTCGAATCGGGACTCTGGATCCTGGGGGACGGCGTTCATCGTTCGTGCCTTGAAGGTATCGGAACACCGGAAGTTGAACGCCGTCCCCCAGGATCCATGGCCCCGATTCAGGGAATCCCCCGAGGCGCCGGAAGGCGTCTCGAATTCACTTCCTCACCTGCCTCTCCCTCGGTCCCCGGGGGGGGGGGGGGGGGGGGGGGGGGGGGGGCGGGGCGGCGGCCGCCCCCCCCCCCCCCCCCCCCCCCCCCCGGGGGCCCCCGGCGCGGGCTCCGCCCCCCAACCCCCGGGGGCTGATCCTGCGCAGCAGGGATCCCCTCGCCTCCTCCCCTGCCTCCCCGTTTTCGCTCCGGGCCCGGGCCCACCCTCCGTAGCATCAGGGGATTCCACAGGGGCCGGGCTCCAGCGGACCGTCCCCGGGAACAGCGGAGGCACGATGGCGAAGCAGGATTCCCTCTCCTTCACGCAGAGACTCGGCGGCAACAGGACCATCGTCCTCGGGATCGTGATCCTGATGCTCATCCTCTTCACCGTGGACCTCTACGTCGTCCCCGCCCTCGGCGGCGGCGGATCCCGCGCCGAGGACTACGTCCGCTTCACGGTGAACGGGAAGCAGACCACGATCACCTTCGAGAAGTACACCTCCGACCTCGCCGACTGGCAGCGCTTCCAGTCCGGCCAGTCCCGCCTCACCGGCCGCCCCCTCGCCGCCGCATCGGACGAATTCCTCCAGGACCTGATGGTCGCCGGCCTCGCCCGCGGCGCCGGCCTCTCCATCCCCGACGATTCGGTGCGCGAGTTCATCCGCACCCACCCGCTCTTCCAGGACGGGAACGGGGACTTCGACCCCGCCGCCTTCGCCAAGTACCGCAAGGAGATCTACGGGGACCTCCCGGAGAAGGCCTTCGAGAAGGAGGCCCGCCGCCACCTCCTCGTGGACCACTACACGAAGATCTACGCCAACGCCTTCCTCGCCGTGGGGGACGCGGAGTGCTTCCAGCGCTGGAAGGCCGCCCATCCCAAGGTCGAGATCACCTTCGCCTGGCAGCCCGTCGCGTCGCTCCGGGAGGGGATGAAGGAGGCGGACCTCCCCGCCGGCGAGATCGACACCTACTGGAAGGACCCGGCCGTCCAGAACCGCCACAAGACCCTCGACCGCCGCTCCTTCCAGGCCGTCGCCGTGCGCGTGGACGGCTGCGACGACGCGGCCTACGTCAGGGCCCGCGAGGAGCGGAAGGACGACAAGGACCTCGAGGTCACGGAGCCCGAGGGCTTCACCTTCTGGACCGCCTGGCGCCAGTACGACTTCAATCTCGGGAACGTGGACGAGGACGGGATCAAGGCCCTCCGGGCGCAGAACGAGGCCCGCGTCCGGGCCGAGGACGAGGAGGCCAGGAAGGCCGCGGAGCTGAAGAAGAAGGAGGAGGCCCCGAAGGATCCTCCGAAGGACCCCCCGAAGGAGGGGGAGGCCGCGGAGGAGAAGGCCCCGCCCGTGGATCCCTACTCCCTCCCGCCCCTCGATCTCGACGCGCGGGAGCAGTACCGGCTCTACTGGCAGTTCCGCGTCGAGAAGGAGGTCTGGCTCCGCAAGTACATGGACAAGGTGCGCCGCGAGATGACGGCGGGGAACCTCCCGGCGAAGGCGGCCCTCGAGGCCTTCGATCGCCCCGGCCTCGGCCTCTCCGCCTTCGACCAGGCGGAGCCCGTGGACCAGTACCAGGTGGAGAAGATCGAGGGGCTCGGGCTCCCGAACTGCCCCCTGCGCTACTCCCTCAACGAGTACAAGGCCGACCGCGCCGGCAAGGTCCACGACGAGGTCATCCAGCGCACCGCCTCCACGGCGGTCCTCGCGGAGCGCGGCTGGGTCGTCTTCCGCTTCACGGGCATCGAGCCCGCGGTGATCCCCTCCCTCGACGCGGTCCGCGAGGCGGTCGTCAAGGAGCTCCTCGATCGCAAGGCGCGGGACGAGGCCCGGACCCGCCTCTCCCGCCTCCGCAAGACCGCCGAGGACGCGCGCTCCACGCTGAAGGACGCCGCCGCGGGCGCGGGCTACGAGACCGCCGCCGCGGGCCCCTTCAACGAGTTCACCTGGCGGCCGCCCTGGGCGAAGGACGCCCTCAAGGACGAGGCCTCCCGGGCCGCCGCGTGGAGCTCGCCGGACACGCGGCTCGCCTCGGTGATGTCCAAGTACTTCACCTTCCGCGACGTCCCCGTGGGCGCCTTCTCCGAGGTCGTCGACGACGTCGAGGCCACCGGCGCCATGTACCTGGTGCAGGTGAACGCCCGCGCGGAGCCGGTCCTCGAGGAGATGACCCCGGCGCAGACGGCGGCGGAGCGCCGCGCCATCGGGCGGGAGCGCCTCATGGATCTCGGCCGGGAGCTGTCCTACGACGGCCTCAAGGACAAGCTCTCCCTCTTCGTCGAGGGGGAGCCGGCGAAGACGGCGGAGGAGATTCGGAAGGGGAGGACGGCGGAGTAGCGGCTACTTCGCCTCGTCCGCCGGCCCGGGCACCGGGTCGTCCCCTCCGGGCACGCCGGGGCGGCAGCGGAGGATGCGGGCCGCGGCGAGCCGGAATCCCCGCACCCCCCCGTGGTGCCGGAGCGCCTGCACGGCGTACTCCGAGCAGGAAGGGGTGAAGCGGCAGGCCCCGCCCATGAAGGGCGAGAGGACGACCCGGTAGAAGGCGACCCCCGCGAGCAGGAACCGGGCGAGGAGGCCGTCGAGGAGCCGTCTCACGGGCGCGGCTCCTCCCGCCTCCCCCGGCGGCGCCCCCCCTCGCCCCGGGCGCACCGCTCCGCCGCGCGCGCGGCGAGGGCGGCGAGGGAGCGGGCGCACTCCTCGAGGGTGGGCGCGCCCCCCTCCCCGCCCCGCGGGACGACGACGAGGTCGTACCCCGGGGGGAGGGCCTCCCGGTGCAGGCGGAAGGACTCCCGGAGGAGCCGCTTCACCCGGTTGCGGACGACGGAGTTCCCCACGGCCTTCCCCACGGCGAGGCCGAGGCGGGGGTGGGGGAGCCCGTTGGGCCGGGCGTGCACCACCAGCAGGGCGTCGGAGCAGGCCGCCCCCTCCTTGAAGACGGCGTCGAAGTCCGCCTTGCGGCGGACACGGAGGGCCGGGGGGAAGCCGTGGGGGCGCACGGGCACAGTGTAGGCCCCGTCCGGTCCCCCCGGGGGCCTAGAATGGAGCGGTCATGCGGATCCTCCACCGACCGGGCCGCCGCCGCGCCCCCGCGGGGGGGGGCGCCCCCGGGCCCCCCGCCCCCGCCCCCGGCGGGGGGGGGGGCGCCGCCACGCCGGCCGCCCT
>CAYJMF010000221.1:0-3388 GCA_964370855.1 uncultured Planctomycetota bacterium | reverse complement strand
CCCCCCCCCCCCCCCCCCCCCACCACCCCCCCCCCCCCCCCCCCCCCCCCCCCCCCCCCCCCCCCCGCCCGCTCCTCTGGCGCGCACGCACCGTCGTCCCCGATCCGGCGTCGTCCATCGACGACGGGGCGGTGCTCGTCCACGACGGCCGGGTGCTCGCCGTGGGGCGCTACGCCGACCTCCGCCGCGAGGGGGCCCGGGTGCGGGACCTCGGCGAGGCGGCGCTGCTGCCGGGCCTCGTCGACGCCCACGCCCACCTCGACCTCACCGGCGCCCGCGGGAGGTTCCCGCCGACGCCGGACTTCCTCGCCTGGATCCAGTCCATGCGCCCCTTCCGGGATTCCGAGGGCCCCGACGGCCCCGCCCGCGCCTCCGAGGAGGGGGGGCGGGAACTCCTCGCCTCGGGCTGCACCCTGGTGGCGGACATGGTCTACGTGCCCGCCGCCCTCGAGGGGCTCCGCCGCTCCGGCATCCGGGCCGTCGCCTTCCGCGAGGTGCTGGAACTCGGCCCCGCCCTCGAGCACCGGCCGCTGCGCGCCGCCCTCGAGGGGATCGACGCCGACGCCGACGCCGACCGGGAGGGGGCCGTCACCCCGGGCCTCGCCCTCCACTCCCCCTACACCTGCTCGCCGGCGGTCATCGCCCGGGGCGCGGAGCAGGCGCGCCTGCGGAACCTCCCCGTGACGATGCACCTCGCCGAGACCCCGCTCGAAGTGGAGTGGCTCGCCTCCGGGGGCGGCGGCTTCGCGCCGGTCCTCGGGAAGCTCGTCCCCGAGGGGTGGTCCACGCCCGGCGTCGGGCCCGCTGCCTACCTCCGGGGCCTCGGGTTCCTCGACGAGCCGCGGCTCCTCGCCCACGGGAACTTCTTCGAGGAGGGGGAGATCCCGATCCTCCTCGACAGCGGCTCCGTCGTCGTCCACTGCCCGGGCAGCCACGCCTTCTTCGGCCACGAGCGCCACCCCGTCGCGGCGCTCCGCGCCGCCGGCGTCCCCGTGGCGCTGGGCACCGACAGCCTCGCCTCCCACCCCGACGGCGCCCTCTCCATGCCCGGCGAGATGCGCCGCCTCGCCGCCCGGGAGCCCTCCCTCGATCCGCGGGAGATCCTCGCCATGGCGACGGTGAACGGGGCCGAGGGGCTCGGCCTCGCCGGCCGGGCCGGCGTGCTCGCGCCGGGCTCCTTCGCCGACGCCGCCGCCTTCACCGCGCCGGGCGGCTGGAAAGGGCCCGGCTCCCTGCTCGACCCCGATCTACGATGCGTCGCGGCCTTCGTCGGAGGCGCGCTCCGCCACGGGCCGAAAGGAAACTGAACCGTGCACGACCTGAACGACCTCCGCACCGACCCGGAGCGGTACCGCCGCGGCCTCGCCCGCAAGGGGGTCGGCGGGGAGGCCCTCGACGCGGTCCTCGCCCTCGACGGGGAGCGCAAGCGGCTCATCGGCGAGGTGGAGGAGATCCGCGCCCGGCAGAACGCCGCCTCGAAGGAGATCGGCGCGGCGAGGAAATCCGGCGGCGACGCGGCGGCGCTCATGGCCGCCATGAAGCCGGTCAAGGAGAGGGAGCGGGAGCTCTCCGAGGCGCTGGCGAAGGTCGAGGCCGACCTCGAGGCGGCCCTCCGGCTCCTCCCCAACCTCCCCGACGACGCCGTGCCCGACGGGAGGTCCGAGGAGGACAACGTCGAGATCGCCCGGTGGGGGGACCCGCCGAAGTTCGACTTCGCCCCGAAGCCCCACTGGGACCTCGCCGCCGCCCTCGGGATCTTCCACCCGGAGACGGCGGGCCGGATGAGCGGGAGCGGCTTCACCCTCCTGACCGGAGCGGGGGCGCGCCTCGAGCGGGCGCTGGGGCAGTTCCTCCTCGACCGGACCACGGGCGCCCACGGGTACGTGGAGGTGTCCCCGCCGGTGCTGGTGCGGCCCGAGGCGCTGGACGCCACCACCATCCTCGCCAAGTACGAGGACCAGATGTACCGGCAGCGGGACGACGAGCTCTACCTCATCCCCACGGCGGAGACCCCGCTCACCAACCTCCACCGGGACGCCATCCTCGACGCCGACCGTCTCCCTTTGCGATACACCGCCCTCACCCCCTGCTTCCGCCGCGAGGCCGGGGCCGCGGGGAAGGACACCCGCGGGATGCTCCGCGTCCACCAGTTCTGGAAGGTGGAGATGATGACCTACTGCCACCCGGACCGCTCCGCGGAGGAGCACGAGCGCATGCGCGGGAACGCCGAGGACGCTCTCCGGACCCTCGGCATCCCCTACCGCGTCGTGAAGGTCTGCACCGGGGACATGTCCGCCGCCAACCGCTTCCAGTACGACCTCGAGGCCTTCGCCGCGGGCTGCGGGAAGTGGCTCGAGGTCTCCTCCGTCAGCAACTTCGGCGACTGGCAGGCGCGCCGCACCGGCACCCGCTGCCGCTCCGGGAAGGAGAAGCCCCGGTTCGTCCACACCCTGAACGGCTCCGCCCTCGGCATGCCCCGCACGCTGGTGGCGATCCTCGAGAACAACCAGCGGGCCGACGGATCCGTCGCGGTGCCCGCGGCGCTGCGGCCGTACATGGGCGGCGCGGAGGTCATCGGCCCGGCGGGGGGGGCGTGAAGCCGGTCCGCCCCGGGCTGCCCGTCGCGTGGATCCTGATCTTCCTCCTCGGGATGGGGTCGGGGGTGGTGCTCGTCGTCTCCCTCGGGCGCCGCATCGCCCGGGAGCAGGAGGTGACGGAGCGCTCCGAGACCCGCCGCCGCGAGGCGGAGTCGAGGCTCGCCGCGGGGAGGAACGAACTGCGCGAGGCGCGGGAGCGGCTCGCGCGGGTCGAGGCCGAGCGGGCCGCCCGGTCCCGGGTCGTGGAGGGGGAGATGGCGGTGCTGCGGCGCGACCTCGCCGCGGCGGTGAAGGAGCGGGACTCCCTCGCGGAGAAGTACCGCGCCGCGTCCTCGGAGAGGGACCGCACCCTGGAGCAGTTCCTCGCCGCACGGAGCGCCCTGGAGGGGACCCGCACGGACCTCGTGAGGGCCACGGAGCGGGCGGCCGCCGCCGGGGAGTCCTCCCGGAAGGCCGCCGCCGCGGCGGGGGAATCCGCGCGGGAGCTCCGGGCGGCGGCGGAGAGGGTCGTCTTCCTCCTGCGCCCCCTCCTCCAGGACCTCCGCAGCGCCGACCGCGCGGTCCGCGTCCGGGCCCACGAGGCCCTCTGCAACTGGACCGGGCGGGATCTCACCTTCCGGCCGAACGGCACCGCCGAGGAGGTGGAGGCAGACGCGGCGGCGCTGGAGCGGGAGCTGCTGCGGTAGGGCGGGGGCGGGGGGGGAGTTGGGGGGAGAGGCGGAGGCCATTCTCCCGGGCGGTGGGCGCCCGTTTGCGCGCCGCGCCCCGGGGGACCGGGGCCCCCCCCCCCC
>CAYJMF010000220.1:0-3514 GCA_964370855.1 uncultured Planctomycetota bacterium | reverse complement strand
GGCCCCCCGGGCCGCCCTCCGGGGCGGGGGGGGCCCGGCCCCGCCCCCCCCCCCGCCGCGCGCGGGGGGGGGGGGGCGGCCCGGGGCCCGGCGCGGGGGGCCCCCCCGCCACCCGCCCCCCGCCCTTCCGCCCTTCCGGAAACCCCTTCAGGGCGGGATGATGACGCCGTGGACCTCCCCCCGATCTCCCGGCTGACGGCGCTCCTCCGCCCGCGCCGGGGGACCGTGGCCCTGGCCGCCCTGCTGGCCGTCCTCGTGGCCCTCCTGTCGGGGATCTCCGTGGGAATGCTGAAGCCCGCCGTGGAGGCGATCTTCGATCCCGGCGAGATGGACCGGACCCTCGCCGCCGTCGGGGAGCGGCTGCCCGCCGCCCTCGGGGGCCCCCTGCGGGGCCTCCGCGACGCCGCGGCCCGGGCCCCCATGGAGGCCCTCGCCCTCCTCCTCGCCGCGGTGGCGGCCCTCACCGTGATCCGCGGGGCGCTCCGCTGGGGCCACGAGACGCTGGTGGGGTCGGCGGCGCAGGAAACGACGGCGGAACTGCTGGAGCGGCTCTTCGGCTCCCTCGTGCGCCAGGACGTCGGCCACGTGCAGCGGACCGGGGCGGCGTCCTTCCTCTCCCGCTTCACCGCCGACGCCGACGCCCTCTCCAAGGGGCTGGAGACCCTGGCCGGGGCGCTGGTCTTCGAGCCCGTCTCCTTCCTCGCCTACGCCGCCGTGGCGTTCCTCGTCTCCTGGAAGCTGGCCCTGCTGGCGGTGGTGGCGACGCCTCTGCTGGCCTTCGTGGTGCGGCGGGTGGGAACGGCGGTGCGCTCCTCGACGAAGCGGGTGCTGGCGCGGCGGCAGGAGCTGACGTCGCGGGCGGAGGAATCGCTCCGGGGAATCCGCGTGGTGCAGGCCTGCGGCGGCGAGGAGGTCGAGGCGCGGCGCTTCGGGGCCGTGAACGCGCGGGTGCTGGCGGAGTTCAAGCGGCTGGTGCGTCTCGAGGCGGCGACGGGGCCGGCCCTCGAGCTGGCGGCCCTCCTCGGGCTGTCGGCGGCCCTCCTGGCCGGGGGGGCGCTGGCGGTGCGCGGGGAGGTGGGCCCGGGCGACCTCTTCGTCGTCGGGGCGGCGCTGGCGGGGATGTACGCGCCGCTGCGCAAGATCGGCGGGGCCATGAACCGGGTGCAGGGGGCCCGCGCCGCGGCGGCCCGGATCTTCGAGGTGCTGGACCGGCCGCCGGGAGTCGCCGACGGGCCCGGCGCAGGTCCCCTCCCGGCGGGGCCCGGCGCGCTCCGCTTCGAGGGGGTCGGCGTCGCCTACGAGGGCGGGGTGCGGGCGCTCTCCGGCGTGGACCTCGACGTGCCCGCGGGAACGCGCATCGCCGTGGTGGGCGCCAGCGGATCGGGGAAGAGCACGCTGCTCAACCTCGTGCCCCGCTTCCTCGATCCCTCGCCGGGGCGGGTCCTCCTCGACGGCGCCGATCTCAGGGGGATCCGGCTGTCGGCGCTCCGCGGGGCGCTGGCCCTGGTGCCGCAGGAGGTGTTCCTCCACGAGGGGACGATCCGGGAGAACGTGCTCTACGGGCGGCCCGGCGCCTCGGAGGCGGAGGTGCTGGAGGCCTGCCGGGGGGCGCGGGTGGACGAGATCCTGGCGCGGCTCCCCGGGGGGCTCGACGCGCCCGTCGGGCCCGGGGGGGCGCTCCTGTCCGGGGGGGAGCGGCAGCGGGTGGCGGTGGCGCGGGCGTTCCTCCGGGACCCGCGGGTGCTGCTGCTGGACGAGCCGACGTCGGCCCTGGACGCGCGCGGGGAGGCGCTGGTGCAGGAGGGGCTGGAGGCGCTGTCGCGGGGGCGGACGACGGTGCTCGTGACCCACCGCGCGGCGGCGGCGGAGCGGTGCGACCGGGTGCTCTTCCTCGAGGGGGGGCGCGTGGCGGGATTCGGGAGCCACGGGGATCTGCTGCGGGACTCCCCCGCCTACGGGGCGCTCTGGTCCGGCGGGACTTCGTCCCGGGGAGCGTGACGCGGCTCCTTGCGGATTCCCCCGCGGGGTGGTGTGATGGCCCCGGCCCCTGGAGACACGCCATGGCGAGAGGAACGCATCCGGTGCGGGTGTTCGTGTCGTCGTCCCTGACGGAGGCGGAGCTCTGCGTGGGCTACCTCCGCGGCGAGGGCATCGAGGCGGAGATGGAGAACCCCGCGACGCACACGGTGCTCCACGGCATCGAGAAGATCCTCGACGGGGAGGAGGGCTTCGGCGTGATCGTCACCTCGAAGGACGAGGCCCGGGCCGTGACGGCCGTGGCGTCGTTCCGGGAGCGGGATCCCCTCGAAGACGAGGAGGAGGAGGACGAGGAGGACGGGGAGGAGGACGACGACGACGACGACGAGGACGTAGACGAAGACGAGGAAGTGGACGACGACGAGGAAGAGGAGGACGACGGGGACGGCGAGGGCGACGACGAAGAGGAGTAGCACCTCCCCCCCTCTCCTCCCCTCCCCCGGGTATCCTGTGCCGGTCCCCGGAGGAGCACCCCCATGGCCGGCCGCCGCCCCCCCGTTCCCGTCCCCCGCCGCGCCGTCTCCATCCTCGGCGTCCCCCTCGACCTCGGCGCGGGGCGGCGCGGGACGGACATGGGCCCCTCCGCCGTCCGCATCGCCGGCCTCCACTCCCAGCTCGAGAAGCTCGGCATCGAGTGGGAGGACCTCGGCGACCTCGAGATCCCCGCCGTGGAGACCCTCGAGATCCGGGACGCCGCCGCACGGTACCTGCCGGAGATCGCCAGGGCCTGCCGCCAGGCCCACCGCCTCGTCCGGAAGGCCCTCGACGAGGGCCGCACCCCCGTCGTCCTCGGCGGCGACCACTCCGCCGCCGTCGGCACCATTTCCGGCGTGGCCGACCACTTCCGCCGCCGGGGCGAGACCATCGGCCTCCTCTGGGTGGACGCCCACGGGGACATGAACACCCCCGCCTCCTCGCCGAGCGGGAACGTCCACGGGATGCCCCTCTCCTGCGTCCTCGGCAACGGCCCGCGGGAGCTCACACGCATCGGCGGCTTCTCCCCCAAGGTCCGGCCCGGCCGCACCGTTCTCCTCGGCATCCGCGACATCGACGGCGGCGAGCGGGAGATCATCGCCGCCAGCGGCGTGCGCGCCTTCACCATGACCGAGATCGACGAGAAGGGGATGCGCCACGTCATGGAGGAGGTCATCCCCCTCCTCACCGCCTCCACGGCGGGCTTCCACGTCTCCTTCGACGTGGACGGCATCGACCCCGACTACGCCCCCGGCGTCGGCACCGCCGTGCAGGGCGGCCTCACCTACCGCGAGGCCCACCTCCTCGCGGAGATGTGCGCCCGCTCCGGCAAGGTCACCTCCATGGAGTTCATGGAGGTGAACCCGGTCATCGACGTCGCCAACAGGACGGGGAACCTGGCGATGGAGCTGATCCTGTCGATGCTGGGGAAGAGGATCCTGTAGGGCGGGTACCGCCATACCGAACCCGACCCAGATTGGCGGGGGGGGGGGGGGGGGGGGGG
>CAYJMF010000219.1:0-3587 GCA_964370855.1 uncultured Planctomycetota bacterium | reverse complement strand
GGCGAGACCCTCTCTCCCGGGCCATGATGGTCTGCCCCCGCCGCCGCCGCCAATCTGGGTCGGGTTCAGTATGGCGGCCGCCAGTACAATGGGCCCGTGCGGACACCCGCCCTCCTCCTGGCCCTCCTCCTCGTCCTCCTCGCCGGCGTCGTTCCGGCCTGCCTCGGGATCTCCCGCGGCCTGCGGGTCGACGAGGTGGTCGCCGCCGACGGGCGCGTCCTCCGGGGAACCCTGACCTCGGACACGCCCGAGGGGGTGGCCATCATCGCCTCGGGGCGGTACCCGGAGGACGTCCCGCGATCGAAGGTGAGGGAGTTCCGCCGCGGGACGCTGTTCCCCGACGAGGTGGAGACCACGGAGGGGACCGTGCTCCGCGGGGAGGTCGTTCTCGAGACCTCGGACCAGATCCGCATCATCCTCCCCTCGAAGGCGGTGTCCCTCGACCGCAGGGACGTGGTGAGCATCGAGCGGAACGCCTCCTGGTCCCCGGTGCACCTCCGCAGCGCCCTCTCGGACCCCTTCCACTGGAGGGTGCTCGGATGGACCGCGGCGGTGGCCCTCCTCGGCACCCTCGGCGCGCTGCTCCTCGGCCTCCCCTACGCGATCCTCACGGCGCGCACCGACCTCCCCGGCCGGGGGTTCTTCGCCGCCCTCTACGGCGCGCCCCTCGTCCTGCCCCCCCTGCTCACGGCCATGGCCTGGGACACGATCCTGCCCCGCTCCTTCCTGGAGGGATCCGCCGCCCTCGGGCGCTGGAGCACGGCCTTCCAGGCGGGGGCCCTCTTCGCGCTCGCCTACTTCCCCTTCGTCACCCTCTTCGCCCGCCGCGCCCTCTCCTCCGTGGGCGCCTCCGAGGAGGAGGCGGCGCGGCTGGCGGCGGGCCCGTGGAAGGCGCTCCGGCGAGTGACCCTCCCCCTGGCGCGGCCCGGCATCGTGCTGGGCGCGCTCTTCGCCTTCGTCTTCTGCCTCAACGACTTCGGCGTCGTGGACTACCTCAACGTGGTCCGCACCGCCTCGAAGCAGATCTCCGTCTACCCCTTCCTCGTCCAGTTCAACTACTCCCGGAAGGTGGGCGGCGTGGAGGAGCTCCTCGTGCTCGGGATCCCCGTGGCCCTCGTCTCCCTCGCGGCCACGGCGGCGGCGCTCCGCATCGCCACGCGGGGGGACACGGCCACCGTGGGGAGCGCATGGCGCCCCCCGCGCCCCCTCCCCCTCGGTCCCGCGGGGAAGGCCGCCGGAATGCTCTTCTGCGGGGCCGTGCTCGCCGCCGGGGCGCTGGTCCCCGCCCTCTCCCTCCTGCGGGAGGCGGGATCGCCGGCCACCTACGCCACCATCTTCGGGGCCGGCGGGGCCGGGGTGAACCTGCGCCTGACGCTTGGCCTCGCGGCGGCGGCGGCGGTGCTGGCCGTGCCCACGGCCCTGGTTCTCGCCGACGCCGGCCGCCGCCTCGGCGGGTGGAGCGAGGCGCTGCTCGCGGCCCTCGTGGTCCTCCCCCTCGCCCTCGTGCCGGCCCTCGTGCCCCTCGGGAGCCTCCAGCTCTGGGACCGGCCGCTCCTCACCTTCCTCCGCGGCAACGCCCCGTGGAACCCCGTCAAGGACACGGAGATCCTCCCCGCCCTCGTGGTCTTCTCCCGCGTCCTCCCCTTCGCCCTCGCGGCCACCTGGGCCTCCCTCCGGGAGGTCCGTCCCTCCCTCCACGAGGCGGCCCGCGTCGCCGGCGTGCCATGGGACGCGGGGCTCCGGCGGATCACCCTCCCCCTGGCCCGGCCGGGCATCGTGCTCGGGGCCCTCCTCGCCTTCGTCTTCGCGGTCCGGGAGCTGGACGCCCTGGCCGTGCTCGGGACCAACACCCTCATACGGAAGATCTGGTACGCCATCCATTTCCAGAGGGACGCCAATGTCGCGGCCATGGCCGTGGTGCTTCTGGCGGTGATGGCGGCGGCCTTCGCCGCGGCGGCGCTGACGGGGTGGCTGCGGCCCCGGGGTCAGGAAGCGAGGGGCGGGGCCCCGGCGGCGTCGGCCAGCCGGTCGAGCACTTCCGCGTAGAGGGCGGCGACCCGGGCCGTCACGGGCCCCGGCTTCCCGTTCCCGACGGGCTTCCCGTCGATGGAAGTCACCGGCGCCACGCCGCGCACGGTGCTCGTGAGGAAGACCTCCTCCGCGGCCTCGAGGTCCTCCGTCCCGAGGTCCCCCTCCGCCACCTTCAGCCCGAGGGCGGGCAGCTCCCGCAGGAGGAGGTCCCGGGTGATCCCGGCGAGGATGCCGGACTCGAGCACGGGGGTGGAGATGCGGCCCTTCCGGACGAGGAAGACGTTGCTCGTGGTCGCCTCGGCGAGGCGGCCCGCGGGGTTGAGCAGGAGGGCGTCGTCGCAGCCGCCCCGGTGGGCCTCCACGAGGGCCAGCAGGTTGTTGAGGTAGTTGCCCGTCTTCGCCGAGGGGTCGAGGGCCCGGCGGTCGTTGCGGGGGCGGCCCGCGACGACGACCTGGAGCCCGTCCCGGGCCACGGAGGGGGCGGGCACGGGCAGGGGCTTCACGATGACGATGAGGCAGGGGGACCTGCAGGTGTCCGGCAGGAGGGAGATCTCCCCCACCCCGCGGGTCACGATGATGCGCAGGTAGCACTCGGCGTTGCCCGAGGCGGCGACGGCCTCCGCGACGCGGGCGGCGATGGCGGCGCGGGGCCAGGGGAGGTCGAGGTAGATGCGGTGGGCCGAGCCCTCGAGGCGCGCGAGGTGCTCGTCCATGGTGACGGGGACCCCGCGGCGGGTGCGCACCACCTCGTACACGGAATCCCCGAAGAGGAAGCCGTGGTCGAAGACGCTCACGGTCGCCTCCTCCGGGGGGAGGATGCGCCCGTCGATGGAGACGACGATGGACATGGAGCCTCCGGGATTGATCTCGGGGATGGGACATCGGATCATAGGACGGTGGTCCCGAACCGGTCGCGAATCCGCGGCGGGGGGAGCCGGGAGGTCCCGTGAAGGAGCGCCTCTTCCAGTTGGAGCGCATCGGCGGCCGCCGCCGCTCCGTCGTCGAGGCCGGCGGCGCCGAACTCTGCACCTGCGTCTACCTCGGCCCCGGCGAGGGGGGCGTGGACCTCGTGGCCGGCGAGGGGCCTCCGCTGGCGACGGTGAGGGGGGGGCGGATGGAGGTGCGGGACTACCACGCCGTGCTGCCCGGCGGGGAGCGGATGCGCGTCCTCGGGGAGCCGCCGCTCCTCGATGCCCTCTCCGACCGCCGCGCGCGGACCCGTGTCGCCGTCGCCGAGGAGCGGGACGGCCGGCGGGTCTTCACGTGGGAGAGGGACGGCTGGATCCTGGCCGTCCTCCGGACGGTGCCCGGCGCCGGGGCGGAGCCGTGGATGCTGGAGGTGCCGGGGTGGGAGGAGCCCGTTCGGGTGCTGGCGGTGCTTCATGCGGCGGAGAGGCTGGTGAGGGAGGGGGAGGGCGGGAGGTTCTCGGTAGCTTGAGCGCGTTGCCCCCCCACGTGGAGGTGAACGTCGCCTCCGGCGGTTGCGCCCGAAGGGGCCCCCGCGGGGGGGGGTACGGCCGGGGGGCGTGGGGGGGGGGGGGGTGGGGGGGGGGGGG
>CAYJMF010000218.1:0-3656 GCA_964370855.1 uncultured Planctomycetota bacterium | reverse complement strand
CCCGGGAGGTGAAACCTGGCATGTCGGCGATGGCCCCCCCCCCTCCCCCCCCGCAACACCCCCCCACCCCCTCCCATCGTGTATTGTCATGGGTCATGAATCCCCGCGCCCGCACCCGCCCCGCCGTGGACCTGGCCGCCCTCTTCTCCCACGACCAGGAGAAGGGCCGCATCACCCTGGGGAAGGAGCGGATGCTCCTCGTCTCCGCCGACGCCATGGGGGCGCTCCGCCGGGAGCTCCACGAGGCCCTCGGCCCCGCCCTCGCCGCGGAGGTCCTGTTCCGCTTCGGCCGCCGGTGCGGCGAGGAGGAGGCGGAGCGGATCCTCCGGGACCTGAAGGTGGAGGACCGGGAGGAGGCGCTCCAGATGGGCCCCCTCCTCCACGCCTTCGAGGGGGTGACCCGGGTCCACACCGGCGCCATCCGCAGCGACCCCGAGGACGGCGGCTTCTACATGGAGGGGACCTGGGAGGACTCCTACGAGGCGGAGCAGCACCTGCGGCTCTTCGGGACCGCCGACGGCCCCGTGTGCCGCACCCTCGCGGGCTACGCCTCGGGCTACGCCTCCACGGTCATGGACCTCGACCTACTCTGCAGGGAGCGCTCCTGCAAGGGAAAGGGGGATTCCCTCTGCTCCTGGACCCTCTCCCCCGCGCCGGCCCCGGAGCCGGAGCACCTCCCCGAGGAGCTGCGCACCGCCTACCAGGAGCTGGAGATGCGCATCAAGGGGCAGGAGGCGCTCTTCCGCTCCCTCACCGAGATCTCCGACGCCATCGGGACCATCGTCTACACCGTGGACGACCACGGGGTCGTCACCTCCTGGAACCGCACCGCCGCGGAGACCTTCGGCTACGCCCCGGAGGAGATCATCGGGCGCCACGAGCGCATCCTCTTCCCGGGGGACCGCGTCGCCGCCCGGGAGCCGGAGCAGCTCCTCGCCTCCACCCGCGAGGGCCGGGTGGACGAGGCCATCCGCCGCCGGGTCCGGGCCAACGGCACCGAGTTCCGGGTCCGCGGCGGCCGCAGCCCCGTGCGCGCCCCCGACGGGCGCATCGTCGGGGCCACGGTGGTGCTCGCCCCCCTCTCCCCGGAGATGCCCGGGACCCCCGGCGGCGGGCCCGGCGCCGAGCGGACCCTGAAGGCCCTCCTCGACAACGTGCCCGCGGGCATCGCCCTGGCCACGGCGGACCAGTCCCTGGTGGAGTGCAACCGCGGCTTCCGGGAGATGCTGGGGCTCTCCGACGGGCCCGTGGAAGGGCTCTCCTGCTACTCGCTCCTGGCCGGAGTGGGCAGCCCCTGCGCGGACTGCGGATCCCACCTCGTCTTCGAGGAGGGGGCCGAGGGGCGCTGCCGCCCCTCCTTCGTGCGGGCCGACGGACGGCGGGTCTACTTCGACCTGCGCTCCTTCCCCCTGCGCAACGCCGAGGGGAAGGTCACCCACGAGCTCAAGTACGTGCGGGACGTCACCGGCGAGGTGGAGCGGGAGCGGGAGCTCGAGGACCAGCGGCGCCTCGCCCTGGTGGGCGAGATGGCGGCCCGCGTCGCCCACGAGGTGAAGAACCCCCTGGCGGGGATGCGCGGCGCCCTCCAGGTGCTCGCCTCCCGCAAGCCCGAGGGGGACGCGGAGAAGGAGATCCTCGGCGAGGTCGTGGCCCATATCGACCGCCTCGACACCACGGTGCGGGACCTGCTCTCCTTCTCCCGCCCCTCCCACCTCCGCCTCGAGCCGACGGAGCCGGACGACGTGGTGGACGCGGTGCTCTCCCTCCTCCGCAACTCGCAGGAAGTCGCCGGCGCGGAGCTCGCCTTCCACCGGGGCGGGGTGCCGGCGGTGCCCCTGGACCGCCAGCAGATGGTCCAGGTGCTCACGAACCTCGTGCAGAACGCCCTCCAGGCCCTGCGGCCCGGGGACCCCCGGAAGGTGGTCATCACGACCTCCGTGACCCACGAGGGCCACCGCGCGGAGTTCCGCGTGGAGGACCGCGGGCCCGGCATCCTCCCCTCCGTCCGCAACCGGGTCTACACCCCCTTCTTCACCACCAAGGCGCGGGGGACGGGGCTCGGCCTGGCCATCTGCCGGAAGATCGTGGACGCCCATCGGGGGAACATCGAGTTCGAGTGCCCTCCCGAGGGAGGGACGGTGTTCCGGGTGACGCTCCCGCTCCGGGCGCCGGTGCAGGAGGTCTAGGAGCGGGCCGCTCCCGCCATCTCCCGGCGGAGGCTCCGGGCCTCCCCCGCCGCGGTGGAGGCGGGGAAGCGGACGAGGACCTCCTCCAGGGCGGCCCGGGCGTGCTCCATCCGGCCCGCGGCGAGGTGCTCCCGCGCGTCCCGGAGGCCCCGCTCGGCGGCCTCCTCGAGGAGGGCGGTCCGGCGGCCCCGGATGACCGGGGCGAGGCAGGGGTCGGCCTCGAGGGCGCGATCCATCTCCCGGAGGGCCGGCTCCACCATGCCCCGGGCGGCGGAGACCTCGGCGAGGCGGAGGAGACCCGGGCCGTCGGCGGGATCGGTGCAGGCCCGCAGGCAGTCGAGGAGGCCGACGGCCTCGACCTGGGAGAAGGGGACGAGGACGGGGCCCTTCTCGGGCCAGACGGCGTGGAAGCGGAGGGTTTCGCCGATGGCGCCGAGGGGGCGGCCCACCAGGGTGCGCCCGTCGGTGAGGAGGAGCCGGGAGGCCTTGCAGCGGCCCGAGGCCCGGCACTCGTCGAGGCAGGAACCGGTCCCCTGGGGGATGGGGCAGCCGGGAAGGGGGCTGGCGGCGCGGTTCACGGGGGACTCTTCACAAATCGCGTACCCAACCCCCGGAGGCCGGGACGGAGGCGGGGGGCCGGAGAAATCCCGCGGGGCGGGGTGTGATTCCCGATGACCGCCGGAAACCTTGACGGAAGTCGCGTCACTCCCGCGCGAAGGAGGCCCGGATCTCCTCCTTCGGCGGCGGCTGTTTCCAGAGCGGCAGCAGGCGGCCCACGGGGTGGGAGAGGACCATCGACCGGAACCAGGCCTCGTGATCCCACTCCACCTCGGCCATCCCGAGGAGGCAGTCCACGAACTCCGCCCGGCCGCAGTCCCGTGCGTGGCGGGCCGCGTCCTCGTACTCCTTCACGTTGCGGCTCTCCAGGGCGCCGGCGCCGAACATGGGTGCGAGCCAGCCGGAGAACCGGGCGAGGGAGCAGAGCGCCCGCCCCACCCGCCCCGCGCGGCGCTCCCGACGGGGATCGGGACCGGAGCCGAGGGCGCGGAGCATCCCCTTCACCAGGCGGCGGTGGTGCCACTCCTCGAACTCGATGACCCGGATGCGGGCCCGCTCCGCGGGGTCGCGGACGGACCGCCCGTGCCCCCGGTAGGCGAAGGCCGCGGCCCGCTCGCCGGAGCATGCGAGGCGGAGGAGGGCGACGAGGGCGGCCCGGGCGGCGGGGGCGCGGGGGGAGGGAGGGGAGGGGGGAGAGTCCATGGCAGGGACATACGGTACTCGACCCGATCCAAAGGAAGGGGGATACGGTACCCGACCCGATTCATCGGGGTTTCATCGCCGTGCGGTGCCTGATCGCCCGGGCGTTGCGCGCATCCCGGCGCGCGGGTCCCGGAAGTGGAGGCGTCCCTGAACCGCGGGGCGCCGCCCCAGCCCGGGCCCGTGGGGCGGGGGGGGGGGGGGGGTGCGCGC
>CAYJMF010000217.1:0-3683 GCA_964370855.1 uncultured Planctomycetota bacterium | reverse complement strand
CGCCCGCGGCCGCCCCCCCCCCCCCGCCGCGGGCCCCCGCGGGCGGGGGGGGGCCCCCCACGCCCGGGCGAGAACCCATACGACCAACAGGTGTCTGACACCGTTTTGCTGCTCAGAAGGGCGGGGCCTCGTCGTCGCCCTCGGCGGGGAGGGCCTCCTCGCGGGCGACGAACGCGCGGCCCTCGGGGCAGAGCTCCCGGTAGTCGCACCAGGAACAGAGCGGGTTCGGGGTCGGGGGGAACTTGTCCGGACCGTCGGCCCGCGCGTCCTCGGCCTGGATTCCGTCGAGGAGCGAGAGAAGCTCCTCCTCCTTCCCCTCGAGCCAGGCCGCGTCGGGCTCGAAGCCGACCTCGACGCTCTCCTGGAGGAAGAGGAGCGAGCAGCGGGACACGGGGACCCGGTACTTCCGCGACACGATGAGGGAGTAGGCCGCGAGCTGGAGGTCGTCGGCGCGGACCATGTCCGTGGTCTTCGCCTTCCCGGTCTTGTAGTCCACCACCCGCAGGCTGTTCCCGTCCCGGTCGATGCGGTCGATCTTCCCCGCGAGCACGTGGCGCCCGCCGCCGAAGGGGATCTCGTGGAAGAGCTCCATGGTGAAGGGGGTCACCGCGAGGTCCTGGGTCTTCACGAACCCCCAGAGCATGTGCTTCGCCCGCTCCCCCGCGGCGCGCTCCGTCTCCCGGTCGCCGCCGAAGACCTGCTGCCGCTCCTCCCGCCGCTGGGCCGCCCGGCGGCCGTGCAGCCCCTTCCCCGCCCACGCCTCGCGGAGGTAGTCCACGAGCACCTCGTGGGTCCGCCTCGGCACCGGCGTCGCCTGGGAGTCGAAGAACCGCTCCAGGGCGTCGTGGACGCAGGTCCCGACGAACATCGCCTGGGAGGGCTTCCGGTACTTCCGCTTGAGGTCGGGGTTCCGGTCGAAGTCGAACTTCCGCGGGCAGTTCCGGAAGGTCTCGAGGGAGGTGGGGAAGGACTTCACGGCGCCGAGGGTACCACGCGCCCCGCCCCGAGCCAGCGGGCGAGGGCCTCCACCATGTCGGCGTGGATGCCGACGACGTCGTCGGTGCGCAGCGCGTACCCCCCGGCCAGCACCGCGAGCACGGGGCAGCCCTGCTCCGAGGCGAACCGCAGCACCGCCGCGTCGCGCAGCCGCATCCCCTCGCGGGTGACCCGCAGCCTCCCGAGCCGGTCCTCCTCGAAGGGATCCGCGCCGGCCACGTAGACGAGGAGGTCGGGCCGCGGGAACCGCCCCGCGATGCGCCCGAGGGCCGCGTCCAGGACCTCGAGGTACTCCTCGTCCCCGGCCCCGGTGTCGAGCCCCGCGTCGAGGGAGCCCTCCTCCTTCGGCCAGGGGTAGTTCTGCTCCTCGTGCACGGAGAAGGTGAAGGCGTCGGGGTCCCCGCGGAAGCAGGCCACGGTCCCGTTGCCCTGGTGGACGTCGAGGTCCACGAAGAGGGCCCGCCGCATCCTCCCCGCCGCGCGGAGCGCCTTCACCGCCACGGCGGCGTCGTGGAGGAGGCAGAACCCCTCCCCGTGGTCGGGGTAGGCGTGGTGGAAGCCGCCGCCGAGGTTCACCGCGGCGCCGCACGCCAGCGCCCGCTCCCCCGCCGCAATGCTCCCCCCGCAGGAGAGCGCGAAGGCGTCCACCACGGTGCGGGAGACGGGGACCTCCATGCGCGGGTCCCAGGGGGCGCGGCCCGAGGCGATGGCGTCGAGGAGGTCGAGGTACCGGGCCTCGTGGACCAGGAGGAGCTCCTCCCGGGAGGCGGGGCGGGGCGCGAGGAAGCCGCCCGGGGGGACGATGCCGCGGCGGACCACCTCCGCGGCGGTGCGCACGTACTTGTCCGTGGGGAAGACGTGGCCCGGCCAGTCGAAGGAGTAGGAGGGATCGAAGACGACGGGCAGGGCGGGGCCGCTCACGGCGCGAGCCCCCGCGCCGCGACGGAGAGATCGGCGAAGGGGGCCGTGCAGGGGGGGCCCGCGGCGAAGCGGAGGACCGCTCCGGCCATCCCCGCGTCGGGCACCGCCAGGACGGCGGCGGAGACGGTCCCCCGCCCGCCGTCGTGCTTGCAGGGCGCGCGCCCCCCGGGGAGGACGGGGTCGTGGAGGCCGAGGATCCCCTGGAGGCGATCCGCCTCCCCGGCGGCGTCCCCTCCCGCCCCGGCGGCGACCTCCTCCACGAAGGGCTCGTCGAGGTCGTCCTCGTTGGTGAGGAAGTGGTCCCCCCCGTCGAGGTCCGTGAACTCGGTCCAGCCGTCGTGGTAGCGCGCGACGAAGGCCCACGTCCCGTCGGAGGCGAGGAGGTGGAAGTTGTTGTAGATGGAGCGCTGGGCGCGGAGGTGGGTCTCGAGGGATCCGCGCAGGCGCTCGAGGGAGGCGGCGCCGAGGGCCTCCCCGGCGAGCAGGCCCCGGGAGCGGCGGGTCGCCACGACCTCCCGCTGCGGCCGGTTCGTCACCGCCACGACGATGCCCGCCCCGTTGATCCCGAGCCACGTCCCCCCGGCGCGCCGGTCCACGGGGGCGAGGAAGGGGACCGGACCCGGGTGGAGGCGCGGGGGATCGAAGGCGCGGCCGAGGTCCTCGTCCCGGTTGGCCGCGAGGACCAGGGGGACCCCGGGCACGGTCCGCAGCCGAAGGGCAAGCAGGCACACGCCGGGGATCCTGAGGTGCCTGGCACAGGGTGGAGGGGAAAATTCCACGCCTCATCCGGGATGGGAGCCCGCAGCGGGTGAACCGGGGAATATTCCCCTCCACCCTGTGCCAGGCACCTCAGGGAGGCGGCGCCTTCGATCCCTTCCAGAGGAAGAACCCGATGGTGCCCATGATGAGGAAGGGCATGGCCAGCATGCCGAGGACGACCAGGGAGTAGGCCCGGCTCACCGCCGCTCCGTCGGACTGGGACGCGACCGCGTCCTTGCAGGAGGGTCAGGCCAGGGCCCGGCCCGCGCCGGCGAGCAGCATCGCCACGGCGGCGGCGGTACGGACGGCGGCGGCTTTCCATCGCATCCGTCCAGCGTACGGCGGGGATTCCGCGGCGTTCACTTTTTCACCACTGGATCCGGTAGAGCATGACGTAGACGGCGACGCCGGTGACGGAGACGTAGGCCCACACGGGCAGCGTCCACTTCACGATGCGGCGGTGCTTCTCGAAGTTCCCGCGGAAGGCGTGGAACAGCGCCACCCCGATGAGGGGGAGCAGCGCCGCCGCCAGCGGCGTGTGGGTGAGGAGCACGGAGAGGTAGAGCGCCTTCGGCCACCCCCCCACGGGGAACCGGGTGACGATGCCCTCCTTCCCGAAGTGGTAGACGAGGTAGGAGACGAGGAAGAGGAGGGAAAAGGACACCGCCGTCAGCATGGCCGCCCGGTGCGCCGCCACACGCTTCGCCTTCGCGAAGCGCCAGCCGAACATGAGCGCCACGAAGGAGGCGGCGTTGAGAGAGGCGTTGAGGAGGGGGAGGTCGGAGAGTTCCATGCTAGGGGAGGGCTTTCGGGGATGCGGGGAGGAGAGGAGAGGCCGTTGCGCCCGTGAGGTTCCTGCCGGCCCGCGCGGCGGGGAAACAGGGGCCCTTGACCAGGGAATCCGTGTCGGAACCCGATCCCTTCCCCCCCCTGGCCACGGAAACCTCCTCGGATCTCCTGCCCAACGCGCCCGTTTCGTCTCGGTCCGATCCTCTCCGGACCGAGAC
>CAYJMF010000216.1:0-3927 GCA_964370855.1 uncultured Planctomycetota bacterium | reverse complement strand
CGCGCCGGTAGGCGCGCAGCGCCCGGGAGAACCCGCACGCGTCGGCGAGAACCCGCTCCCTCCCTCCTCAGAACCCCTCCCGCGCCGTCCCCCACCAGGCGCGCAGCGCCTCCAGCGCCGCCTCCCGCTCCGGCGCCGGCGCGTCGGGATCGAAGTCCTTCCTGCCCGTGAGCTGGAAGAGGGCGGCCCAGGCGGCGGTGCGGACCCCCGCGTCGGCGTCGGCGAGGGCGTCGAGGACGGCGTCCACGGAACGGGGATCCTTCACGGCGGCGAGGCGATCCGCGGCCCGCTCCCGGGCGGATGCCGGCGCGCCGTTGCGCGCGTCGGTCACGGTGGAGAGGGCCGGCACGTCCCCCGCCGCCCCCGCGGCGTCCACGGCCGCCGCCGCCAGCGCGCCGTCCACGCCGGCGGTGCGCACGACGCCGAGCACCGTCTCCGCGAGCCGCGGGTCCCGCGCGGCGCCGAGGAGGGCCAGGGCCCGCACCCGCTCCGGCGCGGGGAGGCCGCCGTCGAGGGCCGCGGCCCGGTGGGGGGCGAGGAGCCCGTCGAGGATCTCCCGCTCCCGCCCCGTCGCGGCGCGGAGCCGGGTCGCCGCCCGCTCCCGCCGCCGCTCCCCCGCTCCCGACGCGTCGTCGAGGGCCTCGAGGAGGGCGGCGCGGATCTCCGCGTCCCCCCCCGCGGCCCCGGGGGCGGACGGGTCGCTCCGCAGCGCCAGCCCCCGCGCGTTCTCCATGGCCGTGTCCGCGTCGGAGGGGCCCGAGCCACCCTCGAAGGCCCGCTCGAACCAGGAGCGCGCCTCCCCGGGCCGGCCGAGGGCGACGAGGGCCTGGCCCATGAGCGCCTGCGCGTCGCGGCTCCCGGGGTGGATCTCCAGGGCCCTCCCGAGGGCCTCCCGCGCCGCGGCGTTCCTCCCGCCGCGCAGGCGCGCCCTCCCGAGCCCCGTCCACGCCTCGTCCCGGTTCCAGGGCGCGTCCACCTCGATGGCGGCGAGGTAGGACTCCTCCGCCTCCCCGGGCCTCCCCTGCGCGAGGAGCGCGCGCCCCTCGTTGAGGAGGCGCACCGCCTCCACGTTGCTCCACCGGTCCTTGACGATGCGATCCCGCGGGTTCGCCTCCATGGCCGCGGCGTAGCGCGCCGCCGCCGTGCGCAGGGCCTCCGCCGCCTCCCGCTCGTGGCCGGCCCGGGCCCCCTCGCCTGAGACGAGCCGCGTGAGGGAGGCGTGGTACCCGAAGAGGTCCTCGCTGGCGCGGCCGTCGAGGTAGCACTCCGTGGCCTGCGCCGCCGCCGCCAGCAGGACGCGGACCGCCTCCGCCTCCCGCGGCTCGATGCCCGAGAGGTCGGCCGCCGCCTCGAGGCTCTCCGCCTCCCGCAGGTCGAGGATGGCCACGAGGTTGTCGTGGAGGAAGGTCGTGATGGCCCCCGTCGGCACGGGGCGGAACTCGATGTCCGGGTGCTCGTCGGTCATGGCCGCCGCCGGGGCGGGGGGCCCGTCCACCCAGGCCCGCAGCGCCTTCCCCCCGCACATGCGGAAGGACCACCACTGGGCGAGGTCGTCGAGGCCCCCCGCCGCGAGGTCCTCCTTCGGCCCCGCCGCCGACAGCCGCTCCGTGGCCCGCTTCACGTGGAGCCCCTGGGGCCCCGCCGTCCCCACGAGGGCCGCCGTCTCCTCCACGAACCAGAGCGAGGTCTCGGGGAACACGTCGATGAAGGCCGCCGTCAGGCTCCGGAAGTCCTCCGTGGACATCGAGTGGACGGGGAACCACTGGCACATGGCGCCCCCGGGCGAGAGCCGCGCGCGGCAGAGCTCGTAGAACTCCCGCGTGTAGAGGTGGACCGCCCCCGGCGTGTACGGGAGGAGCGGCTCCAGGGTGATGACGTCGTAGAGGTCCCCGCTCGAGAGCACGAACCGCCGGGCGTCGTCCACGAAGAGCCGCACCTCGGGCCGCCCCGGCTTCCCCGCTCGCGCGACGACGCCGCGGTTGACGGACTCGAAGAGGTGCGCCACCTCCAGCACCTCCTCCGAGATCTCCACGACGTCGAGCCGCTCCACGGAAGGGTGCGTGGAGAGGGAGCCCGCGGTGGTGCCCGTGCCGAAGGCCATGACGAGGACGCGGCGCGGGTCCTCCGCCAGCACCACGGGGATGTGGCCCAGCATCCGCATGTAGCGGTAGCGGCCCTCCGTCGAGGCGGCGAGGAACTCGTCGGTGTAGAGCGAGGTGTAGCCGTTGCGCACGTTGCGCACCACGCTGGCGAGGCCGGCCCGCCCCTCCCGCGCCTCGACGAGCTCGTTCTCCCGTCCGCGGGGGCCGAGGAAGACGCCGGAGCGGAGGATCATCGGCTCCCCGGGGCGCGCGAGGAGGCAGAGCGCCGCCGCGGCGCCCGCCGCCCCGAGGAGGAGGGCCGCACGGGGCGCCGCCCGCCCGCCGGGCTCCGCCCTCGCCGCGGCGAGCAGCGTCGCCGCCCCCGCCGCGAGGGAAAGGAAGGCGACGGCCGCCGCGGCGGTACCGGTCCCGAGGAGGGGGACGCCGAGGAAGCCCGCCGCCAGGGAGCCGAGGACCGCACCGAGGGTGTTGGCCGCGTAGAGCCTCCCGACGCGGGTCCCGAGATCGCCGAGGCCCCCCGCCGCGGCGCGCACCGCCGCGGGGAACACCCCTCCCATGAAGAAGGCCGGCGGTCCGAGGACGAGGAAGGCCGCGGCGAGGAGCACGAGCCGGTGGTTGGCCCGGGTGGATTCGAAGGGGGTGAGGGCGCCGCGGAGCCACTGCACGGCGTCGTACTGGTGGTGCAGGAGGAGGAGCGCCCCCGCCGACGCCACCCCCACGGCGACCTGGAGCCAGCCGAGGAGGGCCAGGGGCCGCCTCGTCGCCCCCGCCGCCCGCGCGAAGACCGCGCCGCCGAGGGCGCTCCCCAGCAGGAAGGCCCCGAGCATGGCCGCGAAGGTGGCCGTGAACCCCTGGAGGAGGAAGACGAGCTGGCGGGTCCAGAGGACCTCCGCCGCCAGGCCGACGAAGCCCCCGGCGAGGGCCGCCGCCGTGGCCGCGCGCACCACCGCGGCGGGGGGCTCCGCGGCCGCCACGGCCTCCTCCCCCGGGGGCGCCGCCGCGGGCGCCTCCTCGCCGGCGGCGAGGGCCCAGGCCGCCGCCGCGACGAGGACGCTCAGCGCCGCCGCGGCCCGCCCCGCCCCGTCCACGCCGAGGCCCTCCACGAGGACGAAGCCCGCCCCGAGGGCCCCGGCCACGGCGCCGAGGGTGTTGGCCGCGTAGAGCATCCCCACCCGCCGTCCCGCGGAGCCGGCCTCCTCCGTGACGGAGCGGGCGAGGGCGGGGAGCGTCGCCCCGAGCAGCGTGGTCGGGAGCAGCAGGAGGAGGAAGGCCGCGCCGAAGAGGAGCGGCTCCCTCCCCGCCGCCGTGAGGAAGGGGACGGAGGCCACGCCGTCGAGGAGGAACGGGAGGAGCAGGGCGAGGCCGGCGGCCCCGGCCTCGAGCACGGCGTAGAGGCGGAGCGGGCTCCGGGCCCGGTCCGCGAGGGGGCCGCCGAAGCGGGCGCCGAGGGCGAGGCCGAGCATGTAGGCGGCCAGCAGCAGCGCCGTGGCCGAGGAGGTGGAGCCGACGAGGAGCACGAGGCGCCGGGTCCAGGAGACCTCGTAGACCAGGGAGGCCGCGCCGGAGAGGAGGAAGAGGAGGAGGAGCGCGGCGCGGCGCCCCGCGCGGCCCCGCCCGGGTCCCGGGCTCACGGCGCCGCGCGGCCGGGGAGGGCGGATTCCCGTGCTCCGGGGATCCCTGGTTCGTCCTCGTACGGGAGGAGCGGTGCCATGGGGGGATTGTGACGCGGGCCGGGGTCGGGGACAAGTTGTGGGGGGAATCGCGGGGGCGTTGGGGGCCCCAACCCCCGCCGGCCCCCCCCCCCGGGGGGCCGGGCGGGGGGGCC
>CAYJMF010000215.1:0-4149 GCA_964370855.1 uncultured Planctomycetota bacterium | reverse complement strand
GAGGCGTCCCGTCGTTCAGGGACGCCTCGAGTCCTTCCGGGAGCCGCGCGCCGGAAGGCGCGCAACGCCCGGGAGGAACCCCCACGATCTATCGATGACCCGCGTGGGACTTCCGACCGCTCGAGATCCCCTCGCCCCACCCCGATGAACCTGGTCGGGCTCCCGACTCCCCCTCCTCCAGGAACCCCTTCACCCTCTCCGCCGACCTCCCCGCCTCCTCCGTCGTCTCCACCACGAGATGCTCCCAGGGGTGCCCCTCCCCCCCGGGTTCGAACTCCCGCCACCCCCGCTCCGGGAGATAGGACCCCGCCCCCGGCGGCCGGGCGCGGAGCCTCTCCCGGAGCACCCCCGCCGGGCAGCGGGTCTCCACGAAGAGGAAGGGGCGGCCCCGGCGGACGGCGAGGCGGCGGGCCGTGGCCCGCTGGCCCCGGGTGCGGAAGGGGGCGTCGAGGATCACCCCCCGGCGCGAGAAGAGGACCGCCTCAGCATCCCCGAGGAAGCCGCTCCTCTCCCGGCGCACGTCGGCCCCCGTGGAGCAGGGCCCGGGCCCGGGGGCGACGACGGGCAGGGAGAGGAGGCGGGAGAGGGCCGCGGCCAGGGTGCTCTTCCCGGTGCCGAGGGCCCCCCCCACGGCGATGACGGTGTCGCGGCCGGACCGGGGGCGGGCGTGGAGGAGGGCGATGGCGAACAGGCGGCGCGCCTCCTCGAGCCGGGCCCGCGCCCCGGCGGCGCCGGCCCGGGGGTTCGCCGCCTCCAGGGCCAGCACCCTGGCCCGCGCAAGGGCGCGCCAGCAGGCGTGGAAATCGAGGACGGGGTACATCCCGAAGTCCCCCGTCGCGGCGGCCACGACGGCGAGGAGCCGCTCCCCGAGATCGGCGCGGCAGTCGGCCTCCAGGTCCGCGACGAGGAGCGCCAGGTCGGCGGCGGGGTCGAGCCCGCCGAAGCGCTCGTGGTGGTCCACGGCGTCCACCACCGTGGGGTCCCGGTGGTGCTCCTCGAGGTAGACGTGGTCGAGCCGGAGGTCCCCGTGGGCCTCGAGGATCCTCCCCTCCCGGGCCCGCAGGAGGACCGCCCCCCGCCGCAGGAACCCCCGGAGGAAGCGGCGGATCTCCTCCCCGCCCCCCGTCGGCGCGACCCGCGGCTCCACGGCCTCGAACTCGCCGAGATCCTCCTCCAGGCGCTCCGCGAGCGTTTCCGCGGCACCGGGGCGCGGAACTTTGGCCGCGACCCCGTAGAAGTCCGCCATGTGGAGGCCGATGACCTCCGCGTGATGGAAATCAAGACGCCCCGACGCCAGCAGCCGCCGGGCGCTCCTCTCCTCGGGGAGGAGCCGCATGCGCACGGCGAACTCGACGACCTCGCCCCCGCGGGTGAAGGAGTGGCCCTCCCCGTCCCGCCGCACCGGGAGGACGCCGCGGTAGACGTCCGGCGCGAGGCGCCGGTTCAGCCTCATCTCCTCGTGGCAGAGGCGCTCCCGGGAGGCGGGGTCGGTGCAGTCGAGATCCCGGCCGCGGAGGGGGCGCCTGATCTTCCACGCCTCCCGGTCCCCGAGGAAGACCAGGGAGAGCGGCGTCTCCACGAGCCGCAGCGAGGACGGGCGCGGGGGAGGGTAGTTCTCCGGTCGGAGGAGGTCGTCCTCGAGGCGCGCCATGCCGTCAGCCCCGCAACGCCCTTGCCGGGAGGGGGCGCCATTGACGGAAGAGAGGGTCTACGGCCCCTTCGTCGTGTACTTCCCCGGCGAGGTCTCGAAGAACGTGGCCGCCGTGTAGTACGTGCGATCCCCCACCACGAGCTCGAAGCCGAGGTGGGCCTCCCCCGCGGGAATGCCCGCCAGGGTGAGATTGGAGAGGGCGAGGGAGAGCTTCCCCTTGACGCCGGCGTAGGAGAACTTCGCGATGCGGTCCGCCGTGGCGGGGTCCTTCGCCGACTTGAGGTTCCAGACCGGGGACTCGAGCCCCGGGGGGATCGTGGAGGTCCCGGTGCCGAGTTCCGTGAACTCCCGCTCGAAGAGGACGACGGCGCCGTCGAGGAGCCGGAAGCGGAGCGTGCTCGCTCCCTCCACGAAGGTCAGCGCCGGGTCGGCGAGGAGGAGGGAGAACTTCCCCTTGTCCCTGCCCGCCACCCCCGAGGAGAGGGCGCCGGAGACGACGACGAAGGCGGGCCTGCGGATGGCCGGGGCCGGCCTGAAGACGCCGGCCTCGTCGAAGGCCTCGTCGAGGCGGTACCCGCGTCCCCCGATGATGGTCGTCTGCCGGAGCGTGGCGGGGACCGTCTCCGCGATGGTGTCGTTCTTCACGGACCACTTGAGCGTCTGCTTGACCGCGGAGAGCTGGACCTTCACCGCCGGCGACTCCCCCGCGGGGCTCGCGTACTTCCAGTTGGCGGGGGTCCCCGTCAGGGCCCCGGCGGGGACGTCGATCCCGTGGGAGCCGATCTCGAGCCGGAGCGCGTCGGTGGCGGGATCGAAGAGGTTGAGCGCGCGCCGATCGGCGTTCCAGACCCCCTGGCCCGCCCAGGAGTCCTTCCCCGCCGTCCCCGCCTTGAGGACCTGCTTCACGGGGTAGAAGTTCACGGTGATGCTGGAGGCGTCCCCGCCGTAGGGGGGGAGGACCAGGAAGTCCATGGAAAGGGTGAGGATCTCCCCCCCGGGGGAGCTTGTGGCCGTGAAGGTGACGGGGTACTCCCCCACCTCCACGGGCGTCCCCGAGAGCTCCCCCGTGGTCGGGTTGTAGGTCATCCCCGCGGGGATCCCGACGGCGGCGTAGGTCACCGTCCCCCCGTTCTTCGCGGCCACGAGGATCGGGGGCTGCCTCTGGTAGGAGGCGTTCACCAGGGCCGTGGGCACCCCGAAGAACTCCCAGTAGAGGTTGGAGGAGGCCGAGGGGGCGATGATCACGGTGAGGTTCGTCGTCAGCGTCGTCGCGGCGTCCGTGGCGCTGATGCGCACGGAGAAGGTCCCCGCCTGGGTCGGGGTCCCGGTCACGAGGCCCGTGTCCCCGTCGAGGGTGAGCCCCGCGGGGAGCCCCGAGGCCCCGAAGGCGACGGAGCCGCTCGCCCCGGAGACGGCCCACTGGTCGTGGTACCCGGTGCCCACCTCCCCGTTGTTGAGGAACTGCGTGGTGAACTGGAAGGCGGAGTCCGCCGGCAGGATCCTGAGGGGCAGCACCTTGACGACCTTGTTGTTCTCCCCGGCGTCCACCACCGTCAGCGAGGCGTAGAAGGTGCCCGCCGCCGTGGGCGTGCCGGAGATGGACCCCGTCTCCCCGTCCAGGGTGAGCCCCGGCGGAAGATCGGCGGCCCCGAAGGTGTAGGGGCCGACGCCGTTGGTGATGCTGAGGGTGGCCGCGTAGGCCGTCCCCACCTCCCCGTCGGGGAGGGAGTTCTGGTCGAAGGTGGAGCCGGCGTTGCCTCCGCCCCCGGAGGCGCTCACCTTCAGGTTCACGTCCTTGTTCTCCGTCGTCGTCCCGTCGAAGGCGGAGAGCGCGATGTTCCCGTTGAAGGTGGTGGTGGGCCGCCCCGTGATGAACCCGCTCTGCGGGTCGATGGCCATCCCGTTGGGCAGCCCCGTGGCGCCGAAGGTCACGGGCCCGTCGGCATTGGCGACGATGAGCCGCGCCACGTACTCGGCGTTGGTGGACCCGTCGGGGAGGGACTGGGTGAGGAAGCGGAAGACGCCGTTGTTGGCGGTGTCGGCCCGGGAGGGGAGGACGGCGAGGAGCCCCCCCGCCCCCGCGAGGAGGACGGCGGCGGCGGTGGCGAGGCGGCGGAACGAGGGAACGGTCCGGTGCATGGCATCCTCCTCCTGGAACCCGCCGGAAGAGTATCCCACCGGGGGGGCGCGGGGGATGGGGTCCTTCCCTACCGGCGCGGGGGGAGGAATGTGACCGGCTGGAGGACCACGGAGGGGACGGGGCGCCCGTCCTCCGTGGCGGGGCGGAAGGTCCAGTGCGCCACGGCCTCGGCGGCGGCGGCGTCGAGGGCCCCGTGGCCGCTTCCCTTCTCCACGGAGACGGCGGCGACGGAGCCGTCGGCGTCGACGGAGACCCGGAGGATCACGGTGCCGACGACCCCCCTCTCCTCCTCGTAGCGCGGGTAGCGGGGAGGGGCGCAGAGGTCGGGGAGGGGGCGCGCGTCCACGAGGACCGGGGG
>CAYJMF010000214.1:0-4167 GCA_964370855.1 uncultured Planctomycetota bacterium | reverse complement strand
TATGGCGGTGGCGGTTCGCCGGGCTCCCGGGGGGCCTCTTCCTCGCCTTCCTCCTGTTCCGGGCCGGGGCGGCGCCCCCCCCGCTCCCCCCGGCGCCCGCCCCCGGCCCGCTCCCGCCTCCTCCGCCCGTCCGCCCCGCTCTCCCGGGACTGCCCCTTCCCCCGGCCCCTCCCCCCCACCCCGAGCCTCCCGTTCCGGAACCGGAGCCGTCCGCCGCCCGTCCCGTTCCCGGCCACGCCCTCCTCGGGAGGGCCGTGGACGCCGCCACCGGCGAGCCCCTCGCCGGCATCCGCGTGCGCGCCCTCGGGAGCCCCGGTTCCGCGGAGGCGGTCTCCCTGGCCGACGGGTCCTTCGTCCTCCGCGGGCTCGCCGAGGGCCCCATCGAGATGGAGGCCCGCCCCGCGGATGCGATCCGCGCATCCGCGGACTATCTCCGGGAGTACCTCGAGTGCGCCGCCGGGGGAGCGGACGAGGTCGTCCTCCGGATGCGCCGCGGGCGGTCCATCGCGGGCCGCGTCCTCCGGGACGACGGGACCCCCGTCGCCGCCGCGGTCCGGGTCGCCCTCCCCTCCGGCCCCGGGGAAGCGTCGCGTCGGCGGGACATGGACGCGACGAGGACCCGCAGCGCCGAGGACGGGACCTTCACCCTCCACGGCCTCCCCGAGGGGCTCTACACCGTCTCCGCGGAGCAGGGCGGCGGCTACGCCCCCGCGGAGGTGCGGGGGGTGCCCGCGGGCACGTCGGACCTCGTCGTGGTCCTCGCCATCGGGGCCCCCGTCTCCGGCAGGGTCGTGGGGGCCGACGGCCTGGCGCCGGGCGGGGGGTTCGTCTTCTGGGTCCCGCCGGGGGAGGAGGTGCGCTGGTACACCGCGCGGGAGCGCATGGCCCTCGAAGACGAGGCGGTGGACTCGAAATGCGCAGGAGTCGAGGCGGACGGCTCCTTCCGGACGGAGGGCCTCGCGCGGGGGACCCTCGTGGACCTCGTGGCCGTGGGCTTCCCCGGGTCCGTGCCGACCCGGCTCCGCGGCGTGGCCGCCGGGACGCAGGAGGTGCTGCTCCGCCTCGACGAGGGGCGCCTCCTGTCGGGCATCGTCGTGGATCCGGCGGGGGCGCCCGTCGGGGCCGGGGTCCCGGTCTACGCCGACCGGGAGGGGGAGGCGCGCCCCTTCGCCGCCGGGATCGCCGCCCTCGCCCTGACCGACACCGACGGCCGCTTCGTCCTGCGGGGGCTCCTCGAGGGGGGCTTCCGCCTGGCCGCGGGGGGCGGGGACTCGCCGTGGCGACCCACGACCTTGGAGGGGACCGTCGCGGCGGGGACGACGGATCTCCGGGTGGTCGTGCAGCCCGGCGAGGTGCTCTCCGGCACGGTGCGGGACGGCGAGGGGCGGCCCATGGCCGACTGCCTCCTCTGGGCCGTTCCCGACCCGGAACCCCTGCGGACGGGGAACATGTTCACGAGGATGGTCCTCGGCATGCGTTGTTCCTCGTCCCCCGGCACGCCCGTCGCCGCGACGGACGAGGAGGGGCGGTTCCGGTTCACGGGCCTCGCCGAGGGGGAGGTGCGATTGCGGCTTCAGCGCCTCCTGCCGGACGGCGGAGTGGCGCCGGCGGGAGCCCTCCGTCCCGATCGGGTCCGCGTCCCCGGCACCGACGTCGTCGTCACGTCGGAACCGGAGTAGACGCCTCAGATGCGGGTCCCGCAGTCGGGGCAGAACTTCACGCCCGCGGCGACGGTGATGCCGCAGGAGGAGCAGGAGACCCGGGTCTCGACGGCCACGCCCCTCCGCGTCCCGCCCGCCCCGCGCAGCCATCCCTCCAGCTCCGCCCGCGCGGCCTCGGCGGTCGCGGGCCGGTCGTCCCGCTTCTTCGCGATGAAACGGCGCACGATCTCCCAGAGTTCCGGCGGCAGGCCGGGCCGGGCCTCGAGGAGGGAGCGGGGTTCCTCTTTGAGGATGGCGTAGATGACCTGGATGGTGTTGGATCCCTTGTAGGGCGTGTCCCCGGAGAGCAGATTGTAGAGGGTGGCCCCGAGCGAGTAGAGATCGCACCGCGCATCGGGCTTCTTCCCCTCGAACATCTCCGGCGCCATGTAAGGGGGGGTCCCCATGACTTTCGTCGAATTCTCGTCGGGCTGGACCTGGAAGGCCTTCATGAGGCCGAAGTCCGTCACCTTCGCGACTCCCTGCGGATCCAGGATGATGTTCTCCGGCTTCAGGTCCCGGTGGATGAGGTCCTTCGCGTGGGCCGCGGCGAGGGCTCCGGCGATCTGGACGCAGTACTCCACGGCGACGACAGGATCGAGGGGGCCGTCCTCCTCGACGATCCGCGCGAGGGTCCTCCCCTCCACGAACCCCGTGATCAGGTAGTGGAGATTCCGCTTCTCGTCCCTTCCGACCTTGTGGATGGGGACGATGTTGGGGTGGTTCAACTGGGCCACCGCGATGACCTCGGCGATGAAGGACGCGGCGACCTTCGCCTCCCTGAGGGCGTCGAGCGTCTTGACGGCCACCACCCTCCGCAGGGTGTTGTCCATCGCCCGGTAGACCGTGCCCAGCCCCCCCCGCCCGATCCTCTCCAGGATCCGGCATCCGGATATCTCCTGGCCGACGAGGGACTGCGGATCGTCCTCCCCGGAGGTGAGGGGGTTCATGGCGCCGCACTCGACGCACTGGAAGGCCCCTGCCTTCGGATCGATGCCATCGAGGGGGACCCGCGTCCGCGCTCCGCACCGGGGGCACAGGAGCTCCACCGCCGGGGCGGATACGGGGGTCGTCCGCGTCGCCACGGAGGGTGAAGGGGCCGGGGGAACCGACTCCTGGAGCAGGACCTCCGTGGGCCGGGAGATGGAGAGCACCGTGGGCCGCCGCTCGAAGGAGAGCCGGTACGTCCCTGCGTTCAGGGCCAGGAGGTCGAGGAACGCCTCCTCCCCCTTTTTCTCCACCTTCCGCCGTCCGAGGGGCATGGAGAGCACGGCGTTCACGCACTGTCCGCCCACGAAGAAGAGGGTCCCCGCCGCCTGGTCCACGCGGAAGTCCACGGTCCCGTCCTTCCGCGTCTCGAGGAAGTACCGGACGAGGTCGATGACGGGTGTCGTCCCGAGGTCCCCCGAATCCGGCGGCCGGGGGATCGAGGTGGAGGGGCCGGACCCCGGCGTCAGGGCGGCGAGGCAGGCGGCCCCGTCGGCGAAGCGGCGCTCCGGGTCCCGGTCGATGAGGCGGAGGATGACGGAGGAGAACTCCTCCGTGAGGAGCGGGTTGACGGAGCCCGGGGAGCGGGGGGGAGGACCGGGCAGCGTCTTCGCCATCAGGATCTCCTCCAGGGTCCCGCCGTGGGGGAGGACCCCCGTGGAGAGCTCGTAGAGCATGCAGCCGAGGGAGTAGAGGTCGGCCCGCCCGTCCAGCGGCTTTCGCTGGAAGATCTCCGGCGCCATGTAGGGCGGCGTCCCCGCCAGGGTCGGGATGGTCCCCCTCAGCGAGAGCATGCTCCGGACCTTGGCGATGCCGAAGTCGGAGACCCGCGAGCGGCCCCGGGCGTCGAGGAGCACGTTGTCGGGCTTGATGTCCCGGTGGAGGACCCCCCGGTCGTGGGCGAACCCGAGGGCGCCGGCCACCTCGCGCCCGATGCGCCGGCACTCCGCCTCGGGGAGGGTCCCCGCCGTGCGGAGCCAGTCCCGCAGCGAGCCCCCGGGCGCGTACTCCATCTCGAGGTACCAGTTCTCGTCGAACTCGTCGAAGGCGTGCAGCGTCAGGATCCCCTCGCAGTCGCGGAGCTTCGCGGCGGCCTGCGCCTCGCTGGTCAGCTGGGCCACCGCCTCCTCGTCGTCGGAGAGGTCCGAGGGGAGGACCTTCACGGCGACATCCACCTGGAGCCGCGCGTCCCGGCAGTGGTAGACCCGCCCCATGGCCCCCCGGCCGAGGAAGCGCAGGACCTCGTACTTCTTCGGGAGGGAGGGGGGCTTCCCGGAGCGGCGGGTGGTGGAGGGCTGTGCCGGAGGGAAGGTGAGGCCGCAGGTGTGGCAGGCGGTCTCCCCCGTGGCGAAGTCGCGGGCGCACTTGAGGCACCGGGCCAAGTCAATCCCTCCCTGGACGGCCGCCATACTGAACCCGACCCAGATTGGCGGCGGGGGCGGGGGCGAACCTCCATGGCCCGGGAGGGAGGGTCTCGCCC
>CAYJMF010000213.1:0-4345 GCA_964370855.1 uncultured Planctomycetota bacterium | reverse complement strand
CGCGCCGACCGCCGCCCCCATCCCCGCTCCCAACGGGATCGCGGGCCGCCGCCGCGGCCGCCGCGGCCGGGGCAGGGGACGGGGACGCGGAGCCGACGGCCCCGTTCCCGCCGCCGCTGCCGCGGCCGTGCCGGCCCCCGCCGCCGCGGCGCCCCCCGACGCGCCGCCGTGCCTCTCGGCTCCCGTCGGGACCCTCCGCCACCACGAGGCCCGCACCCCCGTCCCCGTCGCGGAGCCGCCGCACCGCGCCGCGGAGCGGGAGTTCATCCCCGCCGACCGCCTCCGCGCCTGCCAGGACGCCATCGGCTACCACTTCCGCGACGTCGAGTACCTGCGCAACGCCCTCACCCACTCCTCCGTCAAGACCGAGAACCACCCCAGCAACGAGCGCATGGAGTTCCTCGGCGACTCCGTCCTCGGCCACGTCATCGCGGAGTACGTCTACCAGCTCCTCCCGGACTACGACGAGGGGGAGATGACGAAGGTGAAGTCCGTGGTCGTCTCCACCCAGGGCCTCGCCGCCGTCGCCGGGAAGATCAAGCTCGACAAGTTCCTCATCGTGGGCCGCGGCATCTCCATGCGCGGAATCATCCCCCAGTCCCTCATGGCCAACGTCTTCGAGGCCGTGGTCGCCGCCGTCTACCTCGATCGCGGCTTCGAGTCCGCGCGCCTCTACATCCTCGACCACCTCGGCCCGCCCATCGACGACTGCCTGCAGGACCGCCACCAGAAGAACTACAAGTCCATCCTCCAGCAGATCGCGCAGCGGGACCTCAACTCCACGCCCACGTACAAGGTGCGGCGCGAGGACGGGCCCGACCACCGGAAGGACTTCGAGGTCGTGGCCGTCGTCGGCGGCTACGAGTTCGAGCCCGGCTGGGGCCCGACCAAGAAGGACGCGGAGCAGCGCGCCGCCCGGGCCGCCGTCATGGCCCTGACCCAGCGGCTCAACTCGAGGGGCAAGGAGGGGGGGTAGGATCGCCCCCCCGTGACCTCGCCCCCCGACCCGACCCTCCCCGCCCTTCTCGCCCGCGTCGCCGCCCTCCCCGGCGTGCGCGCCCTCGCCGCCGCCCTCTCCGCGGGGAGCCCCGCCGCGGCGCGGGGTCTCCACGGCTCCTCCGCGGCCCTCCTCCTCGCCGCCGCCGCCCCCGGGGGCCGCACGGTCCTCGTCGTCGGCGCCGACCCCGAGGAGGCCGCCGCCCTCGAGGAGGATCTCGCCCTCTTCGCCGGGGATCCCGCCGCCGTCTCCTCCTTCCCCGCCTTCGCCGCCCGGGATCCCGTCCACCGCTCCCGCGAGGAGCGCGTCCTCGGCGCCCGCCTCGCCGCGCTGGAGGCCCTCGCCGCCGGCTCCGGCCGGCCGCGGTTCCTCGTCGCCCCCGCGGCGGCCCTCCTCGACGGGGTCCCCTCGGCGGCGCGCCTGCGGGAGCGCCTCCTCCGGGTCGCCCCCGGCGACCGCCTCCCCCCGGAGGCCATGGCCCGGGCCCTCGACGAGGCACGCTTCGCGCGGGTCGCCCGGGCCGAGGGGCCCGGCGAGTGGGCGCTCCGCGGCGGCGTCGTGGACGTCTTCCCCCTCGGCCGCGGCGGCCCCGTGCGCATCGAGTGGTACGGCGACGAGGTCGCCTCCGTGCGCCGCTACGACCCCGCGAGCCAGCGCTCCTTCGGGGAGGAGGAGAAGGGGCGCGTCCTCGACCTCCTCCCGCGGGGGGAGCTCGTCGAGGGGGGGGCGGCGACGCTCCTCGAGCACCTGCCCGCGGACGCCTGGATCGTCCTCCGGGACCGGGACCGCATCGAGGAGTGGGTGCGCCGCGTGGCGGGGCACACCCCCGGCGTCGGCGCCGCCTTCGAGCGGCTCGCCGCGGCGCTCCCGGGGCGGCCCGTGGCGGACCTCTCCTCGCTGCCGCCGCGGGAGGAGGGGAGCCGCGAGGAGCCCCTGCGCACGGCCCCCGTCATGGACGCGGCCCGGGATCCGGGGAGGCTGGGCGAGGTCCTCGCCCGCCTCGTGGAGCGGGACGGGACGGTCCTCGTGCTCGCGGGCAACGACGCCGAGGCGAGCCGCTTCCGCACCATCGTCGGCGGGCTCTCCCTCCCCGCCGGCGCCGCGGCCCGCGTGCGCGTGGAGGCCGGCGTCCTCTCCCGCCCCTTCCGCCTGCCGGACCTCGGCGGCGCCGTCGTCTCCGCCGACGCCCTCTTCGACCGCCACCGCCTCCGCCGCCCGCTGCCCGCGGTGCGCCGCGAGGGGGCCGTCTCCGCCGCCCCCGTGGACATCGCGGATCTCCGCCCCGGGGACGCCGTGGTGCACGTGGTGCACGGCATCGCCCTCTACCGCGGCCTCGAGAGGGACGACCGGCCCGGGGGGGTGCGGGAATCCCTCGTCCTCGAGTTCCGCGACGACGTGCGCGTCTCCGTGCCCGCCTCCCGCGCCGACCTCGTCCACCGCTACGTGGGCACGAGGGAGACGGCGCCCCGCCTCTCCCGCTACGGGGGGGGCGGGTGGAAGCGGCGCACCGACGAGGTGGCCGGCGCCGTGGCCGACGTCGCCGCGGAGCTGCTGGAGGTGCAGGCGCTCCGCCGCCTGCGCCCCGGCATCGCCCACCCCGGGGACGGGCCCGAGCAGGCGGAGTTCGAGGCCTCCTTCCCCTTCGCGGACACGCCGGACCAGGAGGAGGCCACCGCCGCCGTGAAGGCCGACATGGTGGCGGGGCGCCCCATGGATCGCCTCCTCTGCGGGGACGTCGGGTTCGGCAAGACGGAGATCGCCATCCGCGCCGCCTTCAAGTGCGTGCTCGGGGGGCGGCAGGTGGCGGTGCTCGTTCCGACGACGCTGCTGGCGGAGCAGCACCTCGAGACCTTCACGGAGCGCTTCGCCGGCTGGCCCGTCACCGTGGAGTGCCTCTCCCGCTTCCGCACGAAGGGGGAGCAGAAGGCCATCGTCGACCGCACGAGGCAGGGCGGCGTGGACGTGCTCATCGGCACCCACCGCCTGCTCCAGCCCGACGTGGAGTTCCGGGACCTCGGACTCGTGGTGGTGGACGAGGAGCAGCGCTTCGGCGTGGACCACAAGCAGCGCCTGCGCTCGCTCCGCGCCACCGTGGACGTCATCACCATGACGGCCACTCCCATCCCGCGCACGCTGCACATGGCCATGCTGGGGCTCCGCGACGCCTCCAACCTCGAGACCCCGCCGGAGGGGCGCCAGGCCATCGAGACCGAGGTCCGGGCCTGGGGCAAGGGGTGGGTGCGGGAGGCGCTCCTGCGGGAGCTTGACCGCGGGGGGCAGGTCTACTTCGTCCATGACCGCGTGGCGAGCCTCCCCTCCGCGGCGGCCCTGGTGCAGGAGGCCGTGCCCGAGGCGCGCATCGCCATGGTCCACGGGCAGATGCACGAGGCGGAGATCGAGGACGCGATGCTGCGCTTCGCCCGGGGGGCCGTGGACGTGCTGGCCGCCACGAGCATCGTCGAGAACGGGCTCGACTTCCCCAACGCCAACACCATGGTCATCGACCGCGCCCACCGCTTCGGCCTTTCGGACCTGCACCAGCTCCGCGGCCGCGTGGGGCGCGGGGCCCACCGCGCCTACTGCTACCTCGTCCTCCCGGAGGGCCCCGTGGCCACGGACGCCGAGCGGCGGGTGCTGGCCATCGAGGAGTACGCCGGCCTCGGGGAGGGCTACCGCATCGCGCTGCGCGACCTGGAGATCCGCGGCGCCGGGAACCTCCTCGGCCACCAGCAGTCGGGCCACATCGCCACCGTGGGCTACGAGATGTACTGCCGCCTGCTGGAGGCGGCGGTGCGGCGCCTGCGCGGCGAGCCCGCCCCGGCGGTGCGGGAGTGCACCGTGGACGTGCCCTCGGCGGCGGCCCTCCCCCCCTCCTTCGTGCCCGACGTGCGGGAGCGCATCGGGGTCTACCGCCGCTTCGCGCGGGCCGCCTCGGCGGCGGAGGTGGAGGAGGCGACGGCGGATCTCCGCGACCGCTACGGCCCCCTCCCCGCCGAGGCGGGGGCCCTGGCGGACCTCGCCCGCGCGCGGGTCGCCGCCGCCGCCGCCGGAGCGGAACTCGTCTGGCAGCCGGAGCCGGACCGGGTCGTGCTCCGCGCCTCCGACCCCGCGGCCCTGGCCCGGGCCCTCGCGCGCCACGGGAGCCGGGTGCGCCGGGTGGACGAGCGCAACTTCCACGTGCTCCTCCCCGCGGACCTGCCCCCGGCGGGGATCCCCGGGTGGCTGGCGCGTCTTCTGGGAGTGGAGGCGGCGCCGGGAGCGCCTCCGCGGCTCCTCGCTGGATCGAGTGGGTTCACTCCGGCCTTGGGGGGCGCCGGCGCGCCGCGGCGCCGCCCGGGGGGGGGGGGG
>CAYJMF010000212.1:0-4440 GCA_964370855.1 uncultured Planctomycetota bacterium | reverse complement strand
CCCCCCCCCCCCCCCCCCCCCCCCCCCCCCCCCCCCCCCCCCCCCCCCGCCCCCGGGCGCGCCCCCCAGCGCCCGGGGATCCCCCCGTGAGACAGCCAGGAGCCAAAACCCGGCCCCCCCCTCCGCCCTTCACCTACAATGAGGGTTCGTCCCGTCGGCTCCCGCCACGGAGGATCCCTTGAGCAGCGACCCCGTCCGCGACGTCGTCATCGTCGGCTCCGGCCCCGCCGGCCTCACGGCGGCGATCTACACCGCCCGGGCCCGCCTGAACCCCTTCTGCATCGAGGGCATGCAGAAGGGCGGCCAGCTCATGCTCACCTCGGAGGTGGAGAACTACCCGGGCTTCGAGGACGGCGTCATGGGGCCCGAGATGATGGAGAAGTTCCACAGGCAGGCGGAGCGCTTCGGGACGGAGTTCCTCCAGGACGACGTCACCGCCGTGGACTTCTCGAAGCGGCCCTTCGAGGTGCGCACCGCGGCCCGGGCCTTCCGGGCCCGGGCCGTCATCGTCTCCACGGGGGCCTCCGCCCGCATGCTCGGCCTCGAGAGCGAGAAGCGGCTCATGGGCCGGGGGGTCACCACCTGCGCCACCTGCGACGGCGCCTTCTACCGCGACCGCCCCGTGGCCGTCATCGGCGGCGGGGACAGCGCCATGGAGGAGGCGAACTTCCTCACCCGCTTCGCCTCCAGGGTCCACCTCGTCCACCGCCGCGGGGAGTTCCGGGCCAGCAGGATCATGCTGGAGCGCGCCCGGGCCAACCCGAAGATCGAGTTCCACCTCTGGCGCTCCGTGGAGGAGGTCCTCGCCGACGAGAAGCGGAAGGTCCGCGGCGTCGCCCTGAAGGACACCCGCGACGGCTCCGCCCACGAACTCCGCGTGGACGGCTTCTTCCTCGCCATCGGGCACGTGCCCAACACGAAGCTCTTCGAGGGAACCCTCGACCTCGACGGGAACGGCTACATCCGCACGAAGCCCGACTCCTCGCACACGAGCGTGGACGGGGTCTTCGCCTGCGGGGACTGCGTGGACCACGTCTACCGCCAGGCCATCACGGCGGCGGGCATGGGATGCCGCGCCGCCATCGACGCGGAGCGGTGGCTGGAGGCGAAGGGGAGGTGAGGAGCCTCCTCCTCCCGGCCCTGCTCCTCCTCGCCGGGGCCCTCCCGGCGGCCGCCGCCTCCACTCCCTTCGACCCCTCGGGGACCCTCCTCGTCGGCTCCGAGAAGCAGCCCTCCCTCGGGAAGACCCCCCTCTCCCTCCACCTCGGGGCCGACGGCACCGCCGCCGCCTCCCTGGTGGACCCGACGGCCGTGGCCATCGGGTGGACGGGCACCTGGACCTTCGAGGACGGGCTCCTCTCCGTGGACCTGGAGCCCCTGGGGAACCAGGGGGACCCGGTGCTCGTGGAGCTGCTCATGAAGGGGAGCGGCTCCGGCAAGGGGACCGTGATCCGGCTCGGGACGGAGTCCGTGGTCGTCACGCAGGCGAAAGTGAAGGCGGCCTTCCCCCCCCGCAAGGCGAAGGGCTGGACGGCGTGGGTCCCGCGTCTCCGGGATGACGGCTCCACGGCGGCGGGGAGCTTCCGCGGGACCCTGGTCCTGCGCAACCTCGCCCCGGTGCCGGCGAAGAAGGTGAAGCCCCTGAAGCTGGTCCTGCGGGCGGCGACCCCGGCGGGACTACCCGGAGACCCCCTGGCCCTCGAGATCCTCCCCGGCGCGGCGGTGCGCCTCGAAGGCGGCCTCCTCCCCCCCCTGCCCTCGGGAGTGGACGGGTCCGTCCTCCAGGTGCTCGTCACCGGCGGGAAGGACCTCGACCCCGCCACCCTCCAGATCCTCGCCTTCGAGGAGGTGCTCCGCGGCCCCTCGGAGGGGGCCGTGTCGGGCGCGGCGGTGGAGGTGCGGTGGGTGCGGAGGCTCAAGGGGAAGGAGCTCGCGTCCCGGGAGACGGCCCCCCTGGCCGCCCCCTGGTTCCGGGACGACGGGGGCGCCGGCCCCCTGCCCCGGGACGCGCGCCTCGTGCTCCGGGACCTCTCCCCCTTCACGGGCGACGCGGCCCCGGGAACCGTGCGCGTCTCCGTGCGGGGCCTCGACGGGGTCGAGGTCGCCTCCTCCCTCGTGGAACTCCGCCGGGGGGAGGCGGTGGAGGTCCGCCCCCTGGATCTCCTCGACGGCCCCGGCGACCTCCCCGGCGGGGAGGGGAGCCTCCGCGTCACCGCCGCCGACGGCAGCGATCTCCCGCGGGACGTCGTCGGCACGGCGCTCCTCGGGACCGTCGCCTCCGCGGGCGTCCCGGCGGCCCCCCTCTCCCTCGCCGTCGGCCACCCGGAGAGGGCCGGCAGGTCGGCGCGGCTGGCCGTGCCCTACCTCCTCGCCCCCGACGACGGCCTCTCGGAGTGCCGCATCGAGGTCCTCTCCCTCTCCGGGTCGGTGGTGGACCTCCCCGTGGAGGTCCTGGCCCTCGACGGGACCCTCCTCCATGCGGCCACGGTCCCCGTCCCCGCCGGCGGGACGGTCCGGGTGGACCCCGCGTCCCTCGGCATGGACCTCGCAGGCCTCCCCGGCGGCGAGGGGCAGGTCGTCGTGGGCGGTTCCGGCGGCCTCCCCGTGGACCGCTTCCTCGCCCACGGGGAGACGCGGCTCGCCGGGAGCCCCGACACCTTCTTCACCTCCCCCGTGCGTTTCGAGTCGGCCCACGGGGCCGGCGAGCCCCTCCGCATCGACGCCCTCGACCTCCGGGAGAAGCAGGGGTCCGGGGGCGGCCTCCAGGACGCCTGGGTGTTCGTCCGCAACGGCGGCGACGCACCCCTCGACCTCGTCGCCCTCCTCTTCCTCGAGGACGGGGTTCCCCTCGGCTCCTCCCCTGGTGTGGAGGTGACGGTGCCGGCGGGGGCCTCCGTCCGGGTCTCCGCGGAGACCCTCCTCACGCTGGCGGGAGCCCCCCTCGGTCCGCTTCCGGACTCCTTCCGCGGCTGCCTCGTGCTCCGGGGGAGCGCCGCCGGGCCCGTCGCGGCGTCGGAGGTCCAGGTCCTCTACGGGGTCGAGGACACGGGGGGGTTTGCCGCCCCGGCCCCGATCCGGTAGCGGCGAATTGGGCCTCCGCGGACCCCGGGCTACACTCGATCCCGTGAGCGGACGGAAGACCCCGACGCGGGAGAAGATCCTCGAGACCCTGAGCCGCCGCGGCCCCTGCACGGCGGCGGAGATGGCGCGGCGGTTCCGCCTCACCTCCATGGCCGTCCGCCAGCACCTCGCCGTGCTCGGGCGAGAGGGCTTCGTGTGCACGGGGGCGGAGCGCCGCTCCCGGGGACGCCCCGCCCGCACCTGGTCCCTCACCCCCGCCGGCCGGCGCAGCTTCCCCGACCGGTCCGGGGCCCTGGCCCTGGAGATCCTCCTCGAGGTGGAGGCGACGGCGGGGCGCGATGCCGTCGTGCAGGCCCTCGAGCGGCGCGGGCGCCGGACGGCGGAGGTCTACCGCGCCGCCGTCCAGGGCCGCACCGTGGCCGAGGGGCTCCGCGTCCTCGCCCGGCTCCGTGACGGCGAGGGCTACCTCTGCGACGCCGGGAGCGAGCCGGAGAAGAACGGGAGCGCCCGGGAGATCGTCGAGCGCCACTGCCCGGTCTCCGCCGTGGCCGCCCGCTACCCCGAGGTCTGCCGCATCGAGAAGGAGGTCTTCTCCCGGGCCCTCGGCGTCCCCGTGGTCCGGGTCGAGCACATGCTCTCCGGGGACCGCTGCTGCCGGTACAGGGTGAACGGCGGCCCGGACGCGCCGGACGCTTCGGACACGGAAGTGTGACCGCGGGGAGGCGCGCCGCCCCCCGCGCCGTCGTCGAGGGCGCGCTCCCCTTCCTCCTCCCGGTTCCCTGGCGGCTCCACCTGCCCCCCGGGCGGGGAGGACCGGCGCCGCTCCTCGTGGCCCTCCACGGGAAGGGGGACCGCGCCGACCGCTTCGAGGCCGAGGCCCTCGACGCGCTTCCCCGGGGCTGGGCCCTGCTGGTCCCCTCGGCCCCCCTCCCCCGGGACCGCGCCGGGGGCGGGGACCGCGCCGTGGGGGGCTCCTGGTACCTCTACGACGGCGACACGGCGCTCTTCCGGGAGAGCCTCGCCCGGGCCGAGGCCCACGTGGTCGGCCTCCTCGCGCGGATCCTCCCGGAGGCGCCGCCCCCGGGATTCCGCGCTCCCGACCCGGCGAGGATCTCCCTGCTCGGGTTCTCCCAGGGGGGGTACCTCGCGGGGGTGGCGGCGGTGCGCCGGCCCGGCCTCTTCCGGGCGGCTGTTGTGGCGGGGGGGAGGCTCAAGCACGAGATGCTGGCGGATGCGTTCCCCGCGGCCCGGGCGGCGGGGCTCGCTCTCCTCGGCCTCCACGGGGCGGAGGACGGCGCCGTCCTCCCGGCTCCCTCGGAGCGGAGCATGGGGGCGGCGCGGGAGGCGGGGCTCGACGCC
>CAYJMF010000211.1:0-4529 GCA_964370855.1 uncultured Planctomycetota bacterium | reverse complement strand
TGTGTTCATGGCCCAACGCTACGATCACCCCGCGACAATGAGGGGATCACTCAGGCGCCGAGGGGCTGCCGGAACTGCACGCCGACCAGGAGAAGGTGGAGCAGGTCCTCATCAACCTCCTGACCAACGCCATCAAGTTCACCCCCGTGGAGGGGAGCGTCACCGTCAAGGCCGAGGCCGACAGGGGGGGCGTCCGCTTCTCCGTGACGGACACGGGGCAGGGGCTCTCGGAGGAGGAGCAGTCCCAGCTCTTCCAGAAGTACTCGAAGCTCTCGGGCAGCCGGAAGGCGGAGCTCAAGAGCACGGGGCTCGGGCTCTTCATCTGCAAGTCCGTCGTGGAGGCCCACGGCGGGACCATCGGCGTCACCAGCGCACCGGGCAAGGGGTCGACCTTCCACTTCCTCCTTCCTACGGGGAAGTCCTGAGGGTCTCGGAGGCCGCAACGCGATGAGCAACTGGTTCCTGAATCTGAGGACGGGCACGAAGCTCTTCATCGCCTTCTCCTCGGCCCTGCTCATCGCCGTGCTCGTCGGCCTGGCGGGGTTCGTCAGCATCCAGCGGGTCCACGCCGATGCGCAGCGCGTGAACGTCATCTCCCGCGGCGCCCTCACCTCCGTCATGAAGGTCCGCCTCTCCTCGGAGCACGCCCTGCGCTTCCTCTTCAAGAGGGACCCCCGGGCGGAGGGCTCCACGGACACGTCGGAACCCGCGGACCGGCCCCTCACGGGCGACGAGATGGAGAGCTTCAAGGCCCGCACCCGCTCCCTCCTCGAGCAGGCCCAGGTCGTGATCGGCAGCAAGGACGCGCTCCTCCTCGTGGCCCAGGAGTCGGTGCAGGCGCTGTCCTCGGGGACCGGGGAGAACGCCGCGGAGACGGAGAAGGAGTCCCAGGGGCGCCTCCAGCGGATCTCCGCCGCCATGGAGAAGTTCGAGGAGAACACGGCGAAGCTGGCGGAGTGCGTCGCGCCCGCCGTGGAGGGGCAGCCCCCGAAGATCCTCATGTTCCGGGAGTCGCGGACGGCGATGTACGACGTCCAGACCGAGGCCGTCACCCTGGAGGGGGAGTTCGATTCCCTTGCGGCCCTGGCCATCCACCGCATGGATGCGGCCCGCGACTGGGGCTCCACGCTGATGCTGGGCGGGGCCGCCGCCGGGGTGCTCATGGCCCTCCTCGTGGGCATCATCACGACGCGCATGGTCGTCCACCCCCTTGCGGAGATGACCGCCGCCGCCCACCGCATCTCCGAGGGGGACCTCACGGCGGACATCAACCACGTCTCGAGGGACGAGGTGGGGGGCCTCGCCGACTCCTTCCGCCGGATGCAGGGGTCGCTCCGTGACCTCTCCGCGGAGGCGCAGCGCGTCGCCAGCGGGGACCTCACCCGCAGCGTCCGCGGCGGGGGGGAGCTCGGCGAGTCCTTCAACCGGATGGTCGAGAGCCTGAGCGCGCTCCTCCGCGAGATCCAGGAGGCGGGCACCCAGGTGAAGTCCTCCTCGGCGAGGATCCACGGCGGGCTGCAGCGCAACGCCGAGGGATCCCGGGAGGAGGCCGACGCCGTGGAGAAGGTCCACCAGAGCATGGAGACCCTCTCCGAGTCGGCCCGCTCCATCGCCTCCAGCGCCGCCGACGTCGAGAGGACGGCCGGGGAATCCGCGCGGTCGGCCTCCCAGGGGACCGCCTCCGTGGGGGCCGCCCTCGAGGGGATGTTCCGCACCCGGGAGCGGGTCAACGAGATCGCCCAGAAGACCATGGTCCTCGGCGAGAAGTGCCGCCGCATCGGGGAGGTCCTCGCCATCATCCGGGACGTGGCCGGCGAGATCCACATGCTGGCGCTGAACGCCGCCATCGAGTCCGCCGCCTCCGCGGGGGAGCACGGGCGCCGCTTCACCGTGGTCGCCGCCGAGGTCCGCCGGCTCGCCGAGCGGACGCGGCAGGCCGCCGAGGAGATCCGCTCCATCCTCACCGAGATCCAGGAGGCCGCCGAGGCCTCCGTCGCGGCGGCGCAGCAGGGGGCCCGCGAGGTGGAGACCGGCTCCGCCGTGGCGGGCAGCGCCCGGACCGCCCTCGAGGACGTCCTCACCCGGATCCACCAGACCTCCGAGGCGGCGCGCGAGATCTCCCGGGCCACCCAGGAGCAGAGGCAGTCCTCGGAGCAGGTGGCCTCCTCCATGCGCGACATCTCGCGGGCCGTGCACCGGATGGCCGAGGGCACGGAGGAGTCCACCCGCGCCGTGCGGGACCTCACGGACCTCTCCGAACGCTTCGGCGATCTCATGGGCACGTTCCGCACGGGGTAGCCGCCATGGACATGACCGCCTTCGTCCGGCGCTACATCGACGAGGCGTCGGAGCGCGTGGCCGACCTGGAGAACGGGATCGCCCGCCTCGAGAACGCGCCCTCGGATCGGGAGCTCGTCAACCACCTCATGCGCCAGGCCCACACCGTCAAGGGCGGGGCCCGCATGCTCCGGCTCAAGCGCATCCAGGACCTCTCCCACGCCATGGAGGACGCCATGTCCTCCGTGGGGCAGGGAAAGCGGGTCGTGACCCCGCTCCTCATCGACGCCCTCCTCGCCTCGAGCCGGGGGCTCCGGGCCCTCCTCGAGGGGCTGGTGCCCGAGGACAAGGAGCCGGAGAAGGACGCGGGAGTGGACGTGGAGGCCCTGGCGGCCTTCATCCGCGACGAGAAGCCCCCCCCGGGATGGAACGTCCCGCCCCCGCCGCCGGGGGCGGCGGCGCCGTCCGCGGGAGCGGGGACCGGGGACGGCGGCACCCCCTCCCCCCCCGCTTCGCCCCCCCGGACGGAGGCCGCCGAGACGGCGACGACGGAGCTGGAGAGCGCGCTCCGCAAGGTCAAGACGGGGCACAGCGTCCGCGTCGCCGTCTCCCGGCTCAACGACCTCGGCAACCTCACCGTCGAGATGACCGTGGAGCGGTCCAAGTCCCGCAACCGCCACCGCCGCCTCCAGGGCTTCGGCTTCGCGCTGGCGCGCGCGCGCGCCTCCACCGGGGGCCTGGTCCGGGACCGGGGCCCGCTGGATTCCGCCTTCGGGGAGCTGGAGCGCACCCACCGCCGGATGGTGGAGGAGAGCGAGGACGAGCTCTCCCGCCGGGCCACCCTGGACTCGGAGCTGCGGGACCACGTGCAGTCCCTGCGCCTCACCCCCCTCAGGGTGGTCTTCGATCCCTTCCCCGCCTCCGTGCGCGAGATCGCCCGCGGCCTCGGGAAGGAGGTGGAGCTCGTCATCGAGGGGGCCGACACGGAGCTCGACCGGCGCATCGTGGACGAGCTGGGGGAGCCCCTCGTGCACCTCGTCCGCAACGCCCTGGACCACGGCATCGAATCCGCCGCCGAGAGGGACGCGGCGGGCAAGCCGCGCCGGGGGCGGCTGGTGATCCGCGCCTGGGCCGCCGAGGGGGCGATCTTCGTCGAGGTCTCCGACGACGGGAAGGGCATCGACCCGGCGAAGCTCCGCAAGGCCGCCGTCGCCCGGGGGGTGCTCACCCGGGAGGACGCCGATCGCATGAGCGACGCGCAGGCCACGGACCTCATCTTCCTCCCCGGCTTCTCCACGCGGGAGTCCGTGGGGGAGCTCTCCGGCCGCGGCGTCGGCATGGACTCGGTGCGCGTCTCCATCGGGCGCCTCGGCGGCGTGGTGACCGTGATCTCGGAGGCGGGGAAGGGGACCCGGGCCCTCTGCCGCCTGCCCCTGACCCTGGCCCTCCTTCGCGTGCTCCTCTTCCGCGTGGGGGAGGAGGTCCTGGCCGTCCCCCTCACGGCGGCGGAGTGGTGCGGCTCCTTCGCCACCGTGGGGAGCATCTCCTACGACGAGGACGGGGGGGCCCCGCTCCCCGTCGTGTCCGCGGCGGAGATGCTCGGCTTCACGGAGGGGACGGACCTCGCCGACCGGCGGCCGCCGGCCTTCCTCATCCTCCGCAGCGCCGGCTCCCGGGCGCTGTTCGTCGTGGACGAGGTGCTGGAGGAGTCGGAGGTCGCCCTCAAGGAGGCGCCGGAGTTCCTCCGGCGCAGCCGCCTCGTGGCCGGCGTGACGCTGCTGGGGTCGGGGGAGCCGGCGGTGGTCGTGGAACCGTCGGAACTCCTGTCCCGGGCGATGACGAGGAGGGCGAAGGCGGTGGAGGAGGAGGGGGAGCAGCCGTCGTAGGGCGTTCCGCGGCGCCGGGGGCGCCGCGGTGGCGCCCGTTTCGAGAGGGTCCGGGCCGGTCCGGTCCCCCCCCCCCCCCCCCCCCCCCCCCCCCCCGACCCTCTCGAAACGGGCGCGTTGAACGTCAACGGCGGGGAGGAGGAGAGGAGAGGAGAGGAGAGGCCAAGGCCCGGAGATCCGTACGGTTCCCCATTCCCGGGGAGGAAGGGACGGAAGGGTCCCTTGTTGCTGATGTCCCCACGGAAGGGGCTCTTGGCGCGGATACCCTCACGGGACTCGAACTCGCCCCCTCCCTGCCGTTGCCTCTTCCCACGAGAATCGCCCGCTCTCCCCCCCTCCCCTGACGTCGCGATCCCGCCCCCACTC
>CAYJMF010000210.1:0-4556 GCA_964370855.1 uncultured Planctomycetota bacterium | reverse complement strand
ATCCTCTCCGGCCCCCTGCTCCTCCCCTTCCGATTCAGGCGCAACCGCGCCGCCGCAGGCGGCGCGGAACGCGACCCCGGGAGCAAGGCCCCCGGTTTACCGGTTCTGCAGCACCTCCACCGCCGGCGCCCTCGACCCCCCGCCCGGCACCCCGGTCACCGGCACGTCGGACCCGATGACGATGTCCCGGTCCCCGTCGCCGTCGAGGTCCCCGGTGCGCACCCAGCCGGCCTGGTGGAACCTCGGCTTCGCGTTCCCCGGCGCGTCGAGGTCCACGGCGGGCACGAACCCCGCCGCCGCGGGGGTGAAGACGCCGGCGCCGTTGTTGAGGAGGATCCGGGTCGAGGGGAGGTACCCGCCGGCCCCGTCGGAGACGGCCCCGTCGAGGCAGAGCACGAGGTCGGCGTCGCCGTCCTTGTCGAGGTCCGCGGCGGCGAGGGAGGCGGCCTGCCACCGTTCCGCGGCCGTCGCCGCGGGGAGCGCCGTCGCCGTCGTCTCCGTGAATGTGGCGTCGCCGTTGTTCCGGAAGACGCGGGTCGAGGACTTGCGCGTCACGGCTCCGCTCCCCCCGTCCACGGTCTCGAGGGCCGCCGCCGTCCCCACGACGAGGTCGAGCTTCTGGTCGGCGTTGACGTCCACGGCGACGATGGAGGTCCCGCGCCCGTCGTCCAGCGCCGTCGCGGCGGGGAAGGCGAAGGCCTTCTTCGTGAACCCACCCGCCCCCCCGTTCTGCAGGAGGCGGACGCCGTACAGCTTCCCCCCGGCCCCGTCGGAGGGGGCGAGGTTGTTGACGATGGCGACGTCCTTCAGCTGGTCGTTGTCGAAGTCCGCCACCGCCAGCGCCGTCGCCTGGTAGTTCTCCTCCCCCGCGGGGAGGGGGGACCAGCCGGAGACGGCGAGCCCGGTCTGGAACCGGAAGGCCCCGTTCCCGTCGTTGGCCAGCATGCGGACGGCGGGCATCTCGATGGTGTTCACGTCGTAGGTGTAGGTCCCCGTGATGACGACCTGCTTCGCCGTGAAGGTCCCCCCCGTGGCGAGCACGAGGTCGAGGTCGCCGTCCCCGTCGAGGTCCCCGAGGCCCAGCGCCCGGGCCTGGAAGTTCTCCCCCCAGATGATCCCCTGGGAGAGGACGGGCATGGCCATGCGGATGGTCGTGTCGAAGCTCATGGTCGTGTTGGTGAAGGAGCCGGACCCGCCGTTGAGGAGCACCCGCGTGCCCGGGTACTGGATCATGTAGAAGTCCGTGGCGAGGTAGGGGGAGGGGATGAAGGGGTAGGAGGAGTACTTCGGGTAGGCGGGGTTCGTCAGCGCCCAGCCGTTGAAGGGGGCGAAGTACCCGTCCACGCCGAGGACCAGGTCCTGGTCCCCGTCCCCGTCGAGGTCCCCCATGGCCGACGCCGAGGCGAGGCCGTAGTCCTTCCTCGACGCGTTGAAGGTCCCCGGCACGGAGCCGAGGGTGGGGAAGAAGTCCCCGGGGAACGAGGAGGAGGTGAGGTCCGTGAAGGTCCGGTTGTTGTTCCCGCGCAGCACGCGGGCGGCGGGGAGGTAGCCCCCGGCGCCGTCGGAGGTGAGGTTGGAGGAGGCGGCGACCAGATCGTCCTCGGCCAGGGTGTCCCGGTCGAGGTCGGCCAGCACCGCCGTGGAGAAGCGGGCCCCCTCCACCACCGCGGGCAGGCCCGAGGTCACCGTGGTGAACAGCCGATCGAAGGTGAACCCCGAGGGGAGCTGGCCCGACTGGGAGGTGAGGAAGTCCTTCACCTCCACGGTGTAGAGGCCCGCCGGGGCGGGTTCCGTGACGAGGGTGAGGGTCTGCGCGTCCACCAGGACGACGGGGCCGAGCACCTGGAGGCCGCCGAAGATGACCTTCATGCTGGCCCGGAAGTTCTGCCCCTTGACGGTGACGGCGGTGCCGCCCGTGGCGGGGCCGCGGGCGGGGGTGATGGAGGTGACCACGGGGGGCTCGTAGTAGGTGAAGGAGAGGGGCTTCGTCGTCTCCTGCCCGTCGGGGTTGATGACGGTGACGTCCTGCGTCCCGGAGCCCGTGGGGACGATGCCCCCGATGGAAGTCCCGTCGGAGGCCCGCGTGACGCTGGTGGTCGGCTTCCCCCCGACCTCGAGGAGGGCACCGTCCTGGACCTGGCTTCCCCAGGCGGTGACGCGGGTCCCGAAGCCCCCGCCCTCCGGGGAGACGGTGTTGATGACGGGCTCCAGCGGCGAGATCGCGCGGGAGATCCCCTTGCGCTTCTCGAACTTGACCTTGACGGCGTAGTCCACGACGGCGTCGCCGCCGGCCGTCGGGCCCGGGACCCGGATGGTGAAGTCCCCCGTGCCGACGTAGGCGATGGCCACGGGCTTCATGGCGATGCCCTTGTCGGAGACGGTCCAGGAGTCGGCGGGGAGGGCGGCGGTGAAGCCGCCGGGCTGGATCAGGGAGGGGGCGGCGAGCCCGGTGCCGCCGCTCTTCCGCTTGAGGGCGAAGGAGAGGACCGCGCCGCCGGCCAGGGGCACCACGATGTCGAGGTGGCCGCCCTCGGGGAGGACCGCCCCCTTCACCTTCTCCCCCTTGGGGTACTTCACCTTCGTCTGGAGGGAGTAGCCGCCGACCTGGGGGGCGTTGTGGGCGGAGGCGACGATGGCCCAGCGGCCCGTGGCGTCCACGGGGAAACTGGAGAGCTTGACGGAGGTCTTCCCGGGAGCGTACTTCGCGGCGGCGAGCTCGCCCGCGGCGACGGCGGACCCGTCGGGACGGAGGAGCCCGAGGGCGGGCTGGAGGGGGACCCCCTTGTCGGCCTTGACGGCGACGGAGAGCCCGGCCCCCGAGGGGAGGTCGACGACGAAGGCGTCGGTGTCCCCGGCGGGGGTGAGGGAGGTGGAATCCCGGTTGCCCGCGGGGTGGACGATGCCGCGGTTGGCCCCGTCCGCGGAGGCGAGGACGAAGGCGAGGGGGACGAGGAGCGCTGCGGCCCGGATCGCGGAGTTCGGAACTCCCATGGAGACCTCCCGTCCCGGAAGCGAGCCTTCCGGACCCGTTCTATGTAACCGGGTCACGGATTCCGGTCAAGGGTGCTACGGCAGGGTCTTCCGTTCGCGCACCCAGTCCACGACGGTGTCCCGAAGCGGGATCCCGGAATCCTCGACCCCCTCGAGGGCGCCGGGCAGGTGGCGGCCCAGATGGTCGGCGACGAAGGAGTTGGTGGCCACGGTGTAGATCTTCTCCGGGTCGAGCCCGCGGGCGAGGCGGGGGGGAAGGGCCTTCCCCGGGACGCGCACGCGGACGAGGGTGTTGTCGAAGGGGAGCACGTTCCAGACCTGGCGGATGCTCACGGGCCCCTTCGCGATGGTGGATCGGGTCCCGCCGTCGTTGTGGAAGCCGAGGTCGGTCCCGAGGGCCTCCCGGCAGGCCTCCTCGACGAGGGCGCGCAGCTCCGCCTTCCCGAGGTCGCTCCGGGCCTCGGCGATGACCACGTCCACGGTCTTCTCGACCTTCTTCTCCAGTTCCGCCACGGTCCGCGCCACCGCGGGATCGACCGGCGGGTCCGCCTCCTCGGAGAGCGTCACCGGCCTCCCCTCCCAGCGGGCCAGACGGCGCCGATCGAGGTCCACGACGACCTCGAGTTTCCCGAGCATCCGCCCGTAGGAGCCGGCCTGGACGACGACGGTCCTCCCGATCTCCACGGGGCCCGGGAGGGGGGTGTGGGAGTGGCCGCCCACGACGACGTCCACCCCGGGGACGGCGCGGGCGAGGGCGACGTCGTCCTCGTAGCCGAGGTGGGTGAGGGCGACGACGAGGTCGCTGGCGGCGCGCACCTCCGGGAGGAGCCGCCGGAGCGCGTCGCGGGCCGGCTCGAAGCGGACCCCCTCGTTCCCCTTCCGCACCGTCATCCCCGGGGTCTTCTCCGTGAGGAGGCCGATGACGCCGACGCGGACGCCGTCCACGTCGAAGACCCTCCACTCCGCGTCGCCGAGCAGGGTCCCCTCCGGGTCCCGGGCGGTGGCGCAGAGGAGGGGGTAGGTGGCGGCCTCCCGGAAGTCGGCGATGCGGGCCCACCCGTGGTCGAACTCGTGGTTCCCGAGGCAGCCGGCGTCGATGCCCATGAGGCTCGTCACCGTGAAGATCGGCGTCCCCCGGAAGACCGTGGAGACGGGGGTCCCGGAGACGGCGTCGCCGGCGTCGAGCCAGAGGACGTCCTTCCTCTTCGCACGCTCCGCCTTCGCGAGCCCCGAGAGCGCCGCCCCGTTCTCGATGTGGCCATGGAGGTCGTTGGTGTGGAGGAGGAGGACCGTGTCCTCGCGGGCGGGCGCGGGAGCGGGGGCCGGGGCGGGGGGGAGGGGGCCGGAGGGGAGGAGCAGCGTCAGGCAGGCGAGGAGCGCGCGCGGTCCCATGGGCTGGAGGATAGGGGGAGGGACGTTCCTCACTTCGTCACTTTCCTGTGGATGAGCGGCTTCTCGCCGGGTTGCGTGGGTCCTTCCGGGGGTTGCGCGCCTGCGGCGGGCGGGTCCCGGGACCGCCATACTGAACCCGACCCAGATTGGCGGCGGGGGCGGGGGCGAGACCC
>CAYJMF010000209.1:0-4742 GCA_964370855.1 uncultured Planctomycetota bacterium | reverse complement strand
GCCCGCCCCGGGGCCGGGCCCCCCCCCCAACGCCCGGGGAAACCCGCGCGAAACACCGGGGAATCGCAGGTCGGGGCCCCACCGCAAACCCTGCCCCCCCGGAGGCCGTTTCTGGGGTATCCTTTCGGGACCCGCTGAAGGAGGAATCCCCCCATGAAGAGCGTCGCCCGCGTCCTCGTGTCCCTCGCCGCCGCCCTCGCCGTCGGCGGCTGCGCCAACCTCGGCGTGAACCCGTTCCCGAAGGACGTCGATCCGGGCCACGGCATGAAGCACGGCCTGGATCCGTTCCCGGACCACGCCATGAATCCCCGCCCCACGCGGTCCATGAACTGGACCGTGTTCCCGAAGCCGAAGGCGGACAGCGGGCGCCGCATCGGCCTCGACCCGTTCCCCCTCGGGAAGGACAAGGTGGCGGCGAAGGCCTGCGGCGGCCGGTGCAGCGTCGGCTGCGCCATGCCCTGTTGCGCGGGGAAGGCGGCTCCCGCCCCGAAGACCATCTCCCTGATGCCGAAGGGGGGCATGGCTTCCCCCGCCCCCGCCCCCGCCCCCGTGGCCGCCGTCCCGGCGGTGACGACCCTCCTCCTCAAGTTCGAGGAGGGCGCGACCCGCCGCTACCTCATGAACATGGACACCCTCATGAAGGCCCCGGTGTTCGGGGAGGACGGCATGTCCATGAAGATGGGCATGGAGATGAAGCAGACCATGGGCAAGGCGCGGGAGGACGGCGCCGCCCCGGTCACCTCCACCATCGAGTCGGTGTCCATGGAGGTGAGCAACCCCATGACGGGAGTCCTCAAGGTGGACACCCGGGACGAGGCCTCCATGAAGGCGGCGGAGGAGAACCCCATGCTCGGCCAGATGGTGTCCGGGCTGAAGATGATCGTCGGCAAGACCATGCAGGTGACCATCTCCGCCCGCGGCGAGGTGCTGGAGACCGCCGGCGTGGACGAGCTCATGGCGGGGTTCGGCGGCGGCATGGGCGGCGGCGCCTCCGGCGCCCAGCTGACGGGCCTCCCCGCGGCCTTCCCCGCGGGCCCCGTGCACGAGGGGATGTCGTGGCCCTTCGAGCAGTCCCAGCCCAACCCCATGGGGACGATGACCACGAAGGGGTTGATGATGGTGAAGTCCCTCGACGCGGCGACGGGCCTGGCGGTGATCACCCTCGAGGGCCTCATCGAGGTCGCCCCCGTCGAGAACCCCGACCCCGACGACATGCAGGCGCAGATGATGGCGATGATCAAGATCAAGAACGCGAAGATCTCCGGGGAGATCCGCTTCGACACGAAGGGCGGGTTCCTGCGGTCCAGCCTCACGGACATGACCATGGAGATGGAGAACCCGATGGTCGGCGACATGACCGTGGACGCGAAGGTGACCCTCTCCCTCGTCGAGTAGCCCCGCCATCGACCTCCGACCGCTCCCGTCCGCCGCCCTCCTCCTCGGGGCCGCCGCGGCCCTCGCGGGCTGCGGCGGCTCCGACGTATCGAGCCGCAGGGCCGAGGGGGAGGTCCGCACCTACGTCCACCGGGTGTTCGTGGACGGGGAGCACCCCTCCGGCGCCGGCGGCACCTTCCTCTCGGAGGTGACGACGAAGGAGACCTGCGTCGAGGCCGTCCCGCGGCGCTCCTTCGCCTCCGACGTGCTGTTCGAGCGCATCCGCATCGAGCTGAGGAAGGAGGGGGCCGAGGGGGCCGAGATCTTCGACACCGCGACGCCCCCCGTCGAGGGGGCCCCCGAGACACCCTTCTCCCGCCGCACGCGCCCCTACCGGCTCCTGGCGGGCTCCCGGATCACCATGGTCCAGCGCCCCTCGGGCCTCGTGGAGTCGGTGGAGGGGGTGGAGGCCGTCAGGACGCGGATGTGCGAGGGCGTCGCCGAGGCCGATCCCCTGCGCGCGGAGATCGAGCGGCTCCTCGGGCTCGGGTCGCTCCGCTACATGATCGGGCCCAACGTCCTCTCCTTCGAGAAGCCCGTCCCCGCGGGGGAGGCGCACGCCTTCCAGGACATCCGCCCCCTGCCCGTCACCACGGGGGTCCCGGGGCTCATGTACTACCGGGGCGAGGTGAAGCTGGCGGAGGTGAAGGACGGCGTCGCCCGCATCGAGGTCACCGCCGAGGTCTCCCTCGACCCCGGGGCCAACATGCCCCCGTGGCCCCCGGCCATGGCCCCCTTCCGCAACCAGCTGCGCCTGCAGCGCGGCGTCTGCCGGGGCTTCGCGCGCATCTCCGTGGAGAAGGGGACCCTGCTCGAGGACGAGCACCGCACGGAGCTCGACCTCTTCTTCGTGAAGCCCGACGGCACCGGCGAGACCCCCATCCCCACCACCGTCACCCAGTCCACGAAGCTCCAGTAGCGCCGAGGCGGGCGAGGATCTCCCGCGCGGCCCCCTCGGGGTCGGCGCTCCCGAGGATGGCGGCGCAGACGGCCACCCGCGTGCAGCCGCCGTCCCGGACCCTCGCGGCGTTGCCCGGGCCGATGCCGCCGATGGCGTAGGCGGGGATCGACAGGGCCCGCGCCACCCTCCCGGCGGCCTCCGGCCCGATGGCCCGCACCGGCACCCCCTTGGTCTCCGTCGGGAAGACCGGGCCGATGCCCGCGTAGTCGGCGCCCTCCGCCGCCGCCCTCCGCGCCTGGGCGAGGTCGTGGGTGGTCACCCCGAGGAGGAGGCCGGGGCCGAGGAGGCGCCGCGCCTCCGCCGGCGGGAGGTCCCCGGGCCCCACGTGGGCCCCGTCGGCGCCGGCCTCGAGGGCCACCTCGACCCGGTCGTTGACGATGAGGAGCGCCCCCGCCTCCCGCACCGCGGCGGCGATCTCCCGCGCCGCCGCCAGGAGCTCCGCGTCGGGGACCCCCTTCTCCCGCACCTGCACGACGCCGGCGCCGCCGCGGCAGGCCGCCGCCACGGCCTCCACGAGGGGGCCCCGGGCGAAGCGCCGCGTGGCCAGGAGGTAGAGGGGGGCGGCGGCGAGGCGCGCCCGGAGATCGGGGATCGGGGGGGCCATGGGAGGGGGGCATTCTACAATCCTCCCGTCGGGGATCCGCGGGAGGGCGCGTGGCGGCACAGCATCGACCGAAGGTGGGGACGCGCCTCCTGGCGACGATGCTCGGCATCGTGCCGGGCCTCGCCCACGTGCTCCTGCTGGAGCGCACGGGCACGGGGACGCTCCTGTTCGTCCTCTTCATCGGCGCCGCGGAGGCCGCGGCCTGGGCCCGCTACCTCCTCACCGACGACTGGGCGGAGGACCTCTTCAACGCCGGCTGCGCCGTGGCGGCGGCGGCCTGGCTCTGGTCCTTCCTCGACGTGGCCCGCCTGACCCTCTTCCGCAACTACGAGAAGCGCCGGGCGCTCCGCGCCGAGCTCGCCTCCGGGGGGGTGCGCCTCTACGCGGAGGGGAGGCTGGAGAAGGCGCGGGCCTCCTTCCGGAGGGCCCTCGACCTCGACGTCCGCGACGCCGACATCCTCTTCTGGTACGGCTGCGTGGAGTCGAGGCGCGGCAAGGCGGGGCGCGCCCGCAGGGCCTTCCGCCGCTGCCGCAAGTACGACCGGGAGGGGAAGTGGGCGTTCCCGCTGGAGGGCGAGGAGGCCCGCCTCGGGGAGAAGGCGGCGGCCCGGACCCTCCCGGCGGGGGAGGCCGCGGCCCCGGCCGCGGACGGCGGGGGAAACCCCGGGGGTTGACACGGGGCATCCGCCCATAGGATGGTGGTTGACCATCTTCGGGGAGGTGTGCCGTGAAGACCATCGTCGCCCTGCCGCTCGCCGCCGCCCTGCTGCTGGCCGCCGCGCCCGTCCGGGCCGACGAGATCCTCCTCAAGAACGGCCGCACCCTCGAGGGGAAGGTCACCGAGGGGGGCGACACCGTCACCTACGAGCGGTCGGGCCTGAAGATGGAGATCCGGCGCGACGAGGTGAAGGAGATCCGGCGCTCCCCGACGGCGAAGGAGGAGTACGCGAAGAGGCGGGCCGCCATCGAGTCCGCCTCGATCAGCGATGGGGGGCGCGGGGAGGAGGCGAGGGCTCCCGGCGCCGCCGCCTCCGGGAAGGCCCGCGCCGAGGAGCGCCACCGCCTCGGCCTCTGGTGCGAGCAGGAGGGGCTGAAGACCGAGGCCCGGGCGGAGCAGGAGGAGGCGCTCCGCCTCGATCCCGACCACGCCGGCGCCCGCCGCTCCCTCGGCTTCATGAACGTGGACGGGAAGTGGCGCCTCGAGGACGAGGTGATGAGGGAGCGCGGCCTCGTGAAGTCCCCCGGCGGCTGGGTGACCCCGGCCGAGGCGGAGACGCTCGCCGCCGCGGCCCCCTCGGCGAAGGAGCGGGAGCGCCTGGAGAGGAAGGCCCGCGAGGCGACGTCGCGGAAGTCCCTCAACGGGGCCCTCCGGCTCGTGGCCGACGCCGACCCGCAGGTGCGCATGAAGGGGGAGGCGGCCCTCGTCTCCTGGGCGAAGGATGCCGGCGACCCGGAGTTCGAGGCGAAGGCCCCGGAGGTGCGCGCCTACTACGACCGCCTCTACGAGGAAATCTCCCGGGCCCGGGCCCTCATCCAGGTGCGGGCACAGCTGGTGACCCTCAAGCGCCCCATCCCGACCTTCAAGACGAGCCTCGGCGCCTTCTCGAGCCCCGTCACCCTCCAGCTCCCCGAACTCTCCGTCGTGAGCGTCAACACCACGGCGGTGGTCCCCCTCGAGGTCGAAGAGTAGGGACGTTCCTAACTAAGTAACATCGCCGTCAAGTTAGCGGCTCCTCTCTCGGC
>CAYJMF010000208.1:0-4742 GCA_964370855.1 uncultured Planctomycetota bacterium | reverse complement strand
GTTGGGGGCGGGTATGCGACGGGGGCGCGCCCCGGGGGGGACGCGCCCCCCCGGTTTCCGGAGTCGTCGGTCTAGCTGGTGAGCTTGTTCTCGGGGCGGCGCGGGGGATCCGTCGGCGCGCGCAGGGGGGCCGGCGGGTTGTCCTTGAAGGTGGGGGTGAGGTCGGCGTTGATCTTGGCGTACTCGGGGTCGCCGTCCACGGAGTCGACGATGGCGCCGATGGGGCACTCCGGCAGGCAGGCCCCGCAGTCGATGCAGACCTCGGGGTCGATGATCATGAACTCCTGGCCCTGGTAGTCGCCGGGGTGGATGCACTCCACGGGGCAGACGTCGACGCAGGCGGCGTACCTCTCCCCGAGGCACTTGTTGGTGATGACGTAGGGCATTTCGTCCTCCTGTCCGCGTTCCGGACGCCGTCGGAGCGGCGCCCCTCGTGCCTTCGGTGGCCGAGGACCGGCGAGGATATCGGACCCCGCCGCCGCCTCCCTAATCCTTTCAGCGTGGAGGCCCCGCGGGGGTCACGGTCGGGCGGCGCGGCGCCCTTGCTTGCCCCCGGGGGACGGGGCGGGCAGGATGGAGGCATGCACGAGGAGCGGAGGCGGGGCGGGGAGGGGGGATGGACGGTGATGGAGGTCCTCCTCGTCCTCCTCCTGCTGGCGGCCCTGGCGGCCATCGCGCTCCCCAACCTCCATGCGGCGCGGCTGCGCAACGACGAGGCGGCGGCGGTGCGTACCCTGCGGGAGGTCGTCGCGGTGCAGGAGATGTTCCGGCGGGCCGGGATCGTGGACGCCGATCACGACGGCCCGGGGGAGTACGCCTTCCTCGGGGAGCTGAACGGTGAGAGCAACCCCCGCTCCTTCGTCCCCGTGAGCGGCGCCGCCGTGCCCGCCCCCCTCCCCCAGTTCCGCCACCGGATCCTCGAGGACGGCGAGGCGGAGATCTGCGGCTACCGCTTCCGGGTCTGGCTGCCCGGGCCCGGGGGAAAGGCCGTGGGGGAGGGGAGCGGGGGGGGCGAGGGGGATCCCGACCCGGCCCTGGCGGCGAAGGCGTGGTGCATCTACGCCTGGCCCGTCCGCCTGGAGGGGAGCCTCACCCCCGCCACGGGGACCCGCACCTTCTTCGCCAACCAGGCGGGGGAGGTCCTCTGGACCGAGGGGAGCTACGAGGCGCGGCCTCCGGGCGAGAACGCCCCCCCGCGGAGGCCCGAGCCCGGCGCCGCCTTCCTCGCCCCCGGCCCCCTCGACTCCATCACCGGCGCCCCCGCCATGGGCACCCGCGGCCGCGACGGCAACCTCTGGCGCCCGCTGGAGTAGAGCGGCGAAAGGTAGGGACGTTCCTTACTAACTAACTAACTCGGGGGGCGGGCGGTACCCGCCGGTTGAGCGAGCCCATCGTCCCCCGAGTTAGTTAGTTAGTAAGGAACGTCCCTGCCTCTCACCTCCCCACTTCGATCACGGTGCCGTCGATCTCGACGACGACGGTCCCGAGGGAGAGCCAGGAGCGGGCCTCCATGCTCGCGCGGGAGAGGAGGATCCAGCGGTCGGAGAAGAGGGGGACGATGGTGCGCGGGGCCGCCGGGTCCACGGAACCGTCCCACCACGTGGTGCCGCGGAGGGTGAAGGTGCGGCCGCCGAGGACCCTCACCGCGCCCTCGACGGGGGGCCCGCCGCCGGCCTCCGTGCCCGTCGCCTCGGCGAGGCGCTTCGCCTCGAGGCTCCGGCGCACAGCCTCGGCGCCGGAGACGCCCGGCTCCGCCGGTTCCGGAGGAGGGGCGCGCCGGGGGGCCGGCGCCGCGTCCCGGGTGCCGAAGACGCGGGAGTAGCGGTAGTACACCTCGAGGCTCAGGGTGTTGTACGCGGTGGTCAGGAACCGTGCCCGCGGATCGTCGCTCCCGAGGGGGTCCCAGGACCCGGATTCCGCCATCGATCGGTCCGTGCGCTGGGTCTCGATGACGGCGGCCTTGAGGGCCCCGTTCCAGGTCCGCCAGATCTCGCCGCCGAGTTGGAAGGCGGCGAGGGTGCCGAAGTACCAGTGCTCGGCGTCCGTCGTCGATGGCGGCGCCCCGAGGGTCGCGACTAGGGCGTCTCTGACCCCGGGTGCACCGGGGTCGGCTCCGGCGAAGATGCGCCCAAGGACGGCGGCGGCCGCCGCCGCGGGGCGGTCCCGCACGTCCGTGCCGGCGAGCCACCTCCCGGCCGCCTCCAGCGCTCCGGCCTCAACTTCGAGCCCGGCCGAATTTGCGGAGCGCAGCGCCATGACGGCGAGGACCGTGGTCAGTACGTCCGAGGGCCCGGTCCCGGCCCCTTCGCCCCACCCGCCGTCCCTATGGCGGGCGGCGAGGATGAAGTCGGTCCCGCGTTGCGCACAGTACTTGAAGAGCGGGCTCTGCGTGAGTCCGTAGGCCTCGTTCATCGCGAGGGCGGCGTGGAGGTGGCCCCGGAACCAGCCCGGCCCGGCGCGCGGTCCGAAACAGCCGTCCCCCTCCTGCAGCCCCTTGAGGGCCTTGAGGCCGATGCGGACCTCCCGCCCGTATCGCGGGGTCTTGTGGGTCTCCCCGTACCCGAGGAGAGCGAGGAGGGCGAGCCCGTTGTCCCGTGCGCTTCCCCATCCCTCCTCGGAGTCGCACCGGCCCTGCAGCCAGAAGAGCCCCGGCTCCGTGGCCCCCTCCGTCCCGCCGCCCCCCTGGAGGAGCAGGTTGCGGTGCCCGCCGCGGCGCCCGCCGAACATGCCGCCGGCGCCGCCGCCGATGCCGATGTCGGAGTTGGAGCCGCTCCCCTCGTTGGAGCCGCTCCCCAAGAAGGGAGCGCCGGACACGAAGCGGGGGTCGCCGAGGTTCTCCCGGATCACCGTCGCCTCGGAATCCTGCTCGTCCATGGCCACGTCCATCCCCGGCTCGAGCACGAGGCGGGCGGTGAAGGGGGTGACGATGCCGTGCCTCTTCGCCAGGGCGACGACCTCGGCGTGGAGTTCCGGGTCCTTCCCGCGGAGGCGGATCTCGTCCATGAGGAAGCCGACCCGGCGCACGGCCCAGAGCCGGTCCACGAACTCGAGCCCCTCGGCCCGCTCGGGGAAATCCACCTTGCGCTCGAAGACCCGCGGTCCGTCCCGCGCCTGCGCCCGCACGCGGACCACGGCCTCGCCGGAGCCCTCGTAGCGGCCGGCGAGGACGAGCTCGCTCCCGCGGAAGAGGTCCGGCAGGGTCCGCGGCTCCAGGGCCGAAACCGCCACGCCCTCGACCTCGAGGGAGAGATCCGTCAGGGCGGGGTATCGGGTCTTGTCCACGAGGGCCGAGACCTTCCGCTCGATGTCCTCCCCGGGGACGACGTAGTCCCGCGCGCCGCGCAGGACCCGGGCCGCGGAGTCCAGCAGCCACGTGTTCACGTCGTCGCCGACGCCGAAGACGAAGCCCCGCACCCGCTCCCGCGCCGCCGCCGTCACCTGCTCGAGGATCTTCGCCCCGTCGGTCTCGCCGATGGTGGGGAGGCCGTCGGTGAGGAAGAGGAGGACGCCGCGCCGCTCCTCCTCCCCGTCGAAGCGGGAGAGGGATTCGAGGAGGGCGTCGCGGATGGCGGTGCCCCCGGAGGCGGAGAGGGCGTCGATCCAGGCCTCCGCCGCCTCCCGGGCCGCCGCGTCGGCGGGGATCAGCCCCGGCCGGAAGGAGCGGGGCTCCGTGGCGAAGGCGATGAGGGCGAAGCGGTCCCCCTCCTCAAGGGTGCGCACGGCGTGCTTCATGGCCCCCTTCGCCTGCTCGAGCTTGACGCCGGCCATGGAACCGGAGGTGTCCACGCAGAGGACCACGTCCCGGGGGACGGGGCGCTCGCCGGCGGCGACGGAGGGGGAGAGGACCATGAGGAAGGTGCCCGCGGCCTCCCCGGCGGGGCGGCTCGCGAGGAGCGTGAAGCCGAGCTCGTCCGTCGGCTCCTGCAGGACGAGGACGAAGTCCCGGTCGGGAAGCTCTCCGTCGGTCTCCCAGGAGGCCCGGGCGCGGCGGTCCCCTCCGCGCCGGGCGTCGGGGCGGAGGACGACGGTCCCGGGGTGGCTCGGGGACCAGACCGAGGCGAGGGGGCGTCCGGCTTCGACGTCCACGGCCACGGAAACGCGGGTCGCGGGGGCCCCGGAGCGGGCGCGGAAGCGCAGGGGGAAGGTCCAGGTGACGGAGCCCGCGTCCCCGGGGAGGATCTCGTTCCAGGAGATCTTCACGCGCCGCTCCCCGCCCGGGGGCACGGGGTAGACGCGGGCCCGGTAGAGGCGATCGCCGATGCACTCGAGGAGCGCCGGGTCCTTCTTCCTCCGCACGATGCCCTCGTAGACGCCGCGGGCGCGGCGGTCGTCGAGGAGCTCCCCCGTGGTCTCCTTCCCGTCGATCCAGAGCGAGAGCCCGTCCACGGCGGCCCCTCCGGGGAGCGGGAAGAGGAGGAGGGCCTCGCCATCGCCGCCGCCGGCGTTGGCCACGACCTCCTCCACGGTGACGCGGGCCACGCGCCCCGCGATGGAGGCCGTGACGGCCACCTCGCGGACGGTGACGCCTCCCCCCTCGTTCTCCAGGGACTGGGCGTAGGCCGTGGTCGCGGCGGCGGCGAGGACCGCGGCGGCCCCGCAGAGACGGAGAATCCCCCGGACGGTATCCATGGTGTGCCTCCCCGAAGCGTCCCGCTGTCCCCATGAACGGCCCGCCGCCCCCGAGGTTCGAAAAAGGGGACGTCCTCCACTTTTCTACTTTTCTGTGGATAACTCCGGAGGAG
>CAYJMF010000207.1:0-4851 GCA_964370855.1 uncultured Planctomycetota bacterium | reverse complement strand
CCCCCCCCCCCCCCCCCCCCCCCCCCCCCCCCCCCCCCGTGCCCTCCCCCTCCCCTCCCCCGCCCGAGCCCGTCACGACGCCCTCCGCCACGGTGCCGCCCCCGGCCGTGTCCGAGGCGCCCACGGCGGGATCGTGGCAGAGGCGCACCTTCGCCTCCTTCGGCGTGGCCAACTACCGCTGGTTCTTCTTCGGGCAGGGGACCTCCCTCATCGGCTCCTGGGTCCGCTCCACGGCCCAGGGATGGCTCGTCTACCTGCTGACCGGCTCCCGCCTCGACCTCGGCACCGTGGCCGCCCTCTCCCAGGTGCCGCTGTTCCTCGCGCCGCTGGCGGGGACGCTGGCGGACCGGGTGGACAAGCGGCGCCTCCTCATGGGGCTCGCGGCCTTCTCCATGGCGCTGTCGCTGACGCTGGGCGTGCTCGCGTGGACGGGGGAGATCCGGCCCTGGCACATCATGGTGATCGCCGCGCTGGCGGGCTGCGAGATGGCCATGGAACTGCCGGCGCGCCAGTCCTACGTCGTGGAGATGGTCGGGAAGGAGCACCTGCTCAACGCCATCGCGCTCAACTCGGCGATGTTCAACTCCGCACGCATGATCGGCCCGGCGCTGGCGGGGCTCCTCATGTGGGGCTTCGGCGGCGGCGCCGACGGGGCGCCGCTCCGGGGGGTCGCGCTCTGCTTCCTCTTCGACGGCTGCACCTACGGGGCGGTGATGTTCGCGTTGACGCGCATCCGGACGGAGCGGCGGCCCGCGGCGCGGGAGGACGGCGGCTGGCGGGAGCGGCTGATGGCGGGCTTCTCCTACGTGCGGGGGAGCCGGCGGGCGCGGCTGCTCCTCACGCTGCTCTCCATCTCCATCCTCTTCGGCTGGTCCTACGTCGCCATGATGCCGGCCTTCGCCAAGGACGTGCTCGGGCTCGGGGAGCGGGGATTCGGGCTCCTGATGTCGGCCAACGGCGTGGGCGCGGCGCTGGGCGCGCTCTGGGTGGCGGGGCGCGCGGAGGCCGGCTCCCGCCTGCTGCTGCGGCGGCGGGTGTTCGGGTCGCTGTTCCTCTTCGCCACCATGGTCATCGTCTTCTCCCGGATGACGAACCCGTGGCTCGCGGGGATCTCGCTCGCCTTCGCGGGCTTCGGCGCCATCTCCTTCGTCTCCACGAGCAACACGCTCATCCAGCTCGCCGTTCCGGACCACCTGCGGGGGCGGGTCATGGGGATCTGGGCGCTCGTCTTCGGGGGGTCCATGCCTCTCGGATCGTGGCTCGTCGGCGCCGTGGCCCAGGCGGCGGGCACCCCGCTCGCCATCACCTTGAGCGGGGCGGCCTGCCTCGTCCTCAGCGCCATCGTCTGGCTGCGGCTGCCTCCCGTCCGGGAGGGGTAGAGGCTGGGAGGCGGGGACGTTCTCAAGTTATAAAGTTATTCCGCTTCCCCCTTCCCCCGGCATCCAGGTAGGGAGGAAGCGGAATAACTTTATAACTTGAGAACGTCCCCGCCTCCCCGTCCTCCGGAGACCCCCGCACGTGACGAGCACCGACAAGGGCTTCATCTTCAGCATGTACAAGCTGCAGAAGGTCATCGACCGCCGGGAGATCCTCAAGGGCATCACGCTGGCCTTCTACCCCGACGCGAAGATCGGCGTCATCGGGCGCAACGGCTCCGGCAAGTCCACGCTGCTGCGCATCATGGCCGGGCAGGACCACGAGTTCGACGGGGAGGCCCGCCTCGCCGACGGGTACACCGTGGGCTACGTCCCCCAGGAGCCGGTCCTCGACCCGTCGAAGACGGTCCTCGAGACCGTGAACGAGGCCGTCGCCCCCATCCGCGCCCTCCTCGACCGCCAGGACCGCATCAACGAGAAGCTCGGCGAGGACCTCGACCCCGACGCCATGCAGGAGACCCTCGACGCCCTCACCCGCGTGCAGGAGCAGATCGAGCACTGCGACGGCTGGGAGGTGGACCGCCACCTCGAGGTCGCCATGCAGGCGCTGCGCTGCCCGCCCCCCGACGCCCGCATCGCCACCCTCTCCGGCGGCGAGAAGCGCCGCGTCGCCCTCTGCCGGACCCTCCTCCAGCACCCCGACCTGCTGCTGCTGGACGAGCCCACCAACCACCTCGACGCCGAGACCGTGGCGTGGCTCGAGCGCCACCTCGCCGAGTACCACGGCGCCGTCATCCTCGTCACCCACGACCGCTACTTCCTCGACAACGTCGCCGGGTGGATGCTCGAACTCGAGAACGGCAAGGGCATCCCCTACGAGGGGAACTACTCCTCCTACCTCGAGCAGCGCTCCTCCCGCCTCGCCGTGCAGGAGAAGCAGCAGGCGTCCCTCGGCAAGGTGCTCGCCCGCGAGCTCGAGTGGATCCGCACCAACCCCAAGGGGCGCAACGCCAAGAGCAAGGCCCGCATCTCCAACTACGAGAGCCTCCTCTCCCGGAGGACCGAGTCCGACGACGACTCCGTGGACATCCTCCTCCCCCCGGGCCCCCGCCTCGGCGACCGCGTGCTCAAGGCCACGGGCCTCGCCAAGTCCTACGGGGACCGGACCCTCTTCTCGGGCCTCGACTTCGATCTCCCGCCCGGGGGCATCGTCGGCATCGTCGGCCCCAACGGCGCCGGCAAGACGACGCTGCTCCGCATGATCACGGGGAAGGAGAAGCCCGACGCGGGCACGCTGGAGCTCGGCGCCACCGCCGTCGTCACCTACGTGGACCAGACCCGCGAGAACCTCGACGGCGAGAAGACGGTCTTCGAGGAGATCACCGGCGGCAACGACGAGATCAAGTTCGGCGAGCGCTGGATCAAGGGCCGCGCCTACGTCGCCCGCTTCAACTTCCGCGGCGGCGAGCAGCAGAAGAAGGTGAAGGACCTCTCCGGCGGGGAGCGCAACCGCGTCCAGCTCGCGAAGCTGCTCCGCGAGGGCGGGAACTTCCTCATGCTGGACGAGCCCACCAACGACCTCGACGTGGAGACCCTCCGCGTGCTCGAGGAGGCCATCGCCGGCTTCGCGGGCTGCCTCGTCGTCGTCACCCACGACCGCTACTTCCTCGACCGCGTGGCGACCCACATCCTGCACCTCGACGGGGAGGGGAAGGCCCGCTGGTTCGAGGGCAACTACCAGGCCTTCGAGGAGAGGATCCGCGAGGAGCGCATCGCCCGCGGCGAGAACCCCGACCTCCCCCGCGGGCCCGTCCGCCGCATCCCCGGGAGGTGACCGTGGCGAAGGCGACGCGCATCGAGCACCCGGAGCTCCTCACCCGGGCCGAGCACAGCCGGTACACGGAGACCTCCCGCCACGCCGAGGTGGAGATGTTCTGCGCCGCCCTGGCCGGGCGGAGCCGCCGCGTGCGCCTCCTGTCCATGGGGGCGTCGGGGGAGGGCCGGAACATGCCGGTCCTCGTCCTCGCCTCGGGCACCGCCTTCACGCCCGCCGCGGCGCGGCGGAAGGGGCGGGCCGTGGTGATGGTCCAGGCGAACATCCACGCCGGCGAGGTCGAGGGCAAGGAGTCGCTCCTCGCCCTGGCGCGGGAGTGGGGGCTCGCGGTGAAGGAGCCCGCTGTGCTGCGCAGGCTCACCCTCGTCCTCGTCCCCGACTTCAACCCCGACGGCAACGATCGCATCTCGACCCTCAACCGCAGGCTCGACATGGTGAACCTCGAGGGCCAGGTCGGCCCCGCGGGGGGGGTCGGCACCCGCTACACCGGCGGGGGCTGGAACCTCAACCGCGACGCCGTCAAACAGGACGCCGTGGAGACGCGGCACATGGCGCGCCTGCTCTCGGAGTGGGAGCCGGACCTCTTCGTGGACTGCCACACGACGGACGGCTCCGTCCACGGCCACGACCTCACCTTCGACACCGCCCACACGCCGCTCTCCGGCCACCCCGCCCCCATCGCGCTTGTGCGGGACGGGATCCTCCCGGAGCTCCGGCGACGCCTCGCGCGGAAGCGGATCCCCACGACCTTCTACGGGAACTTCACGGACGAGTCCGACCCCGCCGCCGGGTGGATGACCTACCCGGGACTCCCCCGCTTCGGGAGCCACTACCGCGGGCTCCGCGGGACCCCCGACGTCCTGCTGGAGACCTACTCATACATCGACTTCGAGCGGCGCTGCACGGTGATGCGGGAGACGCTTCGCGAGCTCGTCGGCATCGCCGCGGCGCGGGCCGGGGCCCTGCGGGAGGCGCGGGAGCGGGCGGCCCGGGAGACGACGGAGGCAGGGCGGAACCCCGTGGCCGGCGACCTCGTGGGCGTCAACTACGGCGTCGCGCGGCGGGGCCCCGAGGGGGAGCTCCTCTTCGACTACCCGGCCCACGACGACGGGGACATCGAGATCCGCTCCGTGGACGTCGCCTCCATCAAGGCGCGGCGGCTCCCCGGGACGAAGGGGGCGAGGAACCGGACCTGGCGCTGCCGCCACCTCCGGCGCTTCGTCCCCACGGCCTCCGTGCAGCGGCCCATGGCGTGGCTCGCTCCCGCCTCCCTCGCGGAGCGGCTGGAGGGCCACGGCATCTCCTTCGGCCGCCTCGGGAAGGCCCGCACGCTCGAGGCCGAGGCCTCCGTGGTCACCGCCATCGAGCGGACCCACAGCCCCGACGTGGCGGGCCCCGTGCCCGGCCCCGGGGAGACGGAGCTCTCCCCGAAGACCCCGCGACCGACGCGGCGCTTCGAGACCGTCCTCACCGTGCGCCGCGAGATCCGCACCGCCGCCTTCCCCTCGGACACCCTGCTGATCCCCGCCGCCCAGCCGCTGGGCAACCTCGCCCTCTACCTCCTCGAGCCGGAGAGCGACGACGGCTTCGCCCGCTGGGGCTTCCTCGACGCCTCCCTCCTCCTCGGCAAGCCCTTCCCCG
>CAYJMF010000206.1:0-4892 GCA_964370855.1 uncultured Planctomycetota bacterium | reverse complement strand
CGGCGGGAGCCCCGCGCCCAACCCCGATGAATCGGGTCGGGTACGGTATTCCCCTACTCCGTCAGGCGCATGCGCCACCAGCGGAGGCGCAAGCCGGGGGCGAGTCCGAGGGCGCGGTCGGCGAGGGCCTGCGCTTCCTCCCGCCGCTCCTCCCGGAGCCTCAGGCGCGCGAGCTTGAGGCAGCGGTCCGCCAGGGCCCGTCGTGCCCGGGGGGCGGCGGCGGGGGCCTCCCGTTCGATGCGGGGGAGATGGCGCTCCAGCACCTTCACGCGCTCCTCCGCCAGGGGGACGCGCCCCTTCACGAGCTGGCCCGGGTGGAGCCGGTAGCGGGCGGAGACGACGGGGTCGCGGAGGAAGCGGCGGCCCGTGGCGAGGCGCAGCCACATGTCCCAGTCGTTGGTGTAGCGCAGCGCCGCGTCGTAGCCGCCGGCCGCGAGGAAGAGGTCGCGCCGGAAGATCACCGTGGGGGTCCGCAGGAAGTTCTCGTCGCAGAGATCCCCGAGCACGTCCCCCGAGGGCGTGCGGCGCGAGGGGCGGGGATCGGGGATGGCGCGCCCCTCCCCGTCCATCACCTCGAAGGCGGCGTAGAGGACGGCCGCCCCGGGGTCGGCGTCGAGCATGGGGATCTGCCGCGCCAGCTTCCCCGGGAGCCAGGCGTCGTCGTTGTCGATGAGGGCGACGTACTCCCCCCGCGCCAGTTCCACGGCCCGGTTGACGGCGGCGCTCTGGCCCGCGTTGGCGCGGAACTCCGCGCGGATCCGATCCCCGTAGGATTCCAGCACCGCCCGGCTCCCGTCCGTGGAGCCGTCGTCCACCACCACGACCTCGAGCCCCGGAAACCCCTGCCCGAGGGCGGAATCGAGCGCCTCGGCGAGGGTGCCCTCCCGGTTGTAGGAGGGCATCACCGCGCTCACCCGCACGGGCGCGGCCATCAGACGTCGTACCCGGGGAACAGGGCGAAGAGCAGCCGCTCCCTCCGCCGGACGAGGGCCTTCAATTCCGGCGTGTAGTACTCCTGCCAGGGCTTCGCGTCGGTGCGCTTCGGGCCCGCGGGGAGGATCCTCCCCTCCTCGAGGACGAAGGCGATGGCCGCGGCGGGGAGGCCGAGCCCGAGGAGGAAGGCGTGGAGGTCTCCGTTGAGGTGCTCCGTGCGGAGGAAATTGACGGGGACCATGTCCCGCTCCCACAGCCGCCCGGCGATGTAGGCGTCGTCCAGGAGCGGCCACGCCGCCGCCGGGTCGCGGAAGAAGTAGCGCACGAACTGCTCCGTGTGGAACCCGAGGGGGTCCCCGGCGGGGGCCCGGGAGCCCCGAAGCCGCTGGAATCGCGCGCTCGCCACCTCCACGAACTGCGGGAAGGTGAGGTCGGGGAAGGAGGGGAAGTCCCGGACGATGGAGTCCCAGTCGATCCAGGGCTGGCGGTTCGTCTTCCACCAGCCGAAGTGGTACTGGGAGACGTAGCGGTCGTAGGGGTTGCGGATGCAGGCGGCGACGGGGAGGCCGCGGTGGCTCTCCGGGATCTCGCTGCAGAAGCCGTGCTTGTTGGTGTCCCGCCAGGCCTTGCCTTTGAGGCGCCGCAGGACCCGCTCGCCGAAGTGGCGCGGCCGGGGGGGCTTGAAGAGCCGCTCCAGCACGGTGGTGACGAAGGTCCCCCCGGTCTTGGGGAGGTGGATGTAGACGAAGCGGTCCGTGAGGATCATGGCGGCCCGAGGATCCCATCGCCCCCGCGGGGGCACAAGGTTACTTCCGCGGGAGGAAGCGGGAGAGGCGGACCCCCCAGGCGCGGAAGCGGGCGCCGGGATCGAGCTCCAGGGCCCGGGCGATGGAGCGCTCGGCGTCCTCCCGCCGTCCCTCGCGCACGGCACGGCGGGCGCGGCGGAGATGGTGGCCCGCCAGCGCGGAGCGGGCGAGGGGGAGGTGCTGCGGCGCGAGCCGGCCGAGGCGCGCGAGGTTGTCCTCCAGCAGGCGGTCCCACCCGGCGTCGGTGTTGCGGCGGTCGGCGATGAGCTGGTCGGAGTGGCGGCGCATCCGGCAGGAGGGGGTCGGGTCGTAGAGGACCCGGGTGTCGATGCAGACGCGGAGCCACATGTCCCAGTCGTTGGTGTACTTGCAGGCCGGGTCGAAGCGGCCGGCCCTCCGCACGAGGTCGCGGCGGACGACGACGCCGCCGGTGTTGATCACGTTGTGGCGCAGCAGATGGGGGAGGATCCACCCGCTCGGGGTCGGGCGGCGGGACTGGCGGACGGGGCTCGGGCGGCTCTCCTCGTCCATGTACTCGACGGCGGCGTAGAGGAGCCCCGCGCCCGGGTCGCCGTCGAGCATCGGGATCTGCCGTGCGAGCTTCCCCGGGAGCCAGGCGTCGTCGGAGTCGATGAAGGCGATGTACTCCCCCCGGGCCTCCTCGACGCACCGGTTCCACGCCTCGCTCTGGCCGCGGTTCTCCTGCCGGACGGGGCGGATGCGGTCCCCGTACCGCTCCCGGTACCGGGCCAGCACCTCCGGCGTCTCGTCCGTGGAGCCGTCGTCCACGAGCACGTGCTCGAGGCCGGGGAACTCCTGGGCGAGCACCGAGTCGATGCACTCCGGCAGGTACCGCACCCGGTTGAAGATCGGGGTGATGGCGCTCACGCGGACGGCGGGGGTGGGGGTCGTCACGGGATCCATCCTGCGGAGGAGGGGAGGAGGGGGGGGAGGAAATCTACAGCCGCCCGAGGACCGCCTCGGATGTCCACTCCGGGGGGAGAACTCCTCCGCTGGCGAAATCCCTGAAGCCCATGGTCGCGAATGCGATCCCCTCCGGCGGCCTGGCGTTCACCGTGGCCCACCAGGCGGCGACGGGATCCTCTCCCGATTCCCGCGCGTGGACGAAGAGAGTGGCGAGCTCCTCGTCGGTGAGGGAGAGGGGTGAGTCCTTGCCGGGCACGGGACCGCCGGGGAGGGCCCGTTTCCAGCCGACCAGGAAGCAGCCGGCGATTGCGGCAAGGAAGCTGATGAGCGGCAGGTGGGCTCTCCACCCGTACACATCGGATGGAGCAACGAAGCCGATGGCCAGGAAGAAGCCGAAGATCAAGCCGACCGCTCCCCCCTGCAAGGCTCCACGGAAGCGCTTCTTCCGGGCCATCCAGGGCGGGAACCGCCGGCAATGGGGGCAGAAGCCTTCTCCCCACCGCTCCTTCCGGTCCAGTTTCTGGAGATTCTTCTTCGCGGTAACGGCGGCGATGATCCGCAGCCTCTCGCCGGTGATTCCGGGGCGGAGCCCCGTGGTGGTCGCGGTGAAGCCCCCCACGGCGAGGAAGGTGAAGGGCTTGCGGCAGTGGGGGCAGGCGATGCGCCTCCCCTGGACGTGGAGCACCTCGAGCCGCATCGACTCGGGGACGCTCACCGGCTCACCCCTCCCTCCTGGGCGACGGCGGCAAGGTCCACGTCGGCGATGCCGAGGGCGCGCACCCGCTCCGCCCAGGCCTCCGCCCCGGTCTCCCCCGCGGCCAGGGCCGCCGCCTCGCGGTAGGGGAGGAAGGCGATCCCCTCCCCGCCGTGGACGGAGGGCTCCTCGCCGGGCTCGCACCGGAGGGTCCATCCCCGGTCGAGGAGCGCCAGCAGCATGGCCGTGGCGGCCACGACGGCCGTCTTCGGCGGCCCCTCGGCCGGCTTCGCCGCCCCGGCCTTCTTCTTCCAGCGGCCCGCCGCGGCGTTCCCCGCGAGGGCCGCGGGGAGCGTGGCGGGGGTGACGCCCGCGAGGAGCGGCCGCTCCTCCGCCACCTGCTTCCGCCAGAGGGGGGCGTAGACGCGGAGGCCGGCCTCCCGCCAGGGGGTGGAGCCGGCGGGGATCTTCGCCTTCGGGAACATGGACGCGAGGAGGAGCCGCTCCATGCCGTCGAGGTCCTCGAGGAGCGTCGCGGCCCGCGGGTCCCCCCTCCCCGGGGGGACGGGCTCCGGGTCGCCGAGGGCGGCGATGCGATCCGGGAGGGGCGGGTGGGAGTCGTAGGGGTCCCCCTTCGCCTCCCCGAGGAGGGACTGCACGATGGTCTCCGACGCCTTCGCCACGTTCTCGGCGCGGAGGAACCGCGCGAAGCCCTCGGCCAAGGGCGGGCGGATTCCCCCGGCGAGGGCCGGGACCAGCTCCTGCCCGACGTAGGCGTCGTAGAGGGGGCCCGCCCCGTGGACGCGGCGGAGGCCGTCGGCCAGGGCCGCGGCGCTCCCCGTCCCGGCGGCGAGCCGGTCCGCGGCGAACTCCTGGCGCCGGGAGATGGCCAGGGTGATCCGGAGGAAGGCGTTCCCGTACCAGATGAAGAGGAACCGCAGCCACGTGCCCGCCTCGGAGAGGGAGCGCACGGTCCGGCCGATGGCCTCCTGGGTGCGGTAGATCCAGGGCCCGATCCTCGTCTCGCCGCCGTGGTAGTGGCCGAACTCGTGGGCGAGCACCGCGCGGAACTCGGAGACCGTCAGCACCGCCAGCAGGGGCAGCCCGAGCACCATCACCCGCCGCCCGCCCCAGCCGAGGGTCCCGCCCCGTTGCAGGACGCCGGCGTTGAGGTCCGGGACGAGGTAGACCTCCTCGGGCATCCCCTGCTCCACGGAGGCGGCGATGCGGCGGAGCTCCGCGAAGAGGCGGGGGTGGTCCTCCTCGAGGAGGCGCGGTCCCGGGGCGGCGAAGCGGTCCGGGCGGGGGAAGATGGCGACGAGGATGAGGGTTCCGCCCACGAGGCAGAAGAGGAGCGCCTGCACCTGGAGCCGCCCCTCGGACAGCATGAACCAGGCGAAGGCGAAGAGGAGGAGGGCCACGGCCAGGGAGAGGAGGTAGAAGGCCACCGTCAGGACGACGGCGAGGACGGCCCGGAAGAGGAGGGACGGAGGGGCGGCTCCCCTGGTGGCCATGGGGGGAGGATACGGGGG
>CAYJMF010000205.1:0-5006 GCA_964370855.1 uncultured Planctomycetota bacterium | reverse complement strand
TGTGGGCCCCCCCCCCCCCCCCCCCCCCCCCCCGCCCCCCGGCGCCCCCCCCCCCCCCCCACGCCCGGGGGGAACCCGCACGAGACCCCGGAACTCCCCTCCTTCCCCCCCGCCCCGGATTCGCCCGCGCGGCCCGGGCGGACCCGTGTAGGATCCGTTCGGGAAGGCCGCGGGAAGAAGACGGACGAAGACGGACCAGGACGGTGGAGATTCCATAACCCATGCCTGCACGGGCACCCGGCGCTCGCGACTCGGCGCTCCCCTCCCCGGCCTCCCCCGGCGGCCGCTCCGGTGGGGCCTTCCGGTTCCTGGACCGCGTGGACGAGGAGCAGCTGACCCGCTTCACGACCCAGCTCTCGGTCCTCCAGGACGCCGGCCTCCCCATCGTCCGCTGCCTCAAGATCCTCGAGGGGCAGATGGCGCCGGGCCTCTTCAAGCGGACCCTGATGGCGGTCACGGAGGACGTCGAGGCCGGCAGCCCCCTCTCCGAGGCCCTGGCCAAGCACCCCGCGGTCTTCGACTCCCTCTACTCGAACATGGTGAAGGCCGGCGAGGCCGGCGGCGTCCTCGACACCATCCTGCTGCGCCTGGCGGAGTTCAAGGAGAAGTCGATCCGCCTGCGCAACAAGGTGAAGAGCGCCATGATCTACCCGGTCGTGGTCCTCACCCTGGCCGGCGCCATCCTCGCCGGCATCATCATGTTCGTCATCCCCAAGTTCGAGTCGATCTTCAAGGAGATCGGCTCCAAGGGGCTGGAGCTGCCGAAGCTGACGCGGATGATGCAGGCCTTCTCCCGCTGGCTGACCGACGACTACGGCTGGATCATCATCATCTTCTTCGTGCCCGCGATGCTCGTCGCCCTCCGGTTGATCGGCGGCACCGTGGGCGGCCGCCGCGCCATCGACCGCTTCAAGCTCCGCGCCCCGATCTTCGGCAACATCGTCCGCAAGACCCTCGTGGCGCGCTTCGCCCGCACCTTCGGCACCCTCATCTCCTCCGGCGTCCCCATCCTCGAGGCCCTCAACATCGTGCGGGGCGCCATCCCCAACGTGGTCATGCAGTCCGCCATCGACGGGGTCCGCGACTCCATCCGGGAGGGCGAGGGCATCGCCGCGCCCCTGGGGGCGTCGGGGATCTTCGACGACCTCGTGGTCAACATGGTGGACGTGGGCGAGGAGACGGGCGAGCTCGACAAGATGCTCATCAAGGTCGCCGACAACTACGACGAGGAGGTGGACAACGCCGTCAACGGCCTCGTGTCCATCCTCCAGCCCCTCCTCATCGTCTTCCTCGGCGGCGCCGTCTTCGTCATCGTCCTGAGCGTATTCCTGCCGATGCTGCAGCTCATCAAGACCCTCGGCGGGGGGTAGGACCGCGCGAGCGTGGGGGAGGAGGGCCGCGGATGATGCGCTCCGTCTCCCTCCGCACCCGGCTGGTGGCCGCCACGCTGGCGGTCCAGCTCTCGGTCCTCCTCGCCGTCATGGCCGCCCTCTTCCTCGGCTCCCGCTCCGAGGTCGCCTTCACGGACCGGCTCACGGAGGAGTGGGCCCGGCGCACGGACACCGGCTCCCTCGAGCGCTTCGCCCGCGAGATCCCCTTCATCGAGGAGACGGCCATCCTCCAGCCCGACAACGACTTCCTCGTGGGGAAGCAGGGGAGGCCGCGGAAGGGGGAGGACCTCGAGGCCTTCCGCAAGGAGGTCGCGGAACTGGCCGCCCGTGCCGTGGCCGAGGGGGGGCGCCCGCTCCGGGACGGGGACCGCCTCCTCATCCCCGTCTTCACGGACGGCTCCTACCGGGAGGCGCGGTTCCTCCGCCTCCGCACCCTTGACTGGCACCTGGAGCGCCTGCGCACCGTCTACCTCGTCCTCCTCCTCGGCGCCGCCGCCTCCATGGCCGTGACCGTCGTGGCGCTGCGCCACTGGATCCTCGATCCCCTCGAGGAGGTGGCCGCGGGGGCCGCCCGCGTCGCCCGGGGGGACCTCTCCGCGCCGGTGCCCGTGCACCCCGACTCCCGGGACGAGATCGCCGCCGTGGGGGCGGCCCTCAACGCGATGATGGCGGAGCTCGCCTCCTACCGGGCCGACCTCGAGAACCAGGTGGGCATGTCCGTGCGCAAGGCCCGGGACGCGGAGCGCAACCTCGTCACCGCGCAGCGCCTCGCCGCCATGGGGACGCTGGCGGCGGGCATCGCCCACGACATCAACAACCCCCTCGGCGGGATGATCAACGCGGTCCGGGCCCTCCGGAAGGACGAGCTCCCCCCGGCCAAGCGCGAGGAGTACCTCGCCCTCGTGGAGGAGGGTCTCGAGCGGGTGGGGCAGACGGTGCAGAAGGTGCTCCAGTTCACGCCGCACCGGGTCGCCCCCCGCTCCTCGGACCTGGCCGACGTGGTGGACCGCGCCCTCGCCCTGGCCCGCCACCGCCTCGAGCGGAGCGGGGTCCAGGTGGTGGTGGAGACCCCGGAGTCCGGGCTTCCCGTATTCGGGGACCCCTACGAGCTCCAGCAGGTGGTCCTCAACCTCCTCGTGAACGCCGCCGACGCCGTGGCCGCCCGGGGGACCGGGGCGGGGAGGGTGGCGGTGCGGGGGGAGGTCCGGGAGGGGGAGGTCCGGCTCTCCGTGGAGGACGACGGCGTCGGGATGACGGAGGACCAGGTGGCCCGCGCCTTCGACCTGTTCTTCACCACGAAGGAGGTGGGGGAGGGCACGGGCCTCGGGCTCTCCATGGTCCACAGCATCCTCCAGAGCCACGGGGGGCGGGTGGAGATCCGGTCGAGGAAGGGGGAGGGGACCGTCGTGACGGCCACCCTCCCGGCCACCTCCTGATGATCCCCTCCCCCGGCCCCTCCCGCGCTCCCGCCCCGTCACCCCGCCGTCACGGGGCCGATTCCCCCTCCCCGGGGGGGCTTGGCTCCCGCCGACGGGACCCTACAATGGCCCCCCGGAGGTGTCCATGAACCAGCCGACGGGCGGCCCCTGGCGGGCCGCCTTCCTCGCCCTGCTCGTCGTGACGGCATTCCTGGCCGGGCTCCAGCTCGCCGGGGGGCCCCGGGCCCTGGCGGAGGGGGAATCCGCTCCCGCGGGAGGGAGGAGCGCCGGCGGAGGGACCGCCGACGGGGACCGCAACATGATCGCGGTCACCGGCACGAGTTCCTCCGGCGCGGCGGTCCTCTACCTTGTGGACACGAAGCTCAAGCGGCTGGCCGTCTACCAGGCGAGCGGGAAAAACATTGAGCTCGTCGCCGCCCGAAACATAGAGTATGACCTGAAACTGGACTCCTACAGGGACTCGTCCGACGACGAGGTCCAGGTCAGGAAGCTCAGGGCGGACTGGCTCAAGTCGCAGGGCGGGAAGCCCGGCGATCCCGAGGACGGCAACAAGTAGCCCACGCAGTTCCACCGCGGGCGGCGCCTCCAATGAGGGCGTCTCCCCCCTGGATTGAGGAGGCGGCATGCCGAAGAGTGGCGAGTTCTACTCCTTCGACGAGGTTCTGAAGCGGCTGAAGATCGACGACCAGCGCCTCAAGAAGCTCGTTTCCGAAGGCGAGATCCGGGCCTTCCGCGAGGGGTCGGACATGAAGTTCCGCCGCTCGGACATCGACAACATGGACCGGACCCGCCCGGTCACCGGCAGCGAGGACGCCACCGCCGCCATCGACCTGTCCGCGGGCGGCGGCGCCGGCCAGTCGGAGACGCTGACCGACGATCTCATCTTCGACGAGGGGGACGACGTCGGCTCCCACGAGGCGGGGATGGCCACCGCCGAGATCTCCTCCCAGGACACCTTCGTCGACGAGGGCGTGGGGATGTCCACGGAGCCCCTCGAGGTCGATGACGCGACGCAGGAGGTCTCCCCCGCCGGCCGCAAGGGCGGGAAGGCCGCCGCCGGCGCGGCCACGGCCGCCAAGCCCCGCCGCGCCGTCGTCGAGGAGGAGAAGCCGACGGAAGTGGGCTGGTGCATCGCGCTGGCCCTCGGGGCCCTCCTCATGGTCGGCTGCGTGTTCGTCTCCTTCGACGTCGCCAAGAGCGACAACTCCAACGCGACGGCGTCGAGCTTCTCCAAGTGGCTCGGCGAGACCTTCGGCTCCAAGTAGCGCCGTTCAGGGCAATCCGGCCGCAGAAGAAACGGGTATCGAAATGATCCAGCCTTCCGGGGGCGGCCATGGCGCCGCCCCCCTCCACATCCTCCTCGGCGCGGTCCTCCTCGGCGCCGCCCTCCTCGGGACCGGCTGCACCTCGGATCCCGCCCACGCGCAGAAGATCCACGACGCCGACCAGGTGATCTCCGCCCAGCGCCGGGCCGGGGAGGAGCTGCGCGATCGCCTCGCCTCCGCGGAGAAGGCCCTCGCGGCGACCCGCGCCGAGAACGACCGGCTCCGGGGGAGCGACGAGGCCTTCCGCGCCGCACAGGCGGCCCTCGAGGCGCGCCTCAAGGAGCTCGAGGGGACCTTCCCGGCCGCCGAGACGCCGGGCGAGGAAGCCGGCGTGACCGTGGAGAAGATCGAGGGCGGCTACAAGTTCGTCGTACAGGGCGAGGTCCTGTTCGGCCTCGGCGAGATCTCCCTCACGGAGGAGGGACAGGCGGCCATGGCGAAGATCGCCGCCGCCCTCAAGGGGCGCCGCGAGAGCGTCCGCATCGAGGGCCACACCGACAACGTCCCCATCGTGAAGGCGGAGACGAAGGCGAAGTTCCCCTACGGGAACCTCGACCTCTCCCTCCAGCGCTCGCTGGTGGCGGCGGACGCCCTCATCACGGCCGGAGTCGAGGCGAAGCGCGTCTCCTGCGCCGGCTGGGGGGAGTACAGGCCCCGGGCCGACAACGGGACCCTCGAGGGCAGGAAGAGGAACAGGCGGGTGGAGATCCTGGTGCTGGAGGAGTAGGTTTCAGGCTTCTCCCTGCTGCACATCTCCATGGCGCGCCGTTTCGAAGCGAACGTCCCTCTCCTGATCCCGTTACGCGCCGCCTTCGGCGGCGCGTTGGCGCCCGTTTCGCCGGGTCCGGTCC
>CAYJMF010000204.1:0-5082 GCA_964370855.1 uncultured Planctomycetota bacterium | reverse complement strand
CCGCGACGGGGCCCGCAGGGGGCGCGCGGGATTGGCTCACATCCTCTGAAAGTCCTCCCCGGGGCCCTCCTCCTCCTCGCCCTCGCCGCGGGGCCCCCGGTGCCCGCGGCGGCGGCCCCGGGCAGCGGCGAGGAGGGCACCTGGTCCGTGGAGGAATCGGAGGAGGTCCGCTCCCGCCTCCTCGAGGCCGACCGCCTCTTCGGGCAGGGGGTGCACGGCCGCGCCGTCGCCCTCCTCCAGGAGGTCCTCGACCGCTACCCCGACCACCTGGTGAAGGACGAGGCCGACCCCCTGCGCTACCTCGGCGCGGGGCGGGAGGTGCTGCGGCGGATCCGGGCCCTCTCGCCGGAGGCCCGCGCCGCCTACGCGCAGGAGTTCGGCCCCGTCGCGGAGCGGGACCTCGACCGGGCCCTCCGCGCGAGGGACCCCGCGGGGCTCGCCGAGGTGGGCCGCCGGTTCCTGCTGACGGGCCCCGCGGGCCCCCGGGCGCTGCTCGCCCTGGCCGACCTCCGCCTCGCCCGGGGGGAGCCTGGGCGGGCCGCACCCCCCCTGCGGACGCTCCGCCGGGAGTTCCCCGGGACCGCCGCCGGGGGCCCCGCCGTGGCGGCCCGCCTCGCCCGCGCCCTCGGGCGCACGGGGGACGGGGAGGGGCTGGCCGCCCTCCGCGCCTCCCTCGGGCAGGAGGCCGGGGCGATGGTCTCCGCCGGGGGGAGGGAGGTCCTCCTCTCCTCCATCCTCGACGAGGCGGAGCGGGAGGTGGGCCCCCCCCGCGGCGGCGGCTCCAAGGCGACGCTGGGCGGCGGCTCCGGCCGCACCGGCGTCGGGGATCCCGTGCCGGTCCTCGAGGCGCCCCGCTGGATGGAGTCGAGCCCCCGCTTCAACTGGACCGACACCGACTTCCGCCAGCTCAACCGGGAGAGCGCCGTCGAGCAGTCCCTCAAGAACTCCCAGCCCGTGGTGCCCTGCATCGTGGACGGGGTCGTCTACTTCCACTGGTTCAGCGACGTCCACGCCCGGGACCTCTACACCGGCCGGGAGCGGTGGCACTTCCGCGGCCCCGTCATCCACCGCATCGAGAGCGCCCGCACCCACGGCTCGTGGATCGCGGCACCGGCGGTACGGGACGGGATCCTCTACGCCCCCCTCATGGTCTGGCCCGAGGGGGAGCGGGCGCGGACCGTCTTCTTCGCGGGGCAGGACATCATCCCCTACATCCCGGCGCGGCGGCTCTTCGCCCTCGACGCCGCCACGGGGAAGCGGATCTGGGACCACGCCGATCCCCGCCCCGCGGGGGATCCCTTCGCCGACCGCCTGGCCCGCATCGACACGACCAGCGCCCCCCTCGTCCTCGGGGACCTCGTCATCGCCGCCGGCGCCGCCTACCGCAGCCAGTTCACCGCCTACGCCTACGCCGCGGACCGCCGCACCGGCGAGGTCCGCTGGGTCACGAGCCTCGGCTACGGCCAGCAGGAGCAGAACCTCTTCGGCCGCCCCGTGAAGGAGATCCCCGTCGCCGCGGCGGCCTCCGACGGGGAGCGGGTCTTCGTCCTCTCCAACATGGGCATCGTCTCCTGCCTCGATCCGGAATCCGGGAACGTGATCTGGACCCGCGGCTACCGCCAGGTGGAGGTCCCCTACTACCAGACCTTCTGGACGACCCCGGAGCGGGACTTCACCTTCACCGGCTCCCCCCCCGTCGTGAGCGGAGGCGTCCTCCTCCTCGCCCCCGCCGACGCCCCGGTGATGTTCGCCCTCGAGGCCGCCACGGGGAAGTTCCTCTGGTCCCACCCGGCCCGGGACGGGCGGCGCTGGGACAGCCCCCGCATGACGAGGCTGCTGGCCGCCGACGACGCCTTCGCCTACCTCGCGGGCACCTCCGTGCGGGCCCTCGACCTCAAGGACGGCCGGGTCGCATGGGAGCGGCCCTTCGACGCCCTCCACCAGGAGGAGTGCTCCGGCCGGGGGGTCCTCGCCGGCGGGACCCTCGCGGTCCCCACCAACAGGGCCCTCTGGGTGCTGGACGCCCGGGGGGGCGGCCGGGTCCTCCGGAAGGAGCCGTGGGCGCGGGCCGACGGGGAGTCCCAGGGCCGCGCCGGCGGCAACCTCGTCTCCTCGGGGGGAGCGGCGGTGATCGCGCGGCTCTTCCAGATCGAGGGCCACTTCAGCACCGAGAACGTCAACGCCCGGGCCGCCGCCCTCCTCCGGGACCGCCCCGACGATCCCTCCGCCCTCCTCGAGGCCGCCAGCGCCTACCTCGCCGCGGACCGCTCCGAGGAGGCCCTGCCGCTCCTGCGCCGGGCGCTCCCCGGGGCCGCCGCCCTCCCCCCGGAGGAGGGGGGGCCGCTCACGACCCGGGTGAAGGCGGCCATCTTCTCCGTCCTCGAGCGGCGCGCCATGGCCCTCGTCGCGGGGGCGAAGCCCGCCGACGCGCGCCGGGCCTTCGAGGAGGCGGCCCGCACCTCCCCGGATCCCGCCGACGCCGCGGGCCTCCTCCTCCGCGGGGCCCGCGCCCTCTACGACGGCGGCCGCTTCGACCTCGCCGGGGAGCTCGTGGAGATCGTCGTCCGCGACTTCCCCGACGCCCCCCTCGAGGAGGAGCGCCACCTCGTGGACCGGGCCCCCGGGGGGAACACCGCCGCCTCCTACGCGCTCTTCTACCTCGGCGTCTGGTCCGCGGCCCTCGACCGGGACCGGGAGTCCGTCGAGGCGATGCATCGGATCCTCGAGCGGCCCGACTCCGACGTCCTGTTCGGCGGCCCCGCCCGGGAGGTGGCGCGGCTCTTCGTGGACTCCGCCGTCCGCCGCCGGGGGCCGGAGTTCTACGCCCCCTTCGAGGAGAAGGCCGCCGCCGCCCTCGAGGCGGCGCGGGCCGCGAAGGACCCCGCGGCCCTCGGCCGGGTGCTCCGGCGCTGGCCCAACTCGAGGGCCGGCCTCGCCGGGGCCCTGGAGGCGGCCCGCCTCCTCCTCGACCGGGGGGACGCCGCCGGGGCGCAGGCCGCGGCCCGGGGGGTGCTCGCCCTCGAGCCCGGGGACGCCGAATCCGCCGCCGCGGGCTGGATCCTCGCCGAGGCCCTGGCGAAGGGGGGGAAGGTCGGCTCCGCGCGCACCGCCTTCCAGCGCCTCGCCCGCCGCCACCCCGACGTCCCCGTCCCCACGGCGGAGGGCCCGCTCCCCGCCGCCGAGGCGGCCCGCCGCCGCCTCGCCTCCCCGGACCTCGCCTCCGCCGCCGTGGAGAACCCCGGCCTCCCCGCCAGGGGCCCGTGGCGGACGCTCTGGGAGCGGGAGGCCGCCGTCGGCGCCCTCCCCCGGCCCCTCCTCCCCGAGGGGGGGCCCGTGACGGGGCGGCTCCTGTTCACGTTGAGGAGCGCCACGGTCTCCGGCGTGGACGCGGCCACGGGGGCGGAGCGGTGGTCCGCCACCCACCCCGCCTTCCTCGGGACGGCGGCCTTCATCGACGGCGTGCTCCTCTTCGCCGACAGGGACGAGGCCGTGGGCGTCGAGTCCTCCTCGGGCCGGCTCCTCTGGACCACGCCGCTGCCGGGCTACGCGAAGGAGATCGCCGTCTCCGAGGGGCTCCTCGTCCTCCTCCTCGAATCCTCCGACGACCAGGACGTGACGACGCTCCTCGCGCTGGACCCCGCCACGGGCGAGCCGGCCTGGGAGGGGGAGCGGGACATCCCCGGCGGCGCCGAGGAGATCCGCGCCCTCCCCGGGGGGGTGGTGCTCGAGTCCTGGGACGGGCCGCTGCCGATGCTGCGGGTCGCGGACATCTCCGACGGCGTGCTGCGCCCCTTCCACGTCCCCCTCCGCCGCACCGAGGACGAGCCCCCCGGCGAGCTCCTCCCCCCGGGGCCGGGCCCCCTGCTCGTCCTCCGCAGCTCCGACCTCACGGCCTTCGACCCGCGGCGCGGGACCCGCTCCTGGGGATGGACCCCCGCCGAGGGGACGGAGATCCTCGCCGTGGCCGCGGGGCCGACGGCGGCCGCGGTGCTCGACACCGCCGGCGCCCTCACGGCGGTCCGGCTCGCCGACGGCCGCTCCCTCTGGACGATCCGGGCCGGGGAGGGGCGGATGTTCGATCCCTCCTCGTCGACGCTCCTCGTGGACGAGCGGTTCGTGATGGCCTCCACGTCGAGCCTCCCCGAGGGGAGCCGGACCCGCATCGAGGCCCACGACCTCGAGAGGGGCGCCATCGCGTGGACGCGGGATGTCTCCGCGGAGCCGGTGATCACGGAACTCGCCGAGGCCGGGGGCGCGCTGGTCGTGAACTTCCTCGCCGCCGGGCCCGGCTCCAGCGCGGGGACCGGCGTCCTCGTCCTCGACCGCGGGAGCGGGGAGGTCGTGGACCGCCTCGTCGAGGATCGCCTCGCGGGAGACGCCTTCGACACGGCGGCGCAGGCCGGCGTGCTGCTGGTGTCGGGGGAGCAGGTGATGGTGGTGCGGGGGAGGTAGGAGGGAGGAACCTCCTCCCTCCGCATTCCGCTCATCGTGCGACGGTTCCAGCGGCCAACGACAATCGCGCGCTCCATCACGGGGGCGATCCGCGGCTCGGGGTCCACCCGATTTCACCGCACGCCGAGTCCCCGCCTGACGTGCGTCATCCGGGCCATGGACCATGCACGGGAAGCGGGGATAATGCTCGTGTCGAAGTCAGGCGAGGGCTGCTCATCGTGAAGGAGTTCCTGGAGGCTGTCCGCAAGAGGTGGAGTCGAGTTGCCCTGCGAGTCGCCATATGGGTGATCATTGGCATCGTGGACGTTTCGCTGATCTGGCTACTGCAGGCGATTCTGTAGTCCAGATTCCATTCCTCTCCTTGCCTCTCCTCCGTCCTCCCGAAAGTCGCCCGCTCCCTCCCTCCCCACCTGTCGCGAACCCGCCCCCCTCCCCCAATCACCACGGTGTACACGGTGGGCCGCCTCTCCACACCATGCCCGGTGTTCTCGCATCCGCGAGGAACCGGAGGGAGGGAGAGTCCCCTCCCCCTTGCGGTTCCGCGGCGGCTTCGCCGCCGCGGTTGCGCCCGTTTCGAGAGGGGCCGGTCCGGAACGGATCGGACCGGACCCTCTCGAAACGGGCGCGTTG
>CAYJMF010000203.1:0-5172 GCA_964370855.1 uncultured Planctomycetota bacterium | reverse complement strand
CGTGCCAACACCAGCACCCCGCCAGCAACGTCCACCCCAACCCCCACGGCTGCCGGAGAAAAGCCCCCCCCCCCCCCCCCCCCCCCGCCCCCGACCCCGCCCCCCTCCCCCACCGCGCCACGGCCCCCACAGTGGGCTGCCTCTAAATATCACGCCCACCCTTCCCGCAATGCCATCCCCCCCATCCCCCTGATACCGCAAACCAACCCCTCCCCTCCCTCACCTCGCCCGCGGATCCAGCGCGTCCCTCAACCCGTCCCCGAGCAGATTGAAGGCCAGCACCGCCGCCGAGATGCACAGCCCCGGCGCGACCACCACCCGGGGCGCCAGCGAGAACAGGTTCTGCGCCTCGGCCAGCATCTTCCCCCACTCCGGGGTCCCCACCTCGGGGCCGAGGCCGAGGAAGGAGAGGGCCGCGGCCTCGAGGATGGCGGCGCCGTAGTCGAGGGTGGCGAGGACGATGAGCGGCGCGAGGCAGTTGGGCATCACCGTCCGCAGCAGGATCCGCCACCCCCCCGCCCCCAGCGCCCGGGCGGCGATCACGTAGTCCTCCTCCTTCACCTGGATCACCGACGCCCGCACCTGCCGGGCGTAGTTCGGCACAGCCACGACGCCGACGGCGATCATCAGGTTGAGGAGCGAGGCCCCGAGGGCCGCCACGATGGCGATGGCGAGCACGATGGAGGGGAAGGCGAGCATCACGTCGGTGAGGCGCATGATCACCGCGTCCACCCTCCCCCCGACGTAGCCGGCGAGGGCGCCGAGGGGGATCCCCACGCAGGCGGCGATGCCGACGGAGATGGTCCCGATGAGGAGCGAGTACCGGGCCCCGTGGAGGAGCCGGGAGAGGAGATCCCGCCCGAGGTCGTCGGTCCCGAGGGGGAACTCCGCCGAGGGCCCCTCGAGGCGGCGCTCCAGGGCCTGCTGCAGCGGCGGGTGGCCCGCGAGGAGGTCGGCGCCGAGGGCGGCGACGACCAGCAGCAGGAGGAGCGCCCCCCCGGCCAGGGCGGCCCGGTTGCGGAGCAGCGCGCGGAGCCTCCGGTCCCGGATGCGGGAGGGGACGTGGACCGGGACGGCGCCGGAGGGGGCGGCTCCGCTCACCGATCGGCCTCGTAGCCCTCGCGGATCCGGGGATCCAGGAAGGCGTAGAGCACGTCCACCACCAGGTTGACGACGACGAAGGTCGTCGCCATGAGGAGGAGCGCCCCCTGCACGGAGCGGAAGTCCCGCCGGAGCACCGAGTCCACGGTGTACTTCCCGAGGCCCGGCCACCCGAAGACCGTCTCCGTCAGCACCGCCCCTCCGAGGAGGAGCCCGAAGTGCATCCCGATGACGGTGACGATGGGGACGAGGGAGTTGCGGAGCGCGTGGCGGATCACGACGGTCCGCTCGGCGAGCCCCTTGGCCCGGGCCGTGCGCACGTAGTCCTTCCCGAGGTTCTCGATGAGGGAGGCGCGGGTCATGCGCGTGACGATGGCCGCGGGCACCGTCGCCAGCACGCAGGCGGGGAGGAGGATGTGGCCGACGGCGTCCCCGAAGGCGGGGAAGTCCCCGCGGAGGAGGGCGTCGAGGGTGAAGAGGCCCGTGATCGGTTCGAGGAGGGTCGTGGCCGAGAGCCGCCCTCCCACGGGGAAGAGCCCCGCCGACTCCCCGAGCCCCTTGAGGGCCAGCAGGGCGAGCCAGAACACCGGCACGGACACCCCCACCAGGGCCGTCACCATGCTCGCCCCGTCGAGCCAGCCGTTGCGTTTCACCGCCGCCAGGGTCCCGAGCGCCATCCCGCCCGCCGTCGCGAGGAGCATGGCCAGGAGCGCCAGCTCCAGCGTGGCGGGGAAGAAGTCGCGGAGATCCACCATGACGGGGCGCTGCGTGCGGAAGGAGTCCCCGAGGTCGGCCGTGGCGATCTCCCCGAGGAAGGCGGCGTACTGGGCGGGGAGGGACCGGTCGAGGCCGAGCTTCTGCCGGAGGTCCGCCACCCGGGCGGGGCTCGCCTTGTCCCCCACCATGGCCAGCACCGGGTCCCCGCTCATGCGCACGAGGAGGAAGACCAGGGTCGCGACCCCGAGCCAGACGGGGACGAAGAGGAGCAGCCTCCGGAGGACGTAGCGGCCCACGGTCTCCCCGCCTACTCCGCCGGGGGCGGCTTCACGCGGTGGAGGACGAGGTCCCCCGATGGCTGGACGATGAACCCCTCGAAGCCGGCGCGGGAGACGAAGGGGGTGTCGGCGTGGGCCACGGGGATGAGCGGAACCTGGTTCGCGACGAGGGCGAGGGCCTCCCGGTAGACGGCGGCCCTCTCGGCCGCCCCGGTGACCTCCTGGCCCTTCTTGAGGAGTTCCTGCATCCTCGGGTCCACCCAGAAGGAGACGTTGAGGGCGCCGGGCCCCTTCACCGCGTTCTCCTTCGCGAAGAAGGTGAAGAGGAAGTTGTCCGGGTCCCCGTTGTCCGTCGTCCACCCGAGCATGGCCATGTCGTGCTTCCCGTTGGAGACCGCCTCCCGGTAGAGCGTGAAGTCCCCGGGGGTGACGATCCTCGCCCGGATGCCGGCGGCGGCGAGGTCGGCCTTCAGGACCTCGGCGATCTTGAGGGGGCTCGGGAAGTAGGGCCGCGGGTTCGGCATGGCGTAGAGCTCGGTGTCGATGCCTCCGGGGAAGCCGGCCTCGGCGAGGAGCGCCTTCGCCTTCGCGGGTTCGGCCGCGGGCACCGGTACGGAGTCGTCGTAGCCGAGGGTCCCCGGGGGCATCGGGTGGACGGCGGCGTGCCCGGAGCCGTAGTAGAGCGCCTCCACGAGCCGCTTCCGGTCGATGGCCAGGGAGGCGGCGCGGCGCACGCGGACGTCGTCCCAGGGCTTCCGGTCGGTGTTCATGGCGAGGTAGCCGACGTTCATCCCCGTGGCGGACCAGACCTTGAGGCGCGGGTCCTTCCGGCAGGCGTCGATGTCCTCGCAGTTGAGGCCGTCCATCCAGTTGCAGTCGCCGGAGCGCAGCGCCGTGATGCGGGAGTTGTTGTCGGGGATGGTCCGGAAGATGACGCGATCGACGCCGGGCCTCCCCCCCCACCACGCCTCGTTGCGCACGAGGGAGATCTTCTTCTCCCCCTGGGACCAGGCGTCGAAGCGGAAGGGGCCGGTCCCCACGGGCTTCTTGCCGAAGAGCTCGCCGCCCGCCGCCTTTACCGCCGTCGGGCTGACGATGGAGCCGGCGAACATGGCCATGTTGGCGAGGAAGGGCGCGTAGGGGCGCTCCAGGGTGAAGACCACCGTGAGGGGGTCCTTCGCCTCCACCTTCGCGATGATGCCCCGGTAGAAGGACTCGTAGGGGACCTTGACCGGGGGCCGCAGGGGGTTCTTCACGTCCAGCAGGCGCGCGAAGGTGAAGAGGACGGCGTCGGCGTCCAGCGGGGTCCCGTCGTGGAACTTCACGCCGGACCGCAGCCGGAACTCCCAGGTGAGGCCGTCGGGGGAGGCGGTCCAGGACTCCGCCAGTCCCGGGACGAGGTCGCAGGTGCCGGGGCCGAAGGAGACCAGGCTCTCGAAGATCTGGTCCGTGACCTTGACCGACTCCCCGTCGTCCACGGCCTGGGGGTCGAGGGACTCGGAATCCTCCCCGCGCGCGTAGACGATCATGGCCGGGGGGAGGGCCCGGCGACAGCCCCCGAGGGGGAGAGTCATGACGGCGGCGAGGGCGGCGGCGGCGGCGATTCTCACCCGGTCACCTCCTCCTCCGGCCGCCTCTCCCGCTCCCCTCGGCGTCCCGGGTCTTCTCCCGGAAGGTGAGGCGCAGCGGCACCTCGCGGAAGGGGAACTCCGTCCGGAAGCGGTTCTCCAGGAACCGCCGGTAGGTGGAGGGGAAGAGGTCCGGGTCGTTGACGAACAGGACGAAGGACGGCGGGTGGGTGCCGACCTGCGTGGCGTAGTAGATCTTCGGGACCTTGGTCCGGGCGACCTTGGGGGTGCGCTCCTCGAGGGCGCGCTGGAGGACCCGGTTGACGGCGGCGGTCTCCACGCGCGTGTTGGACTGCGCGAGGAGCTCCACGGCGAGGTCCACGGTCTCCCAGAGGTTCGTCCCCTTCAGCGAGGAGGTGAAGGAGACGGGGGCGAAGGCGAGGTTGGGCAGGGTCTTGCGGAAGTACTCCTCGAACTTCTCCGCCGTGGCCCGGGTCAGGTCCCACTTGTTGCCGACGACGACCACGGGCTTCTTCGCGTCCACGACGAGGGCCGCGACCTTCTTGTCCACCTGGGTGATCTCGTCGGCGATGTCGAGGATGAGGAGGGCCGCGTCGCAGCGCTCCACGGCCTCGAAGGTGCGGACCTGGGCGTAGAACTCGACGGACTGGTCCACCTTGGTCTTCTTCACCACGCCCGCGGTGTCGATGAAGACGTACTCCTTCTTCCCGCGGACGACGCGCACGTCCACGGCGTCCCTCGTGGTGCCCGGGAGCTCGGAGGTGATGACGCGGCCGGACCCGGCCAGGGCGTTGAGGAAGGTGGACTTCCCGGCGTTGCGGCGGCCGACGATGGCGATGCGGGGCGCCTCGTCGGCGGGGGCCGGCGCGGCCTCGGGGAGGAAGGCGAGGAACCGGTCCCGGATCTCCGTGGTGTTGAACCTGTGGAGGGCGGAGAGGGGGATCGGATCGCCGAGGCCGAGCTTCTGGAAGACGTGGACCTCGTGCTCGAGGTTCTTGACGTCGGCCTTGTTGGCGGCGAGCACCACGGGGCGGTCGAGGCGGCGGAGGCGCTCCGCCACCTTCTGATCGAGGGGGGTGATGCCGTCCCGCACGTCCACGAGGAAGACGATGACGGCGGCCTCCGCGATGGCGAGGTCCACCTGGGCGTTGATGTGCTCCTCGAGGCGGCTCTCGTCCACGAGGCCGATGCCCCCGGTGTCCACGAGGCCGAAGAGCTTCGTCCCGTGGCGCACCACCGACGCCACCCGGTCCCGGGTGGTCCCCGCCGTGGGATCCACGATGGAGAGGCGGCGCCCGACGAGGGAGTTGAAGAGGGTCGACTTGCCCACGTTGGGGCGGCCGACGATGGCGACGAGGGGAAGAGGCATGGGGGGAGGATACACGGGGGGCAGGGGGGGGGTTGCTGTTTCGCGCGGGCCCCCCCGGGCGTTGCGCGCCTACCGGCGGTCCCTGAAGTAGAGGCGTCCCCTGAACGGAGGGGACGCC
>CAYJMF010000202.1:0-5195 GCA_964370855.1 uncultured Planctomycetota bacterium | reverse complement strand
GCGCCGGAAGGCGCGCAACGCCCGGGCGAGAACCCACACGATCCAGCGAGGAGCCCGCGCAACGCCCGGGGACGGAATCCCTCCGCCGCCCCCCCTCCTCCCCCCACAATCACCTGACCATGATCCTCCCCCCCGACCCCGATCTCCGCCGCGCCCTCGAGGCGCTCCGCGCCGCCGTGGAGCCCCTCGGGAGCGCGGCCGTGGCCTTCTCCGGGGGGGCCGACAGCGCCCTGGTGCTGCGCGCCTGCCGGGACTTCCTCCCCGCGGGTCGCGTCGCCGCCGTGACGGGCCGCAGCGAGAGCCTGAAGCCCGCGGAGCTCGCCCGCGCCGCGGAGCTCGCCGCCCTCCTCGAGGTGCCCCACGAGATCGTGGACACGGAGGAACTGCGCTCCCCGGGTTACCTCGCCAACGGGACCGACCGCTGCTGGCACTGCAAGGACGAGCTCTACACCCGCGTCGGGGAGAGGGCCCGCGCCCTCGGCCTCGCCTTCGTCGTGGACGGCCTCAACGCCGACGACCGCGTCGAGGAGCGCCCCGGCGCCCGGGCCGCGGCGGAGCACGGGGTGCGATCCCCCCTGCGGGAGGCGGGGCTCGGCAAGGCCGCCGTCCGCGCCCTCTCCCGCCACCTCGGGCTCCCGACCTGGGACAAGCCCGCGGAGCCCTGCCTCTCCTCCCGCATCCCCTTCGGCACGGAGGTGACGCCGGAGCGCCTCGCGCAGGTGCGGGCCGCGGAGGCGGTCCTCGAGGGGCTCGGCTTCCCCGAGCACCGCGTGCGCCACCACGGCGCCGTGGCCCGCATCGAGATCCCCGCGGGGGATCTCCCCCGGGCCCTGGAGCCGGCGCTGCGGGCGGCCCTCGTCGCGGGGATCAAGGGGGCCGGCTTCTCCTTCGTCTCGCTGGACCTCGAGGGGTTCCGCAGCGGCAGCGCCCACGAGGCGTTGCGGGGCCCCGGGCTCCCCGTCTGATGGCCCCCGGGGCGGCGACGGTCCGTCTCCTGCGCGGCCGCACGAAGCCCCTCTGGGCGGGCCACCCCTGGGTCTACGCCGCGAGCATCGAGCGCGTCGAGGGGAGCCCCGCCGACGGGGAGGTCGTGGAGGTCCGCGACGACGCGGGCCGCTTCGTGGCGCGGGGCTTCTGGAACTCCCGGTCCGTGCTGCGCGTGCGCGTGCTCACCCGGGAGGAGGGGGCGACGGACCTCCCGGCGGTGGTGGCGGCGCGGGTGCGGGCGGCGGTGGCGCTGCGGCGCGAGTCCGGAGTCCCCGCGGAGACCGACGCCTACCGCGTCGTCCACGCCGAGGGGGACGGCCTCCCCGGCATCGTGGTGGACGCCTGCGCGGACCACCTCGTCCTGCAGGTCTCCGTGCTCGGCATGGAGCGGCTCCTCGAACCGCTCTGCGACGCCCTGGAGGAGGCGCTGCGGCCAAGGGGGATCTGGCTCCGGGGCGGGGCGCGCCACGCGCGGGAGGAGGGGATCGCGGAGGGGGACCGCCTTCTCCGCGGGACGGAGCCCCCGGAGACGGTCTGGGTGCGGGAGCGGGGCGTGGGGTTCGGCGTGGACCTCCGCTCCGGCGCCAAGACCGGCCACTTCTCCGACCAGCGGGAGAACCGGGCGCGGTTCGGGGCGCTCTGCGGCGGGCGCCGGGTCCTCGACGCCTTCTGCGGGACCGGGGGCTTCGCCCTCCACGCCCTGGTCAACGGCGGGGCGGCCTTCGCGGTGTGCATCGACGGATCGGCCCCGGCCCTGGAGCGCCTGGCGGCCAACGCGGGGCGCAACGGGGTCGGCGGGCGCGTCGAGACGCGGAAGGAGGACGGGTTCCTCGCCCTCCGGAGGCTCGCGGGGGGGAGCGAGCGCTTCGGCGCCGTCTCCGTGGATCCGCCGCGCATGGCCGACAACAAGCACCAGACCGAGGGGGCCCTGAAGGCGCTGCGCGAGATCCACCTGCGCGCCCTGCTCCTCCTCGCCGAGGGCGGCGTTCTGGCCACCTCCTCCTGCAGCGGCGCCGTCACCGACGACGCCTTCGAGGACACCCTCCGCGAGGCCGCCCGCCTCGCCCGCCGCCGCGTGCAGGTCCTCTACCGGGGAGGCCAGGGCCCGGATCACCCCTGGTCCATCGTCGCCCCCGAGGGGCGCTACCTCCGCTTCCTCCTCGCCCGGGTGACGGCGCCAAACTGAACCCGACCCAGATTGGCGGCGAAACGGGGGACTCCCGCCGGACCGCTCACCTCTCGTTTCGCCGCCAATCTGGGTCGGGTTCAGTATGGCGCCGTCACTTGTCGAAGATGGAGAGGTAGCGGACGGGGACCTCGAGCATGAGGAGGGAGTAGGCCGTCGGGTAGACGTCGCCGAGGTCGAGGCTCGTGTCCTTGCCGGTCCAGGAGCCGTTGCCGTTCTGGAGGGAGAGGATCTGGTTGCGCATGGGGACCCAGAACCGCTCCCATCGTTCGCCGCCGAGCCAGTGGTAGGCCTGCACGGCGTAGAAGGAGCCGTAGAAGTAGTAGGGCGTCTCCTCGGGGTGGGGGATGGTGCGCCGCCAGCCGGACCGGGACTTCTTCTCGAGGAAGACCATGCCCTTCTCGATGGCATCCTTGCGGTCCCAGTCGGCCAGGCCGAGGATGGAGACGACCCCGGCGGCGGTCAGCGCGTAGGTGAGCTGGCGGTCGTTGGCCCCCTCCGTGTGGGTGAGCTTGTACTTGAATCCGCCGGAGGCGGTCTGGGAGTCCCTCATGTACTTGCGGGCCAGCTCGATGCGGTTCCGGTCCACGCGGAAGCCGCGGTTGCTGGCGGCCAGCAGGGCCTGCACCTGGCAGACGGTGATGGAGCCCTCGTGGTCGCTCTTGCCGCCCGAGGTCGGGTAGTAGTCCCATCCGCCCCGCAGGGCCTGGGAGCCCTCGATGAGATCCACGGCGTCCTGGATCCCGTCCCGGAGGCGGCGGGAGATGTCCCGGAGCCGCACGGCCTCGGGGGAGCGGCTTCCGCCGTCCCGCCCCGGCTCCCCTGAGTCGCCGGCCGTGGCGAAGGCCTCGGCCAGGGCGAGGGTCGCGAACCCGTGCCCGTGCATCTTCGACTGGCGGTCGTTGGGGAAGGAGATGTAGCCCCGCGGACGGTCCGTGTCCCCGGCCTTCCCCTCCGCCTTGAGCAGCCAGTCCACGGCGCGGTAGACGGTGTCGTGGTACTCCCCGTGGGCGAGGCCGTGGCCGGCCCCGAGGAAGGCCAGGGTCGAGAGCGCGGTGATGGCGGTCTGGTAGTCGGCGCTCCGCGCGTTCCCGCCGCCGCCCGCGGAGGTGGAGGGGAAGCCGCCGGCGGGATCCTGCTGCGCCGCGAGCCAGCGGAGGCCGCGGTCGATGGAGGCCTGCTGCGCCGCGGTGATCCTGTCGGCGAGGCCGCCGGCGCCGACGTCCCCCGCGGGAGCCGTGGCGGGCGGCGGATCCTCCCGGTCCCCGGTGGCCGGGAACGCGGGCAACGCCGCGAGGAGGAGCGCCGCCAGGAGGGCCGTCGGTCTCACCATGGAATCCTAACCGCGGGGGCCGCCCCGGGCGGCGCTACCTCCCCGATTCCCCGCCCCCCGGCTCCCCGCCGCCCTCCCCCCCGGCGGGGGCCTCCTCCTCCGTGGGGAGCCCGAACTTCTTCGCCAGGGTGAGCCAGAGGTCCCGCAGCCGCGACTGGCGCCGGGCCAGCCGGTCCACCTCGCGCCGCGCGTCCTCGGAGAGGTCCGCGCCCGTGGCCAGCTCCGCGCGGAGATCCTCCACGGAGGCGTTCACCTCCTCCTGGAGCGACTTCAGCATCCGGAGCTCCGCCGGGGGCGGGACGAGGGGGTTCTTCTGTTCCTGCGGCTGCCCCTCCGGGGGCGGGGGGGCCTTGGCGGCCTCCTCCTTCTGCTTCTTCAGGGCCGCCGCGAGCTCCTGCAGGCGCCGGACGACCTCGGAGCCGAGCACCTGCGCCGAACTCCCCGTCTCCCTGTCGAGGAGAAGCGCCGCGAGCCGATCCATGTCCTCGGCGATGGAGCGCATCACGAATCCGTAGACCGGCGACTCCTCCTTCTCGATGGAGTCGGCGATCCACCCCGCCTTCCCGGCGAGCTCCTTTTCCCTGTCCCCGATCTCGCCGAGGGAGAGGAGGTCGAAGCGGGAAAGGGTCCCGTCGGCGGCGGCGCGCTTGTCGTCGACGTCGCGGACCCGGAGGTTCACGGCGGACTGCCCCTCGACGAGGGCGTCGAGCTCCTTGGCGATGCGGAAGAGCAGCTCCTCCTGGCGGAGGTTCTCGTAGCGGGTCTGCTCCCGGTCGAGCTCCCGGCGGATCTCCTCGAGGCGGCGCTCCGCCTCCTTCTGGTCCTCGGCGGCGGATTCCGGGTCCCCCTTCTCCATGTCCTCCGAGGCCCGGTCCATGGACTCCGAGGCGCCGGCGGCGGACTCCGATCCCCCCCCGTCGCCGGATCCCGCCATGTCCTTCGCCAGCTGCTTCGTCTCTCCGGAGAGCTTCTCCTGCTCGCGGAGGGGGTCCTTCAGCATCTCCTTCCGCCGCTCCTCGAGCTTCGGATCGCGGAGGCTCTCGCGGGCCTCCTCGAGCCCCTTCCGCGTCCGGCCGCGCGCCTCCTCGCCCCCTCCCCGCATCGATTCCCCTGAGGAGGAGGCGGCCCGGTCGAGGGCGTCGGCGGCCTCGGCGGCGCCGGGCAGGTCCTTCTCGGCGCGCAGGCGCTCGGCGAGCCGCTTCATGGCGTCGGCGTTCTCCTTCTGCCGCTCGGCGAGGCGCTGGAGCTCCTTCTCCGCCTTCGCCCGCTCGGCCGCGCCCTTCGCCTTCGCGGCGCCGGCCGCCGCGGCGAGCTTCTCCGCGGCCTCCCTCGCGTCGGGGGCGGCCCCGGCGGCGTCGCCGGAGCGGGAGCGGGATTCGGCCCGCTCCATGGCGCGGCCTGCCTCGCCGAGGGTCTTCGCGCGCCCGGCCCCCTCGGGGTCCCCGGCGGAGGCCGCCGAGGCGGCGGCGTTCTCCGTCTCGGCGCGGATCTTCTTCTGGCGATCGGCGAGGGAGGCGGCGCGCTCCCCCCCGGAGAGGGCGCGCCCGATGGCCTCGGAGGCCCGCTCGAGATCCCCCTCGGCGGCGCGGGCGGCCTCGGCGGCGCCGGGCTCCCCGGCGCGGACGGCGCGGGCCGCCTCGCGGGCCGCCTCGGCGGCCTCCCCGGCGCGGGCCGCGGCCTCCTCGACGT
>CAYJMF010000201.1:3864-5375 GCA_964370855.1 uncultured Planctomycetota bacterium | reverse complement strand
ACCTGGAACACGGCGAAGACGGCCAACATCACGAGCACGACCATCGAGACCTACACCCTTGGTGGCGCCGCCGATGCCTGGGGCCACTCGCCCTGGACGCTGTCCGAGCTGGGGCCGTCAACGTTCCGGGTCAGGATCACCGACGTCTCCAGCAGCACGAGCCGTGACTTCAGGCTGGACTACGTCGGCGTGCAGGTGCACTACACGCCCTGAGGGAGACGCCCGGCGCGAGCACTGATGCGGAGCGCAGGCGCAGTCACGTGGTCTCGCATTGTCAACGATCCGACAGGCCCCCTGTTGCCACGCATGCCACCGGCTGGAACAGGGCCACCGGGACTATTGACCTAGGACCTTCGGGCCCGCAGACTGTGCAGACGTCTCGGCGCGTCGACGGGGGTCCGGCGCCGGGCAGGTGGCCGATTCAGGGAGCCCGGGGAGGCTCAAGGAATCAGATCACCGGGGGATAGGAGAGAGCCCCATTGCGGGTGCGCATAGACCCTCATCGACTCGGCTTGTCGTTGGACGGTTTCAGCGCGCCCACTCTCCTGTCCCGACACCGCCTCGCGGTCCCCGAGACCGAACGTGGACTCCTCGCACCCGCGGGGGGTCCACGTCTGTCTCCAAGCACCAGGGATTGCCGCCCAGCGCGCGGCAGGAGGGAGACGGATATGGGTGAAGCGACCACACTGCGACGAGCCCGCTCACGCAGGCTCAGAATGACAGGGTCGCTCCTGGGAATCGTAGCGCTATCGCTGAGCCTCGTGCCGCTTGTTGCGGGCTCGACGATGGTCGACCTCACGGCGGTGGGATCAACCGCCACGATCGACGACGTCCTCTTCCAGCAGGGACCGATCGCCGGGTCCGCCGGGACGGGCGTCCTCGACCCGTTCCTGCGCGTCCAGCGCGGCGGGAACGACCCGGACATCGAGCAGGGCTACAACACGGACTACCGGCCCCTCCAGTACGACGAGGACGCACCGTGGACGGAGTCCCTGCTCCTGAGCACCGTCCCGGTCACCACCACGGGCGGGGTCGCGTATAGGAAGTTCAACCTCGACATCAACCAGACGACGAACAACCCCTTCCTGTCCCTGGACGGCCTCCAGCTGTTCGTCGCCAACTCGCCGACCCTGCACGGGTTCGACCCGACCGCGGGCACCTTCAGCGGCGACGCGACGCAGATCTTCACGCTCGGCGACAAGTGGATCAAGATGGACTACCGGAACGCGCCGGGCAGCGGCGTGAGCGACCTCAGCATGCTCGTGCCGGAGTCCAAGTTCGTCGGCAGCGGGCTCGACTGCGGATACGGTCAGCCAGGCTGCGAAACGTGGGTCTACCTCTACAACAAGTTCGGCACGAACTTCCCGAACAACGACGGGTTCGAGGAATGGTCCACCGAGGTCCTGCCGTTCATCACGCTCACCAAGACGGCCACGGGCACGTTCGATCGCACGTTCACGTGGGATCTCGACAAGTCCGGCTTGCCGCTGACCCACAACCTGTTCGCGGGC
>CAYJMF010000201.1:0-3764 GCA_964370855.1 uncultured Planctomycetota bacterium | reverse complement strand
CGTCACCGTCAACTGCTACGCCCCCGTGGTGAGCAAGACGGCCGATGGCACGTTCAACAAGAACTACACGTGGGATCTCGACAAGTCCGGCTTGCCGCTGACCCACAACCTGTTCGCGGGCGGCAGCGCCGACACCGATTACGACATCGACGTCGACCAGACGATCGGGTACTCGGACTTCCTCGTCAGCGGCAGCATCACGGTCGCGAACCCCAACCCGAACGCGTCGATGACGGTCAACCTGACCGACGCGCTCTCGACGGGCGGCGCCGTGACGATCATCTGTCCTGCCGCGGCGGATCCGGCGGCCCTCGTCATCCCGGCCAAGAGCGGCGGGGTGAACGGGTCGGTCACCTGCACGTACTCGGGCGTCCCGACGGGCGCTGCGAACGAGCAGTCCGGCTCGAACACCGCGACCGCCGCGATCGGCGGCGGCAGCTTCACGGGCAGTGACACCTGGGCGTTCGACAGCCCGACGATCGTCGGCTACCCGACGGTCAACGTGACCGACACCTTCGACGGCGGCACGCCCGAGGCCCTCGGGTCGGCGTCGGGTGACACCACCTTCGACAACGACCAGACCTTCACCTGCTCCACGGACCCGGACGACTACACGAACGGGTTCTACACCTACGACAAGATCAACCGGGCCGAGATCACCGAGACCGGTGCCAACGACTCGGTCACCGTCACCGTCAACTGCTACGCCCCCGTGGTGAGCAAGACGGCCGATGGCACGTTCGATCGCGATTGGGACTGGAGCATCGGCAAGACGGGTGACCAGACGGCACTCGAGCTTGCGGTCGGCCAGTCGTTCCTCGTCAACTACTCGGTCACGGTCACCGCGACCAAGACCGACAGCGGCTACGAGGTCACCGGCACGATCTCGGTTCACAACCCGCATCCATCCGCGTCGATGGACGTCGACGTCGCTGACCAGATCGGCACCACCGCCGCCGTCATCGACTGCGGCTCCGGAGCCGACGACACGACCCTCACGGTCGCGCACGGGGCCACGGGCACCTGCGACTACGTCGTCGACTTCGGCCCCACCCAGCCGGCCGCGACGACCAACACCGCGACCGTAACGTTCAACTCGATCGATTTCACGGCGACCGACGGCTTCGGCTGGGCGGTTGACCAGGAAACCGACGAGTGCATCACCGTCACCGACAGCCCGTACGGTGCGCTCGGGACGGTGTGCGCCGGCGACTCGCCCAGGACCTTCACCTACAGCATGTTCGTCGGCCCCTACGAGGCCTGCGGCACCTATGAGTACAGGAACACGGCCTCGTTCGTGACGAACGACACCGCCGCCACGGGCAGCTCCAGCTGGACCGTGGACATCAACATCCCGTGCGGTGGCTGCACGCTGACGCAGGGCTATTGGAAGACCCACAGTCTGTTCGGGCCCGCCCCGTCCGACGATGCCTGGGCGCTCCTCGACGCCCTCCAGGGCACCGGTACACCGGTCACCTGGGCCGGTGATGGCACCTACCTGGGTGCGTCCGAGCTCTTCTTCTCGCCCAACACGTCCGCCACCTGGTACGACGTCTTCTGGATCGCCCCGGCGGGCAACGCCTACTACCAGCTTGCCCACCAGTACCAGGCAGCCGTCCTGAACATCCTCAACGATGCATCGGCCCCGACCTCCGTCACCGATGCCATCGCCCATGCGGAAGCCCTGTTCGAGCAGTACTTGCCGGCGGAGATCGGCGCGCTCAAGGGCAACAAGCCTGTCCGCAAGGACTTCATCACGACGGCCGGGATCCTTGCCTCCTACAACGAAGGCAAGATCGGCCCCGGCCACTGCGATGAGGACCGCCTCTCCAGCAAGACCGAATAGCTGCATCACGAGCAGAGAAGGGGGGGGGGCGGGCGGGGGGGCGGGGGGGGGTGGGGGGGGGGGGGGCCGCGCGGCAACCGGGGCCCCGGGCGGGGGGAGCGGGGAGGCGGGAGAATCCCCGGCGGCGGTCCTCCCGCCGTTCTCCGGCGCGCCCGCCCCCTCCCCGACCCCGACGGGCACGCCGGAGGAGGGCCCCCTCCTCCGCGGCGTGGTGGTGGACGGGGCCGGCGCCCCGATCCCCGGGGCCGAGGTCGCCGCCTCGGTGGACGGGAACCCCCGCCCCCTTCGCACGGTGAGCGGTCCCGACGGACGGTTCGCCCTCCCCGGCTTCGCCGCCGGGGACGGACTCCTCGTCGGGGCCCGGGCGCCGGGCTTCGCTCCCTCCATGGCGGGGGGCGCCCGGGCGGGCGGGGAGGAAGTCCGCATCGTCCTCCTGCCGCCCGCGCGCCTGGCGGGACGGGTGCGGTCCTCCGCCGCCGAACCCCGCCCCGGGGCCCGCGTGCGGATCCTCCTCCGTTTCCCCGGGGTGGCGAAACCCCTCGGAGGCATGGAGGTCCGCGCCGACGAGGAGGGGAACTTCCTCTTCGAGGGGCTCCCCGCGGTCCCGGGCACCGCGGAGGCGGCGTGGAAGGAGGCCGCCTCCGGCCCCGTCGAGTTCGACCTCCGCGAAGCGGGAGGGGGGAGCGGCCTCGACCTCGTCGTGGACGAGGGGCCGGCCATCTCCGGCCGGGTGGTGGACGCGGGGGGGAACCCCGTGGAGGGGATCCGGGTCCGCGCGCGGAGGGCCGACGGGACCACCGCCGTGGCGAGGACGAGGGAGGACGGCACCTTCACCCTCCCCGGCCTGGCCGCGGAGGCCTACAGGGTGACGGTCTGGGACGTCCTCCTCCAGTACGAGGACCCGCCCCCCGTCGAGGGGGTCGTCCCGCCCCGCTCCGGCCTGGAGTTCGTGGTGACGGGGAGGGCCGACGCCCCGGGGTGGTTCCGGTTCCGGTGCGCGGACCCCGATGGCCGCACCCTCCTCGACGTCGGGACCGAGGGGCGGCGGCTGGACGGGGGGGATTCCTCCCGCACGGAGTGGGCGGCCGGGGCCGACGGGACCTTCCGGTCCGGCAACCTCCGTCCCGGCCGGTACGCGTACACCTTCCGCTCCCCCCTCGGCACGGCGGCGGAGGAGTTCACCATCTCCCAGGGAGAGACCACGGACCTCGGCACGGTGCGCCTCTCCCCGGCGGCCGCCCTGCGCTTCCGCGTGGTGGACCCCCTCGGCAGACCCGTGGACGGGGTCCTCGCGCTCGCGGGAGAGACCGGCCACCCGGAGCGGGGCCTCGACGGGGAGCCCTCCCGATTCCACGTCCATGGACTGCCCCCGGGAGGGGGCGCGGTCCGCCTCCTCCACCGCGCCTTCGAAGGGCGCGAACTGCGCTGGGCCGCGGGACCCGGGGAGACCGCGGACCTCGGGGACGTCGTCCTCGACCCGGCCTCGGGCACCCTGCGGGGCATCGTCCGATCCGCCGCCGCGGGCCCCGTGGCGACCGTGGAGGTGAAGCTCGTGCTCCGGGGGGCGACGGGCAGGGACGAGACGGAACTCCACGCGGTCACCGGGACCGACGGCCGGTTCCGCCTCGAAGGGGTCGCGGGCGGCACCTGGGGGACCGCGGTCCTCCTGCCGCCGCGGGCCGATGAACGGGACCGCGAGGGAAGGAGGATCCTCAAGTCCTACCGCGCGGGACCGGACATGGTGCTGGAACCCGGGGGGGAGGCGGAGGTGGAGATCGCGTGGTAGGGGGGGGGCTTCCGAGGGGACCGAGGCGCAGAGGCGAGGCCGTTGCGCCCCTTTAGGGGGGGGGCGGGGCGGGCGGGGGGGGCCCCGGTCCGGCCGGAAAGGGGGCGGTTGGAGTGAAAGGGGGGGGGGGGG
>CAYJMF010000200.1:0-5474 GCA_964370855.1 uncultured Planctomycetota bacterium | reverse complement strand
GGGCGGGGGGGGGGGGGCGCCCCCCCCCCGCGGCGGCCCCGGGGCCCCCCCCCCCCCCCCCCCCCCAATTGGGGGGGGGTTTATTTTGGGCGGTCCACCAGAAATGGAATCCCCCCGCGGGGCTCTGGTACTCTCCGGGGATGGCCAGACCGCGCAGGAACTACAAGCTCAAGTGGCGCTCCAAGAAGGCGAATCACGGCCGCAAGCCGACTCGCGGGCGGAACAAGACGGGTCGCTAGGCCGGGAGCACCGGCGGCGGGGGCAGGACCCTCGCCCCGCCGGTGGTCGCAAGTCCCTGCTACTTACCGTCTTCCGTCACCGGCTTGCGCAGCCCTGCGAGCCGGACGCACTTGGCGCCCCCATCCCTGATGGCATCGAGAGCGGCGATGACCCCTCCCGATGACGCCCCCGCTCCGTCCACGATCCAGGGGGTCTCCTCGATGTCCGTCGAGTAGCCCTCCTCGAATCCCTCCTCGTACTCCGAGTGGAGCGAGGTGGCCTTCGCCCGCAGGGCTCCCGCGCTGGCGACCTCCTCCCCGTTGAGGGTGAAGGAGGGGTTCATGGGCTGGCCCGGCTTCACCTTGACGGTGAGCAGATCGAGGGCCTTCTTCGTGGGCGCCTCGGAGGCGGGGATGTCGAGGAGGAGGACGCGGCCCTGGGCGGCGTCCTCGGGGCTCGAGGCGCAGAGGCCGATCCGGGTCCACCCGGCGGCGGCGCCGGCGGAGGCCAGCGCGAGGACGTCGTCCCAGTTGGAGCGCGCCTGGGGGACGAGGAAGAGCATCCCGTTCTCCTTCTTCTCCCGGGCGGCGACGCGGATCTCCGTGAGCGCCATGTCCGGGTCCGCCACCGTGGGGCCGAGGCGCACGGCGCCGGAGGCGAGGACGTGGATGTCGAGGCGCTGGCCCGCGGGGACCGTCAGGGGGACGGAGGTGGCCGCCGGGGCGAGGCCGGAGACCTTGAAGTCGAGGCCCGCGGGCTCCTTCGGCTTCTCCGGCGGGGGGGCAGGCGCGGGCTTCTCCGGGGGCGCGGAGGGGACCTGCGCGGGAGGGTCCTGCGGAGCCTCCCCGGGGGACTCCGCGGGGGGCTTCGGCCCCTTCTTCACGGCGGGCTTCCCGGGGGCCTTCGCCGTCTCCTTCTCCCCCTCCTTCTCCGGCTCCGCCGGCGCCGCCGCGGCGGGCTCCTTCGGGGGGCCGCCCCGGGCGAGTTCCGGGTGCATGACCTCGCGCCAGGAGCCCTGGACGTGGACGGGGTTCCATTCCGGGGTCGAGGTGGCCCAGGCGAGGAGGAAGGCGCCGACGGGGAGGATCAGGGCGCCGAGCTTCTGCGAGGCGGTGGTGGACAAGGTGGCCTCCGGTTCCGGGTCCGCGAGAACTCCAAGGTGCCCCCGCCGCGGACCCCGCGCAACGGAAAACGCGGAGGGATCCGCGCGCGCCTTGCGGTCTTGGCGCCGGAGGGGGGCGGCCCTAGACTCGGCGGCGGGGGACCGGAGGTTCCATGGAACGGATCGCGGTGGTGGCGGCGGGCGGCGGAGCGCCGGGGATCGGCGCCTTCGCGGGGGCGGCGGCGAAGGCGGCGGCGGAGGCGGGGGCGGAGATCGTCGCCGTCCCCGGCGGATTCGGCGGCCTCCTCGCCGGGGCCTCCGTCCCGCTCCCCGCCGGGGGGGAGTTCGACCTGGCCCCCGCCCCCTGGCCGGACCTGCGGAAGCCCGGGAGCGCCGCCGCCGTCGCGGCGAAGGCGAGGGAGGCGGGGATCACCGCTGTCGTCGTCGCCGGCGGCGAGGGCTCCGCGGCGGGGGCGGCGGCCCTTGCCGCCGCGGGGCTTCCCTCCCTCTTCGTCCCCGCCACGGTGCACGACGACGTGCGCGGGACCGACGCCTGCCTCGGGGTGGACGGCTACGTCAACGCCATCCTCCGGCGCGTCGCCGCGGAGGCCGCCTCCGGCGCCCCGCTCCTGGTGGAGGTGCCCGGCGCCCTCACGGGCCACGTCGCGCTGCTGGCCGCCGTGGGCTGCGGCGCCCGCGGGGCCATCCTGGTGGAGCGTCCGTTCCCCTGGGATCGCTGGCGGGAGGTCGCCGCCCGCGGGCCGGGAGCGCCGGTCCTCTTCCGCGCCGAGGGAGGGGGCTCCCGCGCCGAGGCGGAGGCCCGCCTCGCCGCCGCATGGCCGAAGGTCCCGCCCCGGACCATCCCTGCGGCGGAGTTCCCGCGCAGCGGGGCCCCGTCCCTCTTCGACCGCCTCCTCGCGCTCCGCTTCGGCGAGGCCGCCATGGCCGCGCTCCTCGGAGGGGTGGCGGACCGCATGATCGCCTTCCGCGGCGGCCTCTGCCTCCCCGTCCCCCTCGCCGAGGTCGCCGGCAGGCGCCGCCAGGTCCCCCCCGAACTCTTCGAAATTGCGAAGAGCTCCGGCGTCCTGTTCGAATAGGCGAACAGGTGCCTGGCACAGGGTGGAGTCCCGGATAGGGCCGAATCCGGGGAATATTCCCCGAAAATCGACTCCACCCTGTGCCAGGCACCGCCGCGGCCTCTAGCTGCCGCGGCCGATCCAGGAGCTGCCGTCGGCGTAGTGCTCCTTTTTCCAGAGCGGGGCCGACTTCTTGATCTCCTCGATGACGGCGCGGCAGGCGTCGAAGGCGGCGGCGCGGTGGGCCGCCGAGGCCGCGATGACCACGGCGGCCTCGCCGATCTCCACGAGGCCGACCCGGTGGCGCAGCGCCACCCGGAGAGCGCCGTGGGCGGCGCGGGCCTCCTCGCAGATCTCCGCGAGCCGCTTCTCCGCCATGGCGTGGTAGGCCTCGTAGAAGAGGCGCTCCACGGGCTTGCCCCCGGTCGAATCGCGGGCGGTTCCCGTGAAGACGACGACGGCGCCGGCGGCGGGGGTGCGCACCTCCGCCTCGAGGGCGGCGGCGTCGATGGGGCCGTCCACGAGGAGCCCCACGATCAGCCTCCCGACACCGGGGGGAGGAGGGCGACCTCGGAGGCCTCCGTCACGGGCGTGTCGAGGGTGGCGAACTCCCGATCCACGGCGACGGCGGCCGTGGCGAGGAGGTCGCCGAGGGCGGAATGGTGGAGGAGGAGCTGGGCCGCCACGTCCCCCGCCGTCGCGGGCGGGCGGACCTCCACCTCGACGACGTTCCGCCCGATGCGCTCCCGGGCGACCCCGAAGAGGTGGACGAAGACCTTCACGGGAGCCGCCCCGGGAAGGGGGGCGGCGTCCGCGGCGCCCGGCCCGCCTCGGCCAGCAGCAGCCGCGCCCGGTCGGCGTTGAAGGGCCGCGGCCTCTCCGCCGTCTGCGGGGTCGTGCGCTCCGTGGGGAGGGCCAGGGCGCCGGCGAGAGTGTCGGCCCCGAAGGAGAGGGCCACGGCGGCGAGCTTCGGCCCGAGGAGCTCCGCCTCGGCGGCGATGCGCAGCGCGCCGGGCAGGAGCAGGCGGGCGCAGGCGAAGACGCGGAGGTCCTCGAGGCCCGTGGTCGCCGTGAGGGGGGACTCCTCCGGGGCCGAGGCCGGAAGCGGAACGCCGCAGCGGAAGCGCTCCGCCGCCCCGGGGAGGTCGCGGTACGCGAGGAGGAGTGCGGCGAGGCCCGCGGGCGTGAAGCGCGTCCCGTAGCGGATCGGCGCGTCCGTCGCGAGGTCCGCCCCGTGGGCGGCCAGCAGCCCCTCCCGCGTGGCCGCGGGGTCGTCCCCGGGCAGGGGGTGGGCGAGGGTCGAGAGCCCGGCGTCGGCGAGCCGGGCGAGAAGGAGGCGGTCCGTGAGGCCGGCGGCCCCCGCCAGGGCCGGCACCTCCGCGGGGCGGACGGCGCGCAGCGGGACCCCGGGGCGGGCGGCGGCGGCGCGGGCGAGGGTGGCGCAGAGGTCCGCCGCGGTGGCGCCCGCGGGGACGTCCCCGGAGAACCGCACCTCGTCGGCCGCCTCCGAAGGGGCGAGGGCGGCGGGATCCTCCCCCCAGCCGAGGACCAGGGTGCGGACGAGGGTCGCGTCCTCCCCGTGGAGGCGGCGGCGGGCCCCGTCGGCGAGCTCGCCGAGGGTCAGGACGTCGCCGGCGCAGAGGCGGGCCGCCTCGGCGGGGGAGAGGGGGCCTTCGGACTCGGCGCGGACGGCCAGCGCCTCGACCTCGGCGTCGGAGGTCGCGGGGGTCACCGGGCGCCCGCCGCGACGGGTTCCGCCGCTTCCACGGCGGGGGGGGGATCGAGGGGGACGTAGAAGAAGTTCCTCTGCGCCGGGCGGTAGCCGGCGTCCTCGATGACGCGGCGCAATTCCGCGACCCCCATGCGGAACCGGACCCCGGCCGTCGAGACGACGTTCTCCTCGAGCATGACGGAGCCCATGTCGTTGGCGCCGAACTGGAGCGCGAGCTGGCCGACCTTCGGGCCCATGGTCACCCAGGAGGACTGGATGTTGGGGACGTTCTGGAGGTAGAGGCGCGCGACGGACAGCGTCCGGAGGTAGTCGTGGGCGCCGGCGGCCTCCATGCGGGCCATGGCGTGGGTGGGCTGGAAGGCCCAGGGGATGAAGGCCGTGAACCCGCCCGTCTCGTCCTGGAGGTCGCGGATCCTCCGCAGGTGCTCGACCCGGTCGGCGAGGGTCTCCCTGTGGCCGAACATCATGGTGGCGGAGGTGCGGAGGCCGAGGAGGTGGGCCTCCCGCATGACCTCGAGCCATGCGTCGGTCCGGATCTTGTGGGGGGAGATCGCCTCGCGGACGCGGTCCACGAGGATCTCGGCGCCGCCTCCGGGAATGGAGTCGAGGCCGGCGGCCATGAGCCGGCGCAGCACGTCCCGCACCGGGATCCCCGTGACCTCGGCCATCTTCCGGATCTCCGGCGGCGAGAAGCCGTGGAGATGGACGTCGAGGGACTTGAAGAAGCGGACGAGATCCTCGTAGTACTCCATGGGGAGGTCGGGGTGGGTGCCGCCCTGGAGGAGCACCTGGGTGCCGCCCACGGCCTTGAGCTCCGCGACCTTCTCAGCGATGACCTCCTTCGACAGGAGGTAGCCGTCCTTCTCCCCCTTCACCCGGTAGAAGCCGCAGAACCTGCAGTAGGAGTCGCAGACGTTGCTGTAGTTGATGTTGCGATCCACGACGTAGGTGCGCCATCCCTCGGGGTGGAGGCGGCGGGAGACGGCCCGGGCCGCGCGGCCGAGGGGGACGAGGGGGGCCCGCTCCAGCAGGAGGAGGGCCGCGGCGTCCTCGAGGCGCCCGCCGGCGGCGGCGTCGTCGAGGATCGCGCGGACGTCGGGAGGGGAGGTGGAGGGCATCCCCCGAGGTTACCGGAAGGAGGGCCCAAGGCCCATGCAACACGGCGGGGAGGAGAGGGGAGGGGAGGGGGTTCCTCGCGGTTTCGTGCGGGTCTCACCAGGCGTGGGGGGCCGCCCCCGCCCCGGGCCCCGGCCGGGGGGGGGGGGGGGGGCGGGGGGGCCCCCGCCCCCCCCACGGCTGCGTCTCGTCGTCGATGCCGCACCAGAGCGATCAGGCGTTCCAGGCC
>CAYJMF010000199.1:0-5616 GCA_964370855.1 uncultured Planctomycetota bacterium | reverse complement strand
GCAGCCCGACAGCGAGGTTATCCACAGAAAAGTTGGAAAGTTGGGTGCGTCCCCTTTCGCGGTACATCTTCGGTACATGGGGAGTGGAGGGGGGATGGGACGATCGGGGGATGCGCGTCGGCCGGATCCTCCCGCTCCTGCTGTTCCTCCTCGCGGCGGCGGGGACGGGGGTGCTCGGGGCGCGCATCGTCGCGGCGGAGTCGGCGGCCGCGGAACTGGCGGCCCGGGAGGGGCTCCGGGTCTCCCTGAAGGTAGGAGAGGCCGCTCTCCGGGAGCAGGCGGTCCGCCTCCTGGGAGAGGTCGTGTCGGGGAAGGCGGATGCCGTCATCGGTCCCGATGGCGCCATCCTTCATCCCCCTCCTCCCCGGCCCCTGGAGAGGCTGGGGCCATCGAGCGATCCCCAGGCGGCCTTCTTCCTGCAGGAGGGGGAGAGGGCGGAGACCGTGGACGGCGACGCGGAGCGGGCGATGGGACTGTACCGCACCGCCGCGGGAGACGGACGCGACTCGCTGGCGCGCCCCATGGCCCTCTATCGAATGGCCGCGCTCCTCCGTCGAACGGGGGACGCGCCCGCCGCGGAGGCCGCCGAGGCGGAGTTCCTGGAGTCCCTTCCGGAAGGGAGCGAGGGGACCCTGGAGGCACTCCTCGTCCTTGCCCGGCGGCAGCCGCCGGATCCCGAACTTCCCGGTCGGCTTGCGATTCACCTCGACGCCGACCCCGGTTCGAACCCGGTCCTCGAGGGGATACGCCGGCTGGCGGGAGTCCCGCAGGAGGTCTTCAGGGAGAGGCGCGCCGCGCTCTCCCTGCGAGCTGGACTGGAGGGGTTCGCCCGGCGACCGCCTTCGGGGCCCGGCGGGATCACCTTCCTCCCTGCGGACGACCCGCTCTCCATCCTTGCGGCCGTGGACGCACGCATCGCCGCGTGGCAGCGGGCCGGGGACGGCACCCTGAAGATGCGCATCGAACCCGCCGCGGATCCTCCCCACGGGGTCTTCCACCTCGAGGGGGAATCCAGGTGGAATCACGTGATAGGGGACGTGGTTCGCCCCCTGCGCGGAGACCTCCGGGAGACACTGGAGCCCTCGATCCCCGAATGGACCCCGGATCCCGCCTTCCCCTTCCACCTGGCCGCCACCGCCTCCCGCGACGCCGTCGCCGCCGCCGCGCGCCGATCCGCCCTCATGCTGGGAGCGCTCCTCGCGGCGCTGCTGCTCGCCGGCGCCTCCGCCTTCGTCCTCTCGCTGCGCGCCGCCCGCCGGGAGACCGAGGCCGCCCGCGCCCGGGCCGACTTCGTGACGAAGGTGGGCCACGACCTCCGCACCCCGCTCTCCGTCATTCGCATGTACGCCGAGACCCTCGCCGCGGGCCGCGTCGCCGACCCCGGGGAGGCCCGCGCCTTCGCCGGCGTCGCCGCCCGCGAGGCGGAGCGGCTGACCGCCATGGTGGGGCAGGTCCTCGACCTCTCCCGGGTCGCCGGCGGGCCGTCCGCCCTCCAGCGCCGCCCCGAGGACCTCGCCGTCCTCGCGGAGGAGGTGGCCGCGTGGCACCGCCCCCTTCTCGAGCGGGCCGGCCTCCGCCTCGAGACCCGCATCGCCGGTCCCCTCCCCGTCCTCGCCGACGCGGCGGCGCTGCGCGGCGCCGTCTCCAACCTGCTGGAGAACGCCGCCCGCCACGCCGCCTCCGGCGGTACCGTGGAGGTGGAGGCCGCGCCGGCGGGGAGAATGGCCGTCGTCCGCATCCTCGACCGCGGCCCCGGCCTCCCGCCGGGCCCGGGCCCGCGGCTCTTCGAGCGGTTCGTGCGCGGCCCCGGTGCCGCGGGCCCCGGGGCGGGCCTCGGCCTCGCCCTCGTGCGCGAGGCGGCGGAGGCCCACGGCGGCGGCGCCTCCGCCGCCGACAGGGAGGGGGGCGGGGCGATCTTCGACCTGCGCATCCCGCTGGAGGAGGGGACGGCATGAAGGCGCGCATCCTGCTGGTGGAGGACGACGACGACCTCGCGAGGGGCCTCGCCTTCAACCTCCGCCACGAGGGCTACGACGTCGTCCCCGCGTCCACGGTGAAGGAGGGGCGGCGCGCCGCCCTCCGGGAGAACCCCGACCTCGTCGTCCTCGACCTCATGCTCCCCGACGGCGACGGACTCGAGATCCTCCGCGCCCTCCGCGACGCCGGGAGCCGCGTGCCCGTCCTCTGCCTCACCGCCCGCGGCCAGGAGACGGACAAGGTCATGGGCCTCGGCTCCGGCGCCGACGACTACGTGACGAAGCCCTTCGGGCTCGCGGAGCTGTTCGCCCGCATCGCCGCCCTGCTCCGCCGCGCCGGCCCCGCCGCCCTGGCCGTGGTGCGCCTCGGCGCCGCGGAGGTGGACCTCGCCGCCCGCCGCGTCCGACGCGGGGGGAGGGACGAGGAGCTCACCCCCGCCGAGACCGATCTCCTCCGCTACCTCCTCGCGCGCCGCGGGCAGGCCGTGGAGCGGGAGCGGCTGCTCCACGACCTCTGGGGGGTCGAGGGGCGCCACGAGACGCGGACGCTGGACAACCACGTGGCACGCCTGCGGAAGAAGCTCGAGGAGGACCCGGCGCGGCCCCGCGTGCTGGTGACGGTGCACGGGACGGGATACCGGCTCGAGGCGGGGGAGACGACTTCGTGACAGGTCCGGGACCGGCGTCCGGCCCCCGCCCGTGCTCCCATGGGCGGGTCGCCGGAACCGGAAAGGAGACGCACATGAGGATCGCCGCCGCCGCCGTCCTGGCCATGGGCCTGCTGATCGGTTTCGCCGGGGGAGCCGCCGCGCAGGAGCCGGGCGACCTCGAGGAGCGCATCTTCCGCGCCTTCTACGAGGAGAACGGGCTCCGCGATTTCCCGAAGGCGGCGACGCTCTACGCCGAGGCGGCGGAGGCGGCCCGCGCGGCGAAGGACGAGAAGGCGCTGCTCCGCGCGCTGCTCGGGAGCGGGCGGTGCCTGATGAAGACGGGGCGGGTCGAGGAGGCGAAGGCGGCCTTCCGCGCGGCCCTCGAGGTGGACCCGGCCTGCCACGAGGCGGCGGAGGCCATCGCGAGCGCCGACCGGGAGCCCGACGGCATCGAGGACGAGCTCAGGACCCGCATCCGGGAACTCGTCTGGAAACTCGCCGGGCCCGAGAGGGACCAGGCGGCCGCCGACCTCCGGCGCATCGGGGGGCGGTCGGTCCCGCTGCTGGAGGAGGGGCTCCGCACGGCCGACGTCGGCATCGTCACCGGGGCGGCGGCCATCCTCGCGAACCTGCCGGCGCCGGGGGCGCGGGGGGCGCTGGCGCGGGCGCTGGCGGATCCGAAGGTCGCCTTCCCCGACGTCGTCCGGCAGGCCGTCGGGGATATCCCCATGACCGGCAACGACGCCGACCGGAACGGGCGGTACGCCCTCCTCCGGGCGGCCGCCGTCCTGGAGGGGCCGACCCGGCACCAGGTCCTGAATGAGCTCTTCGGGAGGCAGTTCTCCGCCGAGCCCGCGGAGGAGGTCGTGCCGGTCCTCCGGGACATCCTCCGGGGCGCCGACGACGAGCTGAAGTTGGTCCTCCTGTCCGCGCCCTTCGGACCCTCGGCCACGGCCCTGGTTCCCACGGCCGTCGAGTTCCTCCGTTCCGGGGACGGGCGGCACCGCCAGGTCGCCCTCTGGTGCCTCAACACCCTGAAGGAGCTTCCGGCGGAGGCCGTGGAGGCGCTGCGCACGGTGATGGAATCGGGCACCGCGAGGGAGCAGGCCTCGGCGTTCCTCATGCTCGACAGCGGGAAGGCGCTCGGGGGGGAGGAGAGGGACCGGGCGGTGAACCGCCTCCTCGACGCTGAGGACACCGGCGCGGTGGAGAGGACCGTGGCGTGGTTGCGCGAGGGCAACGGCGGCGATTCCCGCCCCGGGGTCTCTGTCCGCTGGCACGCGGGGCTCCTGGGGGGGTTCCTGAAGGGGCTGCGCCGGGGGCTGGACGGGGCGGGGGAGGACGCGGGGCGCCTCGCGGGGGCGCTGTACACCGTCCTCGGAACGGCGGTCTTTGACCTCCCCCCGGACGACCTCGCGGATCTCCTCGGCCGCTGCGAACGGCCCCGGAAGCCCGGGGAGGCGAAGATCGGTTCGGTCTCCCACGTGGCGCAGCTCCTGAAGGCCGAGGTCGGCCGGCGCGTCCAGGTCAGTTTCGCCGACCCCGTGGAGAGCGGGCGGCTCTTCATGGCCGGACTGTCCCGGCTGCAGGGGCCGGCGCTCCAGGCATGGATCCAGCCCTGGTTCAGCTCGTCGAACGCATGGACCCGCCTGCCCGAGGAGGTCCAGATCGCCCTGGCGATGCATCCCGAACCGGAGGTGCGAGCACAGGGATACAACTGCATCGTCCAGAAGGTGAAGGAGGGGCGGCTCGCGCTCCCGCCGGGGGTCATCGCGAGGATCGCGGAGGATCTCCCCGCGTCGGCGGGGGGCACCAACGGCCCGGTGTGGGCCCTGGCGAGATCCAGCCACGACCCCTCCCTGGCGCCGGTGCTGCGGGGGATGATCGAACAGCACACCATCCCGGGCGTGGTGGCGTCCTGCCTCTCCCTCCTCCAGAGCTGTGTGGGAAATGAGGCGATCCCCGACTTCCGGAACGCCCTCGAGCGGTTCGGATACGCGAACGCGTGGATGCTGGACATGCTCGTGGAACTCGCCGGGAAGGAGTCCGTGGGCGACATCAGGGCCTGGCTCGCGAAGAACCCCCAGGGGACGCCGAACCAGCCCGTGAACTACCTCGAACTGCTGGTGAACCTCGCGGGAAAGGAGGCCGCCCCCGACCTCCGGGCCTGCCTCGCGCGGGAGTACAACGAGCAGGTCCTGCAGGTGCTCGTGGGCCTCCTCGGGAGGGAGGCGCTGCCCGACCTGCGGGCGGCGTTCCCGGGGACGCGCTCGCCCTGGATCCGCCGGAGGCTCGTGGAGTTCCTCGGCGTGGAGGCGGTCCCGGACCTCGTGGCGGCGGTGGTGGCCAACCCCGGCATGGGGGATCCCCGGTGGGCGATCTGCGGTGTGGTCCGCAACCCTCCCGGCCCCGGCCACCTGGACGTCCCCCCGGAGGTCGCCGTCGGCTTCTTCGAGGCCCTCCCCGAGGAGCGGCGCACGGGGAGCCTCCTCGAGCAGGTCTCTTTCGTCCTTCCCGCGGAGAAGCGGAACGCCTACGTGAACGGGTATCTCGCCGACGCCCGCGCGCCCATGGTCGCGGCCGCCGCCCGGGTCGTGCGCCGGTTCAACCTGGTCGAGTTCTGGCCGCGGCTCCTGCCCCTTCTCGACCACCCCGACGAGGACGTGCGCGCGGAGGCGAAGGAGGCCCTCGACTCCATCCGCAACTACCGGGAGCTCAAGGACACCTTCGAGCGCTACGGCATGGAGGGCGCGAAGAAGGCCCTCGACGACGCCACGGCGCTGGCGAAGGATCCCGATCCCGTGAAGCGCCGCGGCGCCGCCCTCGCCCTCGGCGCCCTCGGCGACGCCTCCGGCGTCCCCCTCCTTCTCTCCCTCCTCGACGACAAGGACCCCGCCGTCCGCGCCTCCGCCCTCTCCGCCCTCGAACGCCTCGGCGGGAAGTAGGGGACGCACCCAACTTTCCAACTTTCCTGTGGATAACTTCCAGGG
>CAYJMF010000198.1:0-5648 GCA_964370855.1 uncultured Planctomycetota bacterium | reverse complement strand
GCACCATTCGTGCCTTGAAGTCACCGGAACTCCGCTGGGGTGCCCGCCGTCCCCCAGGATCCATGGCCCCGATCCCGGGGATTCTCCCACTGCGCCGAAAGGCGTGTCGAGTCCTCCCCCTGCCTCTCCAACCCTCCCGCAAGCAGAAGAGCGGCCCCCCCCCGGAGGGGGCCCCCGGCCGCATCGACCGGCTGGTGGTCGAGCCCCCCCCCGCCGCGGGGGCCCCCTGTTTTGGGCGCCGCCCCCCCGGCGCGCCGGTAGGCGCGCAGCGCCCGGGAGAACGGGTCCCGCCCCCGCCCACTCCCGCCCCCTCACCTCGTGAACGTGATCCGCCCCGGCTCCCCGGCCTCGACCTCCCCGATGCGGGCGGCGTGCTCGAGCCCCCGGGCGGACAGCGCCGCGGCGAAGGCGTCGGACTTCTCCGGGGGGACGGCGACGAGGAGGCCGCCGCTCGTCTGCGCGTCGGCGACGGCCAGCTTCTCCGCCTCGCTCCACGCGCCGTCGAAGGTGGTCGTCGGCCCGAAGGTCTCGAGGTTCTTCCGCGTCCCCCCGGGGCAGAGGCCCTCCTGCGCGAGATCGATGACCCCCCGGATGACGGGCACCGCCGAGAGCCGGAGGCGCGCCGCGCAGCCGCTCGGGATCAGCATCCCGCGCAGGTGGCCGAGGAGCCCGAAGCCGGTCACGTCGGTGCAGGCCCGCACGCCGACCTCGGCCATGGCCTCCGCCGCGGCGGCGTTGAGCTCCTTCATGACGCCGATGACGAAGGCGAGGAGCGCAGGCTCGATGCGACCGCGCTTGATGGCCGTGGTGAGGATCCCGCTGCCGAGCGGCTTCGTCAGGAAGAGCGCGTCCCCGGGGAGGGCGCCGGTGTTGCGGAGGATGCGGTCGGGGTGGACGACGCCCACCACCGACAGCCCGTACTTCGGCTCCGCGTCGTCGATGCTGTGGCCGCCGAGCAGCGGGCAGCCGGCCTCCAGCGCCTTCTCGGCGCCGCCGCGCACGATCTCGCCCATCATCTCCATGGGGAGGGTCTTCGTCGGGAAGCCGAGGATGGAGAGCGCGAGCAGCGGCCTCCCGCCCATGGCGTAGACGTCGGAGAGCGCGTTGGCCGCGGCGATGGCGCCGAAGTCGTAGGGGTCGTCCACCACGGGGGTGAAGAAGTCGAGGGTGGCGATGACGGCGAGGTCGTCCCGCAGGCGGTAGACAGCGGCGTCGTCGGCGGTCTCCGTGCCCACGAGCACGTCGGGGTCCGTCACCTTCGGCAGGAGGCCCAGAACCCGGGCCAGGTCCTCTTGCGGGACCTTGCAGGCTCAGCCCGCCCCGTGGCTGAGGGACGTCAGCGGCACCGCCTTCCGTTCGCTCCCGCTCATGGAGAAAATGTACCGGTGAAAGGCGGGGACGTTCTCAAGTTATAAAGTTATTCGGGGGGGTGTGGCTCCCGCCCGGGTGCGGAATCGCCCTTCCCCCGAATAACTTTATAACTTGAGAACGTCCCCGCCTTTCGCGCGCCTAAGATGGGGGTTCCTATGGACCTGCACGATCTTCGGGTGTTCGCGGCGGTGGCGCGGCACCTCCATTACACGAGAGCGGCGAAGGAGCTGGGGCTCTCGCAGCCCGCCGTCTCGGCGCGCATCGACGCGCTGCAGAGGGACCTCGGCGTGCAGCTCCTCCACCGGGCCGGCCGGGGCATGGCCCTCACCTCCGCCGGCGAGGTCCTCGCCGTCGAGGCGGCGAAGGTGCTCGCCCGCGTCGAGGCGGCCCGCCAGGCCGTCGAGGACGTGAAGGGGCTGCTCCGCGGCCGCCTCCGCATCGGCGCCTCCACCACGCCGGGCATCTACCTCGTGCCCCGCGCCGCGGCCCGCTTCACGCGGGAGTTCCCCGGCGTCACCCTCGAGGTGCGCGTCCAGAACACCCTTGCCATCGAGGAGGCGGTGCTCCGCGGCGACATCCACGCCGGCGTCGTCGGCGGCCACCTCGCCGGCCGCGACCTCGTCTCGGAGCCCTTCGCCGACGACGAGCTCATCGTCTTCTGCGGCCCGACCCACCCCCTCGCCCGCAAGCGGACCGTGGAGGTGGACGAGATGCTCGAGCACCCCTTCGCCATGCGCGAGCGCGGCTCCGCCACGCGGGAGCGGTTCGAGCGGTGGCTCGGGGAGAAGGGGCGCGCCTGCCGCGTCGGGGTGGAGTTCGGCAGCCCCGAGGCCGTCAAGCACGCCGTCGCCGAGGGGGCCTGGCTCGGCGCCCTCTCCCGCGTGAGCATCGGGTGGGAGGCCGAGGCCGGCCGCCTCCGGGACCTCAAGGTCCGGGGCCTCGACCTCAAGCGGAAGTTCTCCATCGTCCGCCACCGGGAGGGCGAGGGGGGCCGCGCCCTCGAGGAGTTCGTCCGCCTCCTCCGGGAGGTCGCCTCCCGTTGACGCGGCCCCGGCGCCGCGGCGTCCGCCTCCCCCTCCTCGCCGCGCTGCTGGCCGCGGCGGCCGCCCCCGCCTGCGCCCTCCCCCTCGCCGGCGCGGAGTTCCGGGCCGACCTCGCCCGCGTCCGCACCGCCCGCTCCGCCCCCGCACCCTCCTCCTTCGGCGCCGACGTCCCCGGCGTCGTCCACGTCCACACCCGCCTCTCCCACGACTCCCCGCAGCCCCTCCAGGAGATCCTGGACGCCGCCCGCGCCACGGGGGTCCGCTGGGTCTGCCTCACCGACCACTCGACGCCGGCCACGGAGCGGGACCTCCCCCGCGGCATGGTGGGGGGGGTGCTCCTCGTCCCCGGGGAGGAGATCACCGTCTGGGGGGCCTCCGTCCACGGCCTCGGGACGGGCCGCGCCGTGGACCGCACGGGGCTCTCCTTCCCGCAGGTGGAGGCCGCCATCCGCGCCTCCGGCGGCGTCCCCTTCTTCGGCCACGTCACCCACTTCGACAAGCCCCCCCCGCTCGCCGCCGACGGCATCGCCGTCTACGACCTCTCCGACGACTACCGGCGCATGTCCCCGTTCCGCCTCTTCACCGTGCTCCGCGCCCTCTCCTCCGGGGACCCGGAGCGGAGCGCCGAGGCGTACCTGCGTTTCATCCAGACCCCGCAACGGGAGGTCCTCGACATCTGGGACCGCTACCTCGCGGCGGGCCCCTGCGCCGGCGTGGGGGAGACCAATGCCCACGGGAAGTTCCGCTACCTCGGCCGCACCTTCGATCCCGCCGTCGGGCTCTTCGGCCTCGTCCGCAACCACGCCCTGCTGGAGCGGGTGGACGAGCCCTCCCTCGAGGCGGCCCTCGCCCGGGGCCGCCTCCACGTCGGCTTCGACGGGGCCGCCGACACCACGGGGGCCCGCTTCGAGGCGTTCCGCGGGGAGCGGCCCGCCGCCTGCGGCGGCGACGCGCTCCCCTTCACCCCCGCCCTCTCCCTCGTCGTCCACCTCCCGCTCCCGGCCCGCGCCCGGGTGCTCCGGGACGGGAGGCCGTGGCGGGAGGGCAGGGGCCGCGTCCTCTCCTTCCCCGTCGAGGGCCCCGGCGTCTACCGCTGCGAGGCGGACCTCGCCGTGGACGGCGAGGAGCGCCGCTGGGTGATCTTCAACCCGGTCCGCATCCTCCCCGCCGACGGGGCACCCCCCCGATGACGGAACCCCGCCGCCGGGCCGCCGTCGCGCTGGCCCTGCTCGCCGTTGCGGCGGTCGCCTTCCTCCTCGGCGCCGGGCGCCCCGCCCTCATCGAGAAGGACGAGCCGCGCTACGCCACCACCGCCCGGGAGATGGTGCGCGGCGGGGACTGGCTGGTGCCCCGCTTCAACGGGCGGGAGCGGCTCGTGAAGCCGCCGCTCACCTACTGGGCCGTGGCCGCCTCCTTCGAGGCGACGGGCCGCGTGGACGAGGGGGCGGCGCGCCTCCCCTCGGCCGTCGCCGCGACGCTGCTCGTCCTCCTCGTCGCCGCCGGGGCGGGGCGGGCCTTCGGCAGGCCGTGGGGGGGAGCCGCCGGGGCGGCGCTCGCGACCTCGCTGCTCTTCCTCGCGGAGTCCCGCCTCGCGACGACGGACATGCTCTTCACCCTCTTCTTCACGGCGGCGGCGGCCTGCTGGGTGCCGGTGCTCGAGGGGAGCGCGCGGAGCGGGCGGTGGATCCTCCTGTCGGGCCTCCTCGCGGGGCTCGCGGGCCTCGCCAAGATCCCCGTGGCCATCCTCCTCCCGCCGGCGGCGGCGGTCGGCGCGGCGCTCCTCCTCCGCCGGGCCGGCGGGCCCGACGCGCTGCCCGCCCCCTTCCGCGCCGGGCGCCGGGGGCGGACGGCGCTCGCCCTCCTCGGGGCCGTCGCCCTGTTCGCCGCCGTCTTCCTCCTCTGGGCCGCCGCCGCGGAGCGGGCCACGGAGGGGAGGCTCTCGGCGGCCTTCCGCGAGCAGCTCTCGGACCGCTTCGCCGCCGGGCGGGACGTCCACGTGGAGCCCTTCTGGTACTACCTCCTCCTTCTGCCCGCCGCGGGGCTCCCCTGGTCGCTGCTCCTGCCCGCCGCCTCCGCCGCCGCCGTGGCGGAGGCCCGCCGCCCCGGCCGCGGCGTCGTGCTCACGGTCTACGCCGCCTGCCTCGCGGCGTCGGTGGTGCTCTTCTTCTCCGCCCTCCCCTCGAAGCTCCCCTCCTACCTCCTCCCCGCGGTGCCGGCTCTAGCCGTGATGGCCGCGGCGGGTCTCCGCGGGGCGCTCCTCGATCCCCCGGGCCGCGCGGCGCTCCTCGCCCGCCGCGTCGGCGGCGGAGCGGCGGTGGCGCTCGCCTGCGCCGCGGCCGCCGCCCCCCTCCTCCCCGCCGTGGAGGCGCGGGTCGGCGGCGGCGACGCGCTCCGCGAGGCGGCGCCGGCCATCGCCGCCTTCGCGGGGCTGCTGGGGCTCGGCGGGTTCCTCCTCCTCGCCGGCCGCTTCCGGACCGCCGCCGCCGCCCTCGCCCTCTCCTCCCTCTCCCTCGTGTTCACCCTGCCGCCGCTCACGCCCCGCTTCGAGCGGGAGCGGTCGGCGAAGGCCCTCGCGCTCTCCGTGGTGGAGGCGGGGCTCCGGCCCGGGGACCGCCTCTTCGACCTCGCGAGCGACCTCACGGGGCTCCCCTGGTACGCCGACCACGTGACGGAGAGCGGCACCGCGGAGATGCTCGCCGCCGTCGCCGCCGGGGAGCGGGTGTGGGCCGTCCTCCGCCACGAGCCGGCGGAGGAGCGCGCCGAGGGGGGGCGGACCCAGCGGGAGCGGATCCTGGCGCGGTGGCCGGCGGGGGTGGATCCGCCGCGGGTGGTGTTCACGGGGATGAGGAGGGTGGTTCTGACGACGGCGCGGTGAGGGGGGGAGGGGGGGGGAGGGGGGGGAGAGAGCCAGGCGCGAAGGGGAGAGGCGGGCGCGAAGGGGAGAGGCGGGCGCGAAGGGGACGTTCCTAACTAACAAACTTGGTCCGGGGGGGCCCCCCCGACGCCTTGGAGATGCTCGTCCTCACGATGGATAAGATGGTCGGTGGCGGGGTGTACGACCAGGTCGGCGGCGGGTTCGCTCGCTACTCAACGGACTCCGCGTGGCACGTCCCTCACTTCGAGAAGATGCTGTACGACAACGCCCAGCTGGCTCTCTTGTACGCACACGTATGGCAGGCCACTCGCACTCCCCTGTTCGAGGAGGTGGCCCGTGGAACGCTCGACTACCTACTG
>CAYJMF010000197.1:0-5659 GCA_964370855.1 uncultured Planctomycetota bacterium | reverse complement strand
GGGCCCGCGGGAGAATAGTTATCCACAGAAAAGTGAGAAAGTTGGGTGCGTCCCCATGTTCCGCGCCGTCATCCTGCTGCTGATCGCCAACGTCGTGGGGGGGCTCACCTACCCGTGGCAGAAGGCGGCGCTCCGCGGGCTGCCGCCGGGGACGCTGGCGTTGGTGCGGACGCTGGTGGGGCTCGCGTGCATGGCGGGGTGGCTCGCGTGGAAGCGGGAGCTCTTCTGGCGGTGGGACCGGAAGGAGACGGTGCGGCTCGCGCTGGTGGGGCTCCTGGCCTACGCGGCGCCGCAGCTGCTCGGCATCCTCGGGGTGGGGCTGTCGACGTCGGGGAACGCCTCCATCCTCATCCTGCTGGAGCCGGTGAGCATCCTCCTGTTCTCGTGGTGGCTGCTCGGGGATCGCATCGGCGGGCGGCGGGCCGTCGGCGTCGGCGTCGGGATGGCCGGCGCGCTCCTCGTGGTGACCGAGGGGGGCGGGGTGGCGCTCCTGTCGAGCGACCTCTTCCGCGGGAACCTGCTGCTGGCCGCGAGCGGCATCCTGTGGGGGCTCTGGACCCCCCTCATGTCCGGCCTCGCGAAGAAGCACGGGGCCGTGGAGAACACGCTCGGGAGTTCACTCTTCGCGCTCCTCCTCTTCACCCCCTGGGCGCTCTTCGAGACGGGGGAGTGGCACGGGGGCGCCGACCTCGTCCCGTCCCTCGGCTACGCCCTCCTCCTCGGGGTCTTTGCCAGTTTCCTCGGCACCGTCTTCTGGGCCCACTCGCTGAAGCACCTCCCCTCGGCGGTGGTCGCCCCCTTCGTCCTGCTTCAGCCTGCGGTGGGCGCGTTCATGGGCTGGTGGCTCCTCGGGGAGACCCTCTCCGCCCGCGCCCTCGCCGGCGCCGCCCTCGCGGGCGCGGGCGTCCTCCTGGTGCTCGCCGGCGAGAAGGGTGAGGAGGCCCCCCCGATCCGCGAGTAGGAGGTGCAGGGAGCCCGCCCCTCGCAGGGGAGTTATCCACAGAAAAGTAGAAAAGTGGAGGACGTCCCCTATTTCACCCGGAGGTCGACGGAGGCGCCGGCTTGCACGGTGGCGGTGGCGGCGTGGTACTTGCCGTCCTCCGTGGTGAGGTAGGCGACCACGGTCCAGGTCCCCTCGGGGACGGCGGGGAACTCGAAGGCGCCTCCCTCCCCGGGCCGCCCGTCGATGAGGACGGTCTTCCCCACGAGGAGGGCGACGCTGAAGGTGTCGGCCCCCTCCGGAAGCAGGACCTTCCCGGTGATGGGCCTCCCGGGGACGAGGACGACCTCCCGTTCCCGATCCCCCGCGCGGACGCCGCGCAGAAGGGCGCACCGATCGGAGTCGAGGTCGCGGAGGTAGACGTTGTAGGCCGCCCCCGGCGCGAGCCCGCGGAGATGGATGCGGCCGTCCTCCCCGGCCCCCTCCTGGATCGGCTCCAGGTCCTCCTCCCGGGCGAAGGAGGCGAGGAGCAGGTTCTCCCCCTCCGCGCCGGCCACCCGGAGGACCGCGGTCCCCCCGGGATCCAGGACGAGGTCCGCCTTCCCGAGCGCGGTGGAGACGACGACGGAGGCCCCGGGCCGCCGGCTGCCCCCGGCGCCGGGCAGGCTCGCCTCGATGCGGATCTCCCCTTCGGGGAGGTCGCGGAACCGGGCGAGGCCGGCGGAGTCGGTGGATTCGGATCGCCATGCGCCGGGTTCGGCGGTGGCCTCCCAGGCGACGTGGATCCCCTCGAGCGGCCTCCCCGCCGGGTCGCGCACCGTCACCTCCAGCCGGTACCGGGTGGGGAGAGTCACGGTCATGTCCACCGGAGACGGAATCGGAATGTCGACGGTACCGAGGTCCTCCCTCTCCTTCGGCCCCTGGACCCGCAACCCGTGGGGGATCGACGGGTCGAGGCCGTCGATGCGGAGCTTCCCCTCGGCATCGGTGACACCGTGGGAGTCGTCTCCATGCACGGAGCGGAGATCCACGAGGGCTCCCGCGATGCGGGCCCCGGATTCGTCCACCACCGTCAGGACGGCCGCAACCGAGGGATGCAGTCGCACGTCGGGGGCCGTCTCTCCGGGACGCACCCGCACCCCCTCCGCCGGCGCCCAGGAGCGCGGCGGTTCCACCGTCACGAAGTACTCCCGGTCCCCGAGCCCCTCGACAAGGAACCCCCCCGACGCATCGCTTTCGGTCCGGGCGAAGGTCCCCCCGGACTCGCCGCGGTCCTCCCCGAACTCGGGGAAATACGGGGAGGCGGCCAATTCGACCCCGGCCACGCCGCGCCCCTCGGGATCCACGACCCGGCCGCGGACGGACAGCGGAGCCGCGGCGCGTATCTCCACCTCCGTGTCCCCGGTCGGGACCGGCCAGGGGCCGTGGAGGCCGTGGCCGAAGCCCGGCATTCGTCCGCTCTCGTCGGGTACCGGCACGACCTCGATCCAGACCCTGTCCGCGTCGTGTCCCTCGGGGATCCGGGCGGCGGCCCGCCCTTCGTGCAGCAGGCGGTCCACGCTCTCCAACCCTCCCTCCGCATCGAGGAAGTGGAAGTTCGCCTCGCCCCGCGCCACGGCCGCGCCGTCGGGACCGACGACGCGGACGGTCAACCGCGGCCGCTCCCCCTCCTCGTCGAGCCCCGACTCCTCCCGCCCCGCTTCAAGGAGACGGACCTCCATGTCGCGGATGACGCTGGCCCCCTCCTCCGCGTCCCGGGTAACCATCGCTCCGAAGGTCTTCCCGCCGCGGACGAGGACCGCTTCGAGGTTCACGGAGGAGCCGCTGGCCTCCACCCGGAACCGTCCCCGGTAGTCGGCCCGCGGCGGATCGAGGAACTCGTAGCTGATGCATCCCCACGGGCTCGACCAGAGGGTGATCCGCGCGCCGGCCGCGGGAGAGCCGTCGGGGAGGAGGACGACCCCTTCGACGATGAGGGGAGGTGGAGGTTCCCACGCACCCGGAATCCGCAGTTCCACGGGGCCGGCATCGCCGTCCGCCAGGGAGGACGATTCCGACGACGAGGGACTCCCCGGTTCCGCGCGGGCCCTCAGGGTCAGTGCGGCCTCGGGAAGCGGCCCCACGAGTACGGTACCGTCCTCCCCCGTCCTCCACTCCCCGGGAAGGTCGAGGTTTTCCCCGGGAAGCAGGAGTGCGTTGACCTCCACGACGGCGCCGGCGACGGGCCCCGCTCCCTCCTCCTCCAGGACGCGCACGGTCACGAAGCGCTCCGCGGGGAGCGCGAGCAGCGTCTCGATCTCCCGCCCCGTCTCCGCCCGGTAGGGCCCCGCGGAGGCGAGGCGATGGCCGTCCCGGGAGGCGATGAACCCGTAGTCGAGGCCGGGCATGAGGACCGGGAAGGTGAAGGTCCCGTCGGTCCCCGTCGTCGCCCCGGCCGTCGAGGGGTCGAGGTTCCAGAGAATCCACTGCGCGTTGCCCTCGTAGACGCCGGGCTTCACGGCCTCGACGGCGGCGCCGGCCACCGGAGCCCCGTCGGCGTCCACGACGCGGCCCCGCGCGCGGGGGATCGGCACCACCGCGACGTCCCGCTCCCGGGCGGCGCCCGGCTCCAGCCGGAGCACGTTCCCCTCCATGGCCCACCCGCCGGCCGCGGCGGCCTCCCGGGAGATGCGTCCCCCTCCCAGGGCCAGGATCTGGGCGGGCCCCGGCGGGACCCCCTCGAAGGCGAACCGCCCGTCGGGGCCGGATGCCGCCTGGAAGCCCTCGTCGGGATCGCATCCCCACGGCCCGGGGAGGAGCATGACCTTCACCCCCGCCACCGGCGTCCCGCCGTCGGCGTCGAGGACGCGGCCCGACAGGGAGGCGAAGCGGAGCAGGCGGAAGGCGAGGTCGGGCGGGGAGGCGGAATCCGTGGTGCGCGCCATCGGCGCGAACCCGGCGGCCTCCACCTCCAGTTCCACCGCCGCGTCCCGGGGGACGGCGAGGAGGAACGACCCGTCGGCGCCGGAGCGCATTTCCGCGTGCCCCTCGTCCCCCTCCTCTCCGTACCGCGCCCGCACCACGGCGCCTGCGACGGGGGAGCCGTCGGCGTCGGCGACCACGGTGCCGGGGAGGTCGCTCCAGCCCTCCCCGACGACGAACACCACCTCCTCGTCGCAGGGGAGCACGACGGTGGGTCCGAAGACGAGGCAGCGCCCCGGGACGGCGGCGAGGAGGCGGACCTCCCGCTCCGGAAGACCCTCCACCCGGAAGCGGCCCTCCGCGTCGGGGACGAGGGGGGCGGGGAGATCGTGGAGGTACTCGGAATCGTGGAGCGAGAGGGGGCCGGTCCACGGGGCGCCGCCGGGGCGGAGGGCGCGGCCGCGCAGGGTGCAGGTCCCTGGGAGGAGCGTGATCTCCGCCGGCTCGCTTCCCTCGACGGTCCAGTCCGTGGCGTGGCCCCGGGCCCCGTCGGGGGCGACGGCCTCGAGCCGGTAGGTGCCCTCCGCGAGTCCGCGGAGGGAGAACTTCCCGTCGGGACCGGCGTCGGCGGTCCCCCGCGGCACCGGCATGCAGCCGGCGGCGGGGAGCCGCTCCCAGTGCGCGGCGTCGGTTGTGCCCTCGGGGAGGATGTCGGATCGGGCGATCCAGGCCGTCACCCGGGCCGCGGCCGGCTTCCCGTCGCGGAGGACCACCCCGTTGAGTTCGAAGGTGCCGGCGGGCGGCGGGAGCGGGGCGGGGTCCCTGACGGGAGCCGCCGCCGATGGCGGAGCCTTCCGGGGAGAAGCCGGCTTGGCCGGCTCCTCCCCGGAGCGCATGGCGACCAGCCATGCACCCGTCCCCGCGAGGAGGATCGCGACGCCGACCGCTGCCATCCTGCCCATCCCCCGATTATGCGGGCAACGGGAAATGGGGACGCACCCAACTTTCCAACTTTTCGGTGGAGAACCCTCGCCCCGCGGGATGTGCGTCGTCCGCTGAAAAGTTGGAAAGTTGGGTGCGTCCCCAAAAGTGAAAAAGTGGTGCGCGTCCCCTTTTCCACTACCTTCAGCGGATGCGGTGGACACGGGCGCGGATCCTGGGATTCGGGTACGAGCTGGCGCCGGTGGTGGTGACCTCGGCGGAGCTCGAGGACCGGCTCGCGCCGCTCTACCGGGATCTGCACATCGAGCACGGGCAGCTCGAGGCGCTGACGGGCATCGAGGAGCGCCGCTGGTGGGAGCCGGGCACGCCGCTCTCCGAGGGCGCGACGGCCGCCGCCCGCAAGGCCGTCGCCGCCGCCGGCGTGGACCCCTCCACCATCGACGCCGTCATCTACGCCGGCGTCTGCCGCGACCACTTCGAGCCGGCCACCGCCTGCCGGGTCGCCCACGAAATCGGCGCCTCGCCCCGCGCCGCCGTCTTCGACCTCTCCAACGCCTGCCTCGGCGTCGTCAACGGCATCGTGGACCTCGCCAACCGCGTCGAGCTCGGCCAGATCCGCCGCGGCCTCGTCGTCTCCTGCGAGACCGCCCGCGAGATCAACGAGATCATGATCCGCCGCATGCTCGACGACGGGTCCATGGAGTTCTTCAAGAAGGCGCTCACCACCCTCACCGGAGGCTCCGGCGCCGTGGCGGTCCTCGTCGGCGCCGCCGCCCCCGCCCCCACCCCCCCCCCCCCCCCCGGGGGCCCCCGCCCCCCCCCCGCCCCCGCGGCCCCCGGCCGCCGCAGGAAGGCCGGCCGCAGGGCGAAGCCGGG
>CAYJMF010000196.1:5124-5667 GCA_964370855.1 uncultured Planctomycetota bacterium | reverse complement strand
CCCCCCCCCCCCCCCCCCCCCCCCCCCCCCCCCGCCCCCGCCCCCCCGCGCGGGCCGCGCGCCGGTCCCGCTTCATAGGGGAAATCACCGTTTTCCCTCTGGAAACTGTCCTATCCGTGGCGTAGATTGACCCGTCGGCCCGAGGAGAGGGTCCTCGGCCAAAACAAGTCCCCTGCAGGGGCCCACCGGGCCCACCGGCGCAGGCCAGAAGGAGGGTGTCTTGGCAGCCAAGAAGAAGGCCGCGAAGAAGTCGAAGAGGAAGCCGAACGCCGCGTTCATGAAGCCCCTCACCCCGAGCGCCGCCCTCGGCGCGGTCGTCGGCGCCAAGCCGATGCCCCGGACGGAAGTCACGAAGAAGATCTGGGTCTACATCAAGAAGAACGGCCTGCAGGACAAGAAGAACAAGCGCATGATCAACGCCGACGCCGCCCTCAACGTCGTCTTCGGCGGCAAGAAGCAGGTCTCGATGTTCGAGATGACCAAGCTCATCTCGAAGCACCTCAAGTAGGAACCGCCTTCGATACGGGCCCCGCCGCTCTGCGG
>CAYJMF010000196.1:0-5114 GCA_964370855.1 uncultured Planctomycetota bacterium | reverse complement strand
GGTCGGGCGGCCCCGCCGCGCCCCCCCCCCCCCCGCCCCGGGACCGTTGGAGAGGACGGGGAGTCGAGAAGTCCTCCGGCGCCGCGGGGAGACCTCCGGGATCGAGGACATGGATCCTGGGGGTCGGCGAGCATCATCCGGGGTTCCGATGGTTCAAGGCACGAAGGGTGAACGCCGTCCCCCATCCTCCGGGCTCCGATCCCGCACCCCCCGACTTCCGGAACCCGATCCCGGGCACTTCCCATCCCGGCGCGCGTCCTATAGGATGGAGCCGTCCCCAGGAACCGAGGTGCCCCCGTGAACCGCGTCCTTCGCCGCGCCCTGCCCCTCTGCGCCCTCCTCCTCGGCGCCTCCGCCGCCGCCCTCGCCGAGGGGCCCGTCGGCCCCTCCCCGGAGGACGAGGTCAAGGAGCTGGCGAAGAAGATATCGAAGGAGCTGCGGGAGAACGAGGAGGCCCTGGCGAAGCTGGCCCGCGGCGAGAAGGCGGAGCCGAAGAAGGTGGACATCGAGCTCCCCCCCTCGCAGAAGTCCGACGCCGAGTCCTCCGGCGGCACCTGAAGCAACCCCGGAGGCGGCGGGTCCGCTTCGGGTGGCGAGTCGGGTTCGGGTGGCGCGTCGGGCTGCTCCGGCGGCTGCGGCAACCCCTCCCACGAGTTGCAGGGCAGCTCCGGCAAGGGCCGCTCCATCGTCAAGTCCATGGACGACCTCCTGAAGATCGCCGCCCAGTCCTCCACCTCCTCCGGGGGCGGCGGCGACCCCTCGGGCTCCGGCTCCTCCGGCGGCGGGGAGGGGAAGGACCGCTCCGCGAAGAAGGACCAGGAGGAGAAGAAGGACCCGCTCAAGGACAACAAGAAGGCCGGCGATGGCGACCCGGAGAAGGGGGAGCACGTCAAGGACCCTCCGAAGAAGCCCGTGGACCCCCCGAAGAGCGACAGGCAGAAGCCGAAGCCCCAGGACATGAAGGGGGTGTTCCTCGCCAGGCTCCCGGACAAGGTGCGCGAGGCGGTGCTCAACGGGGACTTCGACCAGGTGCCCGAGAAGTACCGCGAGCTCGTCCGCGAGTGGACGAAGGCCCTCTCCGAGAAGGACGCCGAGGAGGAGGGCGGGAAGTAGCCGCGGGCGGCCCCCCGTCGGGGAGAATCCCGCCCATGAAGATCCTCCTCGCCGCTCCCCGGGGCTTCTGCGCCGGGGTGGACCGGGCCATCGAGATCGTCGAGCGGGCCCTCGCCCTCCACGGCCGGCCGGTCTACGTCCGCCACGAGATCGTCCACAACCGCCACGTCGTGGACCGCCTGCGGGCCATGGGGGCGATCTTCGTGGACGAGCTCGCCGAGGTGCCCGCGGGGTCCGTGGTGGTCTTCTCCGCCCACGGGGTCTCCCCGGCGGTGCGGGAGGAGGCGGCGTCCCGGGGGCTGCGGCCCATCGACGCGACCTGCCCCCTGGTCACCAAGGTCCACTTCGAGGCCCGCCGCCACGACCTCGAGGGGCGGGAGATCCTCCTCATCGGCCACGCGGGACACGTCGAGGTCGAGGGCACCATGGGCGAGGCGCCGGAGCGGATGACGCTGGTGGAATCCGTGGCCGACGCCGAGCGGGTCGCGGTGCGGGACCCCGCGCGGGTCGCCTTCCTGACGCAGACCACGCTCTCCGTGGACGACACCCGGGCCATCATCGAGGTCCTTCGGCGGCGCTTCCCGTCCATCGCGGGGCCGCCCCAGGAGGACATCTGCTACGCCACCCAGAACCGGCAGAACGCGGTCAAGGGGCTGGCGGAGAGGCTCGACCTCCTGCTCGTGGTGGGAGCGCCCAACTCCTCCAACTCGAGGCGGCTCGTGGAGGTCGGGCGGGCGGCGGGGGTGCGGTCGGAGCTGGTCGAGGAGGCGGCGGACATCGACCCGGCCTGGTGCGCGGGGGCCCGGACCGTGGGCGTGACGGCGGGCGCGTCGGCTCCGGAGGAGCTGGTGCGTTCCATCGTGGACCGGCTCCGGACCCTCGGCGGCGGGGACCCCGAGGAGGTTCCCACCGTCGTCGAGAACGTCCACTTCGCCCTCCCCCCGGAGCTGTCGCGGCGGCCGTCGTGAGGGCCCCCTCGGGCCCGGCCCTGGACGGCGTCCTGCGGACCCGGCTGGCCCCCCCCACCGGCGAATGGCGGACACGGGCCGGGCTCCGCGACGCCGCGGTGCTGGCGCCGCTCTTCACGCGGGGCGGCGAGGATTTCCTCCTGCTCACGCGGCGGCACGACGACCTCCCCGACCACCCGGGGCAGGTGGCCTTCCCCGGGGGCGCGCGGGAGGGGGACGAGGACGCCGTGGCCTGCGCGCTCCGCGAGACGCGGGAGGAGATCGGCCTCGAGGGGGCGGAGCTCCTCGGGCGGCTGCCGGACCGGGAGTCCATCGCGGGGTTCATGGTGGCGGCCTTCGCCGGCCGCGTCGAGGGGCCCCTCGACCTCAGGCCCGATCCCCGGGAGGTGGCCTCCGTCCTCGAGGTCCCCTTCCGCCTCCTCCTCGAGGAGGAGCGCTGGCGCTACGAGGACCGCTCCTCCCCCCGCGGCACCTTCCGCAACGTCCCCTTCTTCACCTGGGACGGCCCCACCGTCTGGGGCCTCACCGCCCTCTTCGTCCGCGACCTGGTGGGGGGGGGACGTTCCTCACTTCGTCACTTACCTGTGGATAAGTCCCCAGAGGGGGACTTATCCACAGGTAAGTGACGAAGTGAGGAACGTCCCCGCCGCGCGGTCGAAGGTGAGGGTGGCGGCGCGGGCGCGGCCGCGGGCGGCGAGGGCGGCGCGGAGTGTATCATTGTATGATACTTTGAGGAGGGCCCCCGCGAGGGCCCCGACGTCGCGGCCGTCGAAGAGGAGGGCCGCGCCGCCGGCGGCCTCGGGGAGGGCGGCGGCGTCGGCGCAGGCCACGGGGACGCCCCGGGCCATGGCCTCCACCACGGGCATCCCGTAGCCCTCGTAGAGTGCCGGGTGGACGAGGGCCCGCGCCCCGTCGTAGACCGCCGGGAGGTCCGCGGGCCGGAGGTACCCCGCCCAGTGCACCGCCCCCGGGGGCAGAGCCGCCGCCGCCCGCCGGAGGGCCGCCTCCTCGGGTCCGCCCCGCCCCGCGAGCACCAGCGGCGGCGGCGCCTCCCCGTCGGCGTGCAGCAGCGCCACGGCCTCCAGCAGGCGGCGGAGGTTCTTCCGCTCTTCCATCACGCCGAGCGCCAGCAGGTAGGGCCGCCGCGGCAGGTCGAGCCGCTCCCGCACCCGCGCCCCCGCCTCCGGGTCCGGCGGGGCCCGGAGGAGGTCGGACACCGCGTTGGGCACCACGACCACGCGGGCCGGGTCCACGCCGAGGCGGGCCGTGATCCCGTCCCGGGTGAAGCGGGAGGGGGCCACGACGAGGTCCGCCCGCCGGAGGGCCGCCCCGTAGAAGGTCCGGAACCAGGCCCGGTGGAGCCACCGCCCCGGCGCCGCCCCTTCGAGGTAGCGGAGGTCGTGCACCGTCACCACGGTGCGGACGCCGGGCACCCGCACCACGGGGTGGAAGTCCGTCAGGAAGAGGTCCGGCCGCTCCGCCCGGAGAAGGGCCCGCATCACCCGACCGCTGCGGAGGAACCGATCGAGGGGCCGCCCCGGATCGAGGTCGGTCCGCAGCACCCGGAGAGGAGGCGCCTCTGGGTCCACGGGGGCCGCCCCCGCGAGATCCTGCCCCCGCGCCTCGGCCACGGACACCTCCGCCCCGCGCCGCGCGAGCGCCGCCGCGAGCCCGAGGGTGCGCTCCCGGGCCCCGCTGGCGAGGCCGTCGTAGGCGGTCAGGTTGACGAGGAGGCGCGGCGGCGGTCCGTCGGGGGCGGCGGCCCCCCGGAGGGAGGCGCCGCGCAGGGGAAGGGAGTGGTCGCTCACGCCTTCTTGGACGACGGGGTCCCGCTGGAAACTCGTCCCGCCTCGACCACGCCGCGCCATGCCTCCACGACGCTCCCCGCGGCCCGCTCCCACGAGAACTCCGCGGCCCGGGCCCGGCCCGCCGCGACGAGGCGCGCGCGCAGCACCCCGTCCGTGGTCACGCTCCGGAGCGCCTCCGCCAGGGCCGCCCCGTCCCCCGGGGGGACGAGGAGCGCCGCGCCGCCGGCCACCTCGGGCACGGAGCCCGCGGAGGCGGCGACCACGGGGACGCCGAGGGCCATGGCCTCCAGCAGGGGGAGCCCGAAGCCCTCGTTGAGGGAGTGGTAGACGAGGGCGTCGGCGCCGCGGTAGGCGGCCACCAGCAGCGGGTCCTCGATCCACCCGAGCCAGCGCACCCCCGGCGGCGGCCCCGCCGGGGCCTTCCCGGGGCCCGTCACGGCGAGGTCCCGGTCGCCGCCGGCCTCGCGGTAGGCGGCGTAGGCGGCGAGAAGCGTCTCCATCCCCTTGCGGGGGCGGGCCGCCCCGACGGCGAGGAGGAAGGGGCGCCCGTCGAGGCCGAGGCGCTCGAGGGCGCCGCCCGCCGCGGCGGGCGGGGCGAGGAACAGCGGGTCCACGCCGTGGGGCACGACGTGCACCCGCCCCTCGGCACCGGGGTGGAGCGCGAGGAGGTCGGTCCGCGTGGCCTCGCTCGGCACGACGACGGCGGCGGCGAAGGCGGCGGCGGCGCGGACCCGGAGGCGGTGGGCGATCTCGCGGCCGCGGCCCTCGATGCCGGGGTGGAGGATCCAGGGGATCTCGTGGACCGTCGCCACGCGGGGGACCTGGGTCCGCAGCGGGATGGCGGCCACGGGGGAGTGGAGGAGATCGACGCCGTCCTGCCGCAGCGCCGGGGCGAGGCGGACCTCCCGCCAGAGGCTCGTCCGCTCCTTGCCGCCGAGGGCGACGGGCTGCGCGTTGCGGGGGAGGCGCATCCCGAGGTCGACGGGGTCGCGGGAGTAGAGGACGAAGCGGTCCACGTCGGCCCGCGCGAGGAGGGCGCGCACGAGGCAGCGCCAGGCCCTTTCCACTCCCGTGGGGTAGGCGCGCTCCAGGATGTGCAGGTCGAGTCCGATCTTCACGATCAGGGCATCGTACACCGGGGGAGGGGGACGGGAGGGGAGAAGCGAGGGGGGAGGAGATTCCCAGGCTCCTCGCCAGTCCGTGCGGGATCTCCCGGGCGCTTGGC
>CAYJMF010000195.1:0-5711 GCA_964370855.1 uncultured Planctomycetota bacterium | reverse complement strand
TCCCTCATTCTGATCAAGGTGCGCTCGCCCATGCTGTTCTCGGTCGGCATGTACCTGCCGCTCGAGACCACGTTCGCGATCTTCGTCGGCGGCGTCATCCGCGGCATCGTCGACAGGCTCCGCGACAAGCGCGGCTTCAACGCGGCACAGAAGGCGCGCGTCGAGAACGCCGGCGTGCTGGCCGCCTCCGGCCTGATCGCCGGCGAGGGCCTCATGGGCCTCGTGGTCGCCGGCGTCGTCGTCTCCCGCGCCGACAAGACATTCCCGACGGCCGAGTCGTTCGCGGCGATCGCGCCGTGGCTGGCGATCGCGGTCCTCGTCGGGCTGGCGGCGTACCTCGTGCTGGTGCCGATCTCCAAGGCGGGCGCGGCGGACGAACCGGCGCCGCCGACCGCGGTGATGTAATGATCTGCGTGCTCAGAGCTTGTGAAGGAGGACCTTCATGAGCTCTGACCACCTCTTCAGGGGCGGGCTGCTGCCCGCCCCTCGCCCCCCCCCGGGAGGGGGGGGGGGGCGCCCGGGGGGGGGGGCCCGGGGGGGGCCCCCCGGGCGCCCGGGGGGGGGGCGGGGGGGGGGCGCCGGCGCGGGCGGCGGCGGCGGCGGCGTCCCCGGCGGAGCCCGCCGTGGCGATGGCGCCGGTGGTCACCACCACCGGCGCCTGCCGCCGCGCCGCCGGCCGGGGGAGCCGGCCGCGAAGGCGCGCCAGGAAGGCGCCGGCCTGCCGCGCGAGGGGGCCCGGATCGAGGCGCAGGCGCCGGGCCGCCACCTCCAGGGGGAAGAGGAGGACCGCCAGCAGGAGGAGCCAGCGCCACGCGTCGATGCGGGTGCGGGACTTCGGCAGGGGGTCGAGGAAGGGACGGGCGTCGCCGGGGACGACCTTCGCGCCGGCGGCGGCGAGGCGCTCGAAGAACCGCTCGTCGCTCTTGAGGGCGAGGTGCTCCGGCGAGTAGTCCACGGGGAGGGCGGCGCGGACCTGGGCCTTCACGGGGTTCTCCGGCGCGTCCCCGGGGAGGGGGTGCTCGAGGGCCACGAGGTAGACGCCGGGCCGGGTCGCGGGGAAGGAGGCCTCGTAGCGGCCCTGGGCGGTCTGGAGAACCCGGAGGGGGACGGAGTTCCCGTCGGGGCCGACGACGCGCCCCTCGAAGGCGAGGCGGTCCACGTAGTTCCCCTCGGCGTCCACGGCCTCCACCACGGCGAGCCCCTCGCCGGACTGCGCCTCGACCCTGAGCGAGAAGGGGCTCCTCTGCATCCCCCGGGAGCAGGAGCGGACGAGCTGGGCGGTGAACCGCTCGTAGCGGTCCCAGCCGAGCCAGTCCTTCCCCCAGCGGCCGGCGAGGTCCGAGGTGAAGGCCGCCGAGACGCCGAGCCCCTTGCGCCAGACGGCGAGGATGGGGTCGGAGTTCTCCGACTCCGTGAGGACGAGCTCGGCGCGGTCCTTGAGGGAGGTGACCACGTAGCCGTGGAGCGGCGGGAGCGGGTCCGGGAGGATCCCCTTCAGGATCTCGTGGGGGAAGGCGGGGAGGGGGGTGAAGTCCTTCTCGAAGACCGTGGACCGGCGGACGACGGAGGCCTCCTTCATGAAGATGGCCGGGAGCGTCTCCACCTCCCCCTCGTTGAGGGCGTAGTAGCGCCCCCCCGTGGCGTCGGCCATGGGCTTCATGGCGTCCTGCACGCCGTGCTGCGCGATGGCCACGGCGGAGATGGTGATGCCCCCCTGGACCATCCTCTGCACGAGGTCCTTCCCCGGCATCATGGGATCGCCGTCGGAGATGACGATCATGTGCTTGAGGTGGGCGTTGACCTTCTCCATGGCCTCCACGCCGGCCTGCACGCAGTCGGCGAGGCTCGGCATGTCCATGGGGTTGGCGGCGTCCAGTGCCGCGATCATCGCCCCCCGGTCCCCCTTGGAGAGGGGCACCACCCAGGTCGCCCCCGTCGCCCCCTCCCAGTCCACGCAGCCGAACCAGTCGTTGCGGCCGAGGGTGCGCACCACGGACTTGGCGATGGTGCGGGCCCAGTCGTTGCCCCGGGGGAACTCGCAGGTGTGGAGCACGACGACGCAGGCCCCGTTGGGCAGGACCCGCTTCTGCTTCACGTCCATGGTGACGGGGAGGACCTCCTCGAGGGGGGTCCCGCCGTAGGCGCCGGCGCTGAAGGAGTGGGGGCCCCCGACGGCGACGAGGCCGAGGCCGGTCTCCTCCACGGCGCTGCGGATCATGCGCATCTGGGCCGACGTCAGGTCCGAGGCCGCCACGTCCACGAGGACGAGGCACTCGTAGGGGAGCAGCGCCCCGGGCTGGTCCGGGAGATCGCCGAGGTCCACGAGCCGGACCGCCATGCCGCTCTTCGAGAGCGCGTCGCGCACGGGCTCCGAGGCCGCCGGGTCCCGCGAGGCCAGCAGCACCGCCGCGTCCCCCTCGGCCCAGATGGCCGCGGTCCCGCGGTTGTTGGCCGGATCCCCGTCCCCGGCCGCGCCCTCCACCTGGACGCGCACCTCGTGGAGCCCCGCCTCGTCGAGGGTGCGCTTCAGCTCGAAGACGCGGGTCCCCCTGTCCAGGGTGACGGCGCTGCGGTTGATCTCCCGGTCCCGGCCGTCGCGGAAGACGATCTCCGCTTCCACCCCGTCCTCCGTGGATTCGACGACGGCGCGGGTCGCCACGGGCTGTCCCACGCGGGCCCTCGGCGGGGCGACGACCTTGCGCACGAGGACCTCGTTGCGCCGCTCGTAGCGGACCGGGAGGACGAGGACCTCCACGCCGGACGCGACCATGTCCCTCACGGCGTCCTCGGCGCGGCCCCGGGTCTCGTTGCCGTCGGTGACGAGGACGACGCGGCGGGCCGCCTCCGGGGGGAAGGAGGCGACGGCGGCGCGGAGCGCCTCCTCGACGTCGGATTCCCCCCGCTCGATGACGGAGCCCACGCGGCGGGGGTCCAGCGGCCGGATGTCCTCGGGGCGGAGCCCCCCGAGCCCCTGGAAGGGGCGCTCGATGCCGGTGCCGTCGGCGAAGACGAGGTGGGCGACGTCCTCCTTCTCGGGGCGGCGGTCGAGGAGGACCCGGTCCATCCAGCGGGCCGCCTCCTCGCGCCCCGCCGCGGGGACGGAATCGGAGACGTCCTGCACGAAGGCCGTGGCCCTCCCCTCGACGGACCGCACCCAGCGGGGCTCCGACAGCGCGAGGGCGAGGCAGGCGATGAGGACGGCGCGCAGGAGCACGGAGAGCCGGTCGGGCCAGGAGAGCCGCCCCCCGCGTGCCCGGCGGAACCACCACCAGGAGAGGGGGATGGCGAGGAGGATCAGGAGGAAGAGGGGACGGCCCAGCTCGATGCCCATGCCCGTTCCGCACCCTCCCCGGAAACCCCCGCCCCGTCGAGGCGCCCTCGACGGGGGGCCGCCGCCGCCCTACTTCGGCTGCACTCCCTCGAAGTACTTCTGCACGGCCTCGCGCCGCTTGCGGGGGATCTCCTCCTGCCCGAGGGCCTCCTCCGCCTCCTGGGTCGCGGACTGGACCATCTCCGTCAGGACGATCTTCGATTCCCCCTCCTGCGGGATCCCCGTGAAGGTCTGGACCTCGTTGATCTCCCCCGTGGGGCCCATCTTCCCGCGGGTGCGCTCCCGGACGAGGCCCTTGTCGTCGGGGGAGCGGGGCCGGGGTCCCATGCCGAGGCCCGCGCCCATGCCCATCCCCATCCCCGAACCCATGCCGAGGCCGAAACCGGCCCCCATGCCGCCCCCTCAGGTCCCCGCCGGGGACCCGCCGCTCTTTCAGGTGCCCCCCGTGAGGCCGCAGTTCTGGCAGAAGGCGAGCTGTCCGAGCTCCGCCATCTTCTGGAGCTCCTCCAGGCGGTCGAGCATGGCCTGGAGCTCCATGTCGGTGAGGTAGATGGGCTCGCCGGGCTCGAAGTCCTCCCCGGCCTCCCCGCCTTCCCCGCCCTCGAGGCCCGCGGGGGTCTTGCAGCCCTCCCAGCCCTGCTCCTTCAGGGTCTCCATGAGCTTCCCGACCCGCTCGGCGATCCTCCGGAGGAGCTCCGGGTCGCCGAGGGTCTGGAGGCCCTGCTTCATCCCCTTGCGCCCCTCGAGGGCGGCCCCGTTCTTCTCCATGGCGTCGGCCAGGTCCTCGAGGCGCTCCTTGAGGGCGGCGAGGGACTCCGGCGACCACTCCCCGGAGCCCTCGGCCCCCTTGAGGGAGTTGTCGAGGGAGGCGAGGTCCTGGTTGAGGCCCTTGAGATCGGCGTTGAGCAGCGCGTCGAGGAGCTTCTTCAGGGAGGGGTCGGCCGTCGCCAGCTTGCCGTCGGCCTTCCACTCCTCGAGGGTCTTCGGGTCCATGCCGGCGAGCATCTCCTGGCGCTCGCGGGAGAGCTCGCCCATCTTCTGGAAGGCGGCCATGGCCCGGGCCTGGGGCGGGTTCTGGCGGAGGATCTCCTCGGTGCGGCGGCGCATCTCCGCGGCGAGGGCCCTGAGCGCGGCCTCCTTCGGATCGGCGGCCTCCTCGACCTCCCGGGCGGCCTCCTGCAGGCGGCGGGCGGCGCGGGCCGCCTCCTCCTTCTCCTTCTTCTCCCTGTTGGCGGCGGCGAGGTCCACGGGTTTCAGGTCCTCGGCCTTGAGCGGCTCGGCGTCGAAGGCGGCGAAGGCGAGCAGCGCCGCCAGGGCCGCGCCGGTCCAGGGCTTCCACCGGGGGCGGGGGAGGAAGGCCCGCCGGATCTCCCCCGGGGGGAGGGCGGCGAGGGTGCGCAGCGCGTCCTCCTCCACGAGGGGGCCGAGGGGGGGCGCCGCCGCGGCCCCGGAGCGCAGCGCCATGGCCGTGGCGGTGCGCTCGGCGAGGCCGAGGCGCTCGTCCACGAGGGCGGCGAGGCGGTGGGAGGAGGCGCGGTGGCGGAGCAGCGCGACGAGGGCGGCGGTGAGGGCCACGGTGGCGCCCCCGGTGAGGGCGAAGCGCGCGGTGGCGACGGGGACCCCGAACCAGTGGAGGAGGCCGAGCGCGAGGGCGCCGGCGGTGCCGGCGACGAGGCCGACCTCCAGCCCCTCCACGGTCCGTGAGAGGGCGAGCCAGCCGCGGACCGGGGCGAGGCGCGCCCCGAGGGGACCCTCCCCCTTCGACGGGGACGACATGCCGCTGCCGGATTGGACCATGCACCCTCCCGCGGGACAGCCCCGAACACCCTGTGCAACAGTATAGGCCCCCGGGGGTTCGGTAGGTGCCTGGCACAGGGTGGAGTGGAATTTCGGGGAATTTTCAGCGGTCCTGTTTGGAGGAGGAAGGCTCCCCGTTCATCCTCGACGATGCGGGAGCACCGGGCGCGGCCGGGTCGCCCGGGAGATCCACATCGGGGGGGGCGGGGCACTTCCCGGTCGACATTCCCCACCGCCCCCCCGATGTGGATCTCCCGGGCGTGAATGGAGAGGCGGGCCATCGTGGGGTCCGGTGGCTCACCGGGGGGTGGGGAGCGTTCGGAACGGGGGGAGGGGGGGGACGGCGGGGGAGGATCGGGAACTTGGGAGGAGGAGAGGAGGAGCGCGGGGAGGAGAAACAGCACCGGTACCAGCTGGGACTCCGTGAGGGAATGGAGGAGCAGGAGCTCCCGCCACTCCCCTTTGAAAACGTGGAACCGTTCGGATCTCCTGCCCCTTCCTCCCTCCTCCCCTCCCGCCGTCGACGTTCAACGCGCCCGTTTCGAGAGGGTCCGGTCCGATCCGTTCCGGACCGGCCCCTCTC
>CAYJMF010000194.1:0-5774 GCA_964370855.1 uncultured Planctomycetota bacterium | reverse complement strand
CCCCCCCCCCCCCCCCCCCCCCCCCCCACTCCCGGGACCGTTGGAGAGGCGGCGGATTCGAGACGCCTTCCGGAGCCGCGAGGAGATGCCCAGGATCGGGGCTCTTGTTCATGGGAGACGGCGTTCATCGTTCGTGCCTTGAAGTCACCGGAACTCCGCCAGGGTGCCCGCCGTCCCCTCCTCCCTCGGGTACCGAACCCGCTCCCCAGCACCTGGGTCCTCAGGGAGGTTCGACCCCGCCGCCTCCCTCCTCTCTACGCTCCCGACGGGGGAGCATCGGATCCGTTCCCGATGCGACCCCGTCGGGAGCCGCGCGCCGGAGGCGCGCAACGCCCGGGCGAGTACCCACACGATCCAGCGAGGACCCGGTGCTCCCCGGAGTTAGTTACTTAGTAAGGAACGTCCCTGCCTTCCCATTACTCTCGGGGGCTTCCCGTGCGTCCAACCCATGGGAAGTGAACCCGCCTGACGAGGAGATTCCCCGCCCTGGACCGTCCGCGCCCCCGTTGGCCGCGCTCCGCCGGCTTCGCCGCCCTCCTCGCGGCGGGGTGTTCGGCCGCGGGGTATTCGCGCGCCGCGGAGCGGGAGGCCGCCGCCATCCTCGCGGGGAAGGACGCGGCCATGATCGCCGAGCGGGACGCCGGCCGCGTCTTCCCGCGGCCCCCGTCGCCGGAGGAGGAGGGCGCCGTCCCCGCGGGCACGGACCGCGAGCCCCCGGTCCCCGTGCCCGACGTGATGACCCTCGAGGAGGCCCTCCGCATCGCCGTCCGGGCCAACCGGGACTACCGCTCCCGCGTGGAGGGGCTGACCCTCTCGGCCCTCGCCCTGTCCGGCTCCCGCTTCCGGTTCTCCCCGCAGATCAGCGCCGCCGTCTCCTACGTCCTCGCCGACGCCAAGGGGGCCGACCGCTCCGACACCGCCCGGGCCGAGGCCTCCGTCAGCCAGGTCCTCCCCACGGGCGGTACCGTCACCGTCTCCGGCGCGGAGTCCGCCGGACGCTCCTCCCTGCCCGGGGACGCCGCCGCGTCGAACACCTCCGTGACGGCGACCCTCCGCCAGCCCCTCCTCCGCGGGGCCGGGTACGAGTCCTCCCACGAGGCCCTCACGCGGGCGGAGCGGGAGGTCGTCTACGCGCTCCGGGACTTCGCCCGCTACCGCGAGGAGTTCCTCCTGGACGTGACGCGGCGCTTCTACGACATCCTGGCCCAGAGGATCCGGGTGCGGAACACCGAGGAGCGCTTCGCCGCCGTGAAGTTCCAGGCCGCCCAGACCCGCGCCATGTTCGACATCGGGCGCCAGGACAAGCTCGAGGTCCTGCGCGTGGAGGTGGACCTCCTCACCGTGGAGAACAGCCTCCTCGACGCGCGGGACTCGCTCAGCCTCGCCATCGACCAGTTCAAGGTGTTCCTCGGACTCCCCACGACGGTGCGGTTCGACTTCGCCGAGGCGACGCCGGAGTTCCGCAGGGTGGACGTCTCCCTCTCCTCCGCCGTGGAGGCCGCCCTCGGGAACCGGCTCGACCTCGCCAACGCCGTGGAGCAGCTCGAGGACGCGGAGCGGGCGCTCCGCATCGCGCGCCGCGACCTCCTCCCCGACCTCTCCCTGGAGGCCTCCTGGAACGGGAGCAGCGGGAGCCGGACCGGGTTCCTCCACGACCCGCTCCGCGCCCAGTCCTCCTCGGCGGGGCTGTTCCTCGACATCCCGATCCAGCAGACCCTGGAGCGCAACGCCTACCGCTCCGCGGAGATCGCCCTGGAGCGCCAGAGGCGCTCCTACCAGAAGTTCCGCGACGACATGGTGGTGGAGGTGCGCGACACCCTCCGGCGCCTCCGGCAGGCCGCCGTGGGACTGGAGATCCAGACGAAGATCATCGGCGTGGAGGAGATGCGCAGCCGCAAGGCCCAGCTCGACTTCGAAGCGGGGACCATCGGCAACCGCGACCTGCTGGAGGCGCAGCAGTCGCTGCTCGACGCCAGGAACGAGAGGGTGAACCGGGTCGTGGAGTACGAGCTCGCCCGCATCAGCCTCGAGCGCAGCATGGGGACGCTGGAGGTGGGGCCCGACGGCTCCTGGAACGCCCTCCGGGCCCCCGCGGACGCCGCGGACACCGCGGACACGGAGAGGAAGCCATGAGACCCATCGGGAAGGACCTTCTCCTCGCGGCCGCCGCCGCGATCCTCGGGGCGGGGTGCGGGGCGGGGTCGGGGGCCGCCGCCGCGGGGACCGACGCCGCCCACCTCGTGAAGAGGGGCGCGCTCCGCATCACGGTGCGGGACACGGGGACCCTCAAGGCGAAGAACTCCGTCAACATCAAGGCCCAGATCCCGGGCACGGCGAAGCTCGTCTGGCTCGTGCCCGAGGGGACCGAGGTGAAGGAGGGGGACAAGCTCGCGGAGCTCGACAAGACCGAGGTCCAGAAGAACATCGAGAACTTCGACAGCCAGGTCGTGCAGTACGAGACGGAGCGCAAGAGCGCCAAGACGGAGCACGAGATCCAGATCGCCGACGGCAAGGCCGCCGTGGAGAAGGCCCGGCTCGAGGTGGACATCAAGACCATGGAGCTCAACCGCTACCTCGAGAACGAGGCCCCCCAGGAGAGGAAGCGGAAGGAGCTCGCCGTCGAGAAGTCCCGCAGCGAGTACGAGAGGCGCAAGGAGCGCTACGACCAGATGGTGAAGCTCCTCGAGCAGGACTTCGTGACGGCGGCCCAGGTCGAGGAGGAGCGCATCGGCGTGCTGGCCGCGGAGCTGGATCGCAACGAGTCCAACGACCAGCTCGACACCTACGTCAAGTACACGGCGGACATCCAGGAGCGCCAGAAGCGGTCGTCCATGGAGGAGGCGGTCCGGAGCCTCGAGAACGAGAAGCTCCGGGCGGAGAACCTCCTCGACCGCAAGAAGGTGGCCTGGGACCAGGCGGAGCGCAAGTACACGACCGCCGTCCAGAAGCTCCAGGAGTACAGCAAGCAGCTCGAGGCCATGACCATCAACGCTCCGGCGCCGGGCATCGTCATCTACAGCCAGAACCGCGGCGGGGACGACCTCGTCGTGGGCTCCTCGGTCTACAACGAGCAGGTCTTCCTCCAGCTCCCCGACCTCGCGGAGATGGAGGTCACCCTCGGCATCCACGAGGCCGACGTGAACCGGCTCCGCACGGGGCAGGAGGCCACCATCACCGTGGACTCCTTCCCGGGGCGCGCCATGAAGGCGAAGGTCCTCAAGATCGCCACCATCGCCGGGGAGAAGGACTGGCGCAGCGACATCAAGAAGTTCGAGGTGATCCTCTCCCTGGAGAAGAACGAGCTCCCCCTCAAGCCCGGGCTCACGGTGAAGGCGGAGATCCTCGTGGGCGAGGTCCCCGACGTGCTGACGGTGCCCCTGCAGGCGGTCTTCGTCAAGGAGGGGCGGTACTTCATCTTCCTCTCCAACGGCGGGGGGCCGGAGCGGCGCGAGGTCGCCCTCGGCGAGGCCAACGCCACCCACGTGGTCGTGCAGGAGGGGCTGAAGGAGGGGGACCGGGTCCTCCTCTGGAATCCCGAGGGGACGGAGGCGGTCTCGGGGCCCGCGGCCGACGCCGGCAAGGCCGCCGCTCCCGCCTCCCCGGCCTCCAACGGCGGCGCGGGGAAGCCGGAGGGGGGGAAGGGCGGCGGCGCGGGGGCGGGCGGCGCGGCCCCGGCGGGAGGCGGGAAGAAGGGCGGCAGGCCTTGAGCGCGGCGCCGGGAGCGGCTCCCCCCCTGCTGGCCCTGCGGGGAATCCACAAGTACTTCGGCGAGGGCGAGGCCCGCCTCCACGTGCTCCACGGCATCGACCTGGAGGTGATGGAGGGGGAGTTCGTCGCCATCGTCGGCCAGTCCGGCTCCGGGAAGTCCACCCTCCTCAACCTCCTCGGCTGCCTCGACCGCCCCTCCGGTGGCGCCTACGTGCTCGACGGGCGCGACACCGCCACCATGGGGGACGACGACCTCTCCGAGGTCCGCAACCGCTCCATCGGGTTCGTGTTCCAGTCCTTCCAGCTCGTCCCCCAGCTGACGGTGCTGGAGAACGTGGAGGTCCCGCTCTTCTACGGAGGGGTCTCCCCCGCGGACCGCCACCGCATCGCGAAGGCCAGGCTCGAGGAGGTGGGGCTCGGGACCCGGCTCCTCCACCGGCCCCCCCAGCTCTCCGGCGGCGAGCAGCAGCGGGTGGCCATCGCGCGGGCCCTCTCCAACGATCCGAAGCTCCTCCTCGCCGACGAGCCCACGGGCAACCTCGACAGCGCCACCGGCGAGCAGATCCTCGGCCTCATCCGCAGGCTCAACGAGGAGGGGCGCACCATCGTCATGATCACCCACGACCTGCACGTCGCCTCCGCGGCGCGGCGGCTGGTGCGGATCCTCGACGGGCGGATCGAGGACTCGGGGGCATGACCGCCTCCGCCTCCGCCATCCCCCGCGGCCGCGGCATCTCCCTCGCGGAGCTGCTGCGGCTGGCGGGGCGCAACCTCCGCGGGTACCCGCTCCGCACGCTGCTGACGACCCTGGGCATCGTGTTCGGCGTGGCGTCGGTCATCGTGATGCTCGCCCTCGGAGAGGGGGCGCAGCGGGAGATCCTGGCGCAGATCGGCCAGCTCGGGATCCGCAACGTCATCGTGAACACCGTGAAGCCCCAGGATTCGCCGGACCAGGCGGGCCGGCGGCGGTGGATCAGCAAGTACGGGCTCACCTTCCGCGACTTCGAGCAGATTCGCGACACCGTGCCCACGGTGGTGACCGTGCTCCCCGTGCACACGAAGTCGGAGCGGGCCTGGTACGGGAGCGGCAAGGCCGACGTGACCATGGTGGGCGTGACGCCGGCCCACTTCGAGAGGGCGAGCCTGCGCGTGGCCCGGGGGCGGTCCGTCTCGGAGATGGACGAGCAGACCCTGGCGGCGGTCTGCGTGGTGCGGGCGGGGCTGCTCCGCCGCATCGGGTGGTTCGGGGAGGCCCTCGGCTTCGACCTCCAGCTCGGGGAGAAGGTCTACAAGGTGGTGGGGCTGCTGGAGGACGAGGAGTTCCGCGGCCACTACCGCAAGGCCCTGGAGACGGAGTTCGGGGGCGAGGAGATCTACGTCCCCTACGCCACGATGCTCCAGCGCGAGGGGACCCTCTCCTTCAAGCGGTCCACGGGCTCCTTCGAGTCCACGAACATCGAGCTCAACCAGATCCTCGTCGAGGCGGGGACCATCGAGGACGTCCTCCCGACGGCGCGCATGGTGACGGCCATCCTGCAGAAGTTCCACCAGGAGGCGGACTGGGAGGTGGTGGTCCCCCTGGAGCTCCTGGCGCAGAGGCAGAAGACGCAGAACGTGTTCAACATCGCGCTGGTGCTCATCGCCTCCATCTCGCTCCTCGTGGGCGGCATCGGCATCGCCAACATCATGCTGGCCACGGTGACGGAGCGCACCCGGGAGATCGGCGTGCGCCGCGCGCTGGGGGCGAAGCGGCGGCACATCCTGCTCCAGTTCCTGACGGAGACCGTGGCCATCTCCGCCTCCGGGGGGATCCTCGGGATCATCCTCGGCGTCGGCGGGGCCTGGTCGCTCCAGGCCTTCACCGGGTGGTCCACCGCCGTCACCCCCCTCTCCATCGGGGCCGCGTTCCTCATCTCCTGCGGCGTCGGCATCCTCTCCGGCATCTTCCCCGCCCGCCGCGCCGCCCTCCTCGATCCCATCGAGGCCCTCCGCTACCAGTAGCCGCCGCCATACCGAACCCGACCCAGATTGGCGGCGAAACGGGAAGCAACCGCCCGGGCGGGAAC
>CAYJMF010000193.1:0-6095 GCA_964370855.1 uncultured Planctomycetota bacterium | reverse complement strand
CCCCCCCCCCCCCCCCCCCCCCCCCCCCCCCCCCCCCCCCCGGGGGGGGGGGGGCGCCCGATTCCCCCCGGGAGGGGGCCGAGGGGGGCTTCTCCCTCGTGGAGCTCCTCATCGCCATGGCCCTCTTCTCGGTGCTGGGCATCGCCCTCATCGCGCTGCTCCGCCAGTCCACGGCCTTCCTCGATCGGGGGCAGGCGGGGAGCGAACTTCAGGACCTCATGGAGAACGGGGAGAGGCTCATCACCGACGACCTCACCAACGTCTACATCCAGTCCTCCAACACGGAGGGGCTTCCCGACGTGCGGTTCACCTCCTGGCGGACCGCCTTCGACACCGACGCCGACGGGGAGCCCGACTCCTGGGGGCAGCAGCTCTCCTTCGTCCGGAGCGTCCAGGGGGAGGCCGCCGAGCCCCTCCTCCGCGACGCCGGCTCGAAGCCCGGCGCCATGGCGGAGATCGACGGCGAGGACGACCAGGCCGAGTCCGCCAAGAAGGAGCACCGGGCCGCCGGCGGGAAGCAGGAGGTCTCCTGGCTCGTGGTCCCTGCGGGGAAGAAGGACCGGACCGATTCCGACTTCGAACCGGGCCTCCTCACCGTCTACCGGGGCACCCGGGTCCCCGTGGGGGGCGTTCCCGAGCGGTCCCTCATCCCGGGCGAGCTGCCGCCCCCGCGGGGGACGAAGCGCAGGGTCGGGGCCCGGCTCGGCGTCACGTCGGCCCGGGAGGCGGAGGAGCGCCTGCGCCCCGTCATGACGGGGGTGCTGCACCTCTCCTTCGAGTTCTTCACGCGGCACACGGTGCCCGAGGCGGGCCGCCTGGTGCTCGGCGGCAACCTCGTGGAGCCCCGCCCCCCCCAGAAGGGGGGCGGCGGCCTCTCCCCGAACTGGGACTCGACGCGGGGCATCCTTCCCGCGGGCATCGGCATCGACCAGTTCTTCCTCGGGGCGGGGACCGCCTCCCTCGAGAACCCCGTGGACGACGTCTTCCCCCCGAAGGTGCGCGTCACCCTCGTGGTGGACCGCATCGGCAACGACGCCCGCACGGGGGAGCTCGCCCGCGGCATCGGCCCCGACGACATGACCATCCAGGTGGACTCCACCCGGTTCGCGCCGGGGGGGGACCCCGTCGGCCGGTTCATCAAGATCGGCAACGAGTGGATCCGGTGGTCCGACCGCGAGGACGGCGTCTTCACCGTCGCGCAGCGCGGGGCCCGCGGCACGAAGAAGGAGCCCCACGCGCCGGGGGCCGTCGTGCGCGCCGGGGCGACCCTCGTGAAGGACGTGCCCATCCCCGCGCACCGGGAGGACTGGAATGACTGACGCCCGCCGCTCCCAGTCCGGCTTCACCCTCCTCGAGATCATGATCGCCCTGGCGATCCTGGCCGTGGGGGCGGTGTGCGTCCTGTCCACCTTCGCCGCCGCCATCGCGCTGCACATGCGCCGGGAGGACGACGTCCGCATGTCCCGCGTGATGGAGGAGGCCCGGACGGAGGCGCTGCTGGCGTGGAACTCCTGGGAGTCCTCGAAGGGGAAGCCCCTGCCCCCGCCCGTCAAGGACCAGCCCTACAGCCGCGACCCCGCGGTCTCCTACTCCATCACCTTCGAGCTCATCGAGGGGCAGCCCGTGGGGCTCGACGGCTCCGCCAACGGGGCCGCGGCCCGGGTCCAGGTCCGGAGGGAGGGACGGGAGACGCCGCGGAACGTGCGCATCTTCCTCTCCCGGTCGGAACTGCGGCCCGCGGACTTCAAGAAGTCCTGGACCTACGACTACGAGAAGAAGGCCGACGAGATGAAGAAGAACGATCCCGCGACGAGGAAGGTCCGCTAGCCGGGAACCGTCCCGGAGCCACCCACAAGAGGAGCGCGCCATGAAGCAGCCGATGGGAATCACCGGTGTCCTCTCCGCGGCCCTCCTCGGGCTGCTCGCCGCTTCCGGGGACGCCTGCGCCGACGTGATCCGCCTCGAGAACGGCCGTGCCATGCACGGGACCGTGGACCGCGGCTACGTGGACGAGGAGGGCCTCCGCATCCAGCTCTTCGCCACGGGGGGCACCGTGAAGGTGCGCTGGGACCACGTCATCCCCGAGGACCGCGAGCAGTGGCAGGTGGACCTCGGCCTGAAGGAATCCGAGGAATCGAAGGACCTCCGGGTCGAGGCCCACAAGATCCTCTTCGTCTCCGGGACCCAGGAGGTCGTCGGGCGCATCCTCAACCCCGGGGCCCTCGAGGGGCCCTCCACGGGCGACGTCCGCGTCATGGTCAAGGGCCGCGAGATGACCTACCCCCGCGGGGCCATCGCGAAGGCGTCCCCCGTGATGGTGGACATCTCCCAGGTCTTCACTCCCCGGCAGGCCTACGAGCAGAAGCTGGCGGAGATCGCGCCCAACAACGGTCCGGGCCACTTCGACCTCGCCGAGTACGCGAGGGTCGTGGGCGCCTACGACGAGGCGAAGCAGGAGTACGAGGCCGCCCTCGGCGACGAGATCTGGAAGGACACCCCCCAGGGCCGCCTCGTCGTCTCGAGGCTCGCCACCCTGGAGGTGCTGCTCCAGAACCGCAGCCTCCAGAACGACCTCGACCACGTGAAGTCGCTGCTCATCGACGCCCGCAACACCCGCGACTTCGGGAAGGCCGCGAAGGCCTTCCTGCAGGCGCGGGACGAGATCTTCCGGATCATGACCGACGTGAAGGACCCGAAGGTCCAGAAGGAGTTCCGGATCCCCGAGCTGGCGCAGCGCGTGGAGGTGGAGCGGCGGAAGTTCTTCGAGACGCGGCTCCCCATCGAGATGTACACGCGGGTGCGCAGGCTCATGTACGACAAGGTCAAGGAGCAGAAGGTGCGGGACTTCGCCCCGGGGCTCTCCCCCCAGGAGAAGGCCGTCCTCATGATGAAGGGGACCTTCGAGGGGGCGCGCCAGTACGCGACCCGCGGCGTCACCGAGGACCTCTGGAACTCCATCCTGAAGGACGTCGGCGCCACGGACTGGCTGGAGGAGCTGAAGGCCATCGGCGAGAAGGACCCGGCGAAGGTCACCGACGTCGACCGCGCCCGGGCACAGCGTCTCGCCGTCATGGAGAAGACCCTCAAGCAGGAGCTCCTCGACTTCTGGGCGCACCGCGCGAAGAACTCCTTCATGGTCACCAACTACGGCTACGGCACCTTCATCGTGACGGGCTCGACGCTGAAGCTCACCCGCAAGCCCCCGTCGGCGAACGCCGGCGGCAACAGGGGCGGCAACAGGGGCGGCGGCGGCGGCGGCTCCCAGGCGAAGCCCGTGGACGTCGTGAAGACCCCGGACTCGTGGTGGGAGGAGGCCGGAACCAAGGAGCGCCAGGACTTCCTGCTCTCCTGGTACGCCGAGCGGGGCGGGCTCTTCGAGGCCTTCCGGACCTGGGAGGACAACTGCGATTCCTGCGGGGGCCTCGGCTACAAGAAGATCAGCGTCGCCGCCACGGGCGAGGAGGAGGCGGAGCGCTGCACCACCTGCAACGGGGCCAAGGTCATGAAGAAGGTCAAGTGGCGGTAGGGGGGTAGAATGGCGGCGCTGGCCCCGGAGGAGCGTCGATGAACCGGACCCTGTGCGCCGTCGTCCTCGGCGCGGCCCTCGCGGCCGCCGGGGCCCCGGCCTTCGCCCGGGCCCCCTCGGCGGCGGATCGCGGATCCATGGACTGGCTGCTCCGCACCCTCCAGGCCGACCGCGTGGTGGACGCGAAGGGGCCCGCCGTGGATCCGCGGTTGGCGAAGATCGAGGCGTACAGGACGGGGGACCCCTCGGCGCCCTTCGAGGAGTGGACCCCGGTGGCCGACATCGTCAGGGACGCGAAGGCCCCCAACACCGTCCGCGACAGGGCCGTCTCCGCCCTCCAGGAGAGGATCCCCGTCGAGGTCTCGCGCAAGACCGACCTCAGGGTGATCGGGAAGGTGCGGACGGACATCTGCAGGTACCTCCTCGGCCAGATCCTCGCCAACGACCTCGACAGCCGGGTCCTCGCGAAGCGCATCTTCGACTCGATGATGCCGGGGAGCGGGGTGGACTGGAAGGCCGACGACTCGTTCCAGAAGCGATCGAAGGCCCACAAGGACCTGGAGAAGAAGCTGAAGTAGGCGGAGGGGGGCGGGAGCCCTCGACCCCGCCTGCGTTGGCGGAATCCCCCGCGTGGCGTAGGATCCCGGGCCCATGCGGAATCGAGCGGCCTTCGTCCTCCCCCTCCTCCCCCTCCTCCCCCTGCTCCTCCTCTCCTGCGCCTCCGGCGGGGATCCCGTTCCCTACTCGATCCCGGGGGCGGATCCCTCCGCTGCCTCCTCCACCGCCCCCTCCGCCGCCCTCCCCGACGGCCCCGAACCCCCGGTCCTCGACCTCTCCTCCGCCCCCCCGGCGGCCCCGGCGGCGCTGGAGCCCCGCGGGGTGCTGCCCCCCGGCGACGACCCCGTCATCGCCGAGGTGGACGGCCTTCCCCTCCGGGCCGGCGAGGTCTCCCGCTTCCTCTTCCGGTACGACCCCGCCCGCGCCCTCGACGTCCTGAACCAGCTCCTCGACGCCCGGGTGCTGGAGGCCGACGCCGCCGCCCGGGGGGTCACCCTCCCGGCGGGGGAGATCGAGGCCCGTACCGAGGAGCAGGTGCGGAGGCAGGAGCAGGAGGTCCGCGTGCAGTACGGGCCCGCGGTGACCCTCGGCGAATACCTCCGCGACCGCTTCGGCTTCTCCGAGGAGGCCTACCGGGCCGACCTCGCCACCCTCGTCCGCCTGCAGGCCCTGCGGGACCGGCTGGTCCGCTACGAGGCGCTGCGGGAGGAGCGCATCCGCATCCGCGTCCTCGTGCTGACCGACGAGGCGGCGGCCCGGGACGCGGCGCGCCGGCTCCGGGAGGGGGCGGACTTCACGGCCCTGGCGAAGCAGGTCTCCCTCGCGGGCCCCTCGGACCTCCCCTCCTACCGCCGCGACGAGATCGAACCCCGGGAGCTGGCCGACGAGCTCTTCTCCCTGGAGCCGGGGAGCGTCTCCCGCCCCGTGCGCGTGGCGCGGGACGGGCGGGAGCTCTTCCAGGTCTTCAAGGTCGTGGAGCGCAACGCCCCGCGGGACGCGCCGTGGTCCGCCGTGGCCGAGGAGGTGGAGAGCGGATTGAAGGTCCGCCCCGTCGTTCCCGCGGAGTACCTTCAGTGGGCGCGCCGCGCCCGGGAGCGGCACGGCGTGAAGATCCGGCTCGAGGAGCCCGGGCTCGGGGAGTCCGGGACCGGCGGCGGGGGGCGATGAGGACGCGATGAAGGAAGACGCGGGGATGACCGACGCGACGGACCCGGGGAACGACGGAACCGAAGGCGGGGAAGGCGGGGAGGAGCGTTCCCCCGGGGCCCCCGCGCCGGAGGCCCCTGCTCCGGAGTCCACTGTTCCGGCGGAGCCGGCGCCGGCACCGGACGTCCCGGCTCCGGCGGACCTCCTCCCCTCCTCCCCCGAGACGCCCGGCCCCCGCCGCATCCTCGAGGCCCTTCTCTTCGCCTCCGACGATCCCCTCCCCCTCGACCGCCTGCGCGAGGCCTCGGGCCTCGAGGACGGGAAGGAGACCCGGGCCCACCTGGAGGCGCTGCGCGCGGAGTACGCCTCCGGGGGCCGGGCCTTCTCCCTCGAGGAGGTGGCCGGCGGCTGGCAGCTCCTCACCCGGGCCGTCTTCGCCCCCTACCTCGCCCGCCTCCTCCGCCGCCCGGAGCGGACGCGCCTCTCCGCCGCCGCCCTCGAGACCCTCGCCGTCATCGCCTACCGGCAGCCCGTCCTGCGCACCGACGTGGAGCGCGTCCGCGGCGTCGCCTGCGGGGAGATGATCCGGGCCCTCATGGAGCGGGACCTCGTCCGCATGGCGGGCCGCGCCGAGGAGCCCGGCTCCCCGCTCCTCTACGGGACGACCTCCCGCTTCCTCGGCGAGTTCGGCCTGCGCTCCCTGAAGGATCTCCCCACGGCGCGGGACCTGCCGCCGCCGCCGGGGATGAAGATGGCGGGGGGGTAGGGGGGAGGGGGGGGGATTCCCATTCCCCGCCGGACGGAAGTGGTCGCCCGGGCGTTGCGCGCCTTCCATGAGGAGGCCCTCCCCGCCAAGCGAGTTCCG
>CAYJMF010000192.1:0-6115 GCA_964370855.1 uncultured Planctomycetota bacterium | reverse complement strand
GAAGCGGCCCGGGGCGGGCTTCGCCGCGAGGGCGCAGGCGGTGGCGACGAGGTCGGCGTCGCCGAGGACGGCGTCGAGGGCGCGGGAGAGGTGGAGGGGGCTGCCCTCCGCGCGGAGGCTCAGGGCGGCGCCGAAGGCGGTGCCGGCGAGGAGGAAGGCGGCGAAAAGGAGGGCGGCGGTGATGGGTTCGCCGACGGGGGGGAGGACGCCGAGGGCGGCGAGGGCGAGGAGGACGAGGGCGGCGGCCAGCGCGCGGCGGCCGCCCCGGCGGGCGCCCACGAGGCCGACCTCGAGGCGGGGGCGGCGGAGGTGGCGGCGGAGGTGGGGGCCGAAGGGGGCGGCGGGGGGGGGGGGGGGGTCGTTGGTCGGGGGGGGGGGCGCGGGGGGGGCGCCCGCCGCGGGGGGCGCCCGCGAGGCCGACGGCGAGGGGGCGGCGGCGGAGGTGGCGGCGGAAGGCGGCGACGAAGGGGGCGGCGCGGGGATCCATGGAGGGGTCATGGTATCCGGGGGAGGGGGGGAGCAGTACCGCGATGCCACATGGCACGACCACGGAGGATCAGGCCACCATCTCGGGACACCCAGGACACTCCCATGCCACGTACTCCTCGGGGGTCCGGGCTTCATCAGCCATGCACAATGGACCGGCCGCCAGCCCCGAGAGATTTCCCCCCCCTGAACGGTCACACAGTCGCCTATTCCCCATGCTCGAGTTTGATTTCTTCAACCGCACGCGACCATGGAAGCCGAAATGTGCTACTGACACCAGACCCTACCCGGGTCTGCAGCGTGATGCTCCCGTCCGGAAACTGTGGGTTCGGGACGACTCCCAGGACAAAGCACCCTTCGGAATCAGTGTGCGTCAATCGACCTCCGCAACTGACCACAGCATCAGGCAGGGGTTCTCCACCCGTCATGGAGACGACGCGCCCTCTCACCTGGAAGGACCCCGGGAGACGCACCGTCACGTATGAGTCGGGAGACAGGGTCAGCGGAGATGTTGCGTGTAGAGGACCGATGGAGCACCTCACCGTCACCTTGGAATCAACCGGGAGGGTGGAGCGGCTGATCCGTACGCGGCCCGATGCGTCCGCCAGCAATGGACCAACCAGGGGTGTGAGATCTGGCGTGAGGAAGACGACGGATGCATGCGGTACTGCCTCTTGTCGGGAGTTCAGGACTCGAACGGTGATCTCCTCCCCCTGCGGTACTGCGGGAGGAGGATTGGGTGCCGCCCTCCAGGGGAGAAGGCGGCCAGCGTATCGTGGCCCCCACACCCAACATCCCACCGCGATGGCCACGAGAACGAAGGTCCTTGCCACCTGTGCTGTGGCGCTCGTTCTCATCCCGTTGTTCCCGGTGAAAGGCGTACCTGCACGGAGGGGGACGATCGGTGTCGGGGCAGGTGCATCCGGAGCAGTCCTTCCCCAGGAAACCTGCGGTCGTGCCTCACCTCGAAGACAAACGTGCGCCGCGGTGTCCCCATCTTGACTGCCGCTCCTTCCACAACACGGGCCGCGAGGGAAGGCTCTTCACGCCCATCACCGTGGACCCTGCAGTCCGCGGCCCTTCTGTGCGAAGGGTAATGCTCGGCACGACGCGGGCAACAACAAAGTCCCATTGAATTCATGGCGGACAAGCCCTTGCCGAAGTCCTGCGGCAGTCCTGCGCCATCCGACCCGAGACACCGCAGGAACCCGTCCACCAGGCCGTGCTCGCCGGGGTTCTCTCCATGGCCAGGATCCGGAACAGCCGGCTCTTCCTCGCAACCATGGCCGCCGCTCCCGCGGCACGAGATCCATGGCCGACACCGCGAACAACTCCATGAGCGTCCCCATCACCGCCTCCCGTCCACGCCCTCTCGCTGCCGGCCATCCGGCGCCGCGGCCCCTTGCCCGACCCCTGCACACCTTGGGGCAGAAGTCCACCGCCCCCCCTGAACGGATCCGGGGAGAGCGGCCCCCCCCCCTCCCCGGGGCGGACTTCCGCGGACCGCCCCGCGGACGCCGCTATAGTGATGGGAGCAGGCCGGGCACGGGTCCGGCGACCATTCCGCCCGGCCGGAGTCCCCCATGGCACGCACCCACGCCCTCGCCGCACTCCTCCTCCCCGCCCTCCTCCTCGCCGGCGGCCCCGCCGCGGCGCAGGACGCCGGCGACCCCGCCGTCCCCAACGACCCGAGCAAGCCCCTCGTCGTCCGCATCAACCAGGCCATCGATTCCGGCGTCGCCTGGCTCATGGACAAGAACCAGCCCGCGGACCACAAGAAGAACATCTACGTCCCCGGCAACTGGAGCGACGAGGTCACCTCGGACATCTTCTACGACCCCAACGCCAAGGGGGACGCCTACGTCCACCCCACGGGCTGCACCTCGCTCGCCCTCTACGCCCTCCTCAAGAGCGGCGTCCCCGCCGACGACCCCGCCATCAAGAAGGGCTTCGACTGGCTCCGCGGCGGCTCCTCCTCCATCACCAAGGGGAAGAACTCCAAGGGCAAGGCCTCCACCAACCGCATCCCCAACGGCACCTACGAGATCGCCGCCCTCATCCTCGCCCTCGAGGCCAAGGCCAATCCCCACAAGAAGGAGAAGGACCGGGAGCGGGACATCAAGTTCCGCCTCAAGAAGGGGGAGAAGCTCAAGCTCGGCGTCAAGCTCGAACCCGCCGACGAGGCCTGGATGAAGGAGCTGGCCGCCGCCCTCGTCAAGCGCCTCTCCGGCGGCAACGCCTGGCGGTACGGCCAGTGGACCGGCACCAACTTCCACAACGGCTACAAGTTCGACAAGGACCTGAGCGCCACCAACCTCTCCATGCTCGCCCTCGCCGCGGCGGAGCGGTGCGGCCTCCAGCAGCCCGAGAAGCTCTACGCCGACGTCCTCAAGTGGACCTTCACCATGCAGGAGAAGGAGGGCCCCGAGATGCCGCGCTGGGACCCGACCCTGAAGGAGGAGGACAAGGTCTACGGCGTCGGCAAGGACCACGCGCGGGGCTTCGGCTACGCCGGCACCGACGCCACGGAGCGGGACACCATGGTGTCGAGCTCCATGACCGCCTGCGGCCTCGCCAACATCGTCATCTGCACCACCTTCCTCGAGGCGAGGGAGAGCCCCCTCTACACGGGGGAGCTGGCGCAGAAGGCGGAGAAGGCGTGGTGGGACGGCGTCGCGTGGCTCGACATGCACTGGACCGTGACGGAGAACGCCAACCGGGGCAACTACCACTACTACTACCTCTACTGCCTCGAGCGGGCCTGCGACCTCAAGGGCATCAACCTCATCGCCGGCCACCCCTGGTACAACCTCGGCGCCCAGGTCCTCGTGGACCAGCAGGGCTCCCGCGGCCAGTGGGACAAGGAGGACACCCACCGCCCGAGCAACATCCTGAACACCTGCTTCGCCCTCCTCTTCCTCAACCGCGCGACGCCGGCCATCACGGGGGATTGATGCGCCGCCGCAAGGAGCGCCGCGCGCCCGGCGGGGAGGACGGGGTGGACGGGGTGGACGGGGAGATCGACGGCCCCGACGACGTCGTCCTCTACGAGCTCGGGCGCACCCCCGCCGGGGTCGATCCCCTCGCCCTCGCCCTCGACGGGCCCCTCCCCGCGGAGGCGGAGCCCCCGCCCCGCCACCGCCGCCCCCGGGCCCCGGAGCTCGAGATCCTCCGCGAGACCCCGGGCTGGACCGCCGTGATGAAGCCCGCGGGCCTCGCCTCCGTGAAGGAGCGCTGGGTCCCCGGCGCCCACACCGTGATCTCCCTCCTCCACGAGGAGTGGCTCCGCCGCGACCCCGACGCCCCCCTCCCCTTCGTCATCCACCGCATCGACAAGGAGACGAGCGGGCTCCTCCTCCTCGGCCGGACCCGCGACGCGGCCCGGGCGCTCTCCACGGCCTTCCGTCGTCGCACCGTCGGCAAGGAGTACCTCGCCCTCGTGGAGGGCTGCCCGCCGGAGCCCGCGGGCGAGATCGAGCTCCGCCTCGCGCCGGACCCCCGCCGCACCGGGGCGATGCGGGTGGAGGGCAAGGGGGGGAAGAAGTCGGTCACGGCCTGGGAGACGGAGGAGGCGTTCCGCGCCCACACGCTGCTCCGCGTCCGCCCCCGCACGGGGAGGACCCACCAGATCCGGGTGACCCTCGCCCACATCGGCTGTCCCGTGGTGGCGGACCCGATCTACGGGGACGGCCGCGGGCTGCTCCTCTCGAGTTTCAAGCGGCGCTACGTGAAGCCGAGGGACCACGCCGAGATCCCCCTCATCGGGCGCCTCGCCCTCCACGCCCATCGCCTGCGGTTCCCCGATCCCGAGGCTCCCGAGGGGGCCCCGGAGATCCTCGTCGAGGCGCCGCTGCCGAAGGACTTCCGCGTCGGCCTCGAGAAGCTCCGCCGCTGGGGGGCCGCCCGCCCCCGGCCCGGGGCCGGCGGGGAGGAGGACTGACTCCGGTGGGTTGAGGAGGGTGTGCGGGGGGCCTCTTCCGTCACCCAACGCGCCGAAACCGGCGGGTCCCGGCGCTGGGACTGAAAGCGACCCCCCTTGCGATTCATGATACCGCAGGGGGCCCCCGGTGAAAGGGGATAGGGCTCCATTTCGGGGCCCGGCCTTCCGATGGAGAAGAGACGGGCGGTTCTCGATCCGGCGGGAGGTTTCCATGGCGCGGCTGCGGACGTTCCTGATCCTGCTCCTCATCGGCGTCGGCGTCGCCCTCTCCCTCTCCTCGGGCTGCATGACCGACCCCGTGACGGGGAGGCGCTCCCTCGGGCTCGTCAACCCCACCGACGACGAGGAGGTGCTCCAGGGGCGGCAGTACGCCCCCTCCTTCGTCGCGGAGTACGACGGGGTCTACCCCGACGCGGAGGCGGCGGACCACCTCGCCGGCATCGTGCGCCGCATCGGCGCGCTGAGCCACCGGCCCAGGCTCCCCTACCGCTTCACGCTGCTGAACTCCTCCGTCCCCAACGCCTTCGCGCTCCCCGGGGGGGAGGTGTTCATGACCCGCGGGCTCCTCGCGCGGCTCGGCGAGGAGGCGCAGTTCGCCGTGGTCATGGCCCACGAGATCGGCCACGTCAACCACCGCCACTCCGTGAAGGCCATGAACGACGCCCTCGTGGTCGGCCTCGGCACCTCGGTGCTCGCCGGGACTCTGCGGGACGAGAAGGACCGCGAGGTGGCCGCGGGGCTCGCCTCCGCCGGCGGCGGGCTCCTGCTCCTGCGCTTCAGCCGGGACCAGGAGCTGGAGGCCGACGACCGCGGGGCGGAGTACGCCTACGCCGCGGGCTACGACCCCCGCCGGGGGACGCGGGTCTTCGAGGAGTTCGCCCGCATGCGGGGCTCCTCCGGAGGGGGCGGCGGGATCCTCGACTCCTGGCTCTCCTCCCACCCCCTCGACGGGGATCGCATCCGCCACCTCGATGCGGAGGTGGGCCGCCGCTGGCCGTCGCTGCGGGGGAACGCGCCGGCGCCGGGCCTCGCCGTGACGACCCCGGCCTGGACCGCGATCCACGGCCGCATCGCCGCCGCGCAGGAGGCCTACGCGAAGCTCGACCGCGCACGCACCGCCGCCGCCTCGGCCCTCGCGAAGGGGGACGGGAGCGCGGCGCAGCGCTCCCTCGAGGAGATCCGGTCCGCGGGTCGTGGTCTCCCCGGCCACGCCCTGTTCCCCGCCGTGGAGGGGGCCCTCCTCCACGCCCTCGGCGACCGGCGCGCCGCGCGGGAGAGCCTCGAGCGGGCGGTCCGCATCCAGCCCGACCTCTACTTCGCGCGCCTGCGCCTCGCCGCCCTGGAGGTGGACGACGGCCGCTTCCCCGAGGGGGCGGCGGCGGCGCGGGCGGCGGCGGACCTCGCGCCCTCGAGCGCCGAGGCGCGGATGATGCTCGGGCGGGCCTTCGAGGGGGGAGGGCACGTCGTCGAGGCCGTGGCCGCCTACCGGTCGGCGGTCAGGGTGGCGGCTTCGGGGAGCCGGGAGGAGGGGGCGGCGCTGAAGAGGCTCGCGGAGTTGGGGGAGTAGGGAGGTAGGGGACGCACCCAACTTTCCGACTTTTCTGTGGATCCCCCGGGGTTGCGCGCCTGCGGCGGGCGGGTCCCGGAAGAAGGAAGGCGTCCCTGAACGGAGGGACGCCTTCCTTCTTC
>CAYJMF010000191.1:0-6156 GCA_964370855.1 uncultured Planctomycetota bacterium | reverse complement strand
GGCTCGAGGCCACTGACCAGGCGAGGGCCCTTCGCCCAACCCCGATGAAACGGGTCGGGTACCGTATTCCCCTACCCCTCCAGGCCGTCGAACCTCGACCCCACCTCGTTGTACAGCGTGTCCCGCCTCTGCGGCCTCTTCCCCGCCTCCCGGATGAGCCGGCGCAGGAACTCCTCGTCGAGGCCCTCCGGCGTCGTCCCGCCGGCCATGTGGGTGATCTTCTCCTCCACGACGGTGCCGTCGATGTCGTCGGCGCCGTACTGGAGGCAGAGCTGGGCGGTGTCCAGGCCCATCATGATCCAGTAGGCCTTCACGTGGGGGACGTTGTCGAGCATGAGGCGGCCGACGGCGATCTCGCGCAGCGAATGGACGGCGCGGACCATGGGGATGTTCTGGAGCTGGTTGTACTCGTTGTGGAACCGGAGCGGGATGTAGGTCATGAAGCCGCCGGTGCGGTCCTGGAGGTCGCGGAGCTTGAGCAGGTGGTCCACCTTCTCCTCCGTCCGCTCGATGTGGCCGTAGAGGAGGGTCGCGTTGGACCTGATCCCCATCCCGTGGGCGATGGAGTGGACCTCGAGCCAGCGGGCGGGGGGCATCTTGTCCCGGAAGATCTTCCGGTGGACGCGGTCCGAGAGGACCTCGGCGCCGCCGCCCGGCAGCGAGCCGAGGCCGGCCTCCCGGAGGTCGCCGAGCACCCACTCGACGCTCCTCCCCGCGAGCTCCGCGAACCAGTCGATCTCCACGGCCGTGAAGGCCTTGAGGTGGAGCCGCGGGTGGGCCTCCCGGATGGCGCGGAGCATGGCGGGGTAGTAGGCGTAGGGGTAGTCGGGGTGGAGGCCGCCCACGATGTGGACCTCGTCGGCGCCGGCGTCGTCGGCCTCCTTCGCGCGGGCGAGGATCTGCTCCATGGAGAACTCGTAGCCGATGCCCTTCTCGTCCACGAGCTTCTTGGCGAAGGAGCAGAACATGCAGGAGAGCCTGCAGATGTTGCTGTAGTTGATGTGGCGGTTGACGTTGTAGGTGACGCGGTCCCCGTGGCGGGCCCGCGCGGCCCCGTCGGCCAGGGCGCCCACGGAGGAGAGGTCGGGGTGGGCGTAGAGGAGGAGCCCGTCGGCGCGGTCGAGCCGCTCCCCGGCCTCCACCTTCCGGCGGACGGCGTCGAGGCCGGCCCGGTCCGTCGATGCATCGACGATCATCTATGGGTTCCTATCCGCCCGTCTCGTTCATGGAGAACATCCGGTAGTTCCGGTGCTTCTCGGGCTTGTTGTAGGTCTCGGCCCCGAAGAGGGCGAGGAGCTCCTCGTCGGTGCCGCCGCCCCGGAGCGCGGTCTTCACGTCGCGGTACTCCTCGATGAGAAGGCAGGCCTTGAGACGGCCGTCGGCGGTGAGCCGCATGCGGTTGCAGTCGCGGCAGAACTTGTCGGAGACGGGCTGGATGAGGCCGACCCGCCCGCGGGCGCCCCGGAGATGGAAGTACTCCGCGGGGCCGGAGTCGAACTCCCCGCTGCGGACCTCCTCCACGTCGAAGCGGGCCCGGAGGCGGCGGAGGATCTCGGAGGCGGGGACGAGCTGCTTCGGGGCGGCCTCGTCCCAGTAGCCGAAGGGCATGTACTCGATGAAGCGCACGTCGAGGTCCCGGTCGAGGGTGAGGGCGGCGAGGTCCTCGATCTCGTCGTCGTTCACGCCCCCGAGCACCACGGCGTTCAGCTTGAGGGAGAAGCGGGGGTCGGCGGCGGCCCGCTCCATGGCCTCCCACACGACGGCGGGGTCGCCGCCCCGGGAGAGCTCCCGGAAGCGGTCCGGCAGGAGCGAGTCCACGGAGAGGTTGATGCTGCGGATGCCGATGCGGCCGAGCTCCTCGAGGTGGCGGCCGAGGAGGTGGCCGTTGGTGGTGATGGCCACCCGGCGGACCCCCTCCGTCCCCTTGAGGGCCTCGAGGAAGCCGAGGACGCCGGGCCGGAGCAGGGGCTCCCCCCCGGTGACGCGGAAGTCCGTGAAGCCGAGGGTGAGGGACAGCCGCACCATGCGCAGGATCTCGTCGAAGGAGAGGTTCTCCGGCGTCGGGCGGAAGCGGACCCTCTCGGGCATGCAGTACAGGCACCGGTAGTTGCACCGGTCCGTCACGGAGATGCGGAGGTTGTGGATCTTCCGTCCGTATCGGTCGAGCATCGCGGTCCCCCCGGTCGTCCGGCGCCATTGTGGAGGCGGGGACGTTCTCAAGTTATAAAGTTATTCCGTGGTCCACCGGTGCACACCGAGGGGTGGTCCGCGGAATAACTTTATAACTTGAGAACGTCCCCGCCTTTCGCCGCTCAGCGTCTACGCACCCAGAGGAACCACTCGAGGAGGAGGATGGCGAGGCCGACGAGGAGGAGGGGGTCGCGGAGGAGGACGTTGGCGCGGATGGCCTCGGGCTTCGCCTCGTGGGAGACGCCGCCGGCCTCGAAGCGGGGGCGGGGGGCGACGTCGGACTCCTCGCGGCGCAGCAGCGACGCCGCCGCGGTGCCGGGGCCTGCGGGGGACTTGAGGCGGTAGAGGCCCGCGTGGTGGGTGTCGCGGAAGACGGCGATGCCCGGCGGGACCGCCTCCACCGTCGTCCGCTTCCCCGCCGGCGGGGAGACCTCGAGGACGGCGCGGACGGGCAGGGTCCGCTCCAGGGGGAAGCCGGTGCGGAGGAACTCCTCCTCGTCGCCGGGGCGGCGGGCGGCGAAGAAGTGGTCCAGCGCGTTGGCCATGACCAGGGGGAAGGCGAGGCGGAGCGGGAAGTTCGACCGGTCCAGATCGAAGGGGATGTAGAGCGCCTCCCGCCCGTCCTCCTCCAGCAGGGCCAGCAGCGGCCCCTTCGGGCTGTCCACGAGCACCGAGGCCGGCGGCACCCCCTCGAGGCGCAGCCCCTCCACCACGAGGAGGTCGGAGAACTCCGCGTGGCGCGTCACGGGGTGGGTGCGGGACCAGTCGAGGACGGGGGGGTACTCCAGGGTCCCCGCGGCCTTCACGCTCCCCCCCGGCGGGGTGCAGTTGATGTAGACCGCCGCCCGCGAGGGGGGCGGGTCCGGCGGCACCTCCCCGTTGTAGATGACGAGGTCGAATTCGCCGGCGGCGCGCAGCGCCGCGGCGTCGGCCACGGGCTCCGGCGAGCCCGTCATCCCGGCGCGGAAGGTGGAGGGGTCGCGGAGCCAGCGGCTCGGCTTCCCGAAGACGGCGTAGCGCCGCGGCGCCTCGGGCCGGTGGACGAGCCAGGCGTGGTCGTCCGCGGGGAAGGGGTCCTCCCCCTCGAGGCGGACCTCCAGGGGGCCCGGGGCCACGGCGTCGAGGGGGAAGAGGAGGACCGCCTGCCCCCCCGGCGGGGCCGCCGCCTCGCGGGCGTCGAGGAGGGCGTTCCCCTCCACGGCCCGCAGCGAGACGGTGCGGGAGAGCGGCGCCGGCCCGAAGCCCTCCACGGAGACGAAGAGGGAGGCCCCGCCCTCGGCCCCCCGCACCACGCGCAGATCGGTGATGCCGGCGTTGCCCGCCTCGCTCCCGAAGGAGACGAAGGAGACCACCGCCCCCTCGATGGCGCCGGGGTCCTCGAAGGCCCCGTCGGAGAGCAGCAGCACCTCGAGGGTGCGCCCCGCGGAGGCCGACCCCTGGGCCCGCAGCAGGACCGCCGCCTCCGTGAAGTCCGTCGGGAGGTCGCGCACCTCGACGGCGTCGGCCGCCGCCTTGAGCCGCTCCCCCTCCCCCGTGAAGGGGACGAGCACCTCGGCCCGCTGGTCCACGGCGACGAGCATCATCCGGTCCCCGTCGCGGAGCCCGTCCACGGCCGTGGCGAGGGCCTCCTTCGCCGCCGCGAGCCGCGTGCGGCCCGCCCCCCCGTCCAGGGTCCCCATGGAGGCGCTCCGGTCGAGGACCGCCACCACGAGCCGCGTGGAGCCCCGGGACCAGAGGTCCGCCGTGGCGCCGGAGAGGGCCAGCACCGCCAGCGCGAGGAAGGCGAGCTGGAGGAGCAGCAGCAGGCTCCGGAGGAAGCGCCGCAGCACCGCCGCCGTGCGGGTGTCCTGCACCGCCTGGACCCAGAGGAAGTTCGTCGGCACGACCCGGTCCTCCTGCTTCTGGCGGAAGAAGTAGAGGAACACCACGGGCCCCGCCAGCGCCAGCAGCCAGAGGAAGCCGGGGGCGAGGAAGCTCACCGCAGCAGCCCCCGGGCCCTCAGGACCTCGAGCACGAGCTTCTCGAAGGGGAGCGAGGTGGGGGCGAGCATGTGGCGGATGCCGCGGCGCCGGCAGGCGCCGTCCACGGCGGCGAGGTAGGCCTCCATGCGGCGCCGGTAGGCGGCCAGCACGTCCGGCGTGACGCTCACCTCCGCGGGGGAGCCGTCCTCGCTGTCCACGAGGCGGAACTCCCCGTCGAGGGAGGGGTCGAGCTCGAAGGGGTCGAGGACCTGGATGGCGAAGAGGTCCCCGTGGTTGCGGGCGAGGGCGGAGAGCGCGCCGTCCACGCCGTCCCGGTCCATGAGGTCGGAGACGAGGACGACGACCCCCTTCGGCCGCACCTCCGAGGCGAGGCGGCGCAGTCCGCCCCCGAGCCCGTTGCGCCCCTCGGCGGCGGAGCGCTCGAAGAAGTCGAGGAGGCGGCCCGCGCCCCCCATGCCGCGGAGGTAGCCCGGGCTCTCGACGAGGTCCGGCGCGCGGATCACCGCGGGCCGGACGCGGCACTGGCCCGCCAGCGCCACGTAGCCCACGCTGGCGGCCACGCGGAGCGCGTAGAGGCGCTTCGAGGGCTCCCCGTACTCCATGGAGCGGCTCCCGTCCACCAGCAGGTGGACGGTGAGGTCCTCCTCGTCGAGGAAGAGCTTCACCATGAGCCGGTCGAGGCGGCCGTAGATGGACCAGTCGAGGAAGCGGAGGTCGTCGCCGCTCACGTAGGGGCGGTGGTCCGCGAACTCCACGGAGTAGCCCCGGCGGCGGCTCAGCCGCTCGCCGCGGCGCACGCCGCGCCGCACGCGCCGGGCGGCGATCTCCAGCCGCTCGAGGCGCTTGAGGAACTCCTGCTCGAGGAGGGCCATGGCGGTCCCTATTCCGCCGCCAGGAGGTCCTTCTGGGGGGCGTGCTCGAGGATGCGGTTGACGAGGGCCTCCCCGTCGAGGCCGTCGGCCTCGGCCTCGAAGCCGAGGATGAGCCGGTGGCGGAGCGAGAGGTGGGCCACGGCGGCCACGTCCCGGAACCCGACGTTGTAGCGGCCGTCCATGAGGGCGGCGACCTTGCCCCCCATGACGAGGGCCTGGGCGGCGCGGGGGCTCGCCCCGACGCGCACGTACTTCGTGACGTCCGCCGGCGCGTACTCGCCGCCGGGGTGGGAGGCGAGCACGAGGCGGGAGGCGTAGTCCGCCACGTGGGGCGCGACGGCCACCTCGCGCACGAACCGCTTCCAGCCCTCGACCTCGGCGCCGTCCATGACGGGGCGGGGGTCCGCCTCCTTCGAGCCCGTGGTGCGGCTCAGCACCTCGTTCAGCTCCTCGCGCTTCGCGTAGCCCACGGCCACCTTGAAGAGGAAGCGGTCGAGCTGGGCCTCGGGGAGCGGGTAGGTCCCCTCCATCTCGATGGGGTTCTGGGTGGCGATGACGAAGAAGGGCTCCGTCAGCCGGTGGGTCTCCCCGCCCACGGTGACGGAGTGCTCCTGCATGGCCTCGAGCAGGGCCGACTGGGTCTTCGGGGTCGCGCGGTTCACCTCGTCGGCCAGCACGATGTTGGCGAAGATCGGCCCCGGCTGGAAGCGGAGCTCCCGGTGGCCCTCCTCCTCGGAGAGGACCGTCGTCCCCACGACGTCGGCGGGCATGAGGTCGGGGGTGAACTGGATCCGCCGGAACTCGAGGGCGAGGCAGCGGGCCAGGGTCCGCACGAGGAGGGTCTTCCCGAGGCCCGGCACCCCCTCGAGGAGGCAGTTCCCCCCGGAGAAGAGGCAGGTCAGCACCGCGTCGATGACGGGGCGGTTGCCGACGATGACCTTGCCGACCTCGTCGCGCAGCGCGGTGAAGCGGACCCGGAAGCGCTCGGCGCGCTCCCGGGGATCGGCGGGGATGGTCTCGCTCACGGTGTTCCTCCGGAGATGGGTATACGGTACCCGACCCGATTCATCGGGGTTGGGCTCGCGACTTCAGGCAAGGCGGGAGTCCAGCAC
>CAYJMF010000190.1:0-6158 GCA_964370855.1 uncultured Planctomycetota bacterium | reverse complement strand
GGAAGGGTCTCGCCCCCGCCCCCGCCGCCAATCTGGGTCGGGTTCAGTATGGCGGCCATGTGCCTCTCCACCGCCTTCGGATCCGCCGTGCCCCTCGTCCTCTTCATGACCTGGCCGACGAGGGCGCCCATGGCGGCGGTCTTGCCGGCGCGGATCTTCGCGACGATGTCGGGGTTCGCGGCGACGACCTCGGCGCAGGCGGCGCGGACGGCGTCCTCGCCGGCGCCGCCGAGGAGCCCCTTCGCTTCCAGGAACCGCGCCGGGTCCCCGCCTTCCGCGGGCCAGGAGCCTGCGAACAGGTGCTCCTTCAGGACCTGCGCCGTCGCCTTCTTTGATCGGAGGAGGCCGAGGGCCGCCGCGAGATCGGCCGGCGGGGCCTTAAGGGCCGCCCAGTCCCCGCCCTTCCCGTTGATCCACCCGGCGAGGGGGCCGAGGAACCAGCCGGCGAGGACCGGGCCCGCCTCCGACGCGGGTACGCCGGCCGCCGCCGCCGCCGCCGCCGCCGCCGCGAACCGGCCGCCCGTCAGGTCCCGCACGAGGAGGAGGTCGGCCTGGTCCGCCGCGAGCCCGAGCCGCGCCGCCTCCCCCTTCGCGCGGTCCGCGCCGGCCGCCCGGGCCGCCTCCGCCGCCGCCAGGGCGGCCCTCCCCTCCTCGACGAAGGGGGCCAGGGCCTCCGCCGGGAGCACCGGCAGGTCGGGCTCGGGGAAGTAGCGGTAGTCCGCCGCCGACTCCTTGGTGCGCTGGAGGATGGCCCGCCCCGCCCCGTCGTCCCAGCCGTAGGTCGCCCGCGGCGGCGCGTGGCCCGCCGGGAACCAGGGCCCCTCGGCCAGCCGCCTCGCCTCCGCCGCCACGGCGGCCCGCGCCGCGGCGAAGGAGTTCAGGTTCTTGAGCTCGCTGATGCCCGTGGAGGAGCCGTCCCCGCGGAGCAGGCTCACGTTGGGCTCGCACCGCATCTCCCCCTTCTCCATGCTGCAGGAGGAGGCGCCGGCCCAAACGAGCCGGTCCCGGAGCAGCCGCAGGTACTCCTCGACCTCCTCCGGCGCGTGCAGGTCCGGCTCCGTCACGATCTCCAGCAGGGGCACCCCGCAGCGGTTGAAGTCCACGAGGGTCGCCCCGTCGGAGGCGTGGGAGGACTTCCCCGTGTCCTCCTCGAGGTGGGCCCGCCGGATCCGCACCCGCGTCCCGCCGGAGAGCGTGAGCGAGCCGCTCCCGCAGAGGGGGTGCTCGTACTGCGTGATCTGGAACCCCTTGGGGAGGTCGGGATAGAAGTAGTTCTTCCGGTCCCACTGCGCGAAGCCACCCGGCGCGATGGTGCACCCGAGGGCGAGCCCCCCGCGCACCGCCGCCGCCACGGCGGCGCGGTTGAGCACGGGGAGCGCCCCGGGGTGGCCCATGCAGACGGGGCAGCAGAGCGCGTTGGGCTCCGCGCCGAACTCGACGGGGCAGGCGCAGAAGGCCTTGGTGCGCACGGAGAGCTGGACGTGCACCTCCACGCCGACCACCAGGCGGGGGGCGGACTCCTTCACGCGAAGGCCCCCGCCGGCGGGAGGGGAGGCATCGCCGCCTCGACGGCCGCCGCCAGCCGCAGCGCCACGTCCTCGCGGAGCACCGGCGCCATCACCTGGAAGCCCACGGGGAGCCCGCTCCCGTCCGGGCCGCAGGGCACGGAGACGGCGGGGATGCCGGCGAGGTTCGCCGTCACGGCGAAGACGTCGCAGAGGTACATGGAGAGGGGATCGCCGGTCTTCGACCCGAGGGGGAAGGCGGTCCCCGGCGCCGTGGGCCCGACGACGGCGTCCACGTCGCGGAAGGCCCGGTCGAGGTCGTCGGCGATGAGCCGCCGCACGCGGAGCGCCCGCTGGTAGTAGGCGTCGGCGTAGCCCGCGGAGAGCGCGAAGGTCCCGAGCAGGATGCGCCGCTTCACCTCGGTCCCGAAGCCGCGGTCGCGGGTCTCCTCGTAGAGGGCCGCCAGGTCGCCGCCGGGGACGCGGAGCCCGTAGCGCACGCCGTCGTAGCGGGCGAGGTTGCTCGACGCCTCGCTGGTGGCGACGAGGTAGTAGACCGCGATGCCGTCCCCGGAGCGGGGGAGGGAGATCTCGCGCACCTCGGCGCCGGCCGCCGTGAGCGCCCCGAGGGCCGCCTCCACCCGGGTCCGGACCCCGGGCTCGAGGCCCGGGGAATCGAGGTGCTCCCGCACCACGCCCACGCGGAGCCCCCGCACCCCCAGCGCCGCCGCCGCCGCCGCGGGGGCGTCCACGGCGAGGCTCGTCGCGTCGAGGGGGTCGTGCCCCGCCAGCACGGAGAGGGCCAGGGCGGCGTCCCCCACGGTCCGGCAGAGGGGGCCCACCTGGTCGAGGGAGGAGCCGAAGGCGACGAGCCCGTTGCGCGAGACCCGCCCGTAGGTCGGCTTCAGCCCGGTGATCCCGCAGAGGGCCGCGGGCTGCCGGATGGAGCCGCCGGTGTCGGAGCCGAGCGCGAGGGGGGCGAAGCCCGCCGCCACCGCCGCCGCGGAGCCGCCGGAGGAGCCGCCGGGCACGCGGGAGAGGTCGCGGGGGTTCCGCGTCGGGCCGAAGGCGGAGTTCTCCGTGGAGGAGCCCATGGCGAACTCGTCGAGGTTCGTCTTCCCGAGGATCACCGCCCCCGCGGCCCGGAGGCGCGCCACGGCCGTCGCGTCCCGCGGCGCCGTGAACCCCTCGAGGATGCGGGAGGCGCAGGTCGTGGGCAGCCCCGCGACGTGGAGGTTGTCCTTCACCGCCACGGGCACCCCCTCGAGGGGGCGGGCCGGGCCGCCGGCGTCCCGGCGGGCGTCGCAGGCCCGGGCCGCGCGGAGCGCCCCGTCGGCGTCCACGCGGAGGAAGGCCTTCACCTCCCCGTCGAGCCGCGCGATCCGGTCGAGGAAGTGGACCGCGACCTCCTCCGCGGTGAAGCGGCCCGCGGCGACGCCGTCGCGGACGGCCGTCGTGGGGAGCGCGTGGAGGGGGAGATCGGCCACGGGTCAGCGCCCCTCCTCGAGCACGCGGGGCACGCGCAGGTGGCGCCCCTCGACGTCCGGCGCGAGGGCGGCCACCTGCTCGAAGGGGAGGGGGGCGGCGGGGCCGCCGGCGGGCACGTCGGCGCGGAGCGAGGCGGCGGGCTCCTCCGGAGGGACGGCGTGCACGAGGGGCTCCACGCCGTCGGCCTCGTCCCGGGCGCGCAGGCGGTCCACGTAGCCGAGGATGCTCCCGAAGTCCCGCGCGAGGTCGGCCGCCTCCCCGTCGGTGAGGCGGATCCGGGCCAGGGCGGCGATGCGCCGGACCTCGTCGGGGCCGTGGGGGGGGAGGGTCATCGGGGGGAGTATAGGCGGCGGGTGCCGGGCGGGGAAGCACGCGGCGCGCCCGTCCCCGGTGTATGCTCGGGGTTTCCAACCGCCGCGAAGGAGGACCCGCCATGAGAAGCCGCTTCCTGCCGCTCCTCGGCCTCGGACTCGCCGCCGCCCTCGTCGCCGTCCTGCCGGGCTGCCGCTCCACGGAGAAGGGGCCGCTGCGCTCCGCCACCGCCGTCCTCGAGGCCAAGAGCGGGAGCAGGCTCGCGGGCACGGCCCGCTTCACCCGCATCGAGGGGGACTGGATCCACGTCCGCATCGACGTTGCCGGCGTCGCCCCGGGCCTCCACGCGGTCCACCTCCACGAGCACGGCGACTGCACCGCCCCCGACGGCTCCTCCGCCGGCGGCCACTGGAACCCGACGAAGAAGAAGCACGGGAAGTGGATGCAGGCCGACGGCGAGTTCCACCTCGGCGACCTCGGCAACATCGAGGTGGGGGAGGACGGGAAGGGCGGCCTCGAGATGACCACCACCCTCCTCGGCATGGGCTGCGGCTGCGAGAAGGACATCCTCGGCCGCTCCATCATCGTCCACGAGAAGCCCGACGACTTCATCACCCAGCCCACGGGCGGCGCCGGCGGCCGCATCGGCCAGGGGGTCGTGAAGGCGGACCGGTAGGGCGGGCACCCTCTGCGCGGAGGCTGGCCCGGGGAGGCGGGGCGCGGCGCGCTACTTCGCCGCCGTGCCCTGCTTCTCCAGCTCGTCGAGCATCGCCCCGAAGAGGTTGCGGACCGGCTCCAGCTGGGTCTTCAGGCTGTCGGCCTTGTCCTTGGGGAACTCCTGCTCGATGCGGGAGTCCTGGGCGCCGAAGGCGTCCGTCGTGAGCTTCTTCACCTTCGGGTAGTCCACCTTCGAGTAGTCCTCCACCCCCTGGAGCAGGGGACGGAGGTCCTCCCGCGCCCTCTCGTCGGTCTCGTTGAGGATGGCCTCGAAGGTGGCGACCTGGGCCTGGTCGAGGCCGGCGTTGGTCCCCATGGCGTTGGCGAACATCCGGATCTGCCGGCGCCGCAGCTCCAGGGCCTCCGGCGTCGGCGCCGTCACGAGCTCGGCGATGCGCCGGAACTCCTGGCCGATCCCCTTCTTCATCGCCTTTGACACCTCCTTCGCGAAGGCGTCCATGTCGGTCTTCTTCTCCGGCGCGCCGTCGCCGGGGAGGGTCACCCCGGCCCCGTCGAGGAGGACCTTCGCCGCGTCCACGGCCTCCTTCCCCGCGGCCACCTCGGCGCGCAGCAGGGAGGTCTCGGCGGAGGAGCGGCCCCGTTCGGCCTCGAGGTCGGCCCGCAGGCGCTCCACGGCGCCCCGGAGTTCGGAGACCTCCGCCTCGAGCCCCTCCACCCGCTTTTCGACGCCGCTCCCCGGGGGGGGGGGGGCGGCGCCGCCCGCCGGGGTGGGGGCGGCGGGGGCGGAGGTCAGCGCGTCCGCCGCGGCGACCACGGCCACGGTGACGAGGAGGTTGAGGACGACGAGGGGGCCGGTCTTCACTGTGGGCCTCCGGGGAGGGGAGGTGAGGGGAGGGGACGGAATGGAACCTAGAGTCTAAACCCGACGGCCCCGTAGAGGTACCCGCCCCCGATGGTGGTGAGCACGACGAGGTCCCCGGCCTCGAGGCGGCGCCCGCAGGGGGTGATGTCGCCGGTGCCGTCGGGGCGCTCCCGGCGCCGGAGGTTCCCCTCGCGCATGGCGTAGTCGAGGGTGACCATGTTGGTCGCCGAGGACATGTTCCCCTTGAGATAGACGGTCCTGTAGACCCGCTCCTCGGGCATGCCGAGCTTCTCCTGGAGCCCGTCCACGATGCGGCCGTTGGCCTGGTGGGGGACGAGGAAGGCGGAGTCGAGGAGGGCCCGGAGATCGGCGTTCCCCTCCTTGAGGTCGTCGAGGCCGTACCCGAGGAGGCCGACGGTCACGTCGGCCATGGCGTTGATGGCGTTGCGGAGCACGCGGGGGCCCCCTGCCATGGCCAGCGCCTGGCGCTCCACGGCGAACCCGTGCTTGCGCCCCTCGGCCTTCCCCACGATGCGGGAGGGGATGGCCATGTTGGCGTTGCTCATGGTGATGTTCGTCGGCGCGTAGTCGTGCCGGAGCACGCTCCGGTCGATGAACCCGGACCCCGCGGGCCCCTCGCGCCGGCCGATGACCGCGGCCCCGGCCCCGTCGGAGAAGAGGATGGCGGTGATGGGATCGTCGAAGTCCGTCACCGGGGTGAGGTGCTCGGCGCCGATGACGACGACGTTGCGGGCGTGGCCGGCCTTCACCATGGCCATGCCCATGGCCATGCCGTACACCGACCCGGCGCAGCCGCCGGAGAGGTTGATGGCCCCGCAGCGCCCGTTGATGGAGCGGGCGATCTCGACGCAGTCGCCGGGGTAGAGCTCGATGTAGGTGAAGGAGCAGAGGAGGACGAGGTCGATGTCCTCCTTCGCCACGCCGGAGGCCTCGATGGCGCGGTGGGCGGCCTCGCGCCCCATGGTGGCGACGGTCTCCCCCTCGGCGGCGAATCGGCGCTCCTTGATGTGGGTGACCCGCTCCACCCAGGGCCCGAAGGAGCCGGAGGCGGCGTCGTAGTTCCCGACGAGCTTCTCCAGGGCGGCGTTGTCCACCATCCGGGAGCCCGTGAAGGAGCCGGTGCCGAGAAGCCGGACCCCGGGGAGGAACGGAAGCGTCTTCGGCAAGGTGTCGACTCCTCGCCCGGGGGAAGGGAGCGCCGGGCCTGCGCGGAAGGAGGGAGTGTAACGCCGCGGGCGGGGGAGGCACCGCCATACTGAACCCGACCCAGATTGGCGGCGGGGGCGGGGGCG
>CAYJMF010000189.1:0-6186 GCA_964370855.1 uncultured Planctomycetota bacterium | reverse complement strand
CCCCCCCCCCCCCCCCCCCCCCCCCCCCCCCCCCCCCCCCCCCCCCCCGGAACCGATCGTGAAGGGAAGCAACGTCGGTGGTTTCCCCCCGCCCGATCCCTTTCACTGAGACCCACCCCCCCTCCTCCCCTTGCCCCCTTCCCCCTCCGGGACTATCCTCATCTCCGAGCGGCAGGCCCCCGGCGGCCCGCCGACGGGAGGCGGTTCGATGCACGGCATGGCCCCGACGCGACACGCCCCCGCGGAGCGCAGCTCCCCCGCCCGGGTCGCACGGCAGGCGGCGCTCTTCCAGGAGGAGGCCACCTTCCGGGAGAGCATGGACCGCCTCCCGGATCTCGTCCTCGTGCTCAACGACGATCGCCAGATCGTCTTCTCCAACGCCCGCGTCGTCGAGGCCGCCGGCGTCCCCGGCCCCGGCTCCCTCGTGGGGCGGCGGTTCGGCGAGGCCCTCGGCTGCCGCAACGCCGCCGCCGCCGAGGGGGGCTGCGGGACTTCCGAGGCCTGCCGCACCTGCGGCGCCGTGGAGGCGGTGCTCCGGGGACTCGAGGGCCGCTCCGCCGTCAACGAGTGCCGCCTCCGCGTCCGGTGCGACGGCGCCGAGGAGGCCCTCGACCTCCGCGTCTGGGCGAGCCCGCTTCCCTTCCGCAGGGAGGCCTTCGTCTTCGTCGCGGCCCAGGACATCGCCCACGAGAAGCGGCGGCTCTACCTCGAGAGGATCTTCCTCCACGACCTCGGCAACACGGTGCAGGCCCTCACCGGGCTCTTCCACCTCCTGCGGATGGACCCCGGCGGCGACGCCGAGGTCCAGCGCCGCTTCCTCGACGACATCGCCGCCACGACGGAGCGCCTCACCGACGAGATCCGCTCCCACGGGCTCCTCGTCCTCGCCGAGGCGGGGGACCTGGCGGTGCGGTCGGAGATCGTGGCCGCCGGGTCCCTCGTCCGGGAGATCGCGGCCTCCTTCGCGGTGCACGGGGGCGGCGGGCCGCGGGTCGTCGTCGCCGCGGAGTGCGGGGACCCCCCGCTCCGCACCGACGGGACCCTCCTCGGGCGGGTGCTCCGCAACATGGTCCGCAACGCCGTGGAGTCCACCCCCGCGGAGGGCGTCGTGACCGTCTCCTGCGGGGCCGCCGACGGGGTGATCCTCTTCACCTGCCACAACCCCGCGGTCATGCCCCCCGACGTGCGCCACCAGGTCTTCCAGCGCTCCTTCTCGACGAAGGGGCCCGGGAGGGGGCTCGGGACCTACGGGATGCGGCTCCTCGCGGAGCGCTACCTCGGCGGGCGGGTGACCTTCCGCTCCGCGGAGGGGGAGGGGACGACCTTCACGGCGGCCCTGCCGGAGGGGGCGCGGGCGAGGCCGTAGCGGGGGAGGGCCGCGGCGGAATCGAAGGCCCCGGGACGCCGCGCGGGCGCTCCGGGGCCGGGTCGCGGATCGGTGCGGCGGTTGGTGCCGCTACTTCTCGCCTTCCTTCGGCTCCTCGGCGGGGGCCTTCAGGGCCGCGAGCACCTCGTCCTTCTTCTGGAAGAACTCGGCGGCCTGCGGATTGTCGCCGAACTTCTCGCGCAGCACCTCGAGGGCCTTGCCGAAGAGCGCGGCGTCCTTCACCGCCTCGGCGTGATCGAGCATGAGGATGTAGAAGGGCTGGAGGAGTTCGCTCTCGGAGTCGGGGGCGCGGCCCGCCTCGAGCATCCCGGCGAAGGCCTTGCCGGCGGCCCGGCGGGAGACCGGGTCGCGTCCGTTGGTCCCCAGGAGGACCTTCTGGATTTCCGTTCCGAGGATCTTCGCCCTGTCGGCGGCGGACAGGTCCTTGAGAGCGGCGGCGGCGGCCTTGAAACCGTCGAGATCGATGTTGCCCACGGAGGCGTCGAAGCAGAGGAGATCCACGGCCTCGGAGTCGGGGAGGGCCTTGTTCGCCTTCTTCGCCCCGTACTCCTTCCCCTTCGCGATCAGGGCGGTGAAGCCGTCCACGTCGCGGCTCCCCTCGAGAATGGCAGTGACGCGCCCCTCGGCGTCCATGGCGACCATGTAGGGGAACCCGTTGCCGCCCTTCCTCGAGAGGAGGTCCTCGTCCTTGCGCCCCTCGATCCCGGTGGTGATGTGGCAGAACAGGACGACGTCCTTCGCCCAGGCCTTGAACTCGTCGGTGGAGAGCACACGGCTCTCCAGCATCTTGCAGGGGGGTCAGGGACTGTAGGAGCGGGAGAAGTAGGCGAGGATCGGCTTCCCCGTCTCCTTCGCCTTCGCGCGCGCGGCATCGTAGTCGTCGGTCCAGCCGCCGTCCTTGAACCAGGCCTCGGCGATCTTCTCCTCGTAGTTCTTCCGCATCGCCTCCTGGTCCGATTCCTGCCCGGAAGCGGGCGTCGCGAAGGCCGCGGCGAGGATGCCAGCGGCTGCGACGGCCAGGACTGCCCCCTTCATGAGACCTCCTTGGTTGGATGCCCGCGGGAAACGTACCAGAGGGGGAGGCAGGGACGTTCCTAACTAAGTAACTAACTCGCCGGAGTTCCCTCATCGCCCCGGCGTAGGATCCCATTCCGGCGAGTTAGTTACTTAGTTAGGAACGTCCCTGCCTCTACACGGGAGGTGGTCATGCGGACGGCGGTGATGGCGGGGGTGCTGCTGTCGGGGTGCGCGACGGCGGGGGTTCCGGCGGCGCCGGACCGGGCCTCCCTCGAGATCCCCGGGGACCTCTGGGAGGAGGCGATGGCGGCCCTCGACCGGAGCGGCCGCCCCCTCGGCTACACCTCCGAGGAGATGGCCAACTACTCCGGGCGGAAGCACCTGCTGCGCACCGTGGAGACCCTCTTCCGCGACGCGCGGACCCTGCCGCGCTTCTCCGGGGCGCTGGCCGGGAGCCTCGTGGAGAACGCTTCCAGGCCCGACGAGGTCGTGCGCATCGCCTACGGCCTCACCGACGCCGTGGCGGGCCGCATGCTCCCGCTCCCCGACGCGAAGGAGGGGTGGGGGGAGGAGGGCATCCCGCCCGACGCGAGCCCCGAGGAGGTGCTCCGCGCCCTGAACGACCGGGTCGTCCTCCTCGTCGCCAGCAGCGGAACGAGCGGCGCCCCCCCCCTCGAGGAGGGGGAAATCGCCTCCTTCCGCCTCCTCCCCCCGGAGGCGCAGAGGCTCGTCGTGCGGCTCCTCCTTGCCGAGAGGGATGCGCGCCCGTGGCTGCAGGTGGCCTACTCCCGCATCGGCGGGGCCCATCCGGACATGATGGACGCCTGCTTCGGCCACTCCGGTCCCACCCCGCTGGAATCGGCCACCGCACCGCTCCGGGACGAACGGATGGGGCAGGCGGCCACGACGAACACCCTCGCCTTCGAGTGGCTGGAAAACCTGGACCGGGAGGCCCTCGCCTTCGCCTCCGTCCTCCTCCTCGCCCGCGTCCGGCAGGCGCTGGAGGAGTACGCGGCGGCGGAGAAGCACCCGGTGCCGGCCGCCTTCGCCGGGCTGTCCCTCGACGTCGGGGGAGGCGGCCTCCGGGTGCACGGGCCCGGCGACGACGTCATCGATGGGAGCGACGGCATCGTCCTCGACCTCGGGGGGAACGACCGCTGGGAGGGGAGGCACGGCGCGACGGGGCCCTTCCCGCGGGGCATCTCCCTCGCCATCGACCTCTCCGGCGACGACCTTTGGGACGGGGGCCCCGACGCTGGTTCCCTCGCCTGCGGGCTCCTCGGCGTCGGCGCCGTCCTCGACATGGCGGGGGACGACGCGTACCGCTGCTCCGAATCCGGCCTCGGCGCCGCGTGGTTCGGCACCGGGCTCCTCTTCGACGCCGCCGGCGACGACGTCTACGAGACGGCGACCCGGTGGGGCCAGGGGATCGCCTTCGCCGGGGTCGGGGCGCTCGTGGACCTCGCCGGCGACGACCGGTACGTCATCGGCAGCGAGGGCCAGGGGTACGGCACGACCCTGGGCTGCGGGCTCCTCCTGGATGTATCAGGAGATGATACTTATCTCGCCCGCGACGACGGGAACGTCAGCGAGATGTACCTCGGCCGTTCCGTCTCCATGGCCCAGGGGGTCGGGCAGGGCCGCCGCGCCGACCTCGGCGACGGGCACAGCCTCGCCGGCGGCTTCGGCGTCCTCGTGGACGGCGCCGGGAACGACTCCTACCGGGCCGAGTGCTGGGCCCACGGGGCGGGCTACTGGTGGTCCGTCGGGATCCTCGAGGACCTCGGCGGGGACGACGAGTACCGGGACGGGAAGTACTCCCTCGGCTCCGCCGCCCACTTCGCCGTCGGCGTCTGCGTGGACGCTTCCGGGGACGACGACTACAACGTCGGCGACGACGAGGCCGTGAACCAGTACCAGGGCCACGCCCGCGACGGGTCGCTCGGCGTCTTCGTGGACGGCGCCGGCGACGACCGCTACCAGCTCCGCGCCCACTGCGGGGGCTCCGGGGACCTCTGCTCCATGGGGCTCTTCTTCGACCGCTGCGGGGACGACGAGTACGCGATCACCGCCGTCCGCCAGGGCGAGGGGGAGGGCTGGCCCGACACCCCGCCGCTCGGGAGCGCCACCCTCTCGGGGACGACGCGATCCTGGCGGGACGATCTCGACGCCTGCGGGGTCTTCCTCGACACCGGCGGGAAGGATGCCTACACGGGCGAGCCGGGCCCCTGGGGGGACGGCCTGACCTGGCGATCGACGAGGGGCCCCCGCTCGAAGGGATGGGGGAGGGACGTCGAGAGGACCCTCAGCGCCCCCCGGAGCGGGCGCTGACCTTGCCGCGGGCGGACATGATGGCCTTGAAGATCGCCACGGTGTCCGGGGGGACCTGGAGGGAAGCGGCCACGAGGGGGATCTCCCGGGACATCGTCCCCTCCATCCGGTCGCGGCCGAGGAGGATGGCCGGCGCCGTGAGCCCCCCCTCGCGGAGCTGCTTCATGAGCTCGAGCCCGTCGCCGGGCGCGTCCAGGCGGTCGGTGATCACCAGGAGGTCGTAGACGTTCTCCTTGGCGAGCTCGAGGGCCCAGGAATCCTCCGCCGTGTCCACCGTGGTCCCCTCGAATTGCTGGAGGGCGACCTTGATGCGGTCGCGGATCATGTGGTCCTTCTCGACGATGAGCACTCTCATGGCGGGGCGATCCTAGCGCGCTCCCCGGGGTGCGGGGCGCGACAATCCCGCCGTCGCGGGAAGGGGGCCGGTTGATCCTCGCGGGCATCGACGAGGCGGGCTACGGGCCCATCCTCGGCCCCCTCTGCACCGGCGCCGCGGCCTTCCGCGTGGAGGGGGCGGCGGGACCGGGTCCCGCCGCCGCGGCCGTGGCCCGGGCGCTCCGACCGGACCGCCACGGCGTGCGGGTGGGGGACTCCAAGGCGATCCACACCCCCGCGAAGGGGCCCCGCGCCCTCGAGGAGACGGTGCTCGCCTTCCTCGCCGCCCGGGACGGCGCCTTCCCCGCCGACGGCGGAGCCCTCCACCGCGCCCTCGGCGTCGGCGCGCCCCCCGGGGACCATCCCTGGTACGGCTCCCTGGCGAAGCGGGCCCTTCCGCTGGCCGCCGACCCGGCCCTCGTCCGGGAGCGGGGCCGCGCGCTCGCCGCCGCGCTCGCCGCGGAGGGGGTCTCCGTCGCCGCGCTCCGCGTCCGCGCCCTCCCCGAGGGGCGCTACAACGAGGAGGTGGGGGTTCTTCGGAACAAGGCCGATCTCCTCTTCCTCGAATCCACGGCCCTCCTCGGCGAGGTCCTCGCCGCCGCGGCGGGGGAGGCCGCCCACGTCGTCTGCGACCGCCAGGGGGCCCGGAGGCGCTACGGCGCCCCGCTCCAGGGCCGCTTCCCCGACCGCTACGTCCGCGTGCTCCTCGAGGGGGAGAGGGAGTCGGCCTACGGGATCGGCCCCGCGCGGGTCGTCTTCCGGGAGAAGGCCGACGCCGCCGTCCCCGCCACGGGGCTCGCCTCCATCCTCGCCAAGTACGTGCGGGAGTTCTGGATGGCGGCCCTCAACGGGTGGTTCCTCGAGGGCGTGGAGGGCGTGAAGCCGACGGCGGGCTACTGGACCGACGGGCTCCGGTTCCTCGCGCAGACCGAGGGGATCCGGCGGGGGCGCGGGGTGGACGACGGGGTGCTGGTGAGGAGCCGGTGAGGAGGGGAGGGGGATCCCGTCCACCCCCCCGTGAGGCTCCTCGCTGGATCGTGTGGGTTCTCGCCCGGGCGTTGCGCGCCTTCCGGCGC
>CAYJMF010000188.1:275-6373 GCA_964370855.1 uncultured Planctomycetota bacterium | reverse complement strand
GGGCCCCCCCCCCGCCCCCCCCCCAACGCCGGGGAATACCTGTTCCAATCACCGAGGAACCAGGGTGGACCCGGGCCGATCCCGGAATAGGATGTCCAGTCCCACCCCGGAGGAGGAGCAGCCCATGGCGAAGGCGAAGAAGCCCGCGAACAGGCCCGCGAAGAAGCCCGCGAAGCGGCCCGCGAAAAAGTCCCGCGCCCCGAAGGCCAAGGGGCTCGTCCTCCTCCTCTCCACCCGCAAGGGCCTCTTCCTCCTGCGCACCGACGGCGCCCGCCGCACGTGGAAGCTCCAGGGCCCCCACTTCCTCGGCTCCACGTTCCACCACGCCGTTCTCGACCCCCGGGACGGCCGCACCCTGCTCGCGGCGGCCCGCACGGGCCACCTCGGGCCCACGATCTTCCGCTCCACGGATCTCGGCCGCACCTGGAAGGAGGCCGCGCGGCCCCCCCAGTTCCTGGAGGCCTCCGGCGAGATGAAGAAGCGCGCCGTCAACCACACCTTCTGGCTCACCCCGGGCCACGCCTCGGAGCCCGGGACCTGGTACGCCGGGACCTCCCCCCAGGGGCTCTTCCGCTCCGCCGACGGGGGCGCCACCTGGGACTCCGTGGCGGGCTTCAACGACAACCCCATGTGGGGGAAGTGGGCCAACGAGGGGCAGGACGGGACCCCCGACGGCTCCAAGATGCACTCCATCCTCGTGGACCCGCGGGACGCCGCCCACCTCTATCTCGGGATGTCCGGCGGCGGCGTCTTCGAGAGCACCGACGCCGGCGCCACCTGGCATCCCCTCAACAAGGGGGTGGCCGCCGACTTCCAGCCCGTGGCGGACCTCGAGTACGGCCACGATCCGCACTGCGTCGTGCAACACCCCCTCCGCCCCGATCGCCTCTACCAGCAGAACCACTGCGGTTTCTACCGCATCGACCGGCCCTCGGACCGCTGGGAGCGCGTGGGGAACAACATGCCGAAGGCCCTCGGCGACGTCGGGTTCCCCGTGGTGGCCCACCCCCGGGATCCGGACCGCGTCTTCACCGTCCCCATGGACGGCACCACGGTCTGGCCGAGGACGAGCGTGGGGGGGAGGCCCCTGGTCCTCGAGTCCCGCGACGCCGGGGCGACCTGGCGCCGGCTCTCCGCGGGCTTCCCGAAATCGCAGGCCTGGTGGACCGTGAAGCGCCAGGCCTTCGCGGAGGACGGGCGGGAGCCCCTGGGTCTCTACCTCGGCAACACCAACGGCGAGGTCTGGGGGAGCCGCGATGAGGGGCGCACATGGAAGTGCATCGCGCGGCACCTCCCGCAGATCTACGCCGTGGAAACGGCGGACCTCCGGTGAAAGTGCGGCTCCCGGGGCTCATCGACTCCTACACCGGCGGGCTCCGCGTGGTGGACGTGGAGGGCGACGACCTCGCCGCCGTGCTGGCGGCCCTCGACGCGCGGTTCCCCGGCGTCCGCTTCCGGCTCGTGGACGAGCAGTCGCGGATCCGGCCCCACATCAACGTCTTCGTCAACGCCGATTCCGTCCGCGACCTCGCCCGCCGGCTCCGGCCGGGGGACGAGGTGATGATCGTGGGGGCCCTCAGCGGGGGGTAGGAGCGGGCTCCTTCTTCTCCCCGTCCGCCTTGCGCTCCGCGGCGGCCTTCCCGGCCTCGGTCCCCTCGAACTCCTTCGCGACCTTCTTCCACGCCTCGACGGCCTCCTTCCCCTTGCCCTTCCGGGAGAGGCGGTCGGCGGCGCGCAGCGCGAGGCGGGCGCGGTGCTCCTTCTCGAGGCGTTCCAGTTCGCCGGGGTGCTTCCCGCCGGCCCGGATCCCCGACAACAGCTCCTCCGCCCTCTTCGCCGTCGGGAGGCCGGGGAAGTCGCGGACGACGGAGAGGAGTTCCTCGATGCCCGACGGGTCGTCCTCCTCCCCGAGGTCCATCTTCGCGACCTCCAGCATCCCCGCCCCCTCCTCCTCGTCGATGCGACGGAGCATCCCGTCGAGGGAGTCGCGGAGCGCGCTGCCCTTCGCCGCGGCGTCCCGCAGGGCGACCATCTCCTCAACGGCGGCCCCGGGATCCTCGGACTCCGCCCGCAGGCGCATGGCGGACCCGAGCGCGGTCCAGGCCTCCTTCGCCTTCTCCGCGGACTGGCCCCCGCGGAAGGACTCGAGGGCCTTGCGGGCGTGCTCCAGGTAGGTCTTCTTCACCTGCGCCTGCTCGTGGTCGAGCCGGGTGCCCTGGATCTCGCGGCCCGTGGGGTCGGCGAAGATCACGATGGGCACCTGGATCCCGCGATCGAAGTAGCGGCTCACGGCGGAGGCGTAGGCGTCCGCCGTGAGACGGGGGTGGGCGAAGAGGGGAACGAACTCGGAGACGGCCTTGCGGCCCTCGTCGTCGGCGTAGACGGCGGCATCCAGCCGCCGGCAGCGGCTTCAGCCCTCGTTGGCGAAGGAGATGATGAGCGGGACGCCCCTCTCCGCCGCCGCGACGAGGGCCTTGTCCCAGTCGTTGACCCAGCCGATCCCCGGGGGGATCTCCTCGGAGAGCGCCGGTGCCGGGGCCGGCGCGAGAAGCGCCGCCGCCAGCGCCGCGGAAGCCACCGCCGTGCGGATCATCATTTCACTCCTCCTCCCCCCGCTTCCTTCGCGGGGTAGACGGCCTCGAGTTCGACTTCCTTCCCGTCGCGCAGGACCCGGACCTTCACCGTCGTCCCGGCCTTCACCTTGCGGAGGACGGGGGCGAGGGCGCGACCGCCGGCGACGGCCTCCCCCCCGAAGGAGAGGATCCGGTCCCCGGCCTTGAGCCCCGCGGCCTCGGCCACGCTGCCGCCGGCGACCTCGTCCACCCGGGCGCCCGCCTTCCCGTCGTCCTCGGCGCCGTAGACGACGCCGAAGATCGGGGCCGGGGCCCCGGGGAAGGCCACGGTCAGCTCCTTCTCCTCCGTTCCGCGGATCACCTTCACCGCGACGGTGTCCCCCGGCCGGACGTAGTTCAGGGCGGCGCGGAGGTCGTCGGCGGACTTCACGGCCCGCCCTGCGAGGGAGACGACGCGGTCCCCGGGCGCCAGGCCGCCGCCGGCCGCGGGGGAGCGGGGGGAGACCGCGGAGATCCCGGCCCCGTCCTTCGACTCCTCGTCGAGGGTCACCCCGAGGACGACGCGGTTCCGCCGGTTCATGGCGAACTCCTCCGGGGGGAGGGGGGCGTAGCGCGGCCGCCCGTCGGCGTCGGCGAGGGAGCGGGCCATCCGGGCCGCCATGGTCGCCACCTTCGCGGCGCCCTCGGCGTTGATGAGCCACCAGTCGTCCCCGGGGCGGTGGTAGTCGTCGTGGAGCCCCGTGAAGAGGAACAGGGTGGGGACCCTGCCGTTGTAGAAGCAGAACCCGTCGCTGTTGGCCATGCCGGAGTTCGTGAACTGGTACTCGAGGCCGAGCCCCTCCGCGGCGGCGGCGACCGTCTCCCGGAGGCCCGAGCCGCTGTCGGCCCCCACGACGTCGAACTGCCCGGGGCGGTAGCGCCCGACCATGTCGAGGTTGATCATGGCGGCGACGCGGTCCATGGGGACGAGGGGGTGGGCGACGAAGTGGGCGGCGCCGAGGAGCCCCTTCTCCTCGCCGGAGAAGGCGAGGAAGAGGAGGCTCCTGCGGGTCCGCTTCCCGTCCATGGCGAACTGCTCCGCCACCTCCAGCATGGCCGATGTGCCCGAGGCGTTGTCGTCGGCCCCGTTGTGGATCCGCCCCCACTCCCCGGGGATCCTCCCGCCCCCGTAGCCGGCCCCCACGTGGTCGTAGTGGGCGCCGACGACGATCCACTCGTCGCGGAGCGCCGGGTCGGAGCCGCGGATCATGCCGACGACGTTCTCCGTCCCGGGACGGAGGAGCTTCGTGGCGATGCGGAGGCGGACCCCCTCGAGGGCGCGGGAGGCGGGGGCGTCGGCGTCGTCGATGGACTTCTGCCAGGACTCCGGCGTGAGCCCGGAGCCGAGCAGGAGCCGGTCCGTGAAGGCGCGGGTGGCCATGAGCACCGGGACGGGCAGGTCCCCGGGCGCCCCGGCGGGGGCGGATTCGACCCGGTCCTGGTCGTGGTTGGCGAGGTCGTTCACGATGACGACGGCGGCGGCCCCCGCCTTCACCGCCGCCTGCACCTTCATGGGGAACCAGGAGTGGCGGGTCATGCGGTCCCCGTTCCAGCGGGACTTCCCGTCCTTCTCCCGGGGCTCGTGGCGGAGCACGACGGCCACCTTCCCCTTCACGTCCACGCCGGCGAAGTCGTCGTAGGAGTTCTCCGGCGCCGTGATCCCGTAGCCGGCGAGGACCGCGGGGGCGTCAAGGGAGACGGAGGCGGAGCCCTGCATCACGACGAACTCCTTGCCGAAGGCGAGGGGGGGAGGGGCGGCCGCGCCTTCCTCGTCGTCGCGGAGCACCGCCAGGGCGCACTCCTCCGCCACGGGCGTGCTGCCCGGCAGGTCCCATGGCTGGAGGTACCCCGGCGCGCCGGCGACCTCCTCGAGGCCCATGGCCTTGAACCGCGCGGCGATCCAGCGGGCCGCCTCGCGGCACTCCGGCGTCCCCGCCTCCCGGCCCTTGCGGGCGTCGTCGGAGAGCCAGGCGTCGGCCCAGAGGTACTCCTCGGCGGTGATGGCCGGCGTGTGGGGGGGCTCCGGCGGCAGCGGGCGCGGGGCGTCGGAGGCCGGGAGCGGGGGAGCGGCGGCCGCGGCGGCGAGGAGCGCGGCGAGCAGGGCGGTCGCAGGGCGCATGGGATCTCCGGGTCCGGGGCCAGCAGTATATGGGCCGCCCTTCCCGGCGCCCCCCGAACCATCCCGCCCCGCTCCCCCTCACTACCCCGGAAGGCGCCCCGGGGTCCGGGCCTCGACGGCCTCCGTCACGAGGCGCACGGCCTCCCCGGGGGAGGAGGCCTCCCGGACCCCGCCGCCCGGGGGCAGGCGCTCCGGGTCGAGGGACCAGGTGCCGAGCCCCGCCACGAAGGTGCCGCGGCGGAGCGCGAGGGCGACCTCGGACAGGGTACCGAGGCTCCCGCCCACGGCGATGACGGCGTCCCCGGAGGCGGCGACGAGGGCGTTGCGGGCGTCCCCCATGCCCGTGGGGATGGCCACGGCGACGTAGGGGTTGGCGTCCGAGGCGGACGAGGTGGGGAGGAGCCCGACGACGAGGCCGCCCTCCTCGCGGGCGCCCCGGGAGGCCGCCTCCATCACCCCGCCGAGGCCGCCGGTGACCACCACGAAACCGGCCTTCGCGAGGAGGCGCCCCACCTCGCGGGCCGCGGCGTACTCCTCCCTCGAGCAGGAGGAGCCCCCCACGACGGCGCAGATGGCCCGGTTCATGCCTCCGAGTCTGCCACGGGGGGGCCCCCGGGGGAAGGGGGCTTCCGCCGGCGCCACAGGACGTAGGCGGCCACGATCACGGCCAGCGCCGGAAGGACGTAGACGAGGAAGTCGCGGAAGGCCTCGTCCTTGACGCGGGAGAGGTCGAGGCGATGGCCGGCCTTCCCGATGGACCAGCCGATGCCCAGCAGCACCGCGCACCAGATGCCGGCCCCGAGGGCCGTGAAGAAGGCGAAGCGGCCGAGGTGCATCCGGGCCATGCCCGCGGGGATGGAGATGAGCTGGCGCACGCCGGGGATGAGGCGGCCGACGAAGGTCCCGATCTCCCCGTGGCGGGCGAAGAAGGTCTCGGCCTTGTCGAGGCCCTTCCCGCTGACGAGGAACCACTTCCCGTACCGGTGGAAGAAGGGGCGCCCCACCTTCACGGCCACGGCGTAGTTGATGAAGGCGCCGACCAGGGAGCCGAGGAGGGCGGCGACCATGATCCACGCCGCCGACATCTCCCCCCGGGCCGCGAGGTACCCCGCGGGGGGCACCACCACCTCGCTCGGGAAGGGGATGAAGGAGGACTCGATGGTCATCAGGAGGAAGATGCCGAGGTAGCCCCCCGCGGCGATGAGGTCCACGTTGAGCTTGAGAACGTCCTGGATCCAGTCGAGCATGGGGGGATGGTGGGGGAGGGGAGGTGCGGGGGGAAGGATTCGCGGGTCCCTGAAGGCCGGGGGCCCCGAACCCCGGGCCCCCGGCCGTAAAGGCCCCCTTGGGAGGCGGGGGGTTAGCGC
>CAYJMF010000188.1:0-265 GCA_964370855.1 uncultured Planctomycetota bacterium | reverse complement strand
CACCGCCGGGCCGCCGGCCTGCAGGGACCGTTGGAGAGGCGGTGGATTCGAGACGCCCTCGGAATGGCGGTGAGGTCACCGGGATCGGGGCTCTTGATCGCGGGGGACGGCGCAGACCGTTCGTGCCTTGAACCACCGGAAGCCCCGATGGTGCCCGCCGTCCTCTCCTCCCCCGGGTACCGGACCCGCTCCCCCGCCCCTGGATCCTCCGGGAGGTTCGACCCCGCCGCCTCCCTCCTCTCTACGCTCCCGACGGGGGAGCATC
>CAYJMF010000187.1:0-6396 GCA_964370855.1 uncultured Planctomycetota bacterium | reverse complement strand
GCTTGCGCCGGGACCCGCAGGGAGCACGGGGGATTGGCTCACATCCTCTCACTCCGCGGGCTTCACCACGAGGACCCTCCCCGACCCGTTGAACGCCCCGTCCGGGTCCGCCGCCAGCTCGAGGTCCCCGAGGGTGAGGAGGAGATCGAGGGACGGGTCCGTCGCGTCCGAGGCGAAGCCGAGCCCCTTCCCCCGCAAATGCACCCGCCCGCGCACCGGGTCGAAGCGCAGCAGCCGGAGCCCCGGAGCCCCGGGGAGCCCGCGGTGGACGAGCCGCCCCCGGGAATCCCGCGTGAGCAGTCCCGCGGCGAACTCCTGCCCGGCGCCGCGGAGGCTCCACGCGAAGGGGGCCGATGCATCGAGGACGAGCCCCGTGCCCGCGGCGAAGACGCCGTCCACGGAGAAGGAGGCCCTCGTCCCCGCCGGGTCGAGCCGGACGCGGGCCCGCGTCACCGTCAGGGGCTCCGGCTCCGGTCCCGGCGGCGGCGCCACGGGCTCCAGCACGAAGGAGTAGGAGAGCGGCGCCGTGCCCTGGTCGGCGCCGACGCGGATCACGTAGTCCGATCCCGGCGCGAGGGCCGGGAGGTCGAGGGTCCCCTCCTCGCCGAAGGAGGCCGCGGCGAAGGGCTGCACGCCGACGAACACGACGGCCTGCGCCTCCACGCGGATGAGCCCCGGGTCCGTGGTGAAGCGCAGGCGGGCCGGCACCGGGAGCACGTTGCGGAAGCGGAAGTGGTCCTCGTCCCCCTCCCCCTCGCCGCCCGGCACCACCACGGCGTCGAGGGCGCCGGAGCCGCAGAGGACTCCCGTGAAGAAGCCGAGGTCCGTGGCGGCGAGGGGGTAGCCGTCGGGCTCCGCCGACGGGGTCGGGGTCCCGCAGATCTCCCCGCTCCAGCCGGGGAGGACCGCCTCCCGCCGGAGGGCGAGGGTGTAGGGGAGGGGGGCGTCAACGTCCAGGGCGGCCACGCCGATGCGGAAGGCGGCGCCCGCCTCGAGGAGGGGCACGGCGAGGGTCAGGGGGGCCGCGCCCATGACCGAGGCGACGCCCACCGGCCCGTCCGCTCCCTCCCGCGCGAGGGAGACCAGGAAGGAGGCGCCGGGCGCTGCTTCCACGGTGGCCGCGAGGGGGCCGTCGGAGGACACGGTGAAGGAGAAGCCGTCCCGGTCCCCGGGGTCGAGCACCCCCTCCATGTCGATGCCCTCGGCGCCGAGTGCGCCGGCGGCCTGGGGCGCGGGGGTCGTGAACCCGTTCGGCTCCGCCTCCGTCACCACGGCGGGCGGTGCGGAGAGGAGAGGCACGGCGAAGACGACGAGAAGGGCCGCAGCAACCACCGTACGCATCCCCCCATCGTAGCGCGGGGGGGGACGTTCCTCACTTCGTCACTTACTTGTGGATAACTCCAAGAGGGGAGGAGGGTCCCCGCGGTTATCCACAAGTAAGTGACGAAGTGAGGAACGTCCCCCCCGCTACCATGCGGGGATGAGCGGGTTCATTCCCCTGGTGGCGGCGTTGTTGATGGCGGCCCTCGCCCTCGACGGGCGGGGGGCGGCGCCGCTCTCCGTCCCGGGGATCCTCGCCTTCCTCGGCGCGTTCTACGCCTCGGGGCGGGCCCTCGGCGCCCACCTCGCCGCCGGCGTGGAGCGGGAGGGCGAGGACCGGGGCCCGGCCTTCGGGCGCTTCCGCCGCGGGCTCTCCTTCCACCGAACGGCGACCCTGCCCGCGCTCTACGCCATCCTCTGGCCCGGGGGCTGGGCCCGCGTGGTGGTGGACGCGCGCATCGACTACGGCGACCTCCCCGCCCTCCTCCTCGCCGTCCTCCCCTGGCCGGTGCTCCTCTTCCTCTCCCGGGCCTCGACCTTCCCCGCGGAGAGGAGGCTCGGGCTCCAGCCCCTCCCCTTCCTCGGCTCCCTCCTGCAGACCGCCCGCATGGGATCCCTCGTCGTCGTCCCCGTCATCCTCCTGGCCGGCGGGGCCCTCGGCGCCGACGCCCTGGCCGCCACCGACCTCCCCCCCTTCCGGCAGGCCGCGGACCTCGCCGCGCGCTACGACTTCGTCGCCGGGGCCTTCCTCCTCGGGGGGCTCGCCGCCATCCTCCTCGTGTTCCCCGTCATCGCCATGCGCCTCCTCGGCGCCCGCCCCATGAAGGACGGCCCCCTCCGCCGCCGCCTCGAGGCCTACGCCGCGCGGGTCTCCCTCCCCTACCGGGACCTCTACGTGTGGGAGACCGGCGGGACGCTCCCCAACGCGGCGGTGCTCGGCGTCGGCCGCCGCCTGCGCTGCGTCCTCTTCACCGACGCCCTCCTCGCCTCCCTCGACGAGGAGGAGGTCGAGGCGGTCTTCGCCCACGAGGCGGGCCACGCCCTCCACCACCACCTGCCCCTGTTCTTCCTCTTCACCGTGGGCTACATGCTGGCCCTCTTCGCGGGGACGCGGTTCCTCCCCCCCGCCGCCGTGGCCGCCCTCGAGCGGGAGGACCTGCTGGCGGCGGGCCTCACCCTGGCGGGGATGGGCGTCTACTTCGGCCTCCTCTTCGGCTTCGTCTCCCGCCGCCTCGAGCAGCAGGCCGACGTCCACGGGTTCCTCACCACGGGGCTCCCCGAGGGGGAGGACGCCCGCGCCGTCCTCCGGGATCCGGCGCGCCATCCCTTCGTCCGCGCCGCCGAGGCGGGGACCGCGGACCCCGGCTCCCACCCCTTCGTGCGGGGCCTCGACGGCATCGCCGCCGGCGTCGGGGGCGTGAGGGAGATCACGGGCTGGCGCCACTTCTCCATCGCCGACCGCGTGGAGTTCCTCCGCCGCTTCGCCCGGGAGCCGGCGGTGCGGGAGGAGTACGCCCGGCGCCTGCGCCTCCTCCTCGGGCTCCTCGCCTCCCTGCTCCTCCTCTTCGCCGCGGCGGCGGCGACGGACATCCCCGTCCAGCTGCGCGGGCCCGCCCCCGCCTCCGCCGTGGACCGCGCGCGAACCGCCCTGCTGCGCGGCCGCGTGGAGGAGGCGCGCCGCTGGATCGAGGCCGGCGTCCGCGGGGGCGAGGCCCGCGGCCTCGTGTTCTCCCCGCTGACGCTGCCCCTCGCCCCCGGGGAGCCGGCCATGGAGATCGCCGTCCTCGCCCTGGCCCAGGCCTCCGACGACCCCGGCCTCCCCCCCGGGGAGCGGGTCCACCTCATGCTCCTCGAGGCGCTGACGCGCTCCGCCGCGGGGCGCGCCGACGACGCCGCCGCCGCGGCGGCGCGGGCCGTGGAATCGGTGCCGCCCTCCTCCTCCGTCCCCGCCGCCGCACGCCCCCGGCTGGAGGCGCGGCGCGCCGAGAGCCTCCTCGTCCTCTCCCTCTGCCTCGCGGAGCAGGGCCGGCCCGCCGCCGCCGCCGCCGCCCGCGGAGCCGCCCTGACGGCGGCCCGCGCCGCCGGCGAGGGGGCCCTCACGCGGGCCGCCGCCGAAGCCCGCTGACCGCCTTCCCAACCCCCGCTCCCGCAAGGGTTTCGGACGCCCCGATCGGCCCCCTTCCGGAGCCCCGCGGGGTGCGAATTTCCTTCCCCGGAAGGGCCCCCTTCGGCGAAACTCAAAGTCTTTGATTGTAGAGACTTACGGCAATCGAGGGGGAACCGCGGGAGAGCCTTCCGCCGGCCCTCCCGACGTGTCCTCCGGGGAACCCCATGACGCCCGAGAAACCGGCATCGGAATCGACGCCGACGACGCCTTCCAATGTCACCAATCTCCTCATCGAGGACGAGCTTCGCGACTCCTACCTGAAGTACGCGATGAGCGTCATCGTCGCGCGCGCGCTCCCCGACGTGCGCGACGGGCTGAAGCCCTCCCAGAGGCGCATCCTCGTCGCCATGAACGACCTCGGCCTCGGCCCCCGGGGCAAGTTCAGGAAGTGCGCGAAGATCGCCGGCGACACCTCCGGCAACTACCACCCCCACGGCGAGGGCGTCGTCTACCCGACCCTCGTGCGCATGGCGCAGGACTTCGTCATGCGCTGCCCCCTCGTGGACGGGCAGGGGAACTTCGGCGCCATCGACGGCTCCCCCCCGGCGGCCATGCGCTACACCGAGGCCCGCCTCACGGGGCCCGCCATGGAGCTCCTCGACGACCTCGACAAGGAGACCGTGGAGCTCGTCCGCAACTACGACGACACGCGGGACGAGCCGACGGTGCTCCCCTCGCGCCTGCCGAACCTCGTCATCAACGGCGGCTCCGGCATCGCCGTGGGCATGGCCTCCAACCTCCCCCCCCACAACCTGCGGGAGGTCTGCGACGCCCTCATCCTCCTCATCGAGAATCCCTCCACGCCCCTCGAGGAGCTGATGACCGTCCTCCCCGGCCCCGACTTCCCCACGGGGGGGCTCATCTGCGGCCGCGAGGGGATCCTCCGCGCCTACGCCACGGGCCGCGGCCAGCTCGTGGTGCGGGCGCGCCACCACCTCGAGGAGAAGCGCGGCGGCCGCACCCAGATCGTCTTCACGGAGATCCCCTACAGCGTCAACCTCACCCGCCTCATCGAGTCCATCGCCGAGGGCGTGAACTCCGGCCGCATCGAGGGCATCCCCCGGGAGAGCGGGCTCCGCGACGAGAGCGACATGGACGGCATCCGCCTCGTGGTGGAGGTGAAGAGGGACTTCGACCCCGAGGTGGTGCTCAACAACCTCTTCAAGCGCACGCCCCTGCAGGAGACCTTCGGGGTGAACGCCGTCGCCCTCGTGGAGGGGCGCCCCGTCACCCTGCCGCTGGTGGAGATGCTGCTGCGCTTCCGGGACCACCGCATCGAGGTCATCCGGCGCCGGACCCGCTTCCTCCTCCGGCAGGCGGAGAGGCACGCCCACATCCTCGAGGGGCTCCGCATCGCCCTCGACCACATCGACCAGGTCATCGCCCTCATCCGCGCCAGCAGGGATGCGGCGGACGCTCGCCAGGGGCTCCGCGACCGCTTCGGGCTCTCCGTCCTCCAGGCCAACGCCATCCTCGAGATGCGCCTCCAGAAGCTGACCGGCCTCGAGCGGGACAAGCTCGAGAAGGAGTACGCCGAGGTCATGGAGAAGATCGCCGAGTACCGGGCGATCCTCGGCGACGAGAAGCTCGTGCTCCAGATGATCGTGGAGGACCTCGAGGAGTTGAAGACGAAGTACGGCGGGGACCGCCGCACGGAGATCACCGGCCCCGTCGGGATCCTCGAGATGGAGGACCTCATCCCCGAGGAGCAGGTGATCGTCACCCTCTCCCACGAGGGCTACGTGAAGCGCACCCCCGTGGCGGCCTACCGCACGCAGGGGCGCGGGGGCAAGGGGGTGACGGGGGCGGAGACCAAGGACGAGGACCGCCTGAAGGCCCTCTACGTCGCCTCCACCCACGACTACCTGCTCTTCTTCACGGACAAGGGGCGCGTGCTCTGGCTGAAGGTGTTCCACATCCCCCAGGGGGCGCGCACGAACAAGGGGCGCGCCCTCGTCAACCTCCTCCCCCTCGAGGGGGAGAAGGTGGCCTCCGTCATCCCCGTGGACCGCTTCGACGGCGGGCGGATGCTCGTCATGGCCACGCGGAAGGGGCTCGTGAAGAAGACCCCGCTGGAGGCCTACTCCCGGCCCCGCACGACGGGGATCATCGGGATCAAGCTCGAGGACGAGGACGCCCTCGTGGACGTGATCCTCACGAAGCCGAAGCAGGAGATGCTGCTGGCCACGGCCGGCGGCTACGCGCTGCGCTTCCCCGGCTCCTCGGTGCGGCCCATGGGCCGCAACACCCGCGGCGTCCGGGGCATCCGCCTGCGCGGCGCCGGGGACCGGGTGGTCTCCCTCATGTCGGTGGACGAGGGCACCACGGTCCTCACGGCCTGCGGGAAGGGCTACGGCAAGCGCACCACCATCGCCCAGTACCCGGTCCGGGGCCGCGGCGGCATGGGCGTCATCAACATCCGCGTGACGGACCGCAACGGCCCCGTGGTGGCGGTCCTCAACGTCCAGGTGGACGACGACCTCCTGTTCATCACCCAGGACGGCATGATCGTCCGCACCCCCGCCGCCTCCTGCCGCGCCATCGGCCGCGCCACCCAGGGGGTGCGCCTCGTGGCCCTCTCCGGCGAGGACCGCCTCGTGGACGTCACCCGCGTGGTGAACGAGGAGAAGGAGGCCGCCAGGCCCCGTGAGACGGCGCCGGAGCCGAACGGGGAGCCGGAGCCGGTGCTGGAGGAGGACGTCGTCGAGGAGGAGGTGGTCGAGGAGGAGGAGGAGGTTCCCGGGGAGGAGGACGGGGAGCCCGGGGACGAGGAGGAGGGTTCCTCCTAGGGCGGTTCCGCGCCGCCTTCGGCGGCGCGGTTGCGCCCGCCATACTGAACCCGACCCAGATTGGCGGCGGAGGCGGGGGCGAACCATCATGGCCCGGGAGGGAGGGTCTCGCCCCCGCCC
>CAYJMF010000186.1:0-6477 GCA_964370855.1 uncultured Planctomycetota bacterium | reverse complement strand
GGCAGGCCTTTGGCCGAGTTATCCACAAGTTAATTGGAAAGTTGGGTGCGTCCCCCCTCACCGGTGCCACTTGAGGGCGGAGGCGGCGATGGAGGGGAGGGTGCGGTAGCGGGGTTGCCAGCGGAGGACCTCGCGGGCGCGGCCGGGGGCGGCGACGAGGAAGGGGGGGTCGCCGGGACGGCGGGGGCCGACGCGGACACGGATGCTCCGGCCCGTCACGGACTCCACCGCGGCGATGACCTCCCGCACCGAGGCCCCGCGCCCGGTACCGAGGTTGAAGGCCCCCCCCGGATGCCCCGCCGCCAGCGCGTCCACGGCGGCGGCGTGGGCCGCGGCGAGGTCCTCCACGTGGACGTAGTCCCGCACGCAGGTGCCGTCGGGGGTCGGGTAGTCGTCCCCGTGGACGGTGAGGGTCCCCCCGCGGAGCGCCGCGCGGAAGGCGAGGGGCAGGAGGTGGGTCTCGGGCTCGTGGTCCTCGCCCAGGCTCCCGTCGGGGGCGGCGCCGGCGGCGTTGAAGTAGCGCAGGCGGAAGGAGCGCACCTTCCCCACGGAGGCGAGGTCCTCCAGCATCTCCTCGCACATCGCCTTCGTCCGGCCGTAGGGGTTGACGGGCCGCCGCGGCAGGTCCTCGCGGAGCCGCTTCGTCCGCGGCTCCCCGTAGACGGCGCAGGTGGAGGAGAGGACGAAGCCGGGCACGCCGCAGTCCACCACGGCGTCGAGCAGCGCCGCCGTCCCCGCGGCGTTGTTGGACCAGTACCTCCAGGGGTCCGCCACGGACTCCCCCACGTAGGCGTTGGCGGCGAAGTGGAGCACCGCGTCGAAGGGCCGCCCGCGCAGCAGCCTCCGCACCCTCGCCCCGTCCTGGATGCGGGCCACGACCAGTTCCACTCCCCTCGGCACCGCGCCCCGGTGGCCCCGGGAGAGGTCGTCCAGCACCACGACCTCCCGCCCCGCCGCGAAGAGGGCGCGGACCGTGAAGGAGCCGACGTACCCCGCGCCGCCGGTCACGAGGAGGGCCCCGCGCGCCCTCACGGCAGCGCCTCCCCCGCGAGGATGCGGGCCGGGTTCCCGAGGACGAGCCGCTCCGCCTCCTCCCGCCCCACGATCTTCGCCGCCCGGTCCACGGAATCCGCGAGCCGCGCCGGCCGCTTCGCCGTGTCGTGGGCGTCCGTGGCGAGGAGGTCCACGAGCCCCTTCTTCAGCCACTTCTCCGCGGCCTTCCGCGGCCACCGGCCGAAGTCCCCCGTGAGGGACATGGCCGTCACCTGCACCGGCACCCCCTGGCCGCGGATGCGCTCCAGCCGGGCCGTGTCGTCGGCCAGCTCCCGGTTGCGCTCCGGGTGGGCGAGCACCGGGTAGCGGCCGGCGAGGTGCATCTCGAAGATCATCGCCTCGAGGTTGCCGGGCACGTGGGAGGCCGGCAGCTCGAAGAGGAACCAGCGGGGCGCCTCCCCCATGGGGAGGAGCTCCCCCGCCGCCAGCCCCCCCACGATGTCCGAGGAGTAGTGGATCTCGTGGCCGAGGCGGAGATCGAGGGGGATCCCCTCCCTCTCCAGCGCCGCGCGCAGTGCTCCGCAGGCGGCCCGCGCGGCCTCCGGGGGGACGTCGTACTGCGGGTGGCGCCGGTGGGGCGTCGCGAGGATCGTGCGGATGCCGTCGGCGTATGCCTCGCGGCACTGCGCCACCGCCGCCTCCAGGGTCTCCGGCCCGTCGTCCACGCCGGGAAGGCAGTGGTGGTGGAGGTCGATCATGGGCGCGTCGGCTTCGCCCCGGAGCCGAGGCGGCGGAGGTCCCCCAGCCGGTCGGCGAAGAGGGCGTGCACCTCGTGGAGCATCCCCCGGATGGCGGTCCTCCGGGCGGGCTCAGCCGGGTCGTCCACGAGGACCTTCTCGAACATCCGGTTCACGGGCTCGCCGAGGAGGCGGAGGTAGCCGTCGGCGAAGGCCCGGGCGTCCCGGACCGGCCGCAGCATGGCGTCCGCCGAGGCGAGGGCGTCGGCCACGGCGCGCATCTCCGGGGGATCGGAGGAGGAGGGGAGCGCGGCCCCCGCGGCCTTCTCCGCCATGTTCCCCGTCCGCTCCACGAGGGCCACGAGATCCCGCCAGCTCTCCCCCGTGGACAGGGCCTGGAGCGCCATGAGCCTCCCCCAGTACTCGGCCAGGGGCCGGTGGGGCTGCACCCCCACGGCATCGAGGAAGTCCCCGAACCCGTCGTCCCGGGCCCGCTGCTCCACGCGGGCCCAGAGGAAGGCGCCGAGCCGCCCCCGCGTCTCCGGCGACAGGCTCCACGCCGCCGCCGCCGGGGCGAGGGCCTCGTCCAGCGAGATCCGCCACCGCGTCGCCACGAGGACCTGGATGAGGGAGAGCGCCGCGCGGCGCAGCCCGAAGGGGTCGGCGGAGCCCGTCGGCTCCTCGCCCGCGGAGAAGTAGGCCGCCAGCGTGTCCGCCCGGTCGGCGATGCAGAGGACCCCGACGACGGGGCTCCGGGAGAGCGCCGTGAGCAGCGCGTTCCCCGCGGGCAGGTACTGGCTCTCCAGGGCCAGCGCCGCGTCCTCCTCCTCGCCGTCGCGGCGGGCGTAGTCCGCCCCCACCACGCCCTGGAGCTCCGTGAACTCCTTCACGACGTCCGTGGAGAGGTCGCACTTGAGGAGGAACGCCGCGCGGTCCGCCCGGGCCGCCTCCTCCGGGGACAGTCTCACAGTATGAGACAGAGATACAATCGCCTTCCGCACCCGCTCCGACTTGTCGAGCAGAGTGCCGAGCCCCCTGTGGAAGTCGGTGCCCGCGCCGTCGGCGCGGAACTCCTCGAGGCGGCGCCTCCGGTCCCGGCGGAAGAAGAAGTCGGCGTCGTAGAGGCGGGCCCGGAGGACCCGCTCGTTGCCGGGGCGGACGGCGTCGGCGCTCTCCGCATCGCGGTCCATGACGGAGACGAAGCGGTGGTCCACGCCCCCCCCCGGCACGGGCACGGGGAAGTAGCGGAGGTGGTGGGCCATGGAGGTGACGAGCACCGCCTGGGGGAGGTCCCGGTAGGCGGCGTCGAAGGCGCCGGTGAGGGCCGAGGGCCACTCCACGAGCCCGGCGACCTCCTCGAGGAGGTCCGGGGAGGGCTCCGCGCCGGGGTCGGCGCCGCACTCCGCCCAGCGGGCGAGGACCTCCTCCCGCACCAGCGCGATGCGCTCCCCGAAGTCCACCACCACCTTCGCCGCGCAGAGGAGCCGGCGGTAGGCGGCGAGGTCCGCCGAGGGGAGCGCGACCTCCCCCGGGGCGAGGAAGGCGTGGCCCCGGGTGACGCGGCCGGCCCTGAGGCCCGCGAACTCCACGGGCACGACCTCCTCCCCGAGGAGGACGATGAGGCCGCGCACGGGCCGGGCGAAGGGGACCGGGGATTGCGGCCAGCGCATGGTCCGCCGGAAGGGGAGCGAGGCGACCGCCCCGGGCAGGGCCGCGGCGACGACCTCCGCGGCGGTCCGCCCCGGCACCCTGCGGTCGGCGTAGAGGTACGGGGGCTTCCCCGGGATCTTCTCGCCGCGGAGCAGCCCCTCCACGGGCACGCCGGCGTTGCGGGCGAACCCGAGGCCCGCCTTCGTGGGCTTCCCCTCCCCGTCGAAGGCGGCGGCGGCGGGGGGCCCCCAGAGGCGCTCCTCGCCGTCGGGCTGGCGGGCCGCGACGCCGGGGAGGAAGGCGGCCAGCCGGCGGGGCGTCCCGAGGATCGCCTGCCCCGCGGCGACCCCCGGAGCGAGGAGCCCCGCCGCCTCCAGGGCCGCGCCGAGGCCGTCCCGCAGCGCCCGCGCCGCCTCCCGCACCCGCCGTGCGGGCAGTTCCTCGCAGCGGATCTCGACCAGGAGGTCCGCCATCAGCGCTCCCCGGCCATGGCCTTGAAGGCCGCGTCCCTCGCCGCCTCGCGCTCCGCCGTCGTCCCCGTGGGGAGGTCCCGGAAGGAGGGGTCCTTCCGCAGGCGCGCCATGGCGTCGAGGACCGCGGCGCGGATCTCCGGGTCGTCCTCGAGCACCCAGGGGACGACGTAGTGCACGAGGCTCCGCATCCCCGAGTCCCCCGCCGCGGCGGCGCTCTTGCGCCTCCAGTGCTTCCCCGTGGGCGACTCCATCCACCACGTCCGGTAGCGCTCCCGGACGGAGGCCCGCTCCGCCTCCGGCAGGGGGGCGTAGGGGTCGTCCACGAGGCACTTCCCCGTCACCGCCCGGATGCCGAGGAGGGCGCTCCGGAGGATCTCCGGCTCCGGCTCCTCGAGGGCGCGGAAGAGGACGGGGAGGGCCGCCGCCCCGCCGATGGCGCCGATCCCGGAGGCGGCCTGGGCCCTCACCTGCGCCGAGGAGTCGCGGTCCTTCGGGTGGAAGAGGATCACCTCGAGGAGCCCCGCGGCCTGCTCCGTCCCGTAGCGGGAGACGAGCCTGACGGCGTAGAGCCGCACCGTCTCGTCGGGGTCGGAGACGCACTTGACGGCGGCGCCGGGGAGGAAGTTGAGCTCCTGCTCCCAGAGGGTGCGCATGGCTTCGCGCCGGCGGACGACGTCCGGGGATTCGAGTTGCTTGAGGATCGCCTCGGCGTCCGGCGCGGGGGGCTCCCGCGGGTCGGCGGCGGCGGCGCGGAGCTTGCGGAGGTCCTCATCGAGGAGGGCGCGCTTCTCCGGGTCATCGACCCGCTTGAGGATCCCCTCCACGGCGGCGGCGGCGCCGCCGTAGTCCCCGCCGTCCACGAGGAGATCCCGGAGGAGGAGCAGGAAGCGGGGGTCCGCGGGGAAGAGCTTCGCCGCCTCCCTGCACTGGTCCGCGGCCTCCCCGGGGCGCCCCGTGTTCACGAGGAGCTGCACCAGGAGGTGGCGGGAGGGGAGGTGGTCCGGGGCCGCGGCCAGCACCTGGCGGAACTCCTTCTCCGCCTCGCGGTAGAGGCGCTCCTGGAACAGCAGGGTCCCGTAGAAGGCGCGCAGGTCGTGGTCGTCGGGCCTCGCCGAGATCTGCTCCTGGAGGAGCCGGTAGGCGCCGGGGCGATCCCCGGACTCGTAGAGGCACTGCACGAGGAGCACGCGGGATTCCTCGCCGGGGTCGAGTTCGAAGGCCTTGCGGGCCTCGCGGACGGAGGTGTCGAAGGCCCCCTTCGCCTCCGCCGCCGCCTTCTCCGCCGCGGGGCCGGGGGATGCCTTCCGGAGGGCCTCGGCGTCCTCCGCCATCCCCATGGCCCGCTTCATGTGGACGAGGGCGAGGCCCCGCCAGGCCGGGGCGTAGTTGATGTCGAGCTCGAGGGCCCCCTCGAAGCGGCTGCGGGCCTCCTCCACCCGGCCCGAGTTCCCGAGCATCCGGCCGAGGAGGTAGAGGGCCTCGGGGTTCCGCGGGTCGGCCTTCACCAGGGCCTCGGCCTCGGCGAGTGCCTCCTCCCCCTTGCCCGCGGCGAGCAGGGCGTCCTGGCGCCGCATCCTCCCGGGGAGGTCGTCGGCCGCCCGCGCCGCCGACGACAGGAGGAGGGCGAGGAGGAGGGCGAGAACGGGGATCGCGGAGGTCCTCATGCCGCACCCTCCTTCGCCGCGGGAGCGGCCTCCGACGCGAGCCACCCGTCGGCGCAGGCCCGGGCGAGCTTGCGGATCTCGCCGATCATGGCGGCCCGCTGGTTGACGCCGATGACGCCGCGCGCGTCCATGAGGTTGAAGTTGTGGGAGGCGTCGAGGAGCCGCTCGTGGGCGGGCAGGACGAGGCCCTTCGCGAGCAGGGCCGTGCAGTCCCGCCCGGCGGCTTCGTAGGAGGCCCGCACCGCCTCCACGTCGGCGTGCTCGAAGTTGTAGGCGCTCGCCTCCCTCTCGTTGCGGCGGGAGACCTCCCCCCAGGTGACGCCGGGGACCCACTCGAGGTCGAAGGCGGAGTCCTTCCCCTGGATCACCATGGCGATGCGCTCCAGGCCGTAGGTGAGCTCGAGGCAGACGGTGTCGAGGTCGCGGCCCCCCATGCGCTGGAAGTAGGTGTACTGCGTCACCTCCATGCCGTCGAGCCAGACCTCCCAGCCGAGCCCCGTGGCGCCGAGGGTGGGGGATTCCCAGTCGTCCTCCACGAAGCGGATGTCGCGCCGGGCGAGGTCCACGCCGAGGCGGCGGAGCGATCCGAGGTAGAGTTCCCGGGAGTCCTCCGGGGCGGGCTTGAGGATGACCTGGAACTGGTAGTAGCGCTGGAATCGGAAGGGGTTGTCCCCGTACCGCCCGTCCGTGGGGCGGCGGCAGGGCTGCGCGTGGGCGGCGCGCCAGGGCGCGGGGCCGAGGCACTTGAGGAAGGTCGGCCACGCGAAGGTGGCCGCCCCCATGGGCTGGTCGTGGGGCTGCAGGATGGCGCACCCCTGCTCCGCCCAGTACCGCTGCAGCTCGAGGATGAGGGTCTGGAAGTCCATGGTGGGGAAGATACGGCGGAAAAGGCAGGGAGAGGCGAAGAGAGGCGGGGACGTTCTCAAGTTATAAAGTTATTCCACGCCCCCCCCCTCGAGG
>CAYJMF010000185.1:1966-6524 GCA_964370855.1 uncultured Planctomycetota bacterium | reverse complement strand
CTCCTCCTCGCGCCTCGATCCGCTTGCGCCGGGACCCGCAGGGAGCACGGGGGATGGGCTCACATCCTCTCCGGGCCGCCGCCCTCCTCCTCGGCGCCGCCGCGGCCCTCGTCCTCACGGCCCGGGCGGGCATCCCCCTCCGGGAGACCCACGGGAACCCGGTCCGGTGGAGCCTCGACGTGGAGCAGCCCAACGTCGTGGCCGGGGAGGTCACGTGGTTCCTCGCCCCCGGCGGCAGCCTCGAGGAGCCCCCCGGGGCGGACACCGAGGAGATGGCCATCGAGGCCTCCTTCGGGACATGGTCCGGGGTCGAGGGGGGCCGGGTCCGCTTCCGGCAGGATTCCACGCGCCCGGCCTACGACAAGGACGCCTCGGACCGCGTCAACGTCTTCGTCTGGAAGACCTTCACCCTCGGCCCCCTGACCCTCTCGGCCACCTACTCGAGCTTCAGCGACGGCGTCATGACCGACGCCGACCTCGTCTTCAACGACACCGTGAAGTTCGTGAAGTGGTCCACCACCTCGCCGGGCACGCCCGGGTACGCCGACGTCCAGTCCGTCGCCACCCACGAGATCGGCCACCTCCTCGGCATCGACCACTCCCCCGTCGCCCGCGCCACCATGAGCTACGTCCTCCGCACGGGGTCCGTCTCGGCGCGCTCCCTCGAGCCCGACGACGCCGGCGCCGTCCTCGAGGCCTACCCCGGGTCCGTGGACCCGGTCAACGGATCCCTCATCGGCGTCCTCGGCGTCGGGCGGCGCCCGGCGCGGCGCGGCGTGCCGGTCTTCGCCCTCGACGCCCGGACCGGGGAGCCCGCGGGCTCCGCCTTCACCGACGACGACGGGGTCTACCGCATCCGCGCCCTCCCCCCGGGCCCCTACCTCGTCTGCGCGGCCCCCCTGGCGAGCCGCCTCCCCTACTCGAAGTGGTGGGCCGACGCCCCCTCGAAGGTGGTGCCCGGGTTCCTCGAGGAGGAGGGCCCCGGCGGAACCCCGGTCCCCCGCGTGGTGTTCACGCGCGCCGGCTACCCCGAGGTGGGGCTCGACTTCACGCTGCGGAAGCCGGCGCGGCGGGGGGAGGGGGAGCCCGACGACGGCCCCTCCATGGCCCGCTCCCTCCAGGCGGGCGGGTCCGCCGCCGGGGCCTTCGAGACCCCCCTCGACGAGGACTGGTTCTCCTTCGCCTCCGACGGGACCGCGGACCTCGACCTCCGCCTCCGGTCCTGGGGTCTCGGCTCCGACGCCGACCCGGAGATCGCCGTCTTCGACGCGGAGGGAGAGACGCTCCTCGCCTCCAACATCGACCGCCGCCCCCCCATCCTCCCGGCCAACGCCAACGGCCCCGCGGGCGTGGACCTCGACCCGGCCGTGGAGGGCTTCCGGCCGCCGGCGCCGGGGACCTACCTCGTGCGGGTGCGCGCCCAGCCCCAGTCGGGCACCGGCGGCCCGGGCACCTTCTACCTCCTCCACCTCGCCCCCTCCTCGGACGTGCCCGACGCCCGGCGGACGGAGGTCGCCATGGACCCGCCGGCGACCCGCTTCCCCGGGGGCCCGGCGGTCACCGTCGTGGTGACGCCCCGCAACGCATGGGGCGACGTCCTCGGCCCCGGGGCCGTCGTGACGGGGTCCGTGGACGGCGGCGGGCCCCTCGCCTTCGAGGACCGGGGGGACGGGACTTACGCGGCGCCGCTTCCCGCGCCCGCGGCCCCGGGAGTCCTCGCGGTCTCCGTCTCCGTCGCGACGGAGGGGGGCTCCGCGGCCTCCCCCGGCGCCGGCGTCCTGGAGGTGGCGGGGCCCGTGGACGCGGCCCGCACCACCCTCGACGCGTCCCCCCGCCGCGTGGAGGCCGACGGCGCCTCGGAGGTCGCCCTCCTGCTCGTCCCGCGTGACGCCGCCGGCCGCCGCCTCGGCCCGGGGCTCGCCGCCGAGGCGGCCTTCGAGGGGGCGCCCTCCGGGGTCCTCGGACCGCTGGAGGATCACGCCGACGGCACCTACACGGGAATCCTCAGGGCCCCCGCCGAGGAGGGCAGCGTACGCGTCACGGTCCTCCTCGACGGGGCCCCCACGGGGGCCTCCCGGCTCGTGGGGTTCGGGTGGAGCCTCCCCTTCGTCGCCGCCGACCTCGGCGCCGAGGCGGGGGCCGCCGAGGGGACGGCGGGGATCTCGCGCCGGGAGCGCATCGACTTCGGGACGGCCCGCGCCCACCTCGACCACGTCCTCGCCGGGCTCGACGCCGGCGACGACCCCGCGGCGGCGTCCGCCGCGGCCCGCGCCGCCGCCTCCCTCCGGAAGGTCGCCGGGAACCCGCGCTTCCCCGGGGCCGCCGCCGCCGCCGCGGAGGTGGCCGAGGCGCTCCGCCGCCACGTGCGGGCCGCCGTGGATCGCCTCGCGCCGAAGGCCGGCGACGTCCGCGGCGAGCGGGCCCTCTCCCGGGCCCGCATCCTGCGCGCCCAGGGCGAGTCCGCCCTCGCCACCGGGGACGTCGTGAAGGGCACCCGCCTCCTCGCCGCGGCGCTCCGGAAAGCCCGCCCGCTTCTCTGAGAGGGGGCGCGCGGGATTGGTTCGCATCCTCTGACCCGGCGGGCATCATCTCCCGCGTGAGCGAAGCCAGCGGAGCGCCGGCGCCCCCCGCCCCCACCGCCGCCGCTCCCGACGGCTACCGCGACCGGTTCGTGCCCGTGGCCTCCTGGGCGCTGTACGACTTCGCCAACACCATCTTCTCCGCCCTCGTCGTCACCATGTACCTCCCGAAGATCCTCAAGGAGGAGACGGGGGTGGAGAGCCCCATGGGCTACGCCATGGCGGCATCGCTCCTGCTCTCCGCCGTCGTCGGGCCCTTCCTCGGGGCCGTGGCCGACGCCACGGGCCGGGCCAAGGCGCAGGTGCTCGCCTGGTCGGCGCTCTGCTGCGCGGGGGGCGTCGTCCTCTCCCTCGTGCCCGAGGGGCACCCCTTCGCGCTCATCGCGGTGTTCTGCGTCTCCAACGTCGGCTACAACGTCGCCCTCTCCCTCTACGACGCCTTCCTCCCGGACGTGGCCACGGAGGGCCGCATGGGTTTCATCTCCGGCGTCGGCGTGGGAGTCGGCTACCTCGGGGCCCTCCTCGGGTACCCGGTGGCCGCCTGGGTCGCCGCGGAGCACGGGGACCGCAGCGCCTTCGCCGTGGCGGGAGTCCTGATGGCGGTGTTCACGATCCCCTTCGCGCTGTTCGTCCGGGAGCGGAAGGGGGCGGGGAGGAAGTTCACCCTCGCCCTGGGGGCCGCCGAGTTCAGGGCCGCCCACGCCACCATCCGGGGACTCCGCCGCACGCCCGTCCTCCTGCTGTTCCTGCTCGGCAACCTCCTCGCGGTGGACTCCCTCAACTCCATGATCCAGTGGGCGGCCCAGTTCTTCCGGGACCCCGGCACCTTCGCCGCGCCGGAGAGCGAGGTCACGGGGCTCCTCATCGGGCTCTCCGTCGCCGGCATCGTCGCCGGGTTCGCCGCGGGGAGGCTCTGCGACTCCATCGGCGCCCACCGCATCCTCGTCGCCGCCGTCCTCTCCCTCGCCGTCGTCGCCACCGTGGATTCCCTGGCCATGGACCGGACCCTCGCCATCCGCGTGACCGTGGCCGGCGGCGGCTTCGGGGCCGCGGGGATCTGGCTCGCGAGCCGGCGCATGCTCGTGGACCTCGCGCCGCCGGAGCGTCTCGGCGAGTACATGGGGATCCTCGGCATCACGCGCAAGGCCTCGGTCTTCGGCACGCTCATGCTCGCGACCCTCGCCGACGCGCGGGACTGGCGGTACGCGATCCTCTCCCTCGTGGCGCCCCTCCTCCTCGGCGCGATCTGCATCGTCGCCTCCGTCGTCCTCCGCGCGCGCGCCGCAGCGACGGCGATGTCCGCCGGGTCCTGATCCTCCGCCCCGTTTTCCTGCGCCCCCCCGGGCGGCGCGGTCATTCTTGGGACGGCCGTCGACGCACCCCGGAGGCGCACCCTTGCCCCGCACCATGCCGTCCCCGCCCCGGCTTCCCGCGAGACTCCTGCGGTTCCCCGCCCTGGGGCGGCTCCAGCGGATGGACGTGCAGTCGCTCTACGACCGCGTCAACCGGCGCCACTTCGGCGGCCGCCTCCCCGACGTGACGGTGCGCTGGAGCGGCCGGCTGAAGGTGGCGGGGCAGATCGTGAAGAGCAACCGGCTCATCCTGCTCGGGCTCGAGTACCACTGCCACTACCCCCGCGACGTGCTCTCCACCCTCAAGCACGAGATGGTCCACCTGGTCCACTGGGACCACGACGAGTCCTTCCGCAGGGAGTGCCGCCGCGTCGGGGCGTCGGTGAACTGCAAGACCTACCCCGGGATCTTCCGCCCCTACAAGTACGTCTACCAGTGCCCCGGCTGCGGCCGCCGCCACCCCGTGCGCCGCCGCATCCACGGCGCCTGCGCCCGCTGCGGGAAAGGCGGGCGCAGGGACGACTTCCGGCTGCTCCTCGTGGAGTACCTGGGGTAGGACCGCCATACTGAACCCGACCCAGATTGGCGGCGGGGGCGGGAGTGAGACCCTTCCTCCCGGGCCATGGT
>CAYJMF010000185.1:0-1956 GCA_964370855.1 uncultured Planctomycetota bacterium | reverse complement strand
CCCCCCCCCCCGCCGGCCCCCGGGGCGCCCCCCCCCCCCCCGCCCCAATTGGGGGGGGGGTTTATTTTGGGCGGTCCCCCCGCGATCGGTCATTCCCCGCCCCGCCGCCCGTAGACTGGTGGAATGGACCCGGAATCCCCCGCCCCCCTCCCGCACGCCGATCCCCGCGACCTCCTCGCCGCCGGGGACGTCGAGGGGGCCCTCCTCGCCCTCCTCGCCGACGACGCCCGGACGGGATGGGAGGCCGTGCGCGCCCTCGAGGCCGCCTGCCCCGGGATCCTCCAGGGCCGCGAGGGATACGTCTACGCGCTCCTCGCCGACCTCGAACACAGGGGGATTGTCGCGTCCCGCTGGCGCGAGGCGCCCGGGGGCCGCCCCCGCCGCGAGTATGCCGCCGGCCCGTTCCCCGACGACGGCGTCCCCGCCGCGGAGCGCACCTCCGACGGGGCGGCCCACCCCCGTCTCCTCGCCGCGGCCCACGACGCCACCCGCGGGATCCCCTCCTCCTTCGACAGGGAGGCGGCCCGCGCGGAGATGCTCGGCCACCTCGCGGCGTCGGCGGAGGCCTACGGACGCATGGGGCTCGACGCGGGGGAGGCCGCACGCCGGGCCGTCGAGGATTTCGGCGACACGTGGAAGATCCGCACCGACCTCCGCCGCGTGCTCGGCGGCCGGCCCGTCGTCGTCTTCCCGAGGACGGTGACGGAGCGCCTCCGCTCCTGGGCCATCTACGACGTCGCCCCCATCGCCTTCCTCCTCGCCCTCGTCCTCGTCATGCGGTGGCAGGTCGTGCAGGCCTACAACATCCCCACGGGCTCCATGGAGCCGACCCTGCACGGGGACCTCGTGGACCCCGATCTCATCCTCGTGGACAAGACCGTCTTCCTGCGGCGGGCCCCGCGCCTCTGGGACATCGTGGTCTTCTACCCCCCGCGGGGGGCGGACCGCGCCGCGGAGGCCGAGGGGGAGAGCCCCTCCGCCTTCGTCAAGCGGTGCACGGGGGTCGGGGGGCAGACCCTCGGGATCGCCGCCGGGGACCTCATCGTGGACGGCGTCCTCGCGCGCCGCCCCCTCGACGTCGAGGACGCGATGATGGTCCCGCTCTACTCCCTCGGGAGCGACGTCCGGGACGCCGCCCGACGCTCGCGGATGGCTCCCCCCGCCTCCCTCATCTTCGACATCACCTGGTCCATGAAGGCCGGTTCCTGGAGCCTCCGCGACGGCGCCCTCGCCGGGGAGCCCGGGGAGGAAGGGGTCGCGCGCCTCGCCTACACCGACAGGATCGACAACTCCTACATCGATGCCGACGGGAGGAAGGCGGACTACTACGACCCCGTCGGGGACGTCGAGGTCCGGTTCCTCGCCCACGCCGCCTCCGGGGACACGGTGGTGGGCGCCGACCTCACCGAGGGGGAGGAGCGCCACCGCCTGCGCATCGGGCCCGACGGCCTCGTCCTCCGGTCCGGGGTGAAGGAGTGGAGGCTGCCCTCGGTGCGCTTCGGCGCGGCGCGGCCCATGGCCGTGCGATTCCGCAACGTGGACGATCGGCTCTCCGTCTGGATCGACGGGGACCTCGTCCTCCGCGAGGAGCTCCCCCCGCGGGCGGTCCGGCCCCGGCGCACCGACGCCGCCGGCATCCAGCTCGTCGCCGAGGGCGGCCCCGCCGCCTTCGCCGACGTCCGCATCCTGCGGGACGTCCAGTACCTCCCCGGCCGCGAGGAGATCTGGCCCGTGAAGGTCCCCCCGGGCCACCTCTTCATGATGGGCGACAACTCCGGCTCGAGCCGCGACAGCCGCGAGTGGGGGACGGTGCCGGAGAAGGACCTCGTGGGGATCCCGTTCATGGTCGTGTACCCGGCGACGAGGGCGAAGATCCTGAGGTGAGGGGCTCCCTGCCGTCTCGCGCCGGTAGGCGCGCAGCGCCCGGGAGAACCCGCACGCGTCGGCGAGAACCCG
>CAYJMF010000184.1:0-6537 GCA_964370855.1 uncultured Planctomycetota bacterium | reverse complement strand
CCTGCCTCGGGGGGGTGAAGGCGCTGGTGCACCCCCTCCGCATCGCGGCCGCCCCCCCCGAGGAGCCCGAGGAGAAGCCCCCCGACCCCGACGCCCTCCCCCAGGTCCCCGCCGGCGAATCCATCCGCGGCATCGTCCGCGACTCCAAGGGCGCCCCCCTCCCCGGCGCCGTCGTCTCCGCCGAGAGGTGGAGGAAGTCCCGCTGGGAGGTCCTCGCCAGCGCGAAGACCAACAAGGACGGCGAGTTCGTCCTCGGCCCCCTCCCCAAGGCCCACCTCTCCGCCGTCGCCCGCGCCGAGGGGTACGCCTCGGAGCGCAAGCCCGTCTCCACCGGATCCCGTCTCGAGTTCAACCTCAAGTCCGGCGGCAACCTCCTCCTCCGCGTCGTGGACGCCGAGACCGGCGCCCCCGTCAAGGACTGCTTCGTCTCCGGTTGGAGCCAGAGGGGCGACTGGTACGAGGCCGGCCGCACCGACGAGAAGGGGGAGTGCCGGTTCCCCTCCGTTCCCCCGGGCCGGCTCTGGATGGAGGTCGTCCCCCCGGAGCACCGGTTCGTCAACCTCGAGGACATCGAGGTCTTCGAGAACAAGGAGACCGTCAAGGAGATCCCCGTCGTCAAGGGGGGGAAGCTGAAGGGCCGCGTCGTGGACCGCGAGACCCAGGTCCCCGTCGCCGGAGCGAACATCAAGACCTGGGACGAGGCCAAGTCCGCCGTCAGCGGCGAGGACGGGAAGTTCGAGCTCCCCTCCCCCTTCGGCCAGTGGGGCCTGTCGCTCCGCGTCAGCGCCAAGGGCTACCCGGAGCAGTGGGTCTGGATCCAGGTACAAGGCGATCCCACCCAGGACATCGAGAAGGACGTCGAGATCGGCCGCGGCGGCAAGGTCACCGGCGTCGTCCTCCTCCCCGACGGATCCCCGGCCGCGGGGGCCCGCGTCGGCCTCGACCCCGGCGACCTCATGACCGGCGTCCCCGAGGACGTCGCCGTCGCCGACGCCGAGGGGAAGTTCGTCCTCGAGTCGGTGCCGGCCATGAGGGGCGGGCGCCTCTTCGCCCTCGCCGAGGGGTTCGCCCTCAGCCGGTCCGACCCCCTCGAGGTGCGGTCCGGCTCCGAAGTCTCCATCCGCATCCTCCTCCAGGCCGGCGCGACCTTCAAGGGGGTCGTCAAGGACGAGGAGGGGGAGCCGCTGGCCGGCGTCTCCTTCAACCTCGACCGGCAGTGGAACCAGAACGACGGCGGCTGGTTCTGGATCCCCGACCTCGTCGGCTACAGCCTCGCCGACGGCACCTGGCAGATCCCCGCCGTGCCGCTCGGCACCTACTCCCTCCGCCTCAACCTCGAGGGCTACGCGCCGGAGAGCCGCGGCAACCTCACCGCCCCCGCCGACGGGGAGCTCCCGGGCCTCGACTTCCTCCTCCGCAAGGGGTCCACCATCACCGGGCGGGTGCGCAACCTCGCCGGCGAGTTCGTCACCGGCGTCTCCGCCACGGCCTGGGGATGGGTCATGGGGAGCGAGGGCTCCAACGAATGGGTGCAGCGGGCGGAGGTGCGCACCAACGAGGAGGGGTTCTTCGTCATGGACGGCCTCCGGGACGGGGCCTACCAGCTCAACTTCGTCGCCACGGGTTACGCCCAGCTCTCCATGTCGGGCATCGTCGCCGGCACCCGCGAGCTCCAGGTCACCCTCCTCCCCACGGCCCGGGTCGAGGGGGTCGTCTACGAGCCCGACGGCACGACGCCGGTGCCGAACTTCAACATCCGCGTCTACCTCGAGGTGGATTCCGAGGGGAACCCCCAGGGCGCGGGCTACGTCTGCAACCAGCAGGACTTCGCCGACCGCGAGGGGAAGTTCGTCCTCAACGACGTGCCCGAGGGCCAGGTGGGCATCGTTGCCGTCACGGGCAACAAGATCTCCAACCGCGTGGGGAACCTCGTGGTGGGGCCGGGGACCGTCATCGGGAACCTCCGCGTCGTCCTCACCGTCGGGGGGAGGCTCAAGGTGTCCGTGCGCGACACCTCGGGCCAGCCCCTCGAGGGGGTGAGCGTCAGCGCCGGCCGCGCCACCCCCGACGGCGGGTGGAACAACGAGTACTACCTGCAGACGGACAACGAGGGGGTCGCCTTCTTCGCCGCCATGGCCGACGGGAACTGGGTCATCATGGCGAACCACGACAACCGGATGATGGAGACCCGCCGCATCAACATCGGCGGGGGCGTGGACGCCGAGATGGACTTCACCCTGCGCGAGGGGGGGGCCGTCCTCATCCACGCGACGGACCCCGAGGGGCGCCCCGTGGAGGGGGCCTTCGCCTCCGTGCAGAACGCGGCGGGGGAGGAGGTCCAGCTCAACTGGGGGAAGATCTGGCAGAGGGCGTGGCAGAGCTCCGGCGGCCGCAACGTGGACTGGCAGAAGGTGCAGAGGGAGGCCACCCAGACCAACGCGGAGGGGACGCTGCTGCGGGAGGGGATCCCCGCGGGCCGGGCCACGGTCACCCTCCGCAAGCAGGGGATGAAGGACGCCGTCGCGCAGGTGGACATCCTGGACGGCTACGAGGTCGATCTCCGCATGATGCTGGAGGGGACCGCCCCTCCCCCCGGGCCGGCGCCCCTTCCGCCCCCCGACGACGGGGAGGTCGAGGAGGACTGGTAGGGCCGGGGGCCTCCTTCCCGGGTAGGATCCCGATCCCGTGGCCCGCCGCCTTCCCGTCCGTTTTCTCGCCGCCGCGCTCCTCGCCAGCGCGCTCCTCCAGCTCCCCTTCGCCGCGGCCCCCGCCGCCGGCGTCGATCCCGTCGACGCCGCGGCCAGGAGCGAGATCACCGCCGCCGAGGCCCGCTCCGTCGGGCACATCCTCGCGGGGCCCCGCTTCCTCGGCCGGGGCACCGGCCAGAAGGGGAACGAGGACGCCGCCGCCTGGCTCGCCGCGGAGCTCCGCAAGTCGGGCTACGCCCCGGGCCTCGTGCCGGACCGCGTGGAGGGGGGGAAGACCATCCCCGGGGAGTTCCTCCAGTGGTTCGACGTGCCCGCCACCCGCCTTCCCCCGGGCTCGGAGGCGAAGAAGACCCCCAACGTGCTCGGCGTCCTCCGGGGGACGGGGCAGGGGGCGGGGGGCACCGCCACGGAGGGGGGGGACGCGCCGAAGCCGGGGGACGCGCCGAAGCCGGAGGGGGGCGAAGGCGACCCGGCGCCGGTCTCCTCCCCCTCGGGGACGAAGGAGGTCGTGGTCCTCGGCGCCCACTTCGACCACCTCGGCGTGCGCGGCGGGGGCGGGAAGGACGAGAAGAAGCAGAAGGCGCCGAAGAAGGGGGACGTCTTCTGGGGCGCCGACGACAACGCCAGCGGCACCACGGCGGCGCTCCTCGTCGCCCGGGCCCTCGGGCGGCTCGCCGCCGACGGGGTCCTCCCGCGGCGCACCATCCTCGTCGCCTTCTTCTCCGGGGAGGAGATGGGGCTCCTCGGCTCCAAGCACTACGTCTCGAACCCGGTGTTCCCCATGGCCGACACCGTGGCCATGATCAACCTCGACATGGTGGGGCGCAACGGGACGAAGGCCATGGAGGTCTACGGGAACGCCTCGAGCCCCGAGCTCGACACGTGGCATCGTGAGGTCCTCGAGGAGACGAAGCTCGACTGCGCCTACCCGCCCCCGGCGCTCCTGCAGCGGAGCGACCAGTGGTCCTTCTACGAGGCCGGCGTCCCCGTGCTCTTCCTCCACGGGGGGCTCCACAAGGACTACCACACCCCGAGGGACACGGCGGACGGGCTCAACTACCCGAAGATCGCCCTCATCGCGCGCCACGCCCTCGGCATCCTCTGGAAGGCGGCCAACGCGGAGGCGCGGCCCGGCTTCCGGAAGATCGACATGACCGGAGCCGGCGGGAAGCTCGGCATCGCCGTGGACCCCGCCACGCCGGAGGAGATCGAGTCCCTCTCCCTCGAGGAGGGGAGGGGGGCGGTGCGGGTCACCACGGTCTTCGCCGGGAGCATGGCGGAGAAGTTCTTCGAGGCGGGGGACCTCATCTACTCCTGGAACGGCAACCCCCTCATGGCCGACGACCCCGTGGGGCGCTTCACCATGTTCCTGCAGGTGGCGCGCCCCGGGGACCCCGTGACCATCCGCTTCCAGCGCGGGAAGGACCGCAAGGCCGCGACCGTCAAATTCTGACGGGCGGCCAGGGCCGTGCGACAATGCCGCCCGGAGGAACGCCCATGACCCCGCGCCGCATGATGGCCGCCGCCCTCGTCGCCTCCGCCGTCGCCCTCTCCCTCCCGGGGTCCGATGCCGGGGCCGGCGAGGGCTTCGTGCTGAGCCAGTCCCTCCACGTCGTCACCTCCTCCGGGGAGACGGAGGCCGTCGGGGGGGTCGAGGCCTGGCTCCGCGTCACCAACGCGCACACCGTGGTCCAGTCCTTCCGGGTCTGGTGCAAGGGGCTGTCCGAAACGGAGGACGGCGCGACCCTCTGGATGGCGGCCCCCGGCACCTCGGAACTCGAGGAGGTCGCCCCCCTCGCCCTGGCGGCCAACGGGACCGGGCAGTGGCGGGTCTACGTGGACTCGGGCTGGGAGACCAACGCCGAACTCCCCCTCGGCGTGGAGCGGATTCTCGACCTCCAGGGCGGCCTCATCGAGATCCGCCGGCCCGGCGCCGGCCTCGAGGACGAGCCCTTCCTCGCGGGGACCATCGGCGACGCCCGATGGCGCGACATCCCCTCCCCCGACGGCAGCCCCGGCAGCCGGGTGAAGCGGGCCCGCCTCCACCGGCCGCCGGAGCCTGTCGTGGCCCCGGACTCCACGGCCCGCGGCACGGTGCGCCTCTGGAGGCAGAGGAAGCGCGGCGACATCGCCACCCTCGAGCAGGGGCTCGACCTCTTCGCGCAGGGGCTCACGGAGGACGAGACCTACGAGGTCTGGATCGAGGACGCCGCCGGGGTGATGGTCTGGATCGAGGACATCGACTCCACCAGCGAGGGGATGGCGATGTTCTCCATCGACACGAGGTACGGGGACCTGCTGCCGGCGGAGGCCGACGTGGAGACGGTGAGGGACTTCGCGCGGCGGAGGCTGGAACTGCGGCGGGTGGACTACGAGGACCCGTCGCTGGTGGCGGTGCTGCCGCGGATCCGGTAAGAGGGGAATACGATACCCGACCCGATTCATCGGGGTTCCCCTCGAGACTTCCGTCCGGGCGAGAGCCCATCGCCCGACCCCGATGAATCGGGTCGGGTACCGTAGTCCCCCGAATCGGTGGAAGGATTCACCGTTCCGGGGGTCCCGTGTGGTGTCATGAGTCGGTGATCCGGGCCCTCATCTTCGACTGCGACGGCACCCTCGTGGACAACGAGCCGCTCCACTTCCGCGCCCTCAACGAGGCGCTCCTGGAGGGGGCCGGCGGCGCCGCTCCCCTCACGGCGGAGCAGTACCGCTCGGTGGTGGGGCTCCCCGACGGGGAGGCGATCCGGGCGGCCCTCGGGATGAAGGACAGGACCGTGGACGACGCGGCCCTCGCGGGGCTGGTGGCGACGAAGCGGGCGGCCTACCGGAGGAGCCTCGCGGCGGGGGTGTCGCCGGTGCCGGGGGTCGCGGACTTCGTGCGCGGGGCCTCGGGGAGCTACCTCCTGGCCGTGGCCACGGGGGCCTGGAGGGACGAGGTCTCGACGGTCCTCGACCAGCTCAAGGTGGCGGACCGGTTCCGCGCCGTGGTCTCCGTCGAGGACTACGCCGCGGGGAAGCCCGACCCGGCCCCCTTCCTCAAGGCCCTGGAGCGCCTCAACGCATCGACGCCGGCCCCCGAGCCCCCCCTCAAGGCGGGGGAGTGCATCGTCTTCGAGGACTCCGTCCACGGCGTCGCCGCGGCCCGCGCCGCGGGGATGCGCTCCGTGGCCCTGACCACGACCCAGTCCGGGGACGCGCTCCGGGACGCCGACTTCGTCGCCCCCAACTACCGCGCCCTGGATCTCCGCCGCATGGCCGCCTTTTTCGATCGGCGGGCCCGGTGATCCGCGCCTCCCTCCGCAGCGAGGCGGAGCGGGGGTTCCTGCGCCGCGTCGCAGCGGCCCCCTCGGGACGGGGCCTCGCCCGGGCCGCGGTGCTCCTCGCCCGGACCGGCTGCCCCGGCGCCGACCCGGACCGGGTGGAGGCGATCCTCGAGGGGCTGGCCGCGGAGATCCTCCGGCGCTCCCGGGACACCCCCTCGACGGCGGCGCGGGCGCGGGCCATGGCGGAGGTGCTCCCCGCGTCGCCCCTCTCCGCCGAGGAGGTCGGCACCGGCGGGACGGAGTACGACGACCCGCGCCACTCCTGCCTCGAGTGCGTCCTCGACCGCAAGCGGGGACTGCCCATCGCCCTTTCCCTCCTCTGGATGGAGGCCGCGCGGCGGGCCGGCTGGCGCATGGACGGGGTCGGGCTCCCGGGCCACTTCGTGGTGCGGCTCCATGGGGATGCCGGGGGGGGGGATGCCGGGGGGGGGGGGGGGGGGGGGGCCGCGGGGGCGGGGAACAACGCCCCGCTCAGCCGCGCCCCGTGCCCCGGCGGCGCGGGCGTG
>CAYJMF010000183.1:1698-6597 GCA_964370855.1 uncultured Planctomycetota bacterium | reverse complement strand
CCCCCCCCCCCCCCCCCCCCCCCCCCCCCCCCGCCCCCCCCCCCCCCCCCCCGCCCCCCCCCCCCCCCCCCCCCCCCCCCCCCGCCAATCTGGGTCGAGTTCAGTATGGCGGTCATGCGTCCTCCGGCAGGAATCCTCCCCGCCCTCCCCTTTCCGGAGGTACCCTTTCCGGTTCACCATGCGAGTCCACGAAGGGAACCTCCTGCCCGCCGACCGGCGCTTCGCGCTGGTGGCCTCCCGCTTCAACGACTTCGTCACCCGCCGGCTCGTGGAGGGGTGCGCGGACATGCTCCGCCGCCACGGCGTGGCCGACGACCACCTGACCCTGGCCTGGGTCCCCGGCTCCTTCGAACTGCCCGTGGCGGCGCGCCGCCTCGCGGCCACGGGGGAGTACGCTGCGGTGATCTGCCTCGGCACCGTCATCCGCGGCGAGACCAGCCACTACGACCTCGTCTGCCGCGAGGCCGCCTCCGGCGTCGCCGCCGTCTCCCGGGAGACCGGCGTCCCCTGCATCTTCGGCGTCGTCACCACGGACACCCTGGAGCAGGCCATCCACCGCGCCGGCTCCAAGGCCGGCAACAAGGGGGCCGACGCGGCCCTCGCCGCCCTCGAGATGGCGGACCTCCTCCCCCGCCTCGGGGACGCCCCGGGCAGGGACGGGTAGGGTGGCCGGGGCCGCACCGCGCAGCGCCTCCCCGCGGCGGGAGCGGACCAAGTCCCGGGAGATGGCCCTCCAGGTGCTCTACCAGGCGGACCTCCTCGGGGATCCCGTCGTGGAGACCGTGGAGGCGACGCTGCGCGAGGACGGCCATCCCGCGGAGATCGTGGACTACGCCTTCGACCTCGTCCGCGGGGTCCGCGCGCGCGTGGCGGAACTCGACGCCTGCATCACGGCGGCGGCACAGCACTGGTCCGTCTCCCGCATGGCCGTCATCGACCGCAACGTGCTGCGCCTCGGCATCGAGGAGCTCCTCCACCACCCCGACGTCCCCCCCCGCGTCGTCATCAACGAGGCCATCGAGCTGGCCAAGCGGTTCTCGACGACCTCCAGCGGCGCCTTCGTGAACGGCGTCCTCGACCGCGTCCGCAAGGACCTCGAGAAGGCCGGCCGCGTCGCCCCCGTGGGGCCGTCGCCGGAGGCCGGGGGGGAGGAGGCCGCCGCGGAGGGCGGCGCGGGGCCCGGGGAGCCGGCGCCGGAACGGCCGGAGTAGTCCGTGTTCCGCCGCCTCCGCGAGGGACTGGCGAAGACGGGGAAGGCCCTCGCCGGGCGCCTCAAGGCGGTGGTCCTCGGGAAGAAGGTCTCCGCCTCCACCCTGGACGAGATCGAGGAGGTGCTGCTCACCTCCGACGTCGGCGTCGCCGCCGCCGCGGCCCTCATGGAGCGCCTGCGGGCGGCCAACCGCTCCGGCGAGCTCCTCGACGGCGGGCAGGCCATCCCCTTCCTCCGCTCCGCCATGGCGGCCATGCTCGAGGGGGACGGCCGGGACATCGCCTGGGCCCCCTCGGGGACGACGGTGATCCTCGTCTGCGGCGTGAACGGGAGCGGGAAGACGACCTCCGTGGCGAAGCTCGCGGGGCTCCTCCGGAGGGAGGGGAAGTCGGTGGTGCTCGGCGCCTGCGACACCTTCCGCGCCGCCGCCGTGGAGCAGCTCGCGACCTGGGGCGAGAGGGTCGGCGTCCCCGTGGTGAAGCAGGCCACGGGCGCCGACCCCGCGGCCGTCGCCTACGACGCCGCCGAGGCGGCGGCGTCGCGGAAGGCCGACGTCCTCCTCGTGGACACCGCGGGCCGGCTCCACACCCAGGCGAACCTCATGAAGGAGCTGGAGAAGATCTCCCGCGTCGTCGGGAAGCGGATCCCCGGCGCCCCCCACGAGGTGATCCTCATCCTCGACGCGACCACGGGGCAGAACGCCATCAACCAGGTGAAGGTGTTCCGCGAGGCGGTGCCGGTGTCGGGGCTCTTCCTCTCGAAGATGGACGGCACCGCCAGGGGAGGGGCCGTCTTCGCCATCCGCCACGAGGTGAAGGTGCCCGTGAAGTTCATCGGCGTCGGCGAGAAGCAGGAGGACATCGAGCGCTTCGATCCGAGGTCCTTCGTGGACGCGCTCTTCGGGGAAGAGTGAAGGGGCGGCGGGAGTCCAAGGGGGGATCGGACCCTTCCGCGGCCCCCCGGGACGGACGCCCATGAAGAAGTTCCTGCTGTCCCTCCTGCTGCTCCTCGTCCCCCTCGCGGTGGCCCCCTCCTCGGTGACCTTCGACGCCGTGAAGGCCTTCCTGCTCGCCGGGGGCGCCCTCGCGCTGGCGGCCCTCGCGCTCCCCGGGAGCGGCGACGGCCGGGGGAACCGCTTCGACCTCTCCTGGTCCCCCGCCACGGCGGTCCTCGCGGCGGGGGCGGCGGTCTACGCCGCCTCGGGCCTCCTCGGCGCCGACCCCTGGGCCGCGGCGCGGGCGGCGGCCCTCGTGTTCGCCGCCGTCGCGGTCTTTGCCGCCGTGGAGAACGCCGTCTTCCATCCCGTGGATCTCGGCCCGCTGCTCGGGACGGCGACGGCGGCCCTCGGCGTCGGGGCGGGCTACGGGCTCCTCCAGGCGGCGGGCCTCGACGTACCCTGGCCCTGGCGGCACGGGCCCCCGGTCCCCGTCTCCACCCACGGGAACCCGAACTTCGCGGCGGAGTGGACGGCGGCGGCGCTGCCGCTCGGCGTGCTGTGCGCGCTCCGCGCGCGGGGCGGGGCGCGGTTCGCCGCGGGGCTCGCCTGCCTCCTCGGGGCGGCCTTCCTCGCCGTCGCGCGGGGGCGGGCGGCTCTCCTCCTCGGGCTCCCCGCGGCGGCGGCGGCGGGCGGAGCACTGTGGCTCGAGGCGGAGGGCGGGGCGCGCCGGCAGGCGGGGCGGCTCCTCGGCGGGGCGCTGGTCCTCGGCCTCGCCGGCTCCCTCGCCTTCGTGCTCCTCTCCGGCGGGGAGATCCCGGCGGCCTTCGGGAGATCGGACACCGTCGTCATCCGGACGGAGCTCGCCCGCGGGACGGCGCGGATGATCGCCGACCATCCCCTGGGCGTCGGGGCCGGCAACTGGGAGGCCGCCCACCCGCCCTACAGGACGGAGCGGGAGTACGTCGCCTCCCTCTTCCGCGACCCCGGCGAGGCCCACGACGAGCCGCTCCAGTTCACCGCCGAGGGCGGGTGGGCCGTCGGGCTCGCGGGGCTCGCGCTCCTGGTCCTGCTGGCGCGGGCGGCGCTGCGCGGGGCCCGCGGCGAGGGGAGGGCCGAGGCGGCGGCGCTGGGCGCCTCGCTGGCGGCGACGGCGGCCGTCTCCCTCGCGTCGGCCCCCCTCCACCGGCCGGCCCACCTCCTGCTGGCCGCCGTCGCCGGCGGCGGCCTCGCCTCCCTCGGCGGCGGGCGGCTCTCCTCCCTCGGCGCCGGCGGCCTGTGGGCGCGGCGCGGGGTGGTGGCGCTGCTCCTCGGGGGGACGCTGCTGCTCGGGCAGAAGATGATGGCCGAGGGGCCCCAGTCCGAGGCGCGGAGGATCCTGCGGGAGTCGGATCCCCTCCCCGCCGCCCGCGCGCGCAAGGCGCGGGATCTCCTCGACTACGCCGCGATCCTCGATCCCGGGGCCGTGGACGCCCTCGTGCGGTCCGGGGAGATCAGCCTGAAGCTCCATGCGGATCTGCCCTCCGGCGGGAGGTTCGCCGAGATTCTCGCTCCCGGGAGTACGGAGCGGAACCGGGATCGCGCACTGGAGAAGTTCGAGGCGGCCGCGGCCCTCCGCCCCCTCGATCCGATGATCCTCTCCAACCTCGCCGCCGCCCAGTCCACGACGCAATTGGGCGGGGCTTCCTCCTGGGAGCGGGCCCTCGAGTCCGTCCCCTTCCACCGCAACGCCAACCACGGCCTCGGATTCCACGTCCTCCGCTTGGGGCTTCCCGCCGCGGCCCTCGCCCGCTTCGAGGCCGCGCTCCGCGTCGACCCCCGCTATGCGCCCTCCGTCGCGGCGCGGGCGGAGTGCCTGGTCCTGCTCGGCCGGGAAGCGGAGGCGACGGACCTCCTCTCCTCGGACCTGGATGGCCTCCTCGGGAACCCGCCCCGCGACCTCGCCGGTGCGGCCCTCGCGGCGCGGCGGGCAGCGGAGGCGAATCCCCTGCTGGCGATGATGCTGCTCGGCAAGGGGGTGCGGCTCGCGGGAGGACCCGACCCTGGGGGAGGCGCCGCCGTGCTCCTCGGCGTCGGGGCGGGGAGGCCGGAGGAGGAGATCCTCGACCGGGCCGCCCGCGCCCTCGCCGCCGCCGGCCGGGAGCCGGACGCCCTCCTGTTCCGGGCCGGGGCCCGCCTCGCCGCCGGCGAGGCGGCCCTCGCCGCGGAGGACCGGGAGAAGGCCGCCGCCGAGGCGGGGAGGGCGCTGCAGGTGAGGCTCTCCACGGCGGCCTCCCTCCCCGTCCGGGCGCGGGCGGCGTCGCTCCTCTCCCGGGCGGGAAAGCGGGAGGCGGCCCTGGCGGAGCTGGGGGCCGCCGTGGATCGGGGATTCACGGATCTCGCCTTCCTGGAGGAGAGGGGGAAGTTCAAGAACAACCGCCACTTCCCCGATCTCTCCTTCGACCCGGCCTTCCAGGAGATCCTCCGCCGCGCCCGGGAGCGGGCCGCGCGGGAAGCCCCCCCCTCCGCGGAAAAGTAGCGGAAGCGGGCGGGTCTCCCCATAGTCCAAGAGGAGTTCGGAACGCTTCGCCGGAGGAGTCCATGAGCACGAGGAACAGCAGGGTCTTCCTGGGTTTCGGCCTCGCCGTGGCGGCGGCCATCGCCGCCGTGGCCTGGCTCCTCTTCTCCGGGACTCCCGCCGCCCCCCCCACCTCCGGCGGCTCCCGCATCGTCACCCCGCCCCGTCCCGTGGACGTCCCCGCGGACGGGGCCCCGC
>CAYJMF010000183.1:0-1688 GCA_964370855.1 uncultured Planctomycetota bacterium | reverse complement strand
CCCCCCCACCGCCCCCCCCCCCCCCCCCCGCCGCGCCCCCCCGCCCGGGGCCCCCCCCCCCCCCCCCCCCCCCCGCCCCCCGCGGGGGGGGGGGGGGGGCGCCGCCAGGGGCGCTCCGCGGCGGTCCACGGCGGTCCTCGAGGTGGCGGGCATCGTCTTCGACGCCGCGGGGGCCCCCGTGGAGGGGGCCTCGGTGGCCGTCTTCCACCACCTCGACGAGGAGGCGGATCTCGCCCCCCCGACGGGGGCCGGCGCGAAGGGGCCGCTGGAGCCCGCCCTCCTCGAGGACCTCTTCGCCCTCGACCCGGAGGAGGCCGCCCGGGCCGTCACCTACACGGGCATCCCCGCCCTCCCCGGCGGCCCGGGGAGCCGGGACGCCGTCGGCCGCGCCCTCACGGGGGTGGACGGGCGGTTCCGCGTCCGCGTGACGAACCTCAACGTGTTCCGCGTCATCGCGGAGAAGGAGGGGGCCGGCAGGGCCGCCTCCGGCGATGCGAAGCCCGACGGCAAGGATGTCGTCCTTCGCCTCGGCCCCGGCGCCGCCCTCGAGGGGCGCGTCGTGAACCTCGCCGGGATGGCGCCCGTGGAGGGCGCCACCGTCGTCATCCGCTCCGGCTCCGTGGAGAGCGGCGCCGTGACCGGCCCCGGCGGCCGTTTCGCCTTCGACGACCTCCCCCCGGGGCAGTACTCCGTCGCCGCCGGCGCCCCGGGCCTCGCCCTCGCCACGATCTCCGGCGTGGAGGTCCCCTCCACCACGGGCCCCCTCGAGGTCGGGCTCGGGGGCGGCCACGCCATCCGCGTCCTCGTGATGGAGTGGACCGCTCCCCCCCCGGGCTGGCGCCGCACCGCCGGGAGCGCCCTCCCCCCGGGTGCGCCCATCGAGGGGGCGAGGGTCGTGGTCTACCGGGCCATCTCCGACAACTACGTCACCGCCCTCACGGGCCCCGACGGCACGGCCCGGTTCGAGGGGCTCGGGGACGGCTTCTGGAGGATCGGGGCCGTCAAGGACGGCTACGGGGTCGGGGGCGGCGGGCGGGACGTCCGCCTCTCCGCCGGCAGCCCCCCGGAGGAGACCCGCGAGGTGCGGCTCGAGGTCGCCCTCCCCACGCCCGTCCGCGTGATGGACGAGGGCGGCTCCCCCGTGGCCGGCGCCAGGGTCTACTTCGGCGGCCGGGACGAGGAGTTCGACGAGGTGCGCAGCCGGCTCGTCGGGAGGACCGACGCCGAGGGCGCCATCCAGGTCGTCTTCGACGGGAACATCCCCGCGAAGTCCGTGGTCTGGATCGTCCCCGAGGACGGGGGCGCCGTCGTCATGGTGGAGCCCGAGGAGTTCGGGCCCGGCACCGAGGCGAAGGCCGTGGTCCGGCCCGGCCGCGTGATCCAGGGGACCGTTGCCGACGGCGCGGGGAAGGGAATCAAGGGGGCGGAGCTCTACCTCATGGTCACCGACGACGAGGCCGAGGTGGACATCGCCCTCTACGCCTACAGCGACGCCGAGGGGAGGTACCGATTCCCCGCGGTCCCCTTCGGCGAGGGGACCCTCGACGTCGACTGGGGGGAGGACTGGGAGTCCATCGACTTCGAGGCCGACGACCGCCGCGCCGCCATCGTCCAGGACTTCACCCTCGGGGAGTGACCGCCATACTGAACCCGACCCAGATTGGCGGCGGGGGCGGGGGCGAGACCCT
>CAYJMF010000182.1:0-6686 GCA_964370855.1 uncultured Planctomycetota bacterium | reverse complement strand
CCCCGGGACCCCGCGGCCTGGCTCCGCGTGGAGAGCGAGGCCCGCGGCCTCCCCGGGGCCGCCGACGGCGGGGACCTCTCCCTGGACGAGGCGGTGCGCCGCTTCGAGCGCATCCTCGTGGACGAGCTCCTCCGCCGCTCCGGCGGCAACGTGGCGCGGGCCGCCCGCGCCGCGGGCATCAGCCGCCCCAACTTCCACCGCAAGATGAGGGCCCTCGGCCTCGACGCGGGCCCCTACAGGAAAGGATGAACCGATGGCCCGCCGACTGCTCCCGCTCCTGATCCTCGCGCTCCTCGTCGCGGGGGGGATCCTCCTCGCCCTCCGCCCCCCGGGCGGGGGGGCCTCGGTCACGCTCTTCTGCGCCGTGGACGACGAGGTGGCCCGCGCCCTCGTCCCCCGGTTCACGGAGGAGACGGGCATCCGCGTGGACCTCGTCACGGACAACGAGATGGCCAAGTCCGTGGGCCTCGCCAAGCGCATCAGGGAGGAGGGGGCCGCCGGCCGATCCCCGACCTGCGACGTCTGGTGGAACAACGAGCCCCTCTGGACGGAGAACCTCGCCGGGGAGGGGTTCCTCGAGGCCTACGACTCCCCCGCCGCCGCGGACGTCCCCGCGGAGTACAGGGATCCGCGGCGGTTCTGGACCGCCAACGGGCTGCGCGCCCGCCTCTTCATCGTGAACGTGAAGGTCCTCGGGGAGCGGCGCCCCGCCTCCTTCCGCGACCTCGCGGACCCCGCGTGGAAGGACCTCGGCGCCCTGGCGCGCCCGTCGGCGGGGACGACCCTCTCCCACCTCTCGGCGCTGCGCGCGCTCCTCGGCCCGGAGGCGTTCTCGAACTGGTTCCGCTCGCTGGACGGCAACGGGGTCACCTTCCCCTCGGGGAACGGCCCCGTCTCCCGCGAGGTGGGCCGGGGGGCCCGCGGCTTCGGCTTCACGGACACCGACGACTTCAACGTCCGCAGGGCCGCGGGCGAGCCCGTGGCCGCCGTCTTCCCCGACCAGGGCGAGGGGCAGCCCGGGACCTACGTGCTCCCCGTCACCGTGGCGCTGGTGAAGGGCGCCCCCCACCCGGAGGCGGCGAAGCGGCTGTACGACTGGCTCGTCTCCCCGGCCCTCGAGGGGGCCCTCAGCGCGTCCTCCTACGGCACCATCCCCGTGCGCCCCGGGACGAAGCCCGGGGGGGGGGTGCCCGACCCGAGGACCTTCCGCGCCGCGAAGGTGGACTGGCGGGAGGCCTCGAAGCACGCCGACCCGGTGCAGGACCTCGTGAAGGAGCTCCTCAAGTAGGCCGCCGCCTCCCCACCAGCGCCCGGCGCCGGTCCTCGAGGTCGAGGATCCCGAGGCGACAGAGCGCGAAGTCGTAGCGGACGGGGTCCTCCGGGCGGAGGCGCCGGAGGGCCGCCGTCGCCTCGAGCACGGAGCGCCATCCGTCGGACTTCCGCCGCAGCAGGCCGAGCTCCCGCGTGATCCGGGAGAGGTGGGTGTCGAGGGGGAGGACGAGGCGCGCGGGGTCGGGCCACCGCCACGCCCCCGTGTCCACGGGGCCCGGCCGGGCCATCCACCGCAGGAAAAGCGCGGGCCGCTTGCAGGCGGAGCCCCCGGAGGGGGCGGGGAAGAAGGCCGCGGCGCCGCGGCGGGCGAAGCCCGGGTCGGCGCGCCGCAGCGCCGCCGCCATGCTCTCGATGCCCCCCTCCACGGTCTCGCCCCCGGGGTCCCCGGCGCGGAAGGCCTCCTCGAGGCTCCCGTGCTCGCCGCGCAGGCGGCGCGCGGCGGACAGCAGGGCCGCCACGTCGTCCCCGTCCACCCACCGGTGGCGGAACCCGCGGAGCGCCCGACGGAGCTCCCCGTCCCGGACCCCGTCCAGCCCCCGCGCCGGGCTCTCCCCGAGGGGCGCGAGGGCGGCCCTCGCGGAGCGGAGGATGGACTCCACCCCGCCGAAGGCGAGCCCGGCGCAGAGGAGGCCGGCGACCTCGCGGTCGTCCCTCCCCTCGTGCTCCCTCACGATCTCCAGGGGATCGGGGTGGATGTGCTCGAGGCCGAGGCTCTCGACGAGGGCGTCGAGGCGCAGGTGCAGGGGGGAGCCGGGGGCGGGGGGGGCGCGGCGCGGCAGGGGGGTCCCCCTCAGTCCATCTTGAGGTGGAGCTTCCCCTTCGCGTAGGCGGCGAAGTCCAGGGCGCTCTTCGCGGGGTCCTCGCGGGGGTCGTCGGCGAAGCCCACGATCCACCCCTCGTACCCCTGGGCCCGGAGGGCCGCCATGACGGCCGGGAGGGGGATGGTCCCCCGGCCGGCGCTGGCGAAGGGCCCCCCGACGAAGACCGGCTTCCGGCGGAGGTCCCGGAGGTGGACCACGCGGATGCGGGAGGCGTACTCGACCACGAAGGGCACGATGTCCACGCCGGCCTCGGCGAGGTGGCCCGTGTCGAGGCAGAGGCCGACGTTCTCCGGGTGGGTCATGGAGAAGAAGGCCCGGATCTCCGGCTCCCGGAAGACGACGTTGCCGATGTGGGGCTGGTAGGAGAAGGCGACCCCCTCCTGACGACAGGCCCCGCCGATGAAGTTGGCGATGGAGGCGGCCACCTGCAGGTCGCGGCGCATGTCCCCCGTCGCCTCCCCGCCCTGGAGGATGAGGTTGGAGCCGCCGGCCTGGCGGATCCAGCGGGAGACGGACCTGGCCCCCTCCTCGTCGAAGTCCCTGAACTCGGGGTCCGTGAACACGCCGCCGCCGTAGGCGCCGGCCAGGGTCAGGCCCGCCTTCTCGAGGAAGAAGAGGAACTCGTCGGCCTCCCCCTCGTAGACGGAGGCCACGTCGGCGTACACCTCCACGGCCTTGAATCCGGCCGAGGCGATGGCGTTGAGCGCCTGGAAGAGGTGATCGGCCCCCCAGGCGCCGGCGTGGAACGTGAGTTTCAAGGGCTCCCCGGCCTCCCTACTTCATCCCCTGCTTCTTCCCCTCTTCGTCGAGCCAGGAGCGCCACCGGCGCCCCGTCTCCATCTCCTTGCCCGTGATCTCCTTGAGGGCCCAGACGACCTCGCCGCGGATGAACACCCACGCCTCGTGGCGGGCCTTCCAGTACTCCGCCGGCGGGTTCGTCCCCGAGGTGACGTCCGCGGGCACGGGCTCGTCCACGTGCTCGATGAGGAAGGAGACGGCGGTCTTCATCTTCACCAGGCCGAAGTACCGGACCGCCGCCTTCAGGAGGGGGGCCGCGTAGGTCGCCCGGAGGTCCGGCTCCCGGGCCATGGTCTCGGCCAGCTTGAGGATCGGGCCCGCGGCCCCGTCCACGCCGAGGCGCCCGAGGGACTCGATGGCGGCGGCCTTGACCGAGGAGCGCTGCAGCCATCCCCTCTCGCGGACCTCCTGCGTCACGACGGCCGTGAGGAGCTTGGCCACGCCCTTGTCCCCCTGGCTCCCGAGGGCGGCGGCGGCGGCGGCGGCCACCGCGTCCCGCCTGTCCCCGATGAGCTTCTTCAGGGGGGCGACGAAGGCCTTGTGGCGCTTCGCCACCATGGCCTCCGCGGCGGCGGCGACCTTCTCCTCCTCCTTGGATTCGACGGCGTCCTCCAGGGCCTTCACGAGGGCCCTGGCCGCCTCCTCGTCCTTGACCTCCTCGACGGCGGGGAAGGTCCCGGGCTTCACCTCCGGTCCGGCCACGGCGCCCCCCGCGGCGGGGCCCTCGGGGAGGGCGCCGGCCGGGAGGGGCGCGAGCATGGCGGGAAGGAGGGCGAGGAGGGCGAGGGTGGTCTTCATGGCGACCTCCCGATCCGGACCGGCACCACCGCGGGCCGATTCCGGGTCCAGTCTATTCCTCCGGGCTCCCCCCGGGGACGGGTTTTCGCTCGCGGGGGCACGGGCCCGTGACCAGAATGCCGGCACAAGGGGGACCCATGCCACCGAGCCTCATCGTCGACCCGTCCGCTCTCGACCTGTCCCGCGTGGACTACGACCTCGCCGCGGTGCAGGAGAAGATCCCGCAGCGCTTCGAGATGGCCTTCCTCGACCGCGTCCACTGGGTGGATCGCGACGCCTGCGTGGCCGTGGGCTCCAAGGACTTCGGCCAGGAGGAGTTCTGGTCCCGGGGGCACATCCCCGGCCGGCCCATCCTCCCCGGGGTGCTGTCCGTGGAGGCCCTGGCACAACTCTCCACCTTCTACTTCAAGCACGTCTATCCCGAGGACCACCGCTTCTTCGGCTTCGGCGGCGTGGACGGGGTGAAGTTCCGGGGCACGGTGCTCCCCGGCCACCGCCTGGTGGTGGCCGTGAAGGCCACCGACGTGCGGCCCCGGCGGGCGGTCTTCGACGCCCAGGGCTACGTGGACGGGAAGCTCGTCGTGGAGGCGATCATCACGGGGATGCCGGTGTGACCGCCATACTGAACCCGACCCAGATTGGCGGCGGGGGCGGGGCGTACCACCATGGCCCGGGAGGGTAGGGTCTCGCTCCGCCCCCGCCGCCAATCTGGGTCGGGTTCAGTATGGCGGTCACTTCCCGCCCTTGAGGACGGCGGCCTCCACCTTGAGCACGACCTCGCAGAGCTGGCCGACCCCGAGCATCAGGATGCCCAGGAGGATGGCCCCCACCCCCGGCGCCAGGGTCATGAACCGCAGCAGGGGCACCTCGCCCAGGGAGACGGTACGGCCGTCGGGGAGGAGGAGCTTGGCCCCGCTCACGTCCCCGCCGCCCCCCCAGGTCTTCAGGGCGAAGAGGGCCATGGCGACGCCGGCCAGCAGGGCGAAGATGCCCGCGAGTTCCACGAGGACGACGGTGACCTTCAGGAAGAGGTAGCGCACCCTACTTCCATCGGCCGGGGAGGGGAGAATCACGACGCCCCGGCGCGGTTCCCGCGCCGGGGCGCCGCCTCGAGGCCGCTCCTAGTCCAGCGTCATCACGTTGGAGGCGCGCAGCCCCTTCTCGCCGGGCACCACCTCGAACTCGACCTCCTGGCCCTCCTTCAGGGTCTTGAACCCCTCGGCCTGGATGGCCGAGAAGTGGCAGAACACGTCGGGCCCCTCGACCTGCTGGAGGAACCCGAAGCCCTTGGCGTCCGAGAACCACTTCACCCGTCCACGCGTCATCCTCGAGACCTCCTTTCCGCCTCCCCGGGGAGGGGAGGCTCCGGAAACGAAACGGGCCGCGCCCCCCTCGTGGGGAGCGCGGCCCGTTCCGGACTCACGCTGCGTCACCCGTCGGCGTGGCTTCCATCATGGCTTCGGTCGGGAAGGTAGCCTCCCCGCGGAGGTCCGTCAAGCGGGAAAATCAGCGCCCGCGGAACCCGTCGAGGACGGCCCCGAGGACCGTCTCCACGGCGGCTCCGCGGGCCCCCGCGGCGGCCAGCACCGCGGCGTGGCCGTCCCCCGGGGTCCCCGCCCTGTTGGCCACCACGGAGAGCCCGAAGAGGGTCATCCCGAGGCGGCGGGCGGCCAGGGCCTCGGGCACCGTGGACATCCCGACGGCGTCGGCGCCGAGGAGCCGGAGCATCCGGACCTCGGCCTCCGTCTCGAAAGCAGGGCCCCGGAGGAAGGCGTAGACCCCCTCGGCCACCGTGGCGCGGGCCCCGCGGGCGGCCTCCTGGGCGACGGCCCGGAGGGCGGGATCCCAGGCGCCGGCCATGGAGGTGAAGCGGGGGCCGAAGGTCCCCTCCGCCTCCCCCGCCGCGGGGTCCCCCCGGCCGAGGTCGAGGTGGTCGGCGAGGACGAGGAGATCCCCCGGCTTCATCCACGGGGCCACGCCGCCGGCGGCGTTGGTGAGGCAGCAGAGCCGGGCCCCGGCGCCGGAGGCGGCCCTGACGAGGCGGACGACCTCCGCGGGGGAGCGGCCCTCGTAGAGGTGGACCCGTCCCGCGGCCACGAGGACGCGGAGCGGCCCCCTCTTGCCGAGGGTGAGGGTGGCGCCGTGGCCCTCCACGGCGGGGAGCGGAAGGCCGGGGATGTCGGAGACGGGGAACCGCTCCTCCCCCTCGAGGGCCGGGCCCGCGAGGCCGGAGCCGAGAACCACCAGGGCGTCGATGGGGCCGCCTGCGCGGGTGGCGATGGCGGCGGCGGCCGATGCGACGAGATCCTCCTCGTCGGGGACGTGGGGGGAGATGGCGGCCATGGCGCTCCTATCTCCGGAAGGGGCGGGGCAGGAGGGCCGGGAGCGTCGACTCCTCGAGGCGCCCCGACGCGGTGGCGAGGAGGACGGCCATCCCGGGGCCGAACTCCGCGAGGACCTGGAGGCAGCGGCCGCAGGGGGCCATGGGGGCCGGGGCCCCGGTCAGGATGAGCACCGCGGCCACGGACCGCGCCCCCCCGGCGACGGCGGCGGCCACGGCGGCCTGTTCGGCGCAGAGGGAGCTCGGGGAGGAGCCGTTCTCGACGTTGCAGCCCGCAAAGACCCGGCCCCGCCCGTCGAGGACCGCGGACCCGACCCTGAACTTCGAGTAGGGCGCGTAGGCGCGCACCCGCGCCCCGCGGGCCGCGGCGAGGAGCCGGCGCCGTTGGGCGGGGGTCGGGGAACGGGCTTCTATGGCCAAGTGGGACTCCGGGGTCGGCGGCGGGAGGGGGAATGTACCACGGGAGGAGGAGGGGGGGGATCTGGACCCGACCCGTCTCACGGAGGGCTCTTCGCGATCTCCTTCGGGTTCTCCCGGGCGTTGGGGGGGGGGGGGGGGGGGGGGGGGGGGCGGGGGGGGGGGGGGGGGGGGGGGGG
>CAYJMF010000181.1:0-6740 GCA_964370855.1 uncultured Planctomycetota bacterium | reverse complement strand
CGCGCCCCCCGCGGGGGTCTCAGCGCCCCCCCCCCCCTCCCCCCCCGGGGGGGAGCCGCGCGCCGCAGGCGCGCAACACCGAAGTGACCCCACACGATCCGGCGAGGAGCCGGCGGGGAAGGGGGGCGGCGGGCATCCACCGGAGTTCCGGTGGCTCAAGCCACGAACGGTGAACGCCCCCCCCCGCCCCTCCCCTACTTCTTCGTGAGGAGGCAGGTCATCCTGCGCCCCTCGAAGATGGGCGGCCTCTCCATCTTCGCGATGTCCTCGAGGGCCTTGGAGAAGCGCTCCACTACCCCGCGCCCGACGTCGAGGTGGGCCAGCTCACGGCCCCGGAACATCATGTTGACCTGCACCTTGTCGCCGTCCTCCAGGAACCCCCGGGCGCGGCCGAGCTTCACGTCGAAGTCGTGCTGCCCCGTCTTGGGCCGGAGGCGGACCTCCTTGATCTGGACCGCATGGGACTTCTTGCGGCTCTCCTGGATCTGCTTCTTGCGCTCGTACTTGAACTTGCCGTAGTCCATGATCTTCGCCACCGGCGGGCGGGAGTCGGGGGCGACCTCCACCAGGTCGAGGCCGGCCTCCCGGGCCATGCCCATGGCGCGCTCCGTGGGAACGACCCCCACCTGGCGCCCGTCCTTGTCGATGAGCCTGACCTCGCGGATGCGGATCCTCTCGTTGACCCTCGGCTCGTTGCTCGTGCTAGGCGTCGTCGCCATCCTGCTCCTCGGGGCGGTGCCCCTGTCTGCGGGGAAGGGGGCCCTGGGGGCCCCGGTGCTGGAAATGCGGCTCGGTCGCGGGATCGGGGGGGGCCCGGAAAAGCGAGGGCCGCCGCGACCGGCGCATAGGAGGCGCGCGGAGGCGGCGGCCCGTCAAGCGTTGATCCGGACAAACGGAGTCTTCGAGTCGAACAACTAGAAGTAGATGAAGGGCAGCTTGATCTCTTCGATGGTGGGCTTCGTGGAGGACCCCAGGTTGGAGGTCATGTCCACGTGGAACCGGACGAAACGGTGCCCGTTGAGGTCGTTGAGGGGATCCGCGGTCCAGGCGGACACGGTGGCCGGGTCCGGCGTGTTGGGGATGAGGGGGTTCTCGCGGGCGCCCTGGAAGAGGACGGAGGCCACGGTGCCGGGAGGAAGCGTCTGGGTGAAGATGGGGTCGAGGTAGCCCGGGTTGTTCTGGTCCGTGTCGTACCAGAGGGACTGGGCCTCGGACTTGTCCACGAGGAAGAAGAAGCGGATGTCGTTGCCCCAGGTGATGGCCGAGGGGGTGCCGCCGCTGTAGCCGCGGATCTTGGTGATGCCGCCCTGGGCCGCGGTGGTGTAGCGCCAGTAGTTCACCGCCGTCCCGCCGTTGGGGTTGTTGATGTCGATGACCACGCCGTCCTTGCCGTTGTAGGCCCAGTTGGCGGTCCAGGTGGGCCCGAGGACCCACTCCGGCGTCGTCGTGAGGACGGTGTAGGTGGAGGTGTTGAACACCGTCACGGGGGTGTCGGAGAAGGAGCCGGTGTAGTTGACGTTCAGGTTCCCCGAGGTGTTGTGCCCCATCTGGATGGTCATGTTCGGATAGGAGCCGGCGAGGGGGTACCCGAGGGAGTAGTACCGCCAGGCGAAGCCGCTCACGGTGCGGGGGGTGCTTCCCATCTGGGCCGCGGAGTAGAGGTTCTGGGTGTGGGCCTGGGCGGTCCAGAGGGGGATGCCGTCGCCGGAGGCGGAGTTGGTCACGATGATGTCGAGGCTCTTGGAACCGAAGGTGCCGCCGAGGATGCCGGGCTCCTTCTTGCCGTTCCAGGCGGCCTTGTCATAGGTGTTCGTGTAGGTCGTGTCCTCGAAGGTGTTGGCGTCGAAGGACTCGACGAGCTCCTCGTAGTTGGGGGCGAAGGGGTCGAACTCCGTCACGAAGTTGACCACCCTCCCCTTGGCGAGCTTGTTCCCGGAGAGGTCCGTGAGGCTCCCGCTCAGGGTCACGCGGACGTTGTAGGGGCCGCGGCCGTAGCCGAAGGCCGGGCGGAAGGTGAACAGCTTGCCGTCCACGGAGGGCCGGATGGTCCCGGAGACGACGCGGTTCTGGCCGAAGTTGTAGACCTGGAAGGTCGTGGCGGGGTCGAAGGCGGAGGGGAGCATCGGCTCGGAGAACTCGGCGACGATGTCGGCCCGGCTGTCCACGTTGGAGCGGCCGTCGAGGTCGATGGTGGTGGCGTCGCTGCCGTAGATCTTCTCGATGGTGGGCTGCCTGAAGTCCTGCAGGTAGCTCGTGGTCGTGCGGAAGGAGGTGGAGAAGGTCCGCTCGCAGTAGCCGCCGTTGGGGGTGCGGACGACCTTCGTGGTGCCGGAGTCGAGTCCGGGGACGGTGACCGAATAGAGGGTGCTCGCCTCGAACCCGAAGGGGTTGTTGTAGGTGGGGTCGAAGAGGACGCGGTTCTTGTACTCCCTCTTGACCTCCCAGGAGCCGGAGGTGTTGTTGAACTGCTTCACCGAGTACCTGTAGAACTTCCCTTCGGCGTCGATGAAGAGGCCGCCGCCGGCGGGGATGCCGATCTTCACGGTGCGGTTGCTCACGGACTCGAAGTTCACCGGGGCCGTGAACACCAGCATGATCACGTTGTCGCGGAAGGCGTTGTCCGTCCCGCGGGAGCCCGTGGCGGTGAACACCTCGCTCTGTCCGCGGTCGAGCCTTCCCGTGAGGAAGCGCTTGACGATCAGGGTCCCTCCCGCTTCGGCGGGAGCCGACGTGCCGAGGGCGATGAGGCCGCCGAGGGCCAGGGTGCCGAGTGCGGTCTTCCAGGAGCCGAACTTCATGGTGGATCCTCCGGTCTGTCCGTCGTCCCGCGTGACCCGTCCAGCGAACCCCGTTTCGGGGAGCCGAGGACGGATGTGCGCCGTGCGGACGCTCCCCCCGAGGAGCGCCTCTGCCTCTTCACTGCTAATCCTATACCGAGGGGCCCCCATGTCAACCACGGAATGCCGGGATTCGGGACTTCCCGTCCCCCCCAAGCCGAGGAGGGGCGGGAGGTTGGGTCCGCCCGAACCGGCCCCTCTCCGGCCCCTCCATCCCCCCCGCCGAAAGTGTGCGGTTCGCCTGTAGCAGAACCGCACGCCTCCCCGTCGTTTCAGGCACCGGGCCGGATCCCCAGCTCCCTGAGCTGGGCCTCGGACACGGGGGAGGGGGCCCCCGTCATGAGGTCCTGTGCGCTGGTGGTCTTCGGGAAAGCGATGACGTCCCTGATGTTGGGGTGGCGCAGGAGGACCATGGTCATGCGGTCCACCCCCAGGGCGATGCCCCCGTGGGGCGGGGCGCCGGAGCCGAGGGCCTCGAGGAGGAAGGAGAACTTCTCACGGGCCTCCGCCTCTCCGATGCCGATGGCCCGGAAGACCCGCTCCTGGACGTCGGTCCTGTGGGTCCGGATGCTGCCCCCGCCGATCTCGTACCCGTTGATGACGAGGTCGTAGGCCCGGGCCTGCACGGCCCCGGGGTCCTTCTCCAGGAGGTCCAGGTGGTCCGGTCTCGGGCTCGTGAAGGCGTGGTGGCGGGCCGCCCAGCCACCCTCCGCGGTCCTCTCGAGGAGGGGGAAGTCCACCACCCAGGCGCAGGCGAGGGCCCGGGGATCCACGAGCCCCTTCAGGCGGGCCGCCGCGCCGCGGACCGCGGAGAGGGCGGCGCAGGCGGTCTCCTCGGCGTCGGCGACGAACAGGGCGAGGTCCCCCCGGGCCGCGCCCACGCGGTCGGCGAGGGCGTCCGCCTCCCCCGCCGCGAGGAACTTGACGAAGGGCCCCTTGAACTCGGGCTCCCCCCCGGCGGGCTCCTCCCGCTTCAGCCAGGCGAGCCCCTTCGCCCCCGCCTCCTTCGCGACCTTCTCGAGCCCCTCGATCTCCTTGCGGGAGAGGGAGGCCCCGCCGGGCACGGCCAGCCCCCGGACCACCCCCCCCGCGGCGGCGGCGCCCCGGAAGACCGTGAACCCGCACTCACGGACGAGATCCGTGGCCTCGGAGATGGGGAGCCCGAACCGGAGGTCCGGCTTGTCGCAGCCGTAGCGCAGCATGGCCTCGGCGTAGGAGAGGCGCGGGAGGGGAAGGGCCGGGGCGGCGCCGTCGATCTCCTTCACCACCGCGGCGAGCATCCGCTCGATGGTGCCCATGACGTCCTCCTCCGTGACGAAGGACATCTCCACGTCCACCTGGGAGAACTCCGGCTGGCGGTCCACGCGCAGGTCCTCGTCGCGGAAGCAGCGCACGACCTGGTAGTACCGATCGAGGCCCGCGACCATGAGGAGCTGCTTGAAGAGCTGGGGGGATTCGGCCAGGGCGTAGAAGGAGCCCCTGTGGACCCGGCTCGGGACCACGTAGTTGCGGGCGCCCCCGGGGGTCCACCGCACCAGGGCCGGGGTCTCCACGTCCACGAAGCCCTCGGCGTCGAAGAACCGGCGCACGGCGGACACGATCCGGTGGCGGCCCTCGAGGATGCGGAGCGAGGAGGGCCGGCGGAGGTCGAGGTAGCGGTGGCGCAGGCGCACCTCGTCGGAGGCCGTCTCCTCGTCGTTCACGGGGATGGCCGGCGGCCGTGCGGGGTTCAGCACCTCGATGGAGGAGGCCTCCACCTCCACGGCGCCCGTGGGCCGCTTCCGGTTGCGCATCCCCTCGGGCCGGAGGCCCACGCGGCCGCGCACGGAGACCACGGTCTCGGGACCGAGGCCCATGGCGAGGGCGGAGAGCTCCCCCTGCCCCGCGGGGACGGACACCTGCGTGATGCCGTAGCGGTCCCGGAGGTCGATGAACACGATGCCCCCGTGATCGCGGCGGGAGGCGACCCATCCGCAGAGCGTCGTCTCGATGCCGGCATGGCCCTCTCGGAGCTCGCCGCAGGTGTGGGTCCGGAGCATGGCTGTCCTCGTTCCTCGGGGAAACCCCGATGGTAGGCGCGCCGCCCCTGCGGCGGAAATCCTCCCCCGGGGCGGGCCCTTCCGTAGGATGGTCCGTTTCCCGCCGCGTCCGCGGCGGGAACGCAGGGACCACCCCGCCGAAGGAGGAGCACCCGTGGAGACCACTCTCGTCCTCGTCAAGCCCGACGGCGTGCAGCGCCGTCTCGTCGGCCGCATCCTCGCCCGGTTCGAGGAGAAGGGCCTGCAGGTCGTCGGCCTGAAGCTCCGGATGCTGGACCGCGCGCTGCTGGAGCGCCACTACGGCGCCCACAGGGGCAAGCCCTTCTACGAGGGGCTCGTCACCTACATGGCCTCGAGCCCCGTGGTGGCCGTGGCGCTGCGCGGGAAGAACGCCGTCGCCGTGGTCCGCAAGATGATGGGCGCCACCTTCGGCTCGAAGGCGGAGCCGGGGACCATCCGCGGCGACCTCGCCATCTCCGACGGCTTCAACCTCGTCCACGGTTCCGATTCCGCGGAGGCCGCGGCGAAGGAGACGGAGATCTTCTTCGGGGGGGAGGGTCTCGTCGACTGGACGCCGGGAGACCAGGACTGGGTCTACGACGTCTCCGACGGCGCCCGGTAGGGCCGGGGCCGGGGGGGACCGTGACGCGGCGATGACCGCGGATCGGCATCCTGCCCGGCCTCCGGAGGGGAGCCGCAGGGACCCAATCCGGGGGAGGAACCCATGAACACCCGCCACGCGTCCGTCCTCTGCGCCGCCCTCGCCCTCGCCCTCGCGGGCGCCGCGGCGGGCTGCGCCTCGGATTCCGACGCCGAGGGCATCGACCTCACCACCTACCTCCACAACGGGCAGGGCTACGCCGAGGGGGGCCACTACGACCAGGCCCTCTCCCAGTTCCGCCAGGCCCTCGCCATCAGCCCCTCCAACCCGAAGGCCCTGCTCGGGGAGGCCACCTGCCTCTACTGGCTCGGGGCCACGGAGGATCCGGCGGCGGGCCGCTACATCGTCGAGGCGGAGGAGAAGGCCGCCCGCCTGGACCCCTCGGACTACGGGGAGAACGCATGGAAGGTCCACCTGGGGCGGGGCATGATCCACGCCCGCCTCGCGGAGCTGTGGGGCCGCAAGGCCGAACTCGCCCGCCGGCAGGGGGAGGACGCGGCGGCGGTGCTGGAGATCCGGGAGCACGAGGGCCGGCGGGACGCGGCGGACGCCGCCGCCTCCGCCGAGTTCGACGCCGTCCTCGCGATGACGGATCAGCCCCTCGCGAAGGACAACCTCACGGCCCTGTTCTTCCTCGCCACGCGGAGCGCCATGCGCGCGCGGGACGAGAAGGAGTACGGCCGCGCCCTCGGCTTCTTCGCCCGCTACGAGAGCGAGGTGGAGAAGTCCAAGGAGCTCTGGCGGCAGATGGAGAAGAAGGAGCCCTCCCACGCCGACCTCTACCGGGAGAAGCTCCGCTCCGCCGAGCGCCAGGAGGTGGAGCTTCGCGACCTCATGGCCAACATCTACTTCAAGCAGCGGCGCCACGACGAGTCCATCCGGGAGCTCACCAGGGTCATCGAGCTCGACGGGTGGCGGGCCTCGGCCTTCCTGAACCGCGCCCGCAACTACGAGGAGATCGGCCGGTTCGGGGCCGCCGCCGACGACTACCGGAGGTTCCTCAAGGTCACGGACCTCTCCCCCGCCTCCCCCATCGTCGTGGAGGCCTCGGACCGGATGCGCCGGTGCGAGGAGAAGGTGCGGGAGGGCGGGACTCCTCGGTAGATCGTGCAGGTGCACCCCCGGGCGTTGCGCGCCTACCGGCGCGCGGGTCCCGGAAAGGAATCGTCCCGAAAGGCCGGGACGCTTCCTTTCCGGGACCGA
>CAYJMF010000180.1:0-6802 GCA_964370855.1 uncultured Planctomycetota bacterium | reverse complement strand
CCCCCGCCCCGCCCGGCGACGGGAACGCCCGCCTCCTCCTCCTGGTCGCGCTCCTCCCCCTCCTGCTGGCCTTCGCCGGCCTCGCCCTCTGGAAGCACCGGGAGACCCGCGGCGCCCGCGCCTCCCTCGACGAGGTCCGGTGGGCCGCCCTGGAGTGGGTCCCCCCGATGATGAAGGTCTCCACCTTCCGCAAGCCCGGGAAGGTCTGCATGGACCTCACCCCCGTGGAGGTCGGGTTCTTCCTCGAGCTCCCCTTCAAGCGGATCCTCAGCGTCATCCTCCAGCGCCTCCGTCACGCCGGGTTCCTCGAGATCGTGCGCACCGATCCCCTCCTCGTGAAGGTGCTGGAGCGCCACCCCAAGGACGTCGAGCGGCTGGAGCCCTGCGAAATCGCCATGGTGAAGGCGGCCAGGGACGACGGCCGGTTCTCCCCCGTGGAACTCGAGGCGATCCTCACCGCCGTCGTGGAGAGCGTGCGGAAGAAGTCCTGGGACTGCGACATCGAGGCCACCAAGGCCCACTGGCAGGAACGCATCGACGCCGTGTGGAAGGAGCGCGAGAAGCATGGGTTCCCCGGGCGGGCCGAGGACGGGCGCCTCCCCCTCGCCCGGCGCACCTTCGGCTGGCACCACTGGTACTTCCACTCCCACGGCTACGACGACTACGACACCACGATGAGCGCCTCCACCTTCGAGCGGAGCATGAACGTGAACGTGGACCACGTCTCCTTCCAGGACGTCATGGCGGGGAGCGGCGTGCCCGTGAACGTCTGCCACTCCGCCTGCCACAGCGCCTGCCACTCGGCCTGCCACTCCGCCTGCCACAGCGCCTGTCACAGCGCCTGCCACTCCGCCTGCCACTCCGCCTGCCACAGCGGGGGCTCCTTCTGATGGCCCCCGCCCGCCCCCCCTCCCCCCCGCCCCCGCCCGCCGCGGGCGACCTCTCCTGGGTGGACGAGTGGGTGCGCAACGTCCGCGACTACGTCTTCGTCCGGGAGGAGGACTCCCTCTTCATCCAGCGCCCCAACAAGGCCTTCAAGCTGAACCCCGCGGGCGCGCGGATGCTGCGGCGGATGCTCGACGGGGAGGGCGTGGAGCGGGTCCTCGGCCCCCACGCCGCGGACCCCGCCGCCCGCCGGGACACGGGACAGTTCCTTAACGACGTCCGCCTCCAGCTCCGCGGGGGGATGACGGACACCTACGAATCGAGCGCCGTCGAGAAGATCCCCTTCGGCCTCAACTTCTCCCCCCTCCCCGTGCTCTCCGAGGTGGCCGTCACCTATCGATGCAACGCCGCCTGCACCTTCTGCTACGCGGGCTGCAACTGCACCGTCAACCCCGTGGGGAACGGGAGGGAGATGACCCTCGACGAGGTGCGGCGCGTCCTCGATCGCATCGCCGGGGAGGCGAAGGTGCCGAGCGTCTCCTTCACGGGGGGCGAGGCGACGCTGCGGCCCGACCTCCCGGACATGGTGCGCCACGCCCGCTCCCTCGGCATGCGCGTGAACCTCGTCACCAACGGGATCCTCCTCGCCGACCCGGCCCGCGTCGCGCGCCTCGCGGAGGCGGGGCTCCAGTCGGCGCAGGTGAGCGTGGAGGGGACCACGGCGGCGGTCCACGAGGCCATCACCCGCATCCCCGGCTCCTTCCGGCGGAGCCTCCGCGCCGTGGAGAACCTCCGCGGGGCGGGGCTCCGGGTCCACACCAACACCACCATCACCCGCTCCAACGTGGAGGACGTCGAGGGGATCCCCGACTTCGTGAAGGGGACCCCGGGCCTCGATCGCTTCTCCATGAACCTCGTCATCCCCACGGGCTCCGCGCCGGTCACCGGGAGCCAGTCCGTCTCCTACACCGAGGCGGGCCCGATTCTCCGCCGCATCCGCGACCGGAGCCGCGCCCTCGGCCTCGAGTTCATGTGGTACTCCCCCCTCCCGCTCTGCCTGTTCAACACCGTCGTGGAGGGGCTCGGCAACAGGGGTTGCTCCGCCTGCGACGGCCTCCTCTCCGTGGGGGCCGACGGGCAGGTGCTCCCCTGCGCCTCCTTCGACCGCCCCGTGGGCTCGCTCCTCGACCGGACCTTCGCCGACCTGTGGGCCTCGCCGGAGGCCCGCTCCTTCCGGTCCAAGGGGCACGCGCCGGCGGGCTGCGCCGCCTGCGAGGACTTCGCCGTCTGCAACGGGGCCTGCCCGCTCTACTGGCGGGAGGCGGGGACCGGGGAGCTCGCCGCCGCCCGGGCGGCGCGGGCCCGGGAGCGCCGGGACGCCGGGCGGAGGATCCCGTGAACGCCACCGCCCCTCCCCCGGCCTCCACGAGGGCGTTCCTCGCCGCCGAGGCCGCCGAGCCTGTGCTCGAGTTCACCGCCGTCAAGGGGCTCTCCTACCGGAACCGCCTCGCCTGGACCTTCGGCCTGGCCGCCTCGGGGGTCGTACTCCAGATCGCCTTCCTCTCGGTCTGGCCGGGACTCCCCTTCCTCGCCGCCGCCATGCTGCTCTCCCGGGTCGTCGGCTTCGACAACCGGCTCGACCGCCGGGCGCCGGTGATGGACGGGAAGTGGGAGGCGGTGCCCTTCGACAGGGTCGCGGAGATCCGGCGCCTCGACGCCTCCATCTCGAAGTGGGACCGCAGCGCCATCGACGTGACGAGCCCCGGGGGCTTCCTCCTCCTCCTGGTCCTCGCCGTCGTCCTCGCCATCGCCTCCGGGGCCCTCGGGGAGGCCGCCGGCGCCGCCGCGGGCTGGATCCTCCTCATCGACGGGGCCCTCCTCCTCCTCTCCCACTGGTTCTCCGGGATCCGCACGGTCTTCCGCCAGCCCGACCTCGTGCTCAAGGCGAAGGCCCTCGAGGAGGTCGTGGAGGATCTGGAGGAGGCGATCGCCGCCTACGGGGAGGCGACGGGGATGCTCCTCATGTCCGGGGACGGGGACGGCCGGCTCCCCGTGGACGCGCGCCTCTCGCTCAGGCCGAAGTCCCCGCCGGACCCCGTCACCGGGGTGCAGGGGCAGGTGGTCCTCAACCGGGTGCAGGGGACGCCCTACCCCTACTTCTACGCCGTCGTCCTCGGGGCCGAGGGGAGCGGGCTCGGGAAGCTCGCGAAGAAGGCGAAGCCGCCCGTGGGCGTCCTCATCGAGGCGGTGGAGGCGAAGGACGTGGAGGCCGTCGTCGTCCGCCAGGAGACGACGAGGACCTCCGGCTACCACGTGAAGCGCCACCGGGCGGAGGAGCTCCTGAAGACCGCCCTCGCCCTCGCCTCCCGCCACCTGGAGGGATACTGTACCCGACCCGATTCATCGGGGTTGGGCGATGGGCTCCCGCCAAGCCGGGAATAGCGAGCCCAACCCCGATGAATCGGGTCGGGTACAGTATCCCCATGAACACGGTCCGCGCCCTGGCCGCCGCGCTCCTCGCTCTCGCTCTCCTCGCCGGCGGATCCCCCGCCGAGGCCGGGGACGGGAAGGCCCCCCCCGCCGCCCGCGCCCCCCGCCGCTCCCCCGCCTTCCAGAAGGCCGTGGACGACGCCATCGCCCGGGGCGTCGCCTGGCTCCGCCGGCTCCAGCTCCCCGACGGGGCCTACGACATCCGCCCCATCCCCATGTTCCACGTCGAGGGCGCGGGGAGCCTCGGCCCCACGGCGCTCGCCCTCTACACGCTCCGCGCCTGCGGCGTGGAGCGGGAGGACGCCGACGTGAAGCGGGGCTTCCAGCGGCTGCGGGAGGTGTACGACGTCCTCAAGCGGAAGCGCCAGGGGCTCGACAACTACGGCGTCTCCCTCACGGTGCTCGCGCTCGAGGCCCACTACGCCGCCGAGGAGACCCCCGCCGCGGGGGATCGGTACGGCGCCTCCCCCGCCGCCCGCCGCATGCCCGAGGCGGACCTCGAGTGGATGCGGGAGCTGGTCCGCTGGCTCCTCGAGGCGCAGACGAAGGGCGGCGCCTTCTCCTACTGGTCCCCCGCACAAGGCTCCGTCTACGACAACTCCAACGCCCAGTTCTCCCTGCTCGCGCTGAAGGCCGCCTCCCGCTGCGGCATCGCCATCCCCGCCGACGCCTGGCGCCGCTCCCTCGAGCACTTCCTCGGCGCCCAGGAGCGCAAGGGGCCCCCGGCGGGCCGCTTCGCGCCGGCGGGGGTGGACGAGCCGGGCTACGGCCCCGGCGACCTCCGCGAGGTCGCCCGGGACGAGGCCCGGGGCTGGGGCTACCGGGACCACGATCCCTCCACGGGCTCCATGACGGCGGGCGGTGTCTCCTCCCTGGTCATCTGCCGCAGCGAGCTCCTCGGCACGAAGGGCTACCCGGAGAAGCTCGACCTCCGCGTCGAGAAGGGGATCCGGGACGGCATCGCCTGGCTCGGGGCGAACTTCGACCTCGCCGCCAACCCCGGCCCCCCGGGGGCGCCGGCGCTGCGCGAGCTCTGGCACTACTACTGGCTCTACGGGCTGGAGCGGGCCGGGGTCCTCTCCGGCGTCGCCTTCACGGGGAGGCACGACTGGTACCTGGAGGGGGCGCTCTTCCTCCTCGACGGCCAGCGGGACAACGGCTCCTGGCTCGGGCAGGCGGCGCTGGACGCCGTCCCCTGGCAGGGGGCGGGGCCCGACGCCGCGACGGCGAACTTCCTCGACACCTGCTTCGCCCTCCTGTTCCTGAAGCGGGCCACCTTCCGCGTGGACCGGGGCGCCGTGGCGACGGAGGCGGGGATGGACTCCCTCGACCTCGAGGGGGCCGCGGACCTCGACGGGGGGGCGTTCCGGACCCTCCACGACGCGGTGTTCCTGCGGTTCCGTCGTGCCGACCCCGTCGAGGCCGGGGAGCGGGCGACGGACTTCGTGCGCCTCGGCACCCGCTGCATCCCCTTCCTCGTCCTAGCGCTCGACGCCGAGACCGCCGGGGAGCGGGCCGCCGCCTTCGACGTCCTCCGCCGCACCACCGGGCTCACCCACGGGTACGACCCCGAGGGGCCCGCCGCGGCGCGCTCCGCCGCCGTCGCCGCCTGGGAGGCGTGGTGGTTCTCCCGCAAGGGGATCCTCGTCGCCGACGCCGGGGCCGGCAGGTTCCGGTAGGATGCGGGCATGAGACCGGGATCGGCGGGGCTCCTGGTTGTGGTCGCGGCGTGGTGCGCCGCCGGCTCCCCCTCCGCCTCCGCCGGGGACGGGGACGGGAAGAAGGACGATCTCCGCTTCGCCCCCGGCCCGGCCCGGGACCCCGCCTTCCAGAAGTCCGTGGACGACGCCATCGCCCGCGGCGTCGCCTGGATGCGGGACCACCAGGGGAAGGACGGAGTCTTCGGCGACGACGCCGAGCCCTTCTCGACCTTCCCCTTCGGCTACACCTCCCTCGGTGTGCACGTGCTGCGCTCCTGCGGCGCCTCCTTCGACGACCCCGCCGTGGCGAAGGGCATCGCCACGATGCGGCAGGCCTTTCGCTCCGGCGGCAGCGCCGGAGCGCAGACCTACCAGCTCGCCCTCGCGCTGCTGGCCCTGGAGGCCCACTACTCTCCCGATGCCGCGCCGGAGGAGAAGAAGAAGTCCCGCTACGGGGACTCCGCGAAGAGGGGGAAGCCCGTGATCCCCGCCTCGGACCTCGAGTGGATCCGCGCCATGGCCCAGCGCCTCTGCTCGGCCCAGGACGCCTCCGGCGCCTTCGGCTACACCGCCACCGACGGGTACTCGCGCCGCCGCTCGGGCTGGGACCACTCCAACACCCAGTACGCCCTCCTCGGCCTCAAGGCCGCCCGCCGCTGCGGGGTGGAGATCGACGCCCGGGTCTTCCAGAATTGCCTCGAGCACCTCCTCGGCACCCAGGAGCCCTCGGGGCCGGAGGTGGAACGGAGGGAGACGGATTCCTCCGCCGGCGACGCCTACGCGCCGCGGAGCCGGGTCGCGGGGAGGGACCGGGCCCGCGGCTGGGGATACACCCACCCGGGGGCGACGGGCTCCATGACCACGGGGGGAGTCTCCTCCATGGTCATCTGCCGGGGGGAGCTCCAGGGGACGAAGCGGTACACCGCGGCCCTGGACCGGAAGGCGGTCCAGTCCATCCGCGACGGCATCGCGTGGCTCGGACGGAACTTCTCCGTCACGGACAACCCCCCCTCCGGGACCGGGGGCTGGCACTACTACTACCTCTACGGCCTCGAGCGGGCCGGCGTGCTGGCGGGCGTCACCTGGATGGCGGAGCACGACTGGTACCTCGAGGGGGCGAAGTACCTCCTGGCGCAGCAGAACGGCGACGGCTCCTGGGGCGGGACGGGCATGCTCGCCGCCCAGCCCCGGCGGAAGGGGGCCCGCGCCCGCCCGGGCAACCTCCTCGACACCGCCTTCGCGCTCCTCTTCCTGAAGAAGGCGACCTTCCGCGTGGAGGGGGCGGTGGCCACGGAGGAATCCGATTCCACCCTCGACCTCTCCGGGGCGGCGGCCCTCGACGACGCCTCCTTCCGCGCCGTCTTCGATTCCGTGTTCGCGCGCTACGCCCGCGCCGCGGAGAAGGACCGGAGCGTCCTCGCCGCCGACTTCGTGCGCATGGGGACCCGCGCCCTCGGGCTCCTCATCCTCACCCTCGAGGCCGAGGGGGCCGCGGAGCGGGGGACCGCGCTGGACGCGCTCCGCCGCGTGACCGGCCTCACCCACGGGTACGACCCCGCGGCGCCCCAGGAGGCGAGGAGCGCGGCGGTGGCGACGTGGGAGGAGTGGTACTTCGGGAAGAAGGCGAGGCTGGTGGCGGACGGGGAGGGGGGGAGGTTTCGGGAGGGGGGGAGGTGAGGTAGGTTTTCCCTCCTGACGAAGAAGCAAGGCGAGGCCGTTGCGCCTGG
>CAYJMF010000179.1:0-6854 GCA_964370855.1 uncultured Planctomycetota bacterium | reverse complement strand
CGCCGAGAGAGGAGCCGCTAACTTGACGGCGATGTTACTTAGTTAGGAACGTCCCCGCCTTGGCTCCCCTACGATGCGGGGATGGGACGGCACAGGCGGGGGGCGCAGGGGCGGAAGGGGAAGCGGGGGGACCGGCCGCCGCGGGGGAGGCAACGCGACCAGGGCCCGCCGCCCCCCCGGCCCGTCTCCGCCCCGCCTCCCCGGGAGCCGGTCGTGCAGGCGGAGGCCCTCGAGGTGGATCCCGGGACGGAGATGTACCGGGGCTTCCGCCTCCATCCCTTCCAGCAGAGGGCGCTGGACGCCCTCCGGCGGGGCTCCTCGGTCATCGTCGCGGCCCCCACGGGGGCGGGGAAGACCCTGGTTGCGGACTTCGCCATCGAGCAGGCCCTGGCCGAGGGGAAGCGCATCTGCTACACGGCGCCCGTCAAGGCCCTCTCCAACCAGAAGTTCCGCGACTTCCGCGGGACCATCGGCGAGGAGAAGGTCGGCATCATGACCGGCGACGTCACCATCAACGCCGGCGCGCCGCTCCTCATCATGACGACGGAGGTATTCCGCAACACGATCTTCGAGGATCCGAAGAACCTTGACGACTGCTACGCCGTCGTCTTCGACGAGATCCACTACCTCGACGACCGCGAGCGCGGCACCGTCTGGGAGGAGTCGATCATCTTCGCGCCGGAGCACATCCGCATCGTCGGCCTCTCCGCCACCATCCCGAACATCGAGGAGGTCGCCGACTGGATCCGCTCCATCCGGAAGGTCCCCCTCGAGGTCGTCGAGCGCCACCGCCGCCCGGTGCCGCTGCGCCACTTCGTCTACCACGACGAGGCCGGCGTCAAGACCCTGGCCCAGCTCCGCCACGAGCGCCCCCGCCGCCGGGGCGGGGACCGCTTCCAGCGCGGCCGCTTCCGCGGCAACCGGGCGAGCCGCCACCTCCTCGACTACCTCCAGGAGCACGACCTCCTCCCCTGCCTCTACTTCTCCTTCTCCCGCCGCGAATGCGGGGAGAGGGCCGAGGAGAACGCCTTCCGGGACCTGCTCACGGAGGGCGAGCGGGAGGACCTGCTCCGCCGCTTCGACGAGCTCTGCACCCTCTACCAGCTCGAGCCCACGGACGCATCCCGCCAGCTCCGCCGCCTCTGCGGCCACGGGATCCTCTACCACCACGCGGGCCTCCTCCCCGTCCACAAGGAGATCGTGGAGCGCCTCTTCACGACGGGCCTCGTGAAGCTCCTGTTCACCACGGAGACCTTCGCGCTCGGCGTCAACATGCCCGCCCGCACGGTCTGCTTCGCGTCGCTGAAGAAGTTCGACGGCGTCCGCCTCGACTGGATGCTCGCGCGGGAGTACGGCCAGATGGCGGGCCGGGCCGGCCGCCAGGGCATCGACGACTGCGGCTACGTCTACTCCATCGTGGACGACCGGGACCTCGACTACAGGGCCATGGAGCACCTCTTCGACGGCCCCCTCGAGCCGGTCCGCAGCCGGCTCGACATCGACTACGCCACCCTCATGAACCTCTACGCCATCGTGGGCGAGCGGGTGGGCGAGGCCTACGAGCGCTCCCTCGCCCGCTTCCAGCGGGAGAGGCTCGAGAGGGACCGGGGGACGCTCCGCGCCCGCCCCGCCCGGGAGGCGGAGTTCATCCACAAGCGCATCGAGGTCCTCAAGTCCCTCGGCTACATCGCCGGGGGGGCCCTCACGGACAAGGGCCGCTTCGCCGCCGCCGTGCAGGGCTTCGAGGTCCACGCCGCGGAGTTCCTCGAGGCCGGCATCCTCCACCAGTGCGACGCGAACCTCCTGGTGCTCCTCTTCTGCGCCGTCGTCTTCGAGGAGCGCCGCGGGGACGCCTCGGACCGCATCGAGCCCGGCGTGCTCGATTCCATCCGCCTCCGGGCGGAGCAGCAGGTCAACCGGTTCCGCCGGAAGGAGTTCGAGGCCGGCATCGAGGATCTCTCCAAGGAGCTCGACTGGAAGATGTCGGGCCCTGCGCTGCTCTGGGCCGGCGGCTGCACCTGGGAGGACCTCGCCGAGCACACGACGGTGAGCGACGGCGATCTCGTCCGCACCTTCCGCCAGGCCATCCAGGTGATGCGCAACGTGCGCAACGCGCTCCCCCTCGTCGGTGCCGCGGACCTCGAGGACCGCTTCAACCGCGCCATCGCCTCCATCAACCGCGACTTCGTGGACGCCAAGCGGCAGCTCGAGCTCGGGTAGAGGCGGGCGGCGGGGTAGACCTTGATCCCCGACATGCTCCCGGGCGGAGCGGTACCGTCCCCTGCAACGGCACCGACGGCGGACGTGATGGAGGGCCGGCTCCCCGGGGAGTCGCCCGGCCGCCCGCCCGGCGCCCGGTTCAGAGGCCCGGTTCCGGGCCCGCCCGGAACCAAGGAACAGGAAAGGACGGTACCCATGGCGAAACTCCGCCGATGCACGCTCGCGGGCGCACTCCTGGCGCCCCTCCTCATCACCGCGTCCACCGCCTTCGGGCAGGACGCCACCGCCTACGGCAACGCGGCGGACTACGACGCCGCCGCGGGGACGGGCGACTACTGCCTCGACTTCACCGGGAGCACCGGGACCTTCGTCGCGGGGAGCTCCTTCAGCGCCGACGTGGCCTTCGGCTCCCCGGAGGCGGCGGATCCGACCCTCGTCAACTGGTCGAGCGAGGCCATCTCCGACGCGGGCTCCGTGACGGCCCCCAACGGGGTCGGGACCATGGACGGCACCTTCGCCGGGACCGTGGCGGCCTTCAAGTTCACGTTCCTGAGCAACGCGACCCCGGCGACGGTGGACCTCTACGCCGAGGACGCGACCCTCATCGCCTCCCTGGCCGCCCCCAACGCCCCGGGGTTCTTCGGTGTCGTGTCCATGACGCCGGTGAAGCGGTTCGTGATCACCCCGGGGGTCTTCGACGACGGCACGGGGAACCGGGACCGCTTCTTCATCGACGACTTCTGCGTCACGGCCGTCATCGCCGGCCCGCCGGAGCCTCCGGGGACCACGGACCTGTCGGCGATGTGCGCCGACCTCGCCGCCGCCGTCGCCGCCGCGGACGCGTCGTCCTTCCGCGCCCGCAACCGCCAGCGGGCCCTCGGCAACAAGCTCCGGGTCGTCTGCGCGCGCATCGACGCCGGGGACGCCGACTCCCTCTGCGCGGCGCTCGCGAAGCTGCAGCACGACATCCTCCCGAAGACCGACGGCGAGACGGGGCCCAAGGACTGGGTGACCGACGCGACGGTGCAGCAGGACCTCGAGGATCGGATCGCCGCCCTCGCCACGGCCCTCGAGGACGCCATCGAGGCCCTGGGAGGCTGCCCCGACGATCCCGCGGACGAGGAGGAAGGGGACGACGGCACCGGTGGCGGAGCCGGTGGCGCCCCGGATGCCGCGAACCACGGGACCGGCCATGCCTACGGCAGGGACGGCGCTCCCGGCCGCAGGTAGCCTCACGACGGGCGGATGACGACGCGCGGCGGGGGGGGAACGACCGTTCCTCCCCCGCCTGATTCCGGGGGAGGTCCCTCCCCCCTCTAGACCGCCAGCATCCTCCGGTACGCCTCCGCCACGGCCCGCGCCTCGGCCTCCGGGGAGAACCGGGCCCGCGCCTCCTTCCGCGCCGCCGCGCCGAGGCGCCGCCGGAGATCCCCGTTCCGGAGCAGCCGTCCCGCCGCGCGCAGGAAGGAGTCCGCGTCCCCGGCCCGGTAGAGGAGCCCCGTGCGGCCGCGGACGACGGTCTCCGCGTTGGCCGGGATGTCCGCCGCCAGCAGCGGCCTCCCCGCCGCCATGGCCTCGGGGAGCACGTTGGCGTACCCCTCGCTGCGGGAGGTGTTGAGGACCACGGAGGCCCCTGCGTAGACCGACCCCATGCGGCGGTACGGAACCGCGCCGAGGGTGCGGACCCAGGGCTCCGCGGCGGCCCGCGCCCGGAGCGCCTCCTCCAGGGACGGGTCCAGCGACTCCCCGCAGTGGACGAAGGCGACCCGCGGGTCGCCGCGCCGCCGGCGCGAGAGGGGCTCCAGCGCGAAAAGGGGGTCCTTCACCTCGCGGAGCCCGGCGGGGAGGAGGAAGACGAAGGCGTTCCGGGGGAGCCCCGCCGCGCGCCGGAGATCGAAACCGGGGTCCCGGGGCGGGAGGTCCACCCCCTTCGGCACGACGGCGCTCCGCCCCGACAGCGACGGGACGACGGCGACGGCGGAGGCGAGGAGCGCCCCCCCGCTGCTGAGGACGAGCCGCGCCTCCCGCAGCGCCCCGAGGACCCGCGGCGCTAGGGAGGGATCCCCGAGGTCGCGGTGGATCTCCGTCCCCGTGAGGGAGACGACCAGCGGGGGGTCGCCGGGCAGGGCGTGGTCGAGCCAGGCGGCGCCCCCCTTGCGGGCGTGGAGCGCGTGGACGAGGTCGGGCCGGAAGGAGCGCAGCGCCGCCGCGAGCCTCCCCGGGAAGTCCGGCGCGGAGACCTCGAGGAGCCGGGCCGCCACCCCCTCCGCCCCCAGGTGGCGCGCGAGGCGCCGCGCGCTCGTGGCGTTGCCCCCGCCGCCGAGGAGGGGGGAGAGGAGGAGGACGCGGACGCGGGAGCGGGCCGGCGTCACTCCCCGGGGCCGCCGCCGGAGCCGCCGCCGGCCCCGCCCCCCCCGTCCCCGCCCCCCCCGTCGAGGAGGGCCAGGGCCTCGTCGCAGGCGGCGATCACCGATCCGTCGCGATCGCACGTCTCCTTGAGGTGGAGGAGGACCGCCTTCGCCGAGGGGTCCCCCGCCGCCCCCAGCGCCGCGGCGACCTCCCTGCCGAGGGCCGCCTTCACCCGCTCGGGGACGTGGCCCGCGCGGTCGAGGCGCGGCACCCGGACCTCCTCGTCGAAGACCGGCTTCACCACGCGGTCCCGGATGCGGGCGACGGCCTCCTTCGGCTCCGCGAGGGCCGCCGCGGCCTTCGCCGCCGCCCCGAGGGCCGCGCAGCGCGGCTCGTAGTCCGGGAACCCCATGGCGCGCCCCGAGAGCTTCGACGCGAACACCTTCGCCTGGAAGTCGAGGGCCCGGAGGAGGGCCGGCCCGGCCTTCGCGTCCCCCACCGCCCGGACCGCCGCGAGGGAGGCGAGGAAGACCGGGTCGTTCTCGTCGGCGAGCCCCTTCTCGAGGAAGGGGAGGGCGTCGGCGCTCCCGATGTTCCCGAGGGCCTTCGCCGCCGCGGCCCGCACGTCGTCGGCGGCCTTCCCCGCCGCCCCGAGCCGGGCGCCGAGGGGCTTCACCGAATCCTCGTCCTGCCAGGAGGCGTAGGCCGCCGCCGCGGCCTCGGCCTTGCCGCCCCCGAGGTCGATGTCCGCCAGCAGCCGCTTCCGCCTCTGCTCCGGCTTCTCCGCCGCGGCGTCGGGGTCCGGCGGCTCCGGGTCGCCGAGGTAGTGCTTCTCCTCCTTCGTCGGCTTCTCGAGGAAGGAGGAGCGGATGGCGTCGCTGCGCTTGAAGGCTCGGCCCCGCCCGACGGCGAGCCGCTTCACCTCGAAGAGCGCCGCCATCTCGCGCAGCACCTCCTCGGGGCAGCCGTGGCCGACCCCGCCGAGCTCGGTGTAGACGAAGTCGTTCCCGTTGGAGAGCAGGGTCTTGGCCGCGGCTCGGTCGCTGTCCACGCCGACGACGTTGTCGTCGGTGCCGTGGAAGACGTAGACGAAGGTCTGCGTGTCCCGGAGCCGCCCCGCGTCGGGGCCGTTGCCCCCCGCCATGGGGGCGAAGGCGGCCCACCGCTCCGCCCACTTCGGCCCCCAGTGCCAGGAGCCGAAGCCCCCCATGGAGTGGCCCGTGAGGTAGACGCGGTTGAGGTCCACGTTGTAGAGGAGCTGGATCTCCGTCAGGAGCGCCTCGAAGAAGGGCTCGTGGACGGGGGCGGCCCAGGTCCCGACGAGGGCCGTCGGGCAGACGACGAGCCAGCCCCGCTCCTCGGCGATGCCGGTGTAGAAGTTCATGGCCGAGGGGCCCGACCCGACCACCTTCTCCCCCTTTTTCCCGCCCGCGCCGCCGCCGTGGAGCCCGAGGAGGAGCGGCGTCGGCCGCAGGGGGTCGTAGGTGGAGGGGACGAACATCGTGTACTTGACCCCCTCCTCGCTCTTCACCCGGTCGGAGCGGAAGGTGAGGGGCACGTCGTCGGTCCGCGTCTTCGGGAGCCGCCCGCTCCGCCAGGCGCGCTCGAGGTAGAAGCCCGGGAGGCCGAGGTCGTGGTCCCGCTTCATGCGGCCGAGGAGCACCGCCCGGGTGGCGGGGTTCTCCGCGGCCACGTACTGGTTCAGGAGGTCGCCCAGCTCCGGGTTCGCCTTCCCGTTCCGGCGCAGGACCTCCTTCAGGGCCGACGGCCCGAGTTCCTTCCGCGCCGCCTCGTTGGCCGGCTCCGCCTCGAGCACCCGCTCCCACTCACGGGCCGCGAGCTCCTTCAGCTTGTGCTCGGCGCACCACCGGGCCAGCGCCGCGTGGTCCTCCGCGCTCCCCGCCCGGATGTCGAAGGCCCGCCGGCAGTACTCCTCCTCCGGGGTCTCGCTGGACTTCGCCCTGTCGGTCTTGAGCTTCGCCTTCGGGTACCGCTCCACGCCCCACGTCATGGCCCGGTTGGAGGAGTTGAAGGGATTGACGACGACCTCGTTCCCCTCCTCCCACCAGGTGCACCGGATGGGCCGTCCGCCCACGACGAGGATGTCCGCCGCCGCCGGGGGCGCGGAAGGAAGGGCGGGGAGGAGGAGAAGGAGGAGGAGCGGGAGGAGGCGCCGCGGGGGCATGATCCTTGATTGTAACCGGGGAGCCACGTCCCTCCTCCGGGAGGGGGTTCCGGGGGGGGGGGGGGGGGGGGGGGGGGGGGGGGGGGGGGGGGGGGGGGGG
>CAYJMF010000178.1:0-7115 GCA_964370855.1 uncultured Planctomycetota bacterium | reverse complement strand
GCTTGCGCCGGGACCCGCAGGGAGCACGGGGGATTGGCTCACATCCTCTCACTCCTTCGGCTCCGTGATCACGTTCACCTCCCCCGCCTTCACGTCGGTCACCGTCTGCAGGTTGCCTCCGGGCCAGCGGATCTCCACCTTCTCCACGGTCTTCGCGCCGCCGAGGCCGAAGTGGAGGATGTTGGAGGACTGGGCGAGATAGCCCCCCGCCGCCTGCACCATCATCGTCCGCGTCCGCCCCCCGGCGGTGAGCCGGACCAGGGCCCCGATGGCGTCCCGGTGGCCGCGGGTCTCCTTCAGCCGGATGCGGCACCAGGTCCCCTCCGGGGAGACGTTCCTCCAGAGCCAGCAGCGGTCGTTGAAGTTGTTGACGACGACGTCCAGCCGCCCGTCCCCGTCGAAGTCGAGGGTCGCCGCGGAGCGGGAGGAGCGCACGGCGGCCTTCCCCTTGAAGACGATGCCCATCTGCGGCCCGCCCGGGGGGGGCTCCACGCCGGCGGCGCGGGCGATGTCCTGGAAGGTGCCCTTCCCGGAGTTGCGCAGGACCGCCGAGGGCCAGTGGAAGAGCGGGTACCCCATGCCCGAGGGCACGTAGATGTCCGGGTACCCGTCGGCGTCGTAGTCCCCCTCCGTCACGCCCCAGGGCCAGAAGGTCTCCCAGCCCGCCTTCTGCGCCACCTCCTCGAACTTCCCGCCGCCGAGGTTGCGGAAGAGGGTGGACCCGAAGATGACCTCCCCGGGGGTGGCCGAGGCCTTGAGCGCGAACTCCCGGTCCTGCTCCGCCGTGGCGGCGCCCATCTTCACGGCCTTTGCGTAGAAGGAGGGGTACCGCTCCCCGGGCTCCACCAGCGCCGGGTCGAGGTCGAAGGGGATCCACATGTCCGAGTGCATGTCCGACACGAAGAGGTCGAGGAGCCCGTCCCCGTCGTAGTCGAAGGCGCGGCAGCCGACGGCCCCCCAGGAGGTCTTCCCGAGGACCGCCGCCGTCACGTCCTTGAAACGGCCCTTCCCGTCGTTCTCGTGGAGGACCGAGGAGCCGAACATGTTGCAGATGAAGACGTCGAGGTCGCCGTCGTCGTCCATGTCGAAGACGGCGGCGTCGCCTCCCCAGCCCTTCCCCTTGAGCCCCGCCGGCCCGGCGGCCTCCGTGAACTTCCCCTTCCCGTCGTTGAGGTAGAAGGCGTTCTCCTGCTTCTCGCTGTCGATGAGCTCGTCGAGGGTCGCCTTGCCCCTGTAGTAGCGGAGCTTGTCGTCGAAGCTCTCCAGGGTCCAGCGCGCGGTGTTGGTGACGAGGAGGTCGAGGTCCCCGTCCCCGTCGGCGTCGAAGAAGGAGGGGGACATGGACTCCGCCACGAGGGCGAGCCCCGCCTTCCGGGTGACGTCCCTGAACACCCCCTTTCCGTCGTTCTCCAGGTAGACGTTCCCGCCGCGGGAGGTGGTGACGTAGAGATCCTGGTCCCCGTCGGCGTCCACGTCGGCGAAGACGGCCCCGACGCCGATGAGCCCGTCGAGGCCCGCGCCCGACGCCGCGGTGACGTCCTCGAAGGTCCCGTCCCCCCGGCTGCGGAACATCCCGTTGGGGCCGAGCTGGTTCACGAGGTAGATGTCCTCCCTCCCGTCCCCGTCGATGTCGGCCACGCTGACGCCGGTGCCGTGGTCGTAGAGGTTGATCTTGAAGTTCTCCCCCTGCTCGGGGCGGAGGAAGGTCATCTGGAAGTCGAGGCCCGCCTTGAGGGCGACCTCCTCGAAGCGGACGGGGGAAGGGGCCGCCGCGGCGGGGGCGCCGGCTCCCGCGGGCGCCGGGCCTGGGGCGGGGGACGGCGCCGGGTCGGAGCAGGCGGCCGCCGACGACGCGGCGAGGAGGAGGAGCGCGGTCCGGGCTCTCATCGTGAATCTCCTTTCGTTGCGGCGAAGGGCGGGCGGAGGAGCATCCTCCCCCCGAAGGCCTCGACGTGGCGGCGGGCCGCCGCCTCGTCGGCGAAGACGTGGACGAAGCAGCCCGAGGGGGCGTGGGCGGCGACCCGGCTCTCCGCGAGCCGGGCCTCCCCCGCGGGGATCTCGCGGCCCGTGGTCTCGTCGGTCAGGAACGCCCGCTCCGGGGGGACGCCGGTCCGCGCGACCCAGCGTTCGGCGCACTCCACGCTGCAGAAGAGGCGCTCGCCGCCGCCGGGCTCCACGAGGCGGGCCCGGGTGGCCGCGGGGATGCGGATGCCGTCGAGGGCGCAGCGGTCCACCCTCCCGGAGCGGACGGCCCTGCCGACGAGGGGCAGGGCGCCGGCGAGGAGGATGCCGGCGGCGAAGAGGACGGGGCGGAGGGCGCGGGGGATCACGCCATCCCCGCGATCACGGCGGCCATGGCGGCGGCGGCGAGGAACCCGAAGGCCGCGGCGCCGAGGAGGGAGCGCGCGGGGGAGTCCTCCCCGGCGGGGCCGCCGAGGCGGGCGAGCAGCGCCCATCCCGCGCACATCGCCGCGCCGGAGAGCAGCACCGTCCCGGCCACGGCCTCCGGGGCCCCGGCGAGGGCGCACCAGGCGCAGTGGTGGTAGGGGAGATCGAGGAGGACCGGCGCGCCGACGTCCACGAGAAACCGCCCCGCGGGGACGAGGAGGGCCGCGCCGAGGACGGCGATGCCCGCCACGGCGGCGGTGTTCCCGGGGACGGGGGCGCCCCGGCGGACGAGGAGGGCGGCGCCCCCGAGCACCGCGGCGCCGGCCACGAGGAGCCCCGAGAGGAGTTCCCTCCCCGCGTCTTCCGCCCCCACGGAGACGAGGCCCGCGTCCCTCTCCACGGCGGCGCGGGCGACGGTGCAGCAGCCCGAGGTGGGGTAGACCTCGGCCTTGGGGATGACGACGTAGGCGCCGGCGAGGGCGCCGTCGAGGAGCGCCACGGCGCCGAGGACGGCGGCGGCCAGGGCGGCGCGCCGGATGACGGGGATCGGCTCCCCGGGGAGGCGGCGGAGCGTCCACCAGGCTCCCGCGGCGAAGACGACGAGGAGGCGGGTGACGTCGAGGGCGGCGACGAGGGGGGGCAGCCAGCGGGCGGCCCCCGCGGTCCCGGTGCCGATGCGGCGCACCCCCTCGACGCACATGATGCCGGGCCAGCGCGGGACCCAGGAGGCCAGCAGCAGGTGGAAGAGGGGCACGGAGACGACGGCGGTGACGAGGACCGTCCCGGCCACCAGCGCGAGGAGGGGCCGGCGGGCCGCCTCCGGGCTCCCGTTGGCGGCCCCGGCGGCGGCGCGGAACTCGCGTACCCCGAGCGCCAGCGCCGCGGCGCCGAGGACGGCCTCGACGACGGCGAGGAACACGACGATCACGGAGAAGGCGTCCAGGTTCACGGACGCCCCCCGCGCACGGTGCGACGCGACCCGGCCAGTGGAGCCTCCCCCGTGATGGCGGCGGCCCCTCCCCACGACTTTCCCCCCGCAGTATGAAGGCAGGGAAATGGGGACGCGCACCACTTTTTCACTTTCCAGTGATTACCCGGTGACCGGGAAGGCCGCCGGTGAGGTGGAAAAGTGGAAAAGTGAAGAAGTGGTGCGCGTCCCCTTTCCTACTTTTCTACCGGGGGAGGCCGTCGACGACGTCGGCGTACCAGGCCGCCCAGGAGCGGAGGTGGCCTTCCGGATCCTCCTTCGGGTCGGGGACCGCCCCGTCGCGCTCCTGGGCCCCGGCAACGGGGGCCCGGGGAATCCCCACGTCCCGGTTCCACGCCTCGGCGAAGGAGGCGAGGCCCGCCAGCGCCGCGTCGCGCCCCTCCCCCGTCGCGTTGCGGGCGCGGAGGAGGAGGACGCGGCCCTTCTCCTCCGGGGGCCCCCACCGGAGGAGGTCCAGGAGATCGGCGTCCCCCGCCGCGGTCCCGCCGAGGACCCGGTCCGCGAGGGCCCCGTCGAGATCCCTCGGGACGGCCTTCAGGACGACCTCGTCGAGGGAATGGTCCTCCACGTCCCGGAGGGGGATGCGCAGGGTGGAGGGGCGGCCCGGGTCCCCGATGCGGAAGGTGACGGACTCGGCGGTCTCCACGAGGGCCACGGGGGAGAGGCCGAGGAACGCGAGGCCGAAGCCCCGGTCCCGCGGCGTCGCCTCCCGGGCCGCCGCCTCCCGCCGTTCGGCCTCCGCGATGCGGAGCGCCGCCGCCTCCGGGGTCTCGCCGGGGGGGGCCTCCTCCAGGCCGTCCGGCCCCGGGTCCCCCTCCTCCTTCCGCCTCTCCTCCGCGAACTCCCGGGCGATGTCCCGGACCGCCTTCCGCCGGATCAGCGCCCACTCCGCCGGGTCCGCCGCGAAGGTGATGCCCACCGCGTGCCCGTCGAGGAAGATCCACTGCCGCCCCTCCCGGGCGCCGGCCTCCATCCTCGCCGCGGTGCGGCGCCACTCCGGGTCCGCATGCCCGGAGAGAATCCCCTCGTTCAGGGCGGCGTTGGCCTTCCGCACGAGGACGGAGGCGTCGCGCACCTCCACGTGCTGCACCGCCCCGATGCGGCCCCGCGGGTCCCTGTAGTGCCCGACGGCCCGCGCCTTCACGGAACCCGCGAGGGCGTGGAGGAACGCCTTCATGGCGGGAGGGGTCCCCTCCTTCTCCGCCTCCTCCCGGATCTCCTTCATCTCCACGTGCCCGAACCAGTCGAGGAGGAGGACGTCCCCCCCGGCGAGGAAGGCGGGGACCTGCTCCCGGGCGGCCGGCGAGTCCCCGTTCTTCTCGTGGATCCCGTCGTAGTGGAGGAGGACGTGGAGGACGTCGGCCGCCGCGTCGTACCGGATCGAGATCCGCTGCCCGTCGAGCTCCGTGCAGGAGGCGAGGAGGGCGACGAGGGCGAGGACGAGGGCCGCGGAGGCCCTGCGCAGGGTGGTCATGGCGTTTCTCCGGAGAACGGGCCGGATTCTAGAACTCCACCTCGAGTCCGATCCAGGGTCCGTCGGAGGCGAAGGTCACCTTGCCGGAGCCGGGGCCGAACAGGCTGAAGTCCTCGGAGCGCAGGCGCACCATGCGCCACCCGGCGAGGACGGCGGTGTGGGGAACGGGCCGCCAGCGGACGCCGGCCATGGCGTGGATGGAGTCGGCTTCGGAGGTGAAGGACCCGCCGCTCCCGCCGAACTCCCCCCGCGCGAAGAGGGTCAGCGACCGGAGGGGCGAGACCTCGACGCGGGCGCCGATGCAGAACTCGACCCAGCTCGAGGATTCCGATTCCGACCCGCCGAAGCCGTCGGGAACCTCGGCGCGCACGGAGCCCGACCGCATCCCCCCGAGCAGATCCACCCGCCACGGGAACCACGCCGGCTCCCCCCCCTCGCCGCCCCGCGGGGCCGAGGAGATGCCGACGGGGAACAGGATCCCCGAGAGCCTGCCCCGCGCCTCGGAGTCGCCGCCGGGGACGGAGCCGCCCTCCTCCTCCTCCTCCTGGAAATGCTCGAGGAGGATCCCGTGGGAGATCCAGAGGTCGCCGTCCCCCTGGCGGATGGACCGCCGCCACTCGAAGGAGTACCCGGCGGGGAAGGTGGAGGCGGAGCCGTCGAAGTCCCCCGCCGCTCCCTGCAGCTTTCCGCGGACGTCGGCCCTCCAGCCCCAGGCGCCCAGCCGGCAGGAGTCGATGGTCCCGCTCCCGGCGTAGGGAGTGTCCGCCGACCCCGCCTCCTCGCGCGGGTCGAAGGACCCGGCCTCCGGCCCGGAGGCGGGCCCGCGGGGCCCCTCCTCCCACGGGAGCGCGTCGGTGCGGGGCGCGGCGCAGGCGGCCCCGGCGCCGGCGAGGAGGAGGAGGAAGGACGCGGCGGGGTTCCATCGGTTCACGGGACACCTCCGTGGCTCCCGGAGCCCTGGCGCCGGGAGCGCTCGGAGAGGGGACGCATGGTCCGTGCCGGACGGGGGACCCATGGAGGGGAACCCGGGGCGCGACTCCCCTATACATTGGATGTACATTCATGTACATCCAATGTCTACTCCTCCTTCCACCCCGGGTGGGTGGAGCGCCACCAGGCGATCCACCCGCCCCAGTTCTTCACGGTGAAGTCCTGGCCCGTGAGCTCCCGGAGGAGCTCCGTGGTGAAGAGGCGGGTCTGCCTGTCCCGGAGGCCGACGAAGAGGTGGGGGATCACGGCGTCGCCGAGGTTCTCCTTCTTCGCCATGGTGCGCACGGCGTCCATGGCGGCCTCCCGGATGCCGGCGTCGAGGGGGCCCGTCCCGTGCCGGAAGTACCGCGCCAGGACGCGCGCCACGGCGGGCTCCTTCGACCTCCCGAGCTCCTTGACGACGAGGAGCAGCCGCGCCGCCGTCGTGTTGCGGTCGCAGCAGGCGGCGAGGCCTACGAGCCCGTCGTAGCCGAGGCCGCGGAGCACGCCGAGCATCCGGTCGAAGGAGGCCTCGTCCTTCGCCCCCATCCACGCCGACATCGCCCGCGCCGCGATGCGCCGCTCCACGGGGTTGCGGGCCGCCATCCGCACCAGCGCCTCCAGGGCCCGCGCCGACTGGGTCCCGTGGCCGGCGAACTCCGCCAGGGCCGCCGCCCCCTTCTTCCCGCCGATGTTGACGAGGGCCTCCGCCTCCGCGTCGGCGCAGCCGTCGTCGGCCTCCCGGTCGAGGGCCTTCTTCAGGCCGTAGATCCCCTCCACGTGGGAGAGGAGCCCGAGGGTCCGCGCCGCGCGGACGCGCAGCGCCGCGTCGCGGCTCCCGAGATCCCGCGCCACCACCGTGGCCATGCCCTTGATGCGCACGTCGGCCACCCCCTCCAGCGCGTCGGGGTCGTCGTCGCGGAGCACGCGGTAGGCGTCCTTGAGGCGGAGTTCCAGCTCCCCCACCCGGTCGAGGGCGGCCCGCACGGAGGCGTCGGAGAGATCCGGCTTCGCGGCGGACACGCGGAGGTACATCTCCTGCACGCCGGGCACGTCGTGGGGGTGGCGCTTCTCGTAGGCGCGGGCGTCGGCGAGGAGGGACTCCGGCGTCCCCGCGGCCTCGGGGGACTGCTCCGGGGAGGGCGGGGGCGGCGGCGGCCCGGCGGGAGCGGGCGGCGGAGGCGACCCCCGCGCGGGCGCGGGGGGGGCCGGGGCCGGTGACGGGGCCGGGGGGGCGGGGGGGCCCCCCCCCCCCCCCACCACCAGTCCGTGGGTCGCGTCGGCGAAGCGCACCGA
>CAYJMF010000177.1:4894-7118 GCA_964370855.1 uncultured Planctomycetota bacterium | reverse complement strand
GGGCCTCGGCGGCCTCGGAGGCGGCGGCCGCGGCGGCGGCGGGGTCCTTCTCCGAGGAAGCGCGGGCCGCCTCGAGGGCGGCGCGGGCGCGGGACGCGGCGCGGGCGGTTGCCTCCTTCGGGTCCCCGGCGGCGGCCTCCACCCGGGCGAGGGCGTCGGCCGCGGCGGCGAGGTCCCCGGCCTCGGCGTTGCGGGCCCCGCGGCGGGCCTCCTGCGCGGCGGCGGCCTTCGCGGCCCCGTCGCCGGCGGCGGCCCGTACGGCGGCGTCCCGGGCCTCCCCGGCGGCCTTCTCGACGGCCCGGGCCCGGCGCAGGGCCTCGGCGGCGTCCTCGATGCGCTCCGCCCGGGCGGCGTTGCCCCCGGCGGCGGCGGCGGCCTCCTCGACGGCCTTCCGGGCCGCCGCGATCTCCGGGGATGCGCCCTTCGCCTCGGCCTCCATCTCCCCGGCCAGCTCCTCCTGGCGGCGGCGGAGATCCTCGAGATCGGCGGCGGTCTTCTCCGCGGCGCGCGCCGCATCCGCGGCCCGGCGGGCCTCCTCGTCGAGCCGCTCCTGCTCGCGGCGGAGTTCGTCGATCTCGCGGCGCCGCTCGGCAATGGCGGGGTCCGAGGCCTCCTCGGCGTCGCGGCCCTTCTTCTCCGTTTCGGTGCGCACCTGCTTCTGGCGGTCGAGGAGCTCCCCGACCCGCTTGCGGGTCTCCGCGAGGCGGCGCATGGCCTCCTCGGTCTGGCGGTCGCGGCCCCTCTGCTCGAGGAGGGCGAGGATCTCGGCCACGGCCTCGCGCACCCCCTCGGAGCGGTCGGCCCCGGAGAGGGGGCGCTTCCCCTCGATCTCGTGGAGGACCTGCATCATCTGGTCCTCGATCTTCTTCTCGTCCACCAGGCGGATGGCGGCCCGCAGCAGTCCCGCCCTCTCGGCGTCGCCGTCCCTCTCGAAGCGCTCCGCGAGGAGGGCCATGCGCTCCCGGATGGCGCGGATCTGCTCGAGGTTCCACTCCTGGTCCCGGGAGAGGTCGCCGGTGCGGTCCGGGTCCGGGGGGGCGTCCTGGGCGGGGGCCGCCCCCGCGGCCGCGCCCGCCGCGGCGGCGAGGAGCGCCGCGGCGGAGAGGAGCGGCGCGGCGGAGAGGAGCGGCGCGGCGGCGAGGAGCGGCGCGGCGGAGAGGAGCGACGCGGCGGAGAGGAGCAGCGCCCTCCGCAGGATCCGCGTCCCGTTCCCGATCCCGTTCACGTGGGCCACCTTCGCCTCCTTCGAGTCCCTTCCGTCCCCCTCAGCGGGGGCCGGGCGGGGAACCGCCGCGCAGTCCGCGGGTGATCCCCTCCTGCTGGTCCTGGATGGCGCGCACGGCCTCCAGTATCTCGTGCATCGTCTCCCACTGCTGGAGGTGGAGGCCGATCTCCTTCACGAGGACGAGGGCCTCGTCGGCGGACTTCACGGCCGCCGCCGCGGCGGCGGCGGGGTCCGCGTCGGCGGCCGTGGACCCTGACAAGGACTCCATGGCGGTCCGGAGCGCCGTCGCGGGACCCGTGGAGAGGCGGTCGGAGAGGCCCGTGGCCTGGAGGAGGGATCCGAGGATCCCCCGGTCGTCGATCTCGCGGGATTCGTGGGCCGCGGCGAGGCGCCGCCAGAGGCCCGGCTTGAAGACCACGGATGGATCCTCGCGGTCCTCCCGGAGCCAGTCGTCCATGACGGAGACGAGGCGCTCCGTGGCGACCCGGTTCTCCACGAGGCGGTTGAGGCCGTAGGTGAGGAGCACGTCCCCGAGGGCGTCGGCGAGGGCGGCGGACTCCCGGACGGAGCGGGCGGCGAGGCCCGCGGGCCCGTGGATGGAGGCGCGGTCGGCGGGGGAGAGGGGCCCCGCGGCCAGGGCGTCCCTGGCGCGCAGCGCCGCCTCCCGGGCCTCCTCCACGTGCCGGCGCAGGGCCTCGAGGTCCTCCCGGATGCGGGACTGGCGTTGCGTGAGGCGGCGGAGGATCTCGCCGGCGTCGGTGATCTGCAGCGCCACCTGGTCCGTGGACGCCACCGCCCCGGCGTTGTCCGAGGCGACGCCCCTGATGAGGATCTCGTCCTCCGGGGCGACCCCCTTCTCCCCCTCCGGCGGGGAGACGGCGGTGAGGTCGAGGAGCCGGTAGACGGCGATCTCCCGCACCCGGGCCGGGGCCCCCCCCCCCCCCCCCCGGGGGGCCCCGCCGGGGGGGGGCGCCCCCCGGGCCCCCCCCCCCCCCCGGC
>CAYJMF010000177.1:0-4884 GCA_964370855.1 uncultured Planctomycetota bacterium | reverse complement strand
CCCCGGGGGGGGGTGCGGGGGGTGGGGGCTCGGCGCGGGTAGCCGCCGACCCCCCCCCCCGGGGCCGGCGCCCCCCCCCCCGCCGGGGGGGCCGCCGCGAGGAGGGGGACCTCCAAGGGCTCCCGGCCGCGGCCGGGCACCACCTCCAGGGAGACGCGGGCGAGGCTGTAGTTGTCCGTGGCCCGGACCTTCACGGGGACGCGCCCGTCGGCGACGCACCAGAGGCGCGACGTGGGGTGGAGGAGGCGGACGTCGGGGCGGGGGTCGGGGAGGGCGGTGAAGCGGCGGGTGTTGCGGGCGGGCACGGAGCGGGCGCCGTCCGCCGCCACCATGTCGAGGCGCCAGTCCGCGGACTCCGTCACCACGGCCGTGAACCGGACCGTGCGGCCGTCGGCCTCCACGGCCAGCGGCCGTTCCGCGGCCCCCTCGGGGTGCACGAGGGCCGCGCTCCCGAGGGGCACCGTCGCCCGCACGGTCATGGAGACCGCGGTGCCGGCGGGGACCTCGAGGTCTCCCTCCGTGCGGCGCTCCGGGGGCATGCCCGTCTCCGGGGGGAAGGCGAGGTCGGCGACGACGTCCTCCATGGCCGGCGGCACCAGGGCGCGCACGGTGTAGACCGGCTCCCCGTCGTCGTCGTCCCCGCCGGTGACCCAGAACCGGAAGGAGGCGGGGATCTCGTGGAAGACGAAGCCGAAGGAGCGCGGATCCTCGGCGGACTGGAGCATGGGGCGGGCGTCCCGCTCCACGCGGCGCTCCCCCTCCTCGAGGGTGCGGTAGTGGAGCACCACCCCCTCGTCGGGCCCCCCCTCGGGGACGACCCCCTCGACCCGGACCTGCACGGGGAGGTCCTCGCCGATGGTGGTGACGTGGGGGCGGTCGGGGTCGAAGCCGAGGACGACCAGGGTGGTGCGGCGGGGCCACGGCTCGTCGAGGAGGAGGAGGCTCCGCCGGATCCACGTGGCGGCGGCGTCGCCGGAGAGGGCGGCCCCGAGGAGGAGCGCGCCGGCGACGGAGCCGCCTAGGAGGAGGGAGCGCCGCGCGGAGCGGGGGTCCGTGAGGTCCCCGGCCCGGACCGCCCGGACGGCCACGGCGGCCTCCGCGGCGGAGGCCTCCATGAAGGCGCGGGACTCCCCGCAGTCGGGGTCGGCGAGGATCCTCTCCCACTGGAGCGCCCCGACGAGGCGGTCCTGCAGGGAGGGCACGCGCGCTTCCACGGCCAGGGCGACCTCCTCGTCGGAGAGGGGGCGCCGCAGCGGCCGGACGAGGAAGGCGTGGAGCGCCCAGCCGAAGGCCGCGAGGGAGAGGAGCCCGTGCACGACCCGGACCCCCAGCGGCGGCCGCAGGAACCAGTCGATGACGAAGGAGAGGATCAGCAGGCCCGCGAGGACGGCGGCGGCGCGGCCGGCGCCGTGGAGGAGGTAGAGTCCCCGCACGCGGCGGCGGAGTCCGTGGATGGCCGGGCGGAGGGGGCTCAGGTCCAGCGCGCTTCTCCTCTTGTCCAGTCCCGATCCTACGGGCTCCGGCTCCCGGGGTTCAGGCTTCGACGGGGAGATCCGTTCCCGCGGATTCGGCCCCCCGGGTTCGGTATCCGGGGGCTACTCGATCACCAGTTCTACCGCATTGGACGCCCGGGTCCCGCGCCACGGGCCCCCGGATCGGTTGGCGGCGTAGACCGCCTCCACGGAGTAGGTGCCCGGTGCGAGCTCCACGGGGCCGAGGCCGAGGTGGAGCCGGTACTCCCGGTCGGGCCCGAGGAGGAAGGAGCCGTCCCCCCCGGGGAGCGGGGCGCGCCGCCGCAGGAGCCGGGGCCCCACGGTCACCTCGCTGAGCCCCCGCTCCCGGTGGGTGAACCGCAGGGAGAAGAGGGGGTCGAACCGGTCCCAGGGGGCGATGGGGAGGGGCCGCGGCACCGAGGGCCGCAGGGTGAGGACGAGGCCCGGCCTTTCGCCGGGGCCGGTCTCCTCCTTCGACAACGTCAGCACCGGGTAGGAGAACCAGGCCGAGGCGTCGGAAGCCTCCGCGGGGACCGGCGGCCCGGGGGCCTTCCCCGGCTCGACCTCCACGCGGCAGGGGCCCCGGGCTGCGATATCCGCGCCGGCGGCGGCGACGGTGCACCCCCCGGACTCTACGATGACGGTGACGAGGCCCGCGGCGCGGAGCTCCACGGCGAAGGAGGCCTTCCCGGAGACCCTCGCCCCGCCGGCCCGGACGGAGAGGGGCCCCGCTCCCGAAGGGGCGAACCAGCCCGCACCCGCGGAGAGGAGGAGGGAGCGGTCGGCGCCGTCCTCCCGGGGCAGGCGGAGGACCGCCCCCTTCCCGAGGACGACCTCCGCGTCGAAGGGGGCGCCGAGGCGGACGGAGGCCGTGTCCCGGGCCGACAGCTCCGATCCCGCCCCGAGCCCCGCGGGGGTGAGCCCCTCCAGGGCGGTCCCGCCGAAGAGGGGGCGGACCTCCACGGAGCCTCCCCCGACGGTGACGGAGGGGGGCGCGGCGCCGTCGCGGGTGAGGACGAGGACGGTGACGAGGAGGCAGGCCGCCAGGGCCGCCATGGGGATCCAGCGGGGGAGGAGGGGCCCGCGGCGCGGCGGGGCCGCCGTTTCGACGGCCGCTTCCGCCGCGAGCACCGCCTCGATCTCCTTCATGAGGTCGGTCTTGGTGGAGGGCCGGGGCCGGAGGCGTCCCGTGGCGTCGGGCAGCGCCCCGGCGAGGCCGCGGAGGCGGTCCACCTCGCCCCGGCAGCCCTCGCAGGCGGCGACGTGGTCCTCGAGATCGGCCACCGCCGCCGCCCCGTCCCTCGCGAGGAGGAAGAGGTCGGCGCCGCGATCCTCGCAGGGGCCGCTCACCGCGTCTCCTCCAGGGCGGTGCGCAGCTGGCGGACCGCCGCCCACATGCGGGACTTCACGGTGCCCTCCGGGATGCCGAGGACCTCGGCGACCTCGCGGTAGGGCATCTCCTGGAAGCCGGCGAGGACGAAGACCTCCCGGAGCTTCTCCGAGAGCCCCTCCACGGCTTCGCGGATGCGGCGGCCGGTCTCGGCGCGGACGACCTCCTCCGGGGGGAGGGGGACGCCGGAGTCGAGGTCGTCGGCGCGGGTGGGGCCGTCGTCCTCGCCGTCCCTGGGGACGTCGAGGCTGACCTTGAGGGGGCGGCGCAGCACCTTGGCCCGCTCGTTGATCCAGAGGTTCCGCGCCACCTGGAACAGGAAGGTGGAGAAGCGGGCGCGGACCTCGTAGCGGGGCGCGGCGCGCCAGACGCGCAGGAAGGTCTCCTGCATGAGGTCCTCCGCCGCCTCCCGGTCGTGGCAGGAGTGGAAGAACCAGCGCAGGATCGGCCCCGACCAGCGGTCGTAGAGCTGCGAGAAGGCGTCCGCGTCCCCCTCCCGCGCGCGGAGCATGAGGGACTGGTCGCGGTCGGGGGGGGCCCCGGGGGACCAGGGGCGGTCCGCGGGACCGTCGGCGGGGGCATCGCCTCCATCCCTCCGTGGAACAGCCCGGGCGCGGGCCGGTTCACTCCTCCCCAATCCCGCTACCTCTGGTCGAGGACGGGGAGGAACCGGAGGGGGACCTGGAGGATCACGCAGGCCGCGGCGGTGCCGAAGGTGCGGCCCACCTGGTTGACGTCCCAGGACCCGTCGGAGTCCTGGTTGCGGAGGAGGTGCTCGCGCACGAGGGGATAGTAGGACTCCCACGCGGAGCCGCCGGCGATGTACATGGCCTGGCAGGCATAGTAGTGGCCGTAGAACCAGAAGTAGTGGCGGGGGTAGGCGCGGGTGTGGCCGTCGTACTCGTCGAGGATGTACTGGGCCATCTCCCGGATGGTGGGGGGCTTCTCGCCGCCCGCCGCGTAGCGCTCCATGCCGTGGTCCCGGGCCCAGGAGAGGATGGCCTGGTCGTCGTAGAGGCCGGTGCCGAAAAGCGTCGTCATGGCGGCGCCGGTGAGGGCCAGGGAGGCGCGGGTGCCGATGGGGTTGCGCTCGCGGTACTGGTACTTGAAGGCGCCCCGCCTCATGTCGCCGTCGCCGAAGCCCCAGGAGCGGGTGCCGCGGGTGATGGCCGACTCGAGGACGTAGCGGGTTGCGGCGTCGATGGCCTTCTGGGGGACGCGGACCCCCTTGTTGCGCGCGGCCCGCAGCGCCATGACCTGGCAGACGGTGACGGACATGTCGGAGTCCACGGCGTTGGCCTCGTACCGCCATCCCCCCTGCTCGTTCTGGGCGCGGAGGATGAACTGGACGGCGCGGTCGAGCTTCGCCCTCACGAGGTCGTTGCGGGCGCGGTCGAGGCTCGAGCCGTAGACCTCCGCGAGGAAGAGGGTCGCGAAGGCGTGGCTGTACATGCGGGTGTCGTTCTCGGCGATGAACCCCTTCTCGTCCACGACGCCGGCGGCATCGGCGGGTTCCCCCTCGAGGAGGACCTCGGCGGGGAGGCCCTTCGTCCCGACGAAGTAGTCCACGGCCCGGAGGAGGACGTTGCCGTAGACGCCGCGCCCCGGGAGGTGGCCCCCGGCGAGGAAGGCGGTGCCCGCCAGCGCCGTCACGCCGGGGTGGCGGACGTTGTTGGCGGTGACCTGGTAGGTGAGGTTGACCTTGAACCCGACGTTGCACTCCCAGGCCCCGTCGGGGCGCTGCGTCCTCCTCAGGTACTCGAGCCCGTTCTCCACGGCCTTCGCCACGGCGGGCGTGAACTCGAGGGGCCCCGAGGGGGCGTCGGGGATCGGGGGCGCGGTGGTGAACTCGTCGACGGAGACGCCGCCCTGGTCGCAGGAGGGGTGGGTGGCGCAGGCGTCGTCGTCGCAGTCCGCGGCGCCGTTGCCGTCGTTGTCGACGCCGTCGTCGCAGAGCTCGACGCGGGCCGGCTGCGCCAGCTCCGGCAGGCCGGAGACGAC
>CAYJMF010000176.1:0-7121 GCA_964370855.1 uncultured Planctomycetota bacterium | reverse complement strand
CCCTCCCCCCCCCCCCCCCCCCCCCGGGGGGGCCGCCCCCCGCCCACGGCGCGCAACGCATGGGAGAACGCCCACGAGATTGCGAAGAGCCAAGCGCAACTCCCGCCCTACCCCTCCGTCCCGAAGTACCGATCCCCCGCGTCCCCGAGCCCGGGCACGATGTACTTCTGCGCGTCGAGCCCCCGATCCACGGCGGCGAGGTAGACCTCCGCCTCGGGGAAGGCCTCCCGGAGCGCGCGCACCCCCTCGGGGGCGGCGACCACGGAGAGGACGCGGATCTCCGCCATGCCGACCTCGTCGAGGATCTCGAGGACCTTGAGCAGCGTGCCCCCCGTGGCGAGCATCGGATCGAGGACGAAGGCGATGGTGCCCGCGGCGGAGGCGGGGACGTTGCGGTAGTACTCGTGGGGCTCCGCCGTGGATTCGTCCCGCCGCACGCCGACGTGGGCGACCCGGGCGCCGGGCACCATCGGAAGGACCCCCTCGAGCATCCCGAGGCCGGCGCGAAGCACCGGGACGAGGGTGACGACGCCGTGGCGGAGGCGGCGGACCGGGGCGGAGCCGAGGGGGGTCTCGACGGAGGCGGTCTCCGTGGGCAGCTCCTCGGAGGCCTCCTGGAAGAGCACCGCCGCCGCCTGGGCCATGGCGGCGCGGAAGCCCGCCGTGTCCGTGCGGCGATCCCGGAGGACCGCCACGGCCTCCTGCAGGAGCGGGTGCTCGATGATGTGGAGACCCATGATGGAGGGAGTCTAACCCGGGCGCCGGACGGCCGGGGTGCCCCCGGTTAGGATGGAGTCATGCGACGCCTCCTCCCGCTGCTGTTGCTGTTGGTCCCCGCCCCCCTCCCCGCCGCCGAGGAGCCCCCCGCCCCCCTCCCCGCGGAGTTCCTGCGAGAGGTCCGCCGCCCCGCCCCCGAGGACAGGGCCGCCGCCTTCCGGCTCCTCGACCCCGAGTCCTCCTCCTCGCTCCCCGCCCTCGCCGACGGCTTCCGCGTCCCCCACTGGCTCGTGCGCGGCGCCGCCGCCGAGGTCGCGGCCAGGATCCCCGAGGGCCCCCTCCGGGCGCAGGTGCGCCTCGACCTCCTCACCCACGAGGAGGACGCCGTCCGGGAGGGGTACGCCTACGCCCTCGCCCTCGCCCCCCTCCCCGGCGACGGCGAGGCCCTGGCCGGGGCGCTGGAGGATCGCGATCCCCTCGTCCGCGCCGACGCCGCCCGGGGGCTCCGCGCCCTCCCCTCCCGGGGCGCCTTCGCCGCCCTCGTGAAGGCCCTCCGCCGCGAGCGGGAGGCCCGCCCCCGCGTCTGGATCCTCTCCACCCTCCGCGCCCTCTCGCGGACCGACGAGGGGCCGGACCCCGCGGCCTGGCAGCGCTGGTGGGAGGCCCGCAAGGACGACGCCGAGCTCCTCCCCGCCGCGGACCTCCCCCCGGAGGAGGCGGAGTTCGCCGGCGTGCGCCTGCGCACCGTCACCGTCCCCGCCCGCCGCCCCCCGGAGGGCCGCCGCCGCCCGATGCTCTTCGTCCTCGCCCCCTTCGGCTGGACCCACGACCTCTTCCGCCCCTGGCTCGACGAGCTGGAGGAGACCTTCACGGTCTCCTACATCCGCCTCCCCCCGGTGCGGGAGCTCACCGGGTCCCCGGGCTACGGCGCCTCCATCCCCACCTACCCCGCGGACCGGCTGGCGAAGGCCTTCGAGGCCCTGCGGAAGGCGCGGGACGTGGACCGGGTCGTGATCCTCGCCGAGGGGGCCTCGGCCTGGATCGCCGAGGCCTACGCGCTGCGCTACCCGAAGCAGACCGCGGGGCTCCTCCTCCTCAACGCGTGGGTGGACGCCCCCTCCTACGCCTCGGCCCTCGAGCGGCTGGCCGCCCGCGGGGACGGCGACGAGCGGGCCATGGCCCGGAGCCTCCTCGGCCTCGACCCCTCCCGCCGGGACGAGGCCGAGGAGCGGTGGATGGGCCGCACCCAGCTCACGGGCCGCCTCGTGGACCGGTCCGACCTCCTCGGCCACCTTCTCTGGACCCGGACCCGGGACCCCCAGGGCTTCGCCTCCGTCCCGCCCGTGGTGTTCACCCGGCAGGTGAAGATCGAGGCCCCCGTCCTCTGGGTCTTCCCCGGGGAGTCCCCCCTGTCGGGCCACCCCGAGGCGCAGCGCATCCGGGACTCCTTCCCGAAGGCCCTCTTCGCCACCCTGGACGGGACCCGGGGGCTCCCCTTCGCCGACCGCCACGACGAGTTCCACCGCATCGTCCGGGGGTTCGTGGACCGCAACGCCCTGGATCGTTGACGGGGGGGGTTTCTTTCCGTCCCCGGGACGAGTAGGATTTGATCGTCATCGTCCCATAGGGAAGCGTGGCCGGGGCCGGGGGTCCCGGAGGAGGGGGGATTTTCTGTTCCCGCCCCCCGAAGGAGTTCCATGACTCGTCCTCGCACCGCTTCCGCCCTGATGGCCGCGCTCCTCGTCGCGGCCCTGGCCCCGGCCCTCCCCTTCGGCGTCCACCCCGGCGCCGCGGCCCAGGACAACGGCAAGGGGGGCGCCGGGGGCGGCCCCAGCGGCGGCGTCGCCGAGCGCCACCCCATCACCGACGTGCTGAAGGGCCAGGTCCTCTCCTTCGACGGCCGCGTCGTCGAGGTGAAGTACGACTTCAAGAGCGAGGATCAGCTCCAGGACTTCCCCCTCTTCAAGCCCATCAAGGTCGAGGGCCCCTTCACGAAGAAGTGGTGGGACACGAGCCTCAATCTCAAGGGGACCGGGGGCGTGGTCTGGAGGGTCGTCTGCCGGAAGTCCGTCGAGATGGACTGCGAGATCCGCTTCGCCAAGGCCCAGGACGTGGGCGGCTTCGTGGGCGAGGACCGTGTCAGCGACGAGTACTCCCTCTACTCCATCTTCGACAAGTACTTCCAGAACAAGGACACGCCCGGGAGCCCCAAGGCCCACATGATCTGCCGCTTCCTCCGGCGGGCCCCGGACTCCGGAGGGGACCTCGCCTTCCGCTACATCGTCCGCAAGGGCACCCCCCCGGTGGCGCCGGGCAAGCCCCTCCGCTTCCGCTTCGGGCGCGCGGGGTCCGACGGCTTCATGGAGATGGACGGGAACCGGATGGACGGCAGCGACCCCTGGCCCGGCCTGCGGGGGCTCCGCGCCGGCTTCTACGTGCTCGAGAACGAGGCCTGGGTCTCCTCCATCACCCTCAAGGGGGACGTGGACCCGGACTGGGCGAAGGAGGCCGGCGTCGACCTCGAGCATATCGTCAAGCCGGCCCACGGGAAGGTCGAGCGGGAGCCCACGGACGCCGATCGCCGCGCCGCCGAGGCCGTGGCCCTCGTCCGCACCGGGGGAGCCCCCGCCTCCGGGCTCATCGCCATCATCGAGAACCCGGCCCTGCTCGAATCCGTCCGCGAGGACGCCGGCAAGGCCATGGAGGAGGTCGGCGAGGCGAAGCTGGTCCCCCGCCTCGTCCCCCTCCTCGAATCCGAGGACCTCGTCTGCCGGAGGGTGGCCGACGGGGCCATCACGAAGCTCTCGGGCAAGTCCTTCGGGTTCAGCCCCGACGCGCCCGCGGAGAAGAGACGCAAGTCGGTCCGTTCCCTGCTCGACTTCATCGAGAAGAACCCCGGGAGATTCCGCTAGGCGGGGGGAAACCCGCCCCGGACCATCCGGGTTCCAAGAGAGAACCCCCACCAAGGAGGCGACCGTGATTCCCGAACCCAGGAAGCGCTGCTGGATCCTGCTGGCCATCGCGGCCCTCCTCGCGGGGGGGCTCTCCCTCTCCGGCGACGCCTTCGCCCGCGGCGGCGGCGGCGGCGGCCGGGGCGGCGGCAGAGGCGGCGGGGGCGGCGCCCGAGGCAAGCGCAGCAAGAACGGCAAGCAGCTCGACCGCAAGGAGCTCATCGAGCAGCTCGAGGAGGAGATGCGGGCCGCGGACCGCGACCAGCGGTTCACCACGGGCCGGAAGACCAACTTCGAGACGGGCCACCGGGAGCGCCGCGAGGAGGTCCTCGCGCGCCACCGCCGCCGGGGCGAGGACGCGCGCCGCTCCGACGACTCCCGCCGCGAGGTCGGTCGCTGATGGTCGCCGTCCCCCGCCGCTTCCGTCCGATTCCCTGCGCCGCGGCGGCGTTCCTCGCCCTGGCGGTCCCCGCCTCCCTCGCCCCCGCGGCGTCCCCCCCTCCCTTCGAGGGGCCCGCCGCGGGCGTCCCCGCCGACCCCGCCGCCATGGACGGCGTCCGCGATCTCCTCCGCGCCGGGGAGCGGGGCAAGGCCCTGGAGGCGGCCCGCGCCGTCGTGGCGGCGGCGGGGGAGGACGTCGAGGCCCACATGCTCTACCAGGACGCGGCCCGGGGCCAGGTCCCCCGCCCGCTCCTCATCAGGGAGTACGAGACCCGCGCCGCGAAGACCCCCGGCGGCGCCGCCGTCTTCCTCCTCTCCCGGCTCCTGGCCCCCCCCGAAGCGGAGAAGGCGATCCGCGACGGCCTCAAGGCCGACGCCAAGTCCTACTGGCTCCAGGTCGGGCTCTCCTCCACCCTCGCGCGCCTCGGCCGCGCCTCCCAGGCCCAGGCCGCCGCCGAGGCGGCCCTCGCGCTTCGGCCCGGGGACCCCCGGGCCGCGATCCGCGCCGCGGGGCAGGTCGCCGAGGCCCGCCGGTTCCCCGGCGCCGAGGCCCTCTACCGCAAGGCCCTGGAGGGCGCCCCCGACGACGGCGAGTCGCTCCGCGGCCTCGCCCACGCCCTCCTCCGGCAGGGGAAGGCGGACGAGGCGGCCGCGACCCTCGCCCGGATCCCCTCGGCGCGCAAGCCCGATCCCTCCCGCCTGCTCCTCGACGCCGCCCTCCTGATGGAGAGGGGGGACGAGGCCGGGGCCGAGAAGGCCCTGGTGCAGGCCACGACCCTCTCCCCGGGGGACGTGGACGCCCAGGTCCAGCTCTCCCTCCTCCGCCTGCGCCGCATCGAGGCCGCCGCCAGGGCCGCAGGCGAGACCGTCAAGAAGCCCGCCGTGGCCGGGGAGGTCGCCACCCTCCAGAAGTCCGCCGTCGCCCTTCCCGAGCGCGGGGACATCCGCTACGCCATGGGCTACGCCCACGAGATCACCGGCGACGTGGACGGCGCCATCGAGGACTACCGCGAGGCGACCCGCCTCGACCCCCTCGACGGGGACTCCATCACCGCCCTCGGCGCGCTCCTCGTCGGCAAGGGGCTCCTCGACGACGCCGCGCGGGAGTTCCTCCGCGCCCTCGACCGGGAGCCCGAGGACGGGCTCGTCCTTCAGAACCTCGCCTACGTCTACGACCAGCAGGGCAAGACGAAGGAGGCCCTGGAGACCTACCAGAAGCTCGTGAAGCTGGAGCCGAAGAACGCGCGGGCCTGGCACGGCCTCGGCCTCGCGACGGACGCCGCGGGCAAGGGGAAGGAGTCGGCGGTGCCCCTGCAGAAGGCCGTGGACCTCTCCCCCGAGACGGGCCGGTTCCGCCGGGACCTCGGCGAGGCGCTGATGCTCAACCGCCGGGTCTCCCAGGCCGAGGCGGAGTTCGCGAAGGCCGTGGAGCTCGACCCGAAGGACGACGCCGCCTGGGACGCCCTCGGGCGCTGCCGCCGGGAGCAGAAGAAGTACGCCGAGGCCGTCGCGGCCTACGAACACGTCATCGAACTGCGCCCCAAGGACGACAGCGTCCACCTCATGGTGGGCGCCCTCTGCCAGGAGTACCTCAAGGACTACGACAAGGCCCTGGCCCACTACCAGCGCTACCTCGCCCTCGGCGGCGAGGCCGGCGACGTGGAGGACTGGATCGCCGAGTGCCAGGCGGAGATCGAGAAGAAGAAGTAGTAGGATGGAGGCCATGCGTTCCCTCCGGCGCCTGGCCGCCGCATCGGCCCTCCTCCTGGCCCTTGAGGCCCCCGCCGCCTCCCTCCCCGGGGATCCCCCGGAGAAGCTCAAGTCCTACGTCGTGGACGGGGCCTTTTCCGTGGAGACCCGGCTCAAGGCCGCCGTGGACCTCGCCCGGGAGGGGCCCGTCCTCCTCGGGGACGCCCTGGTGGAGCTGGGGGAGAAGGCGAAGGACCCGGCCAACATCGACTTCCTCGTGAAGTACGTCTGCTCCGAGGAGGTGCGGGCCTTCCGGCTCCTCGGGACATGGGCCGCGTGGCAGTCCTCCCCCGACGGGGTCGTCGCCGCCTTCCTCAAGATGGCCGAGGCCGAGGACGACAAGCAGGCGGCCCGGGCCGTGGAGGCCGCGGGGCTCGCCGCCCCCCTCGGGAAGGACCGGGCCGTCTACGCGAGGTTCCTCGAGATCGCCCGGGGGCCCCGGGTCTTCCCCGGCATCGAGGCGGCCCGCGCCGCGAACCGGCTCATGGACCGCCGGCTCACCCGGGACATCGTGGCCGCCGCCGTGGAAGCCGTGGACAACCACGTCCGCAAGCACCTCGTGTGGGCCGTCATGGATCTTGAGGGCGAGAAGGGGGCGCAGAAGACCTTCGAGGGGATGAAGGGGCGGCCCGGCGACGCCGGGAAGGGCGCGAAGGAGTGCGCCGAGATCGTCCTCGACAAGGCCTCGGAGGAGTTCGCGTGGAGGCCCCAGGTGCTCCGTGAGGCGGCGGACTGGTGGAGGAAGGGGCGGCCCGCGGGCGGCGCCCTCGAGGTGACCATCGGCGACAGGTCCACGAAGGACAAGGTCGCGGGGTGGGCCGCCGAGCTCCGCGCGACCGCCCCCGCATGGGGCTGCTTCGCCGACTCCGTCCTGCACAAGGTCAACCTCCGCACCACCAAGGAGCCGGAGATCTTCGACGTGAAGAAGAAGACCCTCTTCATCGACGCCGCCGAGATCGCCCGCGTCGAGTCCGACTGGCAGGGCTCCTACGTCCTCTCGAGGGATGCCTGCATCGCCCTCTGCGGCATCCTCGGCGAGCCCTCCACGGGCCACCGCGGTTGGGAGCCGGCCTACGTGGAGATCCACGCCTTCTACAAGACCACCAAGAGGAACGCCGGGAAGCTGGAGGAGTTCGTGGACAAGGCGGTGGCGGGGAAGCCCTGGCCGTAGAGAGGGAGCGGGGGTTGCCGGGCGGCGGGAGAAGAGCCCGCCATACTGAACCCGACCCAGATTGGCGGCGGGGGCGGGGGCGAACCATCATG
>CAYJMF010000175.1:0-7273 GCA_964370855.1 uncultured Planctomycetota bacterium | reverse complement strand
GGGTTGGGCGATGGGCTCCCGCCTGGCCGGAAGTCGCGAGCCCAACCCCGATGAAACGGGTCGGGTACCGTATTACCCCTCCGGCGGTCGGGCGTCTCCGCCCCGACACCCGTCGCGCAGGCCGCGCAGGAAGGCGAAGCCCGCGGCCCCCTTCCCGGTGAGGACGTTGCGGAGGAACACGTGGGGCCCGCGGAGGGCGAGCATCCAGGGCCAGAAGCAGAGGCGGCGCGCCGCCGCCCCGAGCCGCTTCCGCGCGAAGAGCACGTGGCCGCGGGCGAGGAGGTAGGCCTGGAAGGGGCTCCGGTGGCCCGCGGCGGCGCTCACGCGGTGGAGCGCGACGGCGGCGGGGCAGTGGAGGAGGCGCCGGCCGGCGGCGGCGGCGCGGGCGCACCAGTCGACGTCCTCCCAGTAGGCGAAGTACTCCTCGTCGAGGGGGCCGACGGCGTCGAGGTCCCCTCCCCGCAAGAGCACCGCGCAGAAGGTGAGGAAGCCGCAGGGGCGGGGCCCCTCCGCCGCGGGGGGCGGCCGCCCGGCGCCCTCGTGGACGGCGACGCCGATGGCGCCGACGATGCGCCCGCCGCCGAACCAGACCCGCCCCGTGCCGTCGTCCACGAGGATGAGGGGCCCCGCCGCCGCCGCGCCGGGGTCCGCGGCGAGGGCCGCCCGCAGGGTCTCCAGGGCGCCGTCCTCCAGCACCGCGTCGTTGTTGAGGAGCAGGAGGTCCCCGCTTCCCCGGGCCCTTGCCGCGCGCACGCCCGCGTTCACGCCCCCCGCGAAGCCGAGGTTCCGCGGGAGGAGGAGGACCTCCACGCGCCCGTCGGCGGCGAACTCCCGCCGCAGGGTCTCCCCCTCCCCGTACCGGCTCCCGTTGTCCACGAGCACCACGGACTCCGGCCCCCCGGGCCGGAGGAGCGAGGCGAGGCAGCGCCGCGTGTCGGCGATGCCGTTCCAGTTGAGCACCACCGCCGCCACGGGGGGGCGCGCGGGGTCAGCCACGGGGCCCCTCCCCCTCGATCCCCCGGAGGACCTCGAGGGCCTCCGCGGCGCAGGCCTCCCAGGTGCGGGCCGCGGCCCGCTCCCTCCCCCGGCGGACCCGGGCCTCCCGCGCCGGCCCCGGCACCAGGGCCTCGCGGATCCCCCGCGCCATGTCCTCGACGTCCCCGGGGTCGAAGAGCACCGCCGCGTCCCCCGCCGCCTCGGCGAGGCTCGCCGCCCGGGAGCAGGCCACGGGGGCGCCGGCGGCGAAGGCCTCGAGCACGGGAAACCCGAAGCCCTCGTAGAGGCTCGGCACCACGACGAGGTCCGCCGCGCCGTAGAGGGCGCCGAGGTCGGCGGCGGGGAGGAAGCCCGGCGTGGCCACGGGTTCCCCGGGGCCCGCCTCGGCGGCGCGGAAGGCGGCGGCCCGCTCCCCGCCCCCGGCGAGCACGAGGGAGTGGGGCAGGCCGTCCCGTTCGCGGAGGAGGCGCCAGGCCCGCAGCAGGGCGCCGAGGTTCTTCCTCCCGTCGAAGTTGGACACGCAGAGGAGGAAGGGGGGCTTCGCGCCCATGGCCGCGAGGACCGGCGCGGCGTCGCCCCTCTCCAGGGGCATGCCGGGGCCGGGGGCGAGGACGCGGACCTTCCCGGGGTCCGTGCCCGGGACGCAGGCCAGCACCTCCCCCCTGGCGAAGGCCGAGGGGGCGAACACCGCCCGCGCCCTTCGCACGGAATCCGGCACGACCCGGTCCATGTAGAGGCGGAACCGCAGGGACTTCGTCTCCGGGAATCGCGCCCAGGCGAAGTCGTGGACGATCACCGCCGAGGGAATCTCGAAGCGGAAGGCGGGCAGCACGAAGGAGGGGGCGAGGTGCACCGTCGCCCCCGCGCCGCGGAGGAGGCGCGGCATGCGGGCGTGCTGGTACCACAGGGCGCGCGGGGTGTCGGGCCCCCGCACGGGGGCGCGGATCACCCGCACCCTCCCGCCCGCGCCTTCGACGTCGGCATCGGCGGCGGAATCCTGCGGGAGGACGGCGACCACCTCCGGCCCCCCGGGCAGGCGAAGGAGGTTCGAGAGGAGGTTCCGCGCGAAGGTCCCCACGCCCGCGGGGGACGCGGTGATGGCGAGCCCGTCGAAGCCGAGGATCACGGCCCGCCCCCCGCCCCCGGGGCCCGCTCCACGACGAGGGCGTTCTTGAAGGGGGGCTCCCCGTCCGCGAGGCGCCCGCGCCGCGCGTACCAGGCGCCGTCGAGGACGCGGCCGAGGGGGGTCTTCTTCGTGAACTGGCGGCGCACCAGTTCCCTCCAGACGCCGGTGTTCCCGAATCCCTCGACCCGGGCCCCGGGGAAGAGGAGCCGCAACTCCTCCTCCGTGGGGAGGCCGTTCTCGATGTGCTCCGCGGTGTACCGCTCCGGCGCGCCGAAGCGCTCCCGGTGCCACGCGTCGAACTCGAGGTCCGCGGCGGCTCCGCCGAAGCGGCCTCCGCCCCCGTCGCAGGGCATGGTGTGGACCTGCCCGAGGCGGGCGGCGCGCCGGCACTCCGCGGCCCAGCGGGCGCGGGCCCCCCGGGGGATGTGCTCGAATACGTCGCTGGAGACGACGGCGTCCACGGTGCGGTCCCGGAAGGGGAGCTCCCCCTCGGGCTCGATGGGGAGGGAGGCGACCACGGGGGGCCGCGCCGGCGCGGCGGCGAGGGCCGCGCGATCGGTGTCCACGAGGAAGACCCGGTAGCGGGGGCCGAGGCCGAAGGCCTCCAGCACCTTGGCCAGGGCCGCCGAGGCCCCCCCGAAGTCGATCACCTCCATGAGTTCGAGGGAGTGCTCGGCCCGCATCGCCTCCAGTTCGTTCACGATGCGGAGGTGGCGGAGGGTCCACTCCACGGACCCGTAGACCGACTGGAGGGCCGCCTCCCGCGCCCCGAAGGCGCGGGGGAACCGCGGCCGGCGGGGCCGGAGAAGCTCCAGCAGGAGGACGCGGGGATGCATTCCCCGAGCAGGTTAGCGGCGGGAAGGCAGGGACGTTCCTTACTAAGTAACTAACTCCACGGTCCCCCCCCCGTCATGCCGGGAGGGGTATGGGAGTTAGTTACTTAGTAAGGAACGTCCCTGTACCATCGCCTTTGCAGGGGAGTCCAGGCGATCGCGGGAACCGCGCAAGCGGCTTCTCGAGGAAAGTCCGGGCTCCGCAGAGCAAGGTGGTGGGTAGCGCCCACCGGCCGCAAGGCCAGGGAAAGCGCAACAGAAAGCAGACCGCCACGGCCCGCAAGGGCCGGGGCAAGGGTGAAACGGCGGGGTAAGAGCCCACCGCGGCCGCGGCGCCGCGGCCGGCCCGGCAAGCCCCACCTGGAGCAAGGCCACATAGGGAGGGAGGGATCTCCGGATCCCGCGGTGTCGCTCGCACCGCCATGACCTCCGGGTAGGCTGCTGGAGGCGGCGGGCAACCGCCGTCCCAGAGGAATGGTCGCCGGCGGGGACGAAGGCCGAAAGGCCGTAAACCCGCGCACAGGACCCGGCTTACGGACTCCCCTGCACACCCCCCCCGGCCCCCCCTCCCCCCCCTCCCCCCATCCCCTTTCTCCTTGCACCCCCCGGCACCCCCCGTACAATGGATCCTGTTCCCATAGGGACTCACGGATGTCCCGTCTCGGCCGGGCCCGTTGCGCCGGCCTCGAACGACCCCGGGAACGAGGCCCTCGAAAACGTTGCGCGTGCGCGCGATCGCGGCCCCGTTCCGAAGCATCCGCTGGGGGTCCCGGGGGACGACTCTCCTCTCGACGACCCACGGTTCACCCGTACTCCGCGCCCCGAGGGCGCGGTGATTCCCAGGCCGCCCGGACGCGCACCGAAGGAAGGGCGCGGACCCGGGCCGCCCCATGGCGCACGAGCGCCGAGGACGCATTCATGATGCCCGAAGAGAACACCGGGGGGGGCGGCTCCGCACCCGCCCCGACACCCTCCCCTTCCCCCTCCACCGGCTCCCCTCCCTCCGCGGGCGGCCAGGGCGGCGGAGGCGGCAATCCCGGCGGCGGAGGAGGCGGCGGACAGCAGGGCCGCGGCAACAACTGGCGCAACAACCGCGGCCGGCGGCGGCGGAGGGGACGGGGGAAGCGCGGCCAGCCCGGCCAGCCGGGGCAGCCCGGCCAGGGCGGCCAGCCCGGCAGGCCCCCCCAGGGCGGCGGCGGGAACCACCCCCCCCGCGGCAGCGAGATCGGGTACACGCCGGCCCCCGGCGAGGTCGTCCCGACGGACAGCGTCGCCGAGGGCGCCGTGGACGTCATGCACGAGGGCTACGGCTTCCTCCGCAACCTCAAGTACTCCTACCTGCCCCACCCGACGGACGTGTACATCCCGGCCAACCTCCTCCGCACCCTCAACATCGAGCAGGGGACGCGGATCTCCGGCGGCGTCGCCGCGCCACGCAGGCCGGGGCAGCGCCCCTCCCTCGTGACCATCGAGAAGATCGAGGGAGACGACCCGAAGCACTACCTCGACCGCACCCCCTTCAAGAGCCTCACCACCATCGACCCCACGGAGTGGCTGCGCCTCGAGGGGGAGTCCACGACGGACCCCCTGCTCCGGGTCATCGACCTCCTCATCCCCATCGGCAAGGGACAGCGCTGCCTCATCGTGGCGCCGCCGCGCACGGGCAAGACGATCATGCTCCAGCGCATCGGCCAGGCCATCAACCGCAACTACCCCGAGATGAGGGTCTTCGTGCTGCTCATCAACGAGCGGCCCGAGGAGGTCACCGAGCTGCGCCGCTCCATCAACGGGGAGATCATCGCCTCCTCCCTGGACGAGCTCGCCACCCAGCACGTCGGGGTCGCCGACATGGCGCTGGCCCGCGCGAAGCGCTGCGTCGAGATGGGCCAGGACGTCGTGGTCCTGGCGGACTCCCTCACGCGCATGGCCCGCGCCTACAACATGGAGATCGAGCACAGCGGCCGGACCCTGTCCGGCGGCGTGGACTCCCGCGCCCTGGAGCGCCCGAAGACCCACTTCGGCGCCGCCCGCAAGGTCGAGGGGGGCGGGTCGATGACCATCATCGCCACGGCCCTCATCGACACCGGGAGCCGCATGGACCAGGTCATCTTCGAGGAGTTCAAGGGCACGGGCAACTCCGAGATCGTCCTCTCCCGCGAGCTCGCGGACCGGCGCATCTTCCCTGCCATCGACATCAACGCCTCGGGCACGCGCAAGGAGGAGAAGCTCCTCCCGGAGGACATCCTCAAGCGCGTCTGGATCCTCCGCCGCGTGCTCAGCAAGATGAAGCCCGTCGAGGCCATGGAGCTCCTCGTCCAGAAACTCATGCAGACGAGGACCAACGCGGAGTTCCTGGACCGCTTCCGCGGGTAGGCCGGGCGCGGGGGTAGAATCCCCCCATGCCCCCCGTCCCCCGGTTCGCCCTCGCCGCAGCCCTCCTCCTCGCCGCCGCACCGGCGCTCCGCGCCGGGACCGTGGACGAGGACCTCCTCCCCGGCGGGATCGTGGATTCCACGATCTTCCCCTCCTCGGAGGTGGAGACCTTCCGGGTCGCCGCCCCCGCGGGCTCGACCCTGGCCGTGGACCTCCGTCCGGGGGCGAAGGGCGGGTTCCTCCCCTCCCTGGAGGCGACCCTCTCCGACGGGAGCGACGCGATCCTCGTCCCGGGGAAAAAGCCGGGGACCTGGAAGGCGCGGCTCCCCTTCCCCGCCGACGGGGTCCTCGTCCTCACCGTCGGATCCGGGGGCGGCGCCGGGAACTACCGGCTGAAGACGAAGCTCAAGACCCCCCGCGCGGTGCCCTTCGAGGGGACCGTGGAGGAGGGCGGTCCGGCCGCCGTCGGCTTCCGCGCCCCGCCCTCGGCCGTGGCTCTCATCAAGGTGGCGGCGGCCCCGGGGAGCCCCCTCGTGCCGCGCATCGCCTCCGTCGAGTCCGGGGAGGGCCCCGCCGACGCCGGCTCCTCGAAGCCCGGCCCCCGCAGCGACACGTGGAAGAAGGTCCCGCTCCCCTCCCTCGGCCCCTGGACCCTCACCGTGAACGGCGCCGACGGCACCACGGGCCCCTTCGCTGGCGTGCTGCGGTGGAAGGTCCCGAAGGGGCCCCGCGAGGATCACCGCGACGTGGCGGATCCGGGCGCCCTCCTCGGCCCCTACTCGACATGGCTCTCCGGCGCCCCCGGCGGCGGTCTCTTCCCCGCCTTCCTGACGGGGGAGCTCGCCTTCGACGGCAAAGGCTCCGTCGCGGAAACCCTGGACACCGCCGTCCTCCTCCCCGACTCCGGGAGCCCCCTCGGCTTCTCCCTCCAGTCCCTGCCCCTCCCCGCCACCCGCGGCTCCTACTGGACCGACGGCGCCGTCGCGGCCCTCTCCCTCGACCTCGGCGGCGACGCCGTGCTGGAGCGGACCTTCTCCGTGGCGGCGGCGGGCAACGTCCTCCACACCGGCGTCGCCGACGGGGCCGGGGAACCGGGGCTTCTGTTGCGGAGGACCGCGGTGCCGGCGAAGGCCGACCTCGCCGGGAGCTGGTTCTACGTCCACGTCGAGCCGGGGACCGACGGCGGCGGCAGCGTCGAGGTCGGCGTCCTCACCTTCTCCTCCGGTGGCGGGGTGAGCGGGCTCGGCGCCCGCACCGCCCTCGCCCTCGAGGGCGGGGTGCCCACCCCGGGCGCACAGACCCCGGTGCTGCGCTCCGGCTCCCTCGCCGTCGCCGCCGACGGCGCCGTCACCGTCACCACGACGGAGAACCTCTTCGGACCCCAGTCCTCCTGGACCGCCTCCACGGTGCTCGGCGCCGACATCCTCGCCGGGGGGGACGGGGACGGCGCCTTCCCCGCGGGGGGCGGGACCCTCTTCCTGCGGCAGGGACTCGGGCTCGGCGTCGCCGACGTCTCCGGCGACTACCTCCACCTCGGCATCCTCCTCGGCTCCTCCGCCTCGCTCCGCAGCGGCATCCTCGCCTTCGACGGGAGCGGCGGGTTCTCGGGGACGGAGACGCTGTCGGTTCTCGCCGGCGGGGGCGTTCCGGAGAGCGTCGCGACCACGGGGGAGTACACCGTGACCTCGCAGGGGATTGCGACGTTCTCCATCGACGGGGGGGCGGCGGGGACGGGGATCGTCGGGCCGGAGGGGAGCTACCTGTTCACGTTTGCCCTCGGGGAGGGGGGGGTGGGGGTGGATCTGGTGCTGGACCTGGGGGAGGGGGAGTAGGGGAGCGGGGCACGCCCTCCATCCGGTTCCGGGGGGGGGGGGGGGGGGGGGGGGGGGGGGGCGGGGGGCGGGGGGGGGGGGGGGGGGGGGGGGGGGGGGGGGGGGGGGGGGGG
>CAYJMF010000174.1:0-7295 GCA_964370855.1 uncultured Planctomycetota bacterium | reverse complement strand
GGTCCGATCCGTTCCGGACCGGACCCGGCGAAACGGGCGCCACCGCGGCGCCGCCGGCGCCGCGGAACGCTCCCCGTGACCGTGGGGCCGGAAAGGGGAGCCGGCCATGCCGTGCTTCTGTACAGTCACCGCCATGAACCCCCACGCCCGGACTCTCCCGCTCCTCCTCATCGCCGCGCTCGCCGCCGCGGCGCTCCCCGCCTGCGCCTCCGGCCCCCCGGGCCCCGGCGGCCCCCGCAAGGGGGAGATCCTCGACGCCCGGCGGGATCGGGCCACCTCCTTCGACGCGATGGTGGAGGACCTCGCCACGGTGCCCATGGTCTTCGTGGGCGAGTCCCACCCCAGCGCCGAGCACCACGAGATCCAGCGGCGCATCGTCGACGAGCTCTCCCGGCGCAATCCCCACCTCATCGTCGGCCTCGAGATGCTCCAGCGCCCCTACCAGGAGGTGCTGGATCGCTGGAGCGCCGGGACGATGTCCGAGGACGGGTTCCTCCGCGAGGTGAGCTGGTTCGACCAGTGGGCCGACTGGGACCTGTACGCGCCCATCCTCCGCCTCTGCCGGGACCGCCACCTCAGGGTCGTCGGCCTCCACCTCCCCGCCCTCGGGCCCGGAGGCGTCATCTCCCGCGCCGTCTCCCGAGAGGGGCTCGACAACATCCCGCCCTGGATGCGGGCGCAGCTCCCCGAGGTCATCGACACCACCAACGCGGCCCACCGGGAATCCATCCGCCGGATCTTCTTCGCCCACCCCGGCATGGAGAAGATGGAGGGGATGGAGGAGCGGTTCGACCGGTTCTACCAGTCCCAGTGCACCTGGGACGAGACCATGGCCGAGAGCGCCGTGGACGCCCTGCGCGCGAGCCCGCACCCCGGCGCGGCCATCGTCGTCCTCGCCGGGTCCATGCACGTCGTGGATTTCCACTCCATCCCCGAGAGGGCGCGGCGGCGCAACGGCCTCGACTTCCGCGTGGTGCTCCCCCTGGAGGTCCCGGGCAGGGACGAGGAGCCCGTCGCCGTGGGCCCCGACCGGCCCGCGGACTACGTGCTGTTCACGGGACCCACGCCGAACCCCGACCCGGCCCGGCTCGGCGTGGGGATCCGCGGCGGCGACAACCTCGTCACCATGGTCGCCCCGACGGGAGCCGCCGCGGAGGCGGGCCTCGCGAAGGGGGACCTCCTCACGGGCATCGACGACTTCCTCGTGCGGGATCTCGTGGACGTCAAGGTCGCCCTCGACGGCCGCGCGCCGGGCGACGTCGTCCGCCTGCGCTGGACCCGCGACGGCGCCGCCATGGAGGGGAAGGGGGTCATCGCCGCCGCCCCCTCGATGATGGGCCCCGTGCGGGCGCCGGCGAAGCCCGAGGGCGGGACGAAGGAAGCCGGGGGCGGCGCCGGAGAAGCCCCCCCGAAGTGAAGAGGGTACGCCTCCGCACGACCCGCGCCGGCGGCCAGCCCATCGTCTTCCGCAAGATGGTCCGCTCCGCGGACGCGGGGACGGGGAACGGCGAGGTCGTCGAGGTCGTGGACGACCACGAGCGGGTCCTCGGCCGCGGTTTCTACAACCGCCGCTCGGAACTGGCCGTGCGGATCCTCGAGCGGGGGCCCGGCGGGGACCTGGACGCGGAGTGGCTCCGCGCCCGCCTCGCCTCCTGCCTCGAACTCCGCCGCCGGATCCTCGGCCCCGAATCCCCGACGGACGCCTTCCGCCTCGTCAACAGCGAGGGGGACGGGCTCTCGGGGCTCGTCGTGGACCGCTACGCCGACGTGCTCTCGGTCCAGATCACCGCCCTCGGCTGGTACAAGCGCGCCGTCGAGGTGAAGGACGCCCTCCGCCCCCTCCTCAAGCCCCGGGCCGTCGTGGTCCGCTCCGACCCCGCGGTGGAGAAGATCGAGGGATTCCGCATCCTCGGCGACCCCGGGCTCGAGGCCCGCACCGAGATCCGCGAGCACGGCGTCCGCTTCCTCGTCGATCCCGCGCGGGGGCACAAGACCGGGTTCTTCCTCGACCAGCGGGACCACCGGCGCCGTCTCATGGAGCGGGCGAAGGGCCGCCGCGTCCTGGACCTCTGCTGCTACTCCGGGGGCTTCTCCCTGGCCGCAGCGAAGGGCGGCGCGGAGCGCGTCCTCGGCATCGACCTCGACGAGGAGGCCGTCGCCATGGCCCGGGGGAACGCGGCGCTCAACGGTTCGCCCCGCTCCGTCTCCTTCGAGCACGCCGACGCCTTCGACGCGCTGCGGGCCGCGAAGCCCGGCGAGTTCGACGTCATCGTCTGCGACCCGCCGAAGCTGGCCGCCTCCCGGGCGGACCTCCCCGGCGCCCTCCGCAAGTACGAGGACATGAACGCGCTGGCCTTCGAGAAGGCGGCCCGGGGAGGCCTCGTCGTCTCCTGCTCCTGCTCCGGCCTCGTGTCCGAGGGGGACTTCCTCGGCGTCCTCTCCCGGGCCGCGCTCCGGGCGGGGCGCGAGATGCTCGTGCTCGAGATCGGCGGGGCGGCCCCGGACCACCCCTGGGCCCTCCACCACTCCGCGGGCCGCTACCTCAAGGTGGTGTGGAGCCGGGCGGACTGAGGTGCCTGGCACAGGGTGGAGGGGAAAATTCCCCGGTTCACCCGGGGTGGGAGCCTAGAGCGGGTGAACCGGGGAATTTTCCCCTCCACCCTGTGCCAGGCACCTCAGGATCCCCGCGGCGTTCCCGAGGAAGGACGAGGGGACGCCGAGGGCCTCCTTGAGGGCGACGTCCTTCTCGAAGGCGCCGGGGATCCGGGAGAGGATCCGGGCGCGGCGAAGCCCCACGCGGTCGGCGAAGGCGAGGGGCTGGGCGGGGAGGGGGAAGTCGCTGCCGTGGATCACCCGGTCGTGCACGGATTCCGTCGCCATCAGGCGGCCAAGGCGGCGGCGGCGGTGGACCATGAGGAGCGCGCTGTCGTCGATCCACAGTCCCGGGTGGCGGCCCATGGCCTCCACGAGCCCCGCCCAGTCCCTCGCGTCGCCCACGAATCGGAGGCTCCCCGCGTGGGGGACGATGACCTTCACCCCCGCCTCCAGCGCCGGGAGCAGCCGGGACAGCGCCCCGTGCGCCGCCTTCACCGTCGTGACGGCGAACTCCGTCCCCACGTGGCTGAGGATGGGCATGCCGAGGGCGGCGCAGCGGGCGTAGAAGGGGGCGCACCGCGGGTCCGTCGGGTCGAAGCCCTGTGCCGCGGGGATCCACTTCACGAGCACCGCTCCGAGGCCCGCGCAGCGGTCGAGCTCCGCGACGGCGTCGGACCGCAGCGGGTTGACGCTGCACGCGGGCAGGAGCTTCCGGTGCATGGCCGCGACGCGGAAGACGTGGTCGTTGGGGACGAGGAGATTGGTGCGGGCCCCGTCGATCCTCCCGTCGGGGCCGACGACGCCGTCGAGGGGCAGGAGGACGACCCGGTCCACGGAGGGGGAGGCGTCGAGGTGGGCGAAGAGGAAGTCGATGTAGCGGCGATCCACGTCCGCGGGCGGGTCCGAGGGCTTCGCGCCGATCCTCCCGAGGACGAAGCGCGTGGACATGCGGCGGCGCATGGCGGAGGAGGCCCGGCACCCGCTCCCCTCCCCGTCGAGGCCGAGGAGGTGGGCGTGGGCGTCCACGACGGGCCGGCCGGAGGGGATGGTCGCCACGGTCCGGGGCGCGCGCCCCGCCCGTGAGTTGTCCTCGGGGGAGGGGGATTGCCCACGGAAAACCCCGGCACCGGGGGCTAGGATCCGGGGGGATGCCGGACACCAGCCGCTGCGATCACTGCGCCCACCGCACGCTCCCCGGGGAGAGCTACTGCCGCCACTGCGGTGCGGTGATCTCCGTGAACCCCCAGGAACCCGCGGTTCCCCCCGCCGGGTCCTTCCTGCTCGTGCAGCTCCCCGGGGGCGTCATCCGCAAGGAGGCCCTGCGCGGCGCGACGACCCGCGTGGGACGGGGCAGGGACTGCGAGATCGTGATCGACCACCCCCGGGTCTCGCGCCTCCATGCCGTCTTCGAGCTCCGCGAGGGGGCCTGCTGGATCTCCGACTCGAAGAGCACGGGGGGGACCTTCGTGAACGACAGTCCCGTCCACGCCCCCCTGCGCCTCCGTTCCGGGGACACCTGCCGCCTCGGCAGGCTTCCGGGCGAGTCGGTCACCATCGTCTACCACGAGGAGGCATAGGGGACGCGCCCCGGAGGCGGTAACCTCTGCCCTTCGGGCGCCGGCAGGGGCAACCGGGGGCGAGCGGCATGGGCGGGCACGGGCGGCTTCGGATTCTCGACGGGCATCGCGCGGGCGAGGTCGTCGATCTCCGCGACGGCACCCAGTCCCTCGGGCGCGCCGCGGGGGCCGACATCCACCTCCCCGATCCCACGGTCTCCAAGGACCACGCCGTCCTCCAGTGCGGCCCGCGGGGCGTCGTCCTCGAGAACCGCAGCGCGCGCAACCCGTGCACCGTCAACTCCGAGGAGGTCCGGTCCCCCCGCCCCCTCCGCGACGGCGACCGGCTCCTCTTCGGCACGGTGAACCTCCTCTTCGAGGCCCCGGCCCCCGCGGCCCCTCCCCGCCGCGAACCGCGGGAGGCGAAGCCCGCACCGGAGCCGCCGCCGGAGGGCGGGCACGGGACGACCATGCTCCGCCGCCCCTGGCTCGTCATCGGCTTCCCCGGGGGCGTCTCCATGGAGCAGCCCCTCTACGCCGACGTCATGCGGCTCGGGCGCGGCGCGGAGAACGAGATCCTGATCGACTTCCCGACGGTCTCCGGGCGCCACGCCGTGCTGGAGCTCAAGGGGGGCCGGTTCTCCATCACCGACTCCGGCTCCACCAACGGCACCACGGTGAACGGCCGCCTCATCGACGCCCCGTGCCTGCTCTCCGACGGCGACATCGTCCGCATCGGGGACCAGGCCGGGAACTCCGTCTCCGTCACCTTCCGCGAGGAGGGGGCCGAGGTCCGCGACGCGCTCAGCACCGTCGCCATCCGGCGGCTGGCCGTGGAGGGGAAGGAGTCCTTCGTCCTCGGCCGCGACCCCTCCTGCGACGTCCACCTCGAGGGGTCCCTCGTCTCCTGGCGGCACGCGAAGGTGGAGCGATCCGGCGGCGGCCACGTCGTCAGCGATCTCGGGAGCACCAACGGGACCTTCGTGAACGGGCAGCAGGTGAAGGGCCGCCGGGCCCTCGGCCCCGGCGACATCATCCGCATCGGGCCCTACAAGTTCGTCTACACGTCGGCAGGGTTCTCCCAGTCCTCCAGCGCCGGCCGCGTGCGCGTGGACGGCGTCCGGCTCCGCCGGGAGGTGGGCCGCGGCAAGACCCGCCGCGTGCTCCTCAACGACATCTCCATCACCATCCAGCCCCGGGAGTTCGTCTGCTTCGTCGGCGGATCCGGGGCCGGCAAGTCCACCCTGATGAAGGCCTTCGCCGGGATCTTCAACGTCGAGGGGAGCGTCCTCGTCAACGGCGAGGATCTCCGCGACAACTACGACGCGTGGAAGCCGATGCTCGGCTACGTCCCGCAGGACGACATCGTCCACGGGGACCTCACCGTGGACCACGCGGTGCGCTACGCCGCCCGGCTCCGGCTCCCGAAGGACACGAGCGCGAGGGAGCTCGACGCCGCCGTGGAGCGCGTCCTCGGGGACGTCGAGATGCTCCCCCACCGGGACAAGCTCATCCGCGCCCTCTCCGGGGGCCAGCGCAAGCGCGTCTCCATCGCCGTGGAGATGCTCTCGGAGCCGTCGCTCTTCTTCCTCGACGAGCCCACGAGCGGCCTCGACCCCGGCCTCGAGAAGAAGATGATGTACATGATGCGCCGCCTCGCCGACGGCGGGCGGACCATCATCATGGTGACCCACGCGACGGCCAACATCACCCAGTGCGATCACGTCGCCTTCCTCTCCCGCGGGAACCTCGTCTGGTACGGGCCGCCGGCGGAGGCCCTGGAGCACTTCGGCGTGCGGGACTTCTCCGACATCTACACGGAGATCGAGAAGGACCCCGCGGCCCTGGAGAAGCGCTACCGGGCCTCGGAGGCCTGCCGGAAGTACGTGGTCGATCGCCAGAAGCTCCTGTCGGCGACGCGCTCCGATTCCGGCGTTCTCCCGGGGATCGGGAGGACCCCGCCGGCCGAGAACAGGACCGCCGGGTCCGTCCGGCAGTTCGGAATCCTGACGAAGCGCTACGCCGAGCTGGTCTTCCGGGACCGCCTGCTGCTGTTCATCCTGCTGGCGGTCATGCCCGCCATCGGCCTGATGCTCGGCGTCATGGCCAAGCGCCACGACCTCCTCGGCATGGACGAGGCCGGCATCCTCGCGGAGCTCGGGAAGTCCGGTTCCATGCTCGCCATGTTCCCGAGGATCGCCGACACCCAGAAGCTGCTCTTCATGGCCGCGCTCGCCGTGGTCCTCCTCGGCCTGTTCGGCGCCGCCTACGAGATCGTCAAGGAGCGCCCCGTCTACCGCCGCGAGCGCATGGTGAACCTGCGCATCGGGCCCTACCTTCTCTCGAAGGTGGTCGTGCTCTTCGGCTTCGCGCTGGTGCAGTGCGCCGCGCTGCTGGGGATCCTCCTCCTGTTCGTGGACGCCCCCCCCGCGGGGATCCTCATGCGCCCCGACGCGGAGATGTACGTCACCCTGGCCCTGACGGCGCTCGCGAGCATCCTCATGGGGCTCTTCGTCTCCGCCGCCTCCCCCAACTCCAACACCGTCATCTACATGGTTCTCCTCGTCGTGTTCTGCCAGATCCTCCTCACCGGGACCATCTTCCAGCTCCCCCCCTCGGTGGAGCCCGCCTCCTACGCCATGGTGACCCGGTGGTCCGTGGAGTCACTGGGCTCGACGGTGGACATGGACCGCCTCAACGGGCAGACCCTCTACCTCGTCAAGAAGAAGGAGACGCGGACCTTCCCCGTGAAGGAGACGGTGAAGGTGGAGCACGCCCCGAAGCCCTCGGACTTCGGAAAGGCCATCGAGGACATGATCGCCAGCGGCGCCATCGAGCCGTTGAAACCGATCTCCATCGAGAAGGAGGTCTCCCTCTCGAAGGAGGTGACCTTCGACCTCGGGGAGAAGCCCATCCGGCCGGACCCCCCGCAGGAGCTCGACCTCGACTTCTCCCACGACAGGCTCCACCTCTACCGGCTGTGGGGCGTGCTCGGGGCCTTCGCCCTCGGCTTCTTCGGGCTGACCGCCTTCGTCCTCGCCCGCCGGGACCGGGAGGAGGGGTAGGAGCGGTCCCGGGGGGCGGGAATCGAGAGGGGGGGGGGGGGGGGGGGGGGGGGGGGGGGGGGGGGGGGGGGGGGGGGGG
>CAYJMF010000173.1:0-7343 GCA_964370855.1 uncultured Planctomycetota bacterium | reverse complement strand
GGCGGGCGCCGTCCCGGGGCTCCCGGAGCGCTCCGCCCGGCTCCTCGCGCTGCTGCGCGCGCGGGGCACCCTCACCAACCGCGAGTGGTGCGAGGAGGCCGGCGTCTCCACCCGCACGGGGCTCAGGGACTTCGAGGACCTCATGGCCCGCGGCCTCGCGGAGCGCAGCGGCAAGCGCCGTTCGGCCTCCTACAGGCCGGCCTGAAGGGCCGCGAGCCAGCGGTCCACGGCGGGCGCCCAGGCTCCGGCGGCGAGGTGCACGAGGAGCGCCGTCACGATGCCCGCGAACACGTCCATCGTGTAGTGGGCCCGGAGCACGATCACCACGGCGACCTCGAAGAGCACGAGGCCCGCGCCCGCGGCGGCGCCCGCCGGGCCGAAGGCGGTCCCGAGGAGCGCCGCGCCGTAGACGGCCAGGGCCGTGTGGCCGGAGAAGAAGAGGTCGTCGGTGGTCCTGTAGGTGACGAGCAGGGTCGGGAAGCCGGGGTCCCGCCAGATCATCCCCCGCGGCGGCGGCAGGGGGCAGAGGGCCTGGCAGACCTGGCGGAGGGCGAACAGGAGGAGGAGCCCGAGGAAGGGCCGGAAGCCAGGGCCGAAAATCGCCGAGGCGAGGATCCAGATCCCGAGGAGGTCGATGACGAGGGAGCTCCCGAGGAGGAGCCGGTCCGCCGCCGCGGGCCGCGCATGGAGGGCCGCGTTCCAGCGGGCCGTGGCGTCGTGGAGGACGTCCTCGAGGGGGCCCCCCGCCTCCCGCGGCGGGCCGCGCCGGGCCAGCAGCCTCTGGGTCAGGAACCAGAGCGAGAGAGAGCCCGCGACGACGGCTCCCCGGAGGGCCCAGAGGGGGAGGGTCACGGGGCCCCGATGCCGAGCATCGAGCGCAGCGCCCCCTCCACGGCGGCGAGCAGCGGGTCCTCCCCGCCCCGGTCCCCCCGCTCCGGCTGCACGGGGAGCGCCTCCCCCACGGTGACCGCGGCCTCGAGCTCGGCGTTCCTCCCGACCCGGTCCGTCAGATCCTCCTCGAGCTTCTCCACGGTCTCGAGGATGCGCTCCGGGGACGGGTCCCCGCCGAGGTAGCCCCCGGGGTAGTGGGCGAACTGGAGGGCGAGGTAGATGTCGGCGAGCTGCTTCCACCGGCGGGCCCGCTCCGCCTCGTCCACCTCCCCCTCGATCATCCCCGCGAGGATGAGGGTCCGGAGGCGCTTCACCCGCTCGTAGGTCGGGCCGGACCGGGAGCCGCCGCACCACTCCCGCTCGAGGGGCGCGAGGAGGGCGTCCACGAGGCCGGCGAGGCGCGCGGAGAGGTCCCCCTCCCGGGCCGCGCCGAGGATTTCGATCTCCTTGAGGGCCAGCAGGGCCGCCCCGACGGCGAGGATGCGCACCAGCGGCGGCCGCCCGGTGCGGGGCTTCCAGGTGAGGCGGTGCTCGATCTCCCCGAGGAGGCGGTCCACGGCCCCGTCGGCGCTCCCCCGGATCCGGTAGCGGACCGCCACGGGGTGGACGACCACCCGCCCCGCCGGCTCCCGCTTCGCCCGCCGCCGCGCGGCGGTGCGGGCGATGAGGGCGATGCCGTCCTGGAGGGGGTTGAGGCGGTCGTTGGTGCGGGTGATGTGCCCCTCGGGGAACATCACGAGGGGGCGGTCGGCCTCCTCGAGGACGGAGACGGCGGTCTGGATGGCGGCCCGGTCGGTGCCCTCCCGGTGGACGCTGAAGGCGCCGACACGGGGGAGGAGGAAGGGCATCACCACGCCCTGCTCGAAGATGTGGCGGCTCGCCATGAACCAGCAGGGGGTGCCGGCGCGGCGGCAGGCCGTGGCGAGGACGATGGGGTCCTCGTCGCGGCAGTGGTTGGAGGCGAGGAGGACGCCGTCCCCGGCCCTGAGCGACGCGGCGAGCCGCTCGACGCCGCGGACCTCGACGGAGACGACGCCGTACCGCTTCCGAAGGAGCCGCGGGACCACCAGGAACAGGAGCGCCGGCCAGAACCGCCCGCGCCGCGGCGGGACGTGGACGTAGGGGGAGTCGAGGACGATGTTCTGCATGCCCGGCCCGGGATCGTGCCCCCGGGGGGCGGTCCCGCCTACTTGTCCAGACGCTCCAGGCGGCCCTTCTCGGAGGGGGGCCGGATGAGCCCCTCGGAGTAGGAGCCCCGGATGATGGTCGGGGTGACCATGAAGTAGAGTTCCGTCTTGACCTCCTCCTTCGAGCGAGTGGAGAAGAGCCAGCCGAGAACCGGCACGTCCATGAGGAGGGGCACCCCGGATTCCGATTCGATCTTCCGGGTGGACTGGAGCCCGCCCACGACGAGGGTCGCCCCGTCGCGGATGGTGAGCGTGGTCTTGGCGGAGCGGCGGTTGATGACGGGGTTCTCCACGCCCCCCTGGCCGGCGACGAAGCCGGTCACGGCGGAGTAGGTCTCCTCCAGCTCCATGCGGACGGCGTCCCTCCCGATGAGCTGGGGGGTGATGTTGAGGACGATGCCCGTCTCCTTGAACTCCGTGGAGACGACGAGGGAGTTCCCCTGGAGGTTCGACTTCTGGATGGGGACGTCCTCGCCGGCCTTGATGGTGGCCACCGTCCCCTGGGTGGCGAGGATGTTGGGCTCGCCGAGGATCTCCGCCCTTCCGGCGTTCTTGAGCATCCGGATGATCATGTCGAGGTTGCCGTAGCGCACCGCGCTCTCCCCCTGGAACCCCCCGGTGACGGTGGTCCCCTGGAAGGGGCGGGCGATGCTGGAGTTGAGGTAGGCGTCGGGGTTGAAGATCGCCCCCGCCCCCTGGAAGAAGGTCTCCGAGGGGGCGGCGTAGGTGGTCTCCACGCCCCACTCGAGGCTTCCGGAGTAGGTGATCTCCACGAGCTTCGCCTTGACGAGGACCTGGGGCTGCGGCTGGTCGAGGACCTCCAGCATCTTCTCGAGGATGGGGATGTTCTCCCGCCGCTCCTGGATGCGGAGGATGTTGCCGGGGGTCCCCATGGCACCCGCCATGGGCGCGACCTTCGCGTCCTTCGTCTTCCACTGCTCGAGCTCGGTGCGCAGGATGGCGGGATCCACGAAGTTCACGGGGTAGTACCAGACGACCCACCCGTCGGGGGACTCGACGCGGTCCTCGGAGAAGGTGATCGCCACGGGCGCCGGATCCTTCGGCGGAGGGGAGGGAGCGGGCGCAGGAGCGGGAGCGGGAACCGGCGGAAGGGCCGGCGGCTCCTCGGCGAGGGCGGAGGCCAGCGGCGCCGCCGCCACCAACGCCGCGGCGAGGAAGGCGCGGACTCTCCACGTCGAGGTGCCCAAGGGTGTTCTCCGTTCCGGGTGGGGGGCGGCCGGGTGGGGAGGAGGAGCCGCCCCGGCCGTCATCCCCGCCGTCCGTTGCCCGACGTCAGTTGCCCGCCATCAGTTCGTGGACTTCTCGGCCTCCTGGATCTTCAGGAGGACCGCGTCGGTGATGTCGGGGACTTCGTGGCCGGCCCAGGTGACGGAACCGGTGTTGCCGACCAGGTCGTAGGCGCCGGCCGTCGCCGCGGACTCCACGGCGGCCTTGAACTTCTTCGTGGCCTTCACCATGAGGAGGGAGTAGCGGACGTCGGTCTCTGTGAGCTTCTCGTCGAGGATCTTCTTGTACTCGGCGATGGAGCGGAAGGCCCGGTCGGCATCGACCACGGCCGGCGCCTTGCAGGTGGAGGCCTTCCCGTAGTAGACCTGGGTGGCGTCCACGGTGGGCCGCTCTTCCTTCACTTCCTTGGTGGTGTCGGTGTCCCCCGCCAGGACCGACGACGGGGAGGAGAGGAGGAGGAGAGCGCCGAAGAGAACCAGGTTCCGCAGCTTCATGCCCTTCATACCACCCCTCCGTGGCCGGAACCCTTACCTTGTCCGGGTCTCGACGGGAGGTCCTATTCCAAATGGGGTGCCAAGGAGCTTGGTGGGAAGGAGAATCTCGACAATCACCAACAACAATTACCTAACTCAAGTTCATACAACAGGTAACATCATCCATCCCACTGTCCGAATCCCCACGTCACAACACCCATATTCCGCCACATTGCGCCAATTCAGCCACAATCCGCCAATGTGGACAGTTTCCCGACACCATTGGCCGTCATCACCTCTTCCCATCACCGCTCCCCGACATCCTCCAGTAGATGGACGGGGCCAGGGCCGCCCCGAGGTCCGATCGCGTCCTGCCTGTTCCCGTGTGCGCGGACTTTGAGGACCCCGGCGGATGCCGACCGGGCACCATGCCCGCTGGCCCCGTCGCCTGGAAGACACCCCCAGTCTACGACATACTAACTAGTTAGTCAAGAACATTTCCGCCTCTCCTTCGTCTAACCAGTTAGTACGAATCTCCCTAGCCGGGGTTCAATATGGGGGGAGGGGGGTTTCTCCCCCCTCCCCCCTCGGAGCCTCTTGCCATGGCCATCGGACAGTTCGCCGGTTTCCTCCGCGCCGCCCGCGAGAAGGCGGGGATCACCCAGGTCGCCCTCGCCGGGGCCTGCGGACTGACCGGCTCCTACATCTCGCTCCTCGAGTCGGGGAAGAAGCCGGCCCCCTCGGACCGGGTGGTCCGGAAGATCGCCAAGGCCCTCTCCCTCGGCGAGGTCGAGGCCCTCGAGGTCGCCCACCTCGACCGCGCCCCCGACGATCTCCGCCGCTCCGTGGAGCGGCTGACGCGCCAGGCCGCCCTCGAGCGGGAGATGCGGGAGCGCACCGCCGAGGCCCTCTTCCCCCTCTCCCTCTGGAACATCCATCCCTCGGGGGTCCCGTTCCAGCGGCTCGGCCACCGCCCGCCGAGCCTCGGGGCCCGCATCGTGGAGGCCATCGACCGGCTCCTCGACCTCGCCCGCACCTCCCCCGACGTGCGCACCTTCCAGGCCCGCTCCCGGGAGATGCTGGACGCCCTCCCCGAGGAGGACCGGCGGAAGGTCCTCGAGGCCGCCCCCGCCGTCGTCCGGGAGGCCGGCCCCTCCCCCGCCGTCCGCGTCCTTCCCGCTCCCGGCGCCGGGTTCCCCCCGGAGGTGCATCCCGGCGACTCCCTCGTCGTGGAGGAGGGGACGGCGCCGAAGGAGGGGGACCTCGTGCTCGTCGAGGGGGAAGGCGAAAGCCGCCTCGTCCGCTTCGGCTCCGGGACCACCGGCGTGCGCGGCGTCGTCGTGGAAGTGCGGAGGAGCCTCCGGCGGAAGTAGGGGAATACGGTACCCGACCCGATTCATCGGGGTTGACGCGAGCCCGCCGCCAGCGACGGACTCCTCAACCCCGTTGAATCGGGTCGGGTACCGTATACCCCGTGACCCGCGACCTCCCCGACGGCCTCGCGCTCCCCGAGCCGTGCCCCGTTCCGGCGGTGCTCGCCCCCCCGCCGCCGCTGCCCCGCGCCGCCTTCGCGTTGGCCGGGGCGGCCCTCCTCGTGCGGACCGCCGCGGCCCTCCTCGACCCGGTGCCCCCGCGGGACGGCATCGCCCTCGCGGAGACGGTGCGCGCCCTCGCGGGGGGCTCCCTCGACGCCCTCCTCTCCGCCCCCCACCCGCCCCTCGCCCCGGCCCTCGCCGCGCCGCTCTCCGCCCTCGGCCTCGACCCCGTCGCCGCCCTCACCGTGGTGGCGGTGCTCTGCGGAGCCGCTGCGGCCCTCCCGCTCCACGCCCTCGCCCGGAGGATGTTCGACGGGGACGCCGCCAACGCGGCCCTCCTCCTCTACGCCGTGGCGCCGCCGCTGGTCCGCATCGGCTCCACGGCGCTGGCGGAGCCACCCCTCTTCCTGTTGTCGCTCCTCTCCGTCCTCTTCGCGCTCCGCGCGTCCCGCCACTGGAGGCCGGCCCGGGACGGCGCCGCGGCGGGGCTCCTCGCGGGGGCCGCCTTCCTCGCCCGCCCCGAGGGGCTCGCCCTGGTCCCGCTGGCGGTCCTCGCACCGCTCCTCCGGGGGGCCGGGCGCCCGTGGAGGAACCGTCTCGCCGGGGCGGGAGCGGCGGCGGGGCTCTTCGCCGCCCTCGCGCTCCCGTGGATGGCCGCCGCGGGGGGGGCGCGGGACCGCCTCGAGATCGTCCCCGGGAAGAGCGCCGCCGTCCTCGCCGGCGTCGAGCCCCCGGCGGATCCCGGCGGCGCGGTGCCGGCGGAGCGCCACGGACTCCCCGCCGCCGCCCTCCAGGCCCTCGGCGCCCTCGCCGAGGCCCTCCACCCGGCGGTCGTGGTCTTCGTCCTCCTCGGGCTCGGGGGGCTCGCCGGGGCGAAGCGGTGCGGCAAGGTGCTCGGCCCCCCGCTCTTCGTCGCCGCCGCCGCGGCCCTCTTCCTCGGCGGCGTCGTGCTCCTCGAGTGGCGCTACGGGTACGGGGGGAGGAGGCACGCCTCCATGGCGGCCCTCCTCCTCCTCCCCTTCGCGGGCCGCGGCTTCATGGACGGGGCCGCCCTCCTCGGGCGGCTCGGCGGACCGCTCCGCCGCCCCGTCGCGGCGCTGGGGCTCCTCGCCGCCGCCGTCGGGGGCGGCCTCCTCGCCGGGGCCCTCCTCCAGCGCGACGCTTCGGGGAGGGATGCGCGGAATCTCGGGCTGCAACTACGGGAGCTGTCGCGGGAGACGCCGGGCCCCGTCCGCGTCGCCACCTTCGGGGAGCCCCGCGCCGCCTGGTACGCGGGGGCCGGCGACGTCCGCCTCCTCCGCCGCTTCGGCGTCCCCCCCGGCGCCCCCCCCGCCGCGGCGGCGGAGCGGGCCGCGGCGCTCCGGGAGTTCCTGCGGGGACCCGACGCCCCGACCTTCCTCGTCCTCGGGCAGGAGGACGGCCGCGTCCCCCCGGGCTTCCCCGGGGAGGGGGCCGGCCCCCCGGCGGCGGAGGCGGGCGCGCTGCGCGCGTGGCGGGTGGAGGCGGTCCGGTAGGAGGGAAAGACGGTACCCGACCCGATTCATCGGGGTTGGGCGATGGGCTCTCGCCGGATCGTCGCCGCCGCGATCGGGTTCTCCCCGGGCGATGCGCGCCTACCGGCGCGCGGCTCCCGACGGGGAGCATCGGGAACGGATCCGATGCTCCCCGTCGGGAGCGTAGGGAGGAGGGAGGCGGCGAGGTCGAACCTGCCGGAGGATCCAGAGCGGGGGGTGCGAGATCGAGGCTCAAAGGAGGGGGGGGTGGCGTGCACCCTGGCGGAGTTCCGGTTCAGTCAAGGCACGACCGGTGAACGCCGTCCCCCAGGATCCAATGCCCCGATCCCGAGGATTCCCCCGCAGCGCCAAAGGACGTCTCGGATCCCCGCCTCAGCCTCACCTGCGGTGGGGGGGGGGGGGGGGGGCGCCCGGGGGGGGCGGGGGGGGGTGGGGTGGCGTGCGCCACGGCGGTGCCTCAGCCCAGCAGGTGCTTGACGCCTTCGCGCTCCTCGA
>CAYJMF010000172.1:0-7363 GCA_964370855.1 uncultured Planctomycetota bacterium | reverse complement strand
CCCGACGGGGAGCATCGGATCCTCTCCCGATGCTCCCCGTCGGGAGCCGCGCGCCCCCCGGGTAGGATGTCCGGATGGATCCGCGGCGGCTCCTCCTCTACTGGTTCGTGATGACCCTCTTCCTCGCGGGCCTCGCGGCGGGGGCCTACACGGGGCTCCGCGAGGTCTCCGCCGAGGCCGACGCGGTCCATCACCGGCTCGGGGTCGTGGTGCTCGTCGAGCCCGTGGTCGAGGAACTCACCTTCCTCGCCGAGTTCCCGCCGGCCCGGCGCGCCGGGGCCGCGGAGCGGCGCGGGGCCGTGCTCCGGGACGCGACGCTGCGCCTGCGGGACGCCGCCGTCGGCGGGCCCGGGGAGTCCGCGGGCCGCTCCCTCGCGGCCCTCGCCGAGGCGGTCCTCGCCGATCCCGGCGACGACGCCGCGCTCCGCGAGGCCCTGGCGGCGGTGCGGATCCTCCGGGAGACGGCGGTGCGGGGGGCCAGGACCGATCTCCTCGACCGGGCCGACCGCCCCGCCAGCCGCCGCGCCCGCGACATCCTCTACGGCTCCGCCGCCGCGGCGGTCCTCGGGAGCCTCGTCTTCACCCTGCTCCTCGTGCGCGTCCTCGGGGAGCGCCGCGCCGCCGAGGAGCGGGTGCGCCGCTCCGAGGCGCTGGCCGCCCTCGGGACCCTGGCCGCCGGCGTCGCCCACGAGGTGAACAACCCCGTCGGCACCATCGCCGCCTGCGCCGACGCCGCCGCGGGGAAGCTCCGCGCCGATCCCCCCGACGTCGCCCGCGCCGCCGCCCTCCTCGACACCATCGGGGCCGAGGCCCGGCGCACGGCGGGCATCGTGCGGGACCTCATGGACCTCGCCCGGGACGGGGCGCCGGCGACGGGGCCCGTGGACCTCGGCAGCCTCGTGCGCGAGACCGTGGAGCTCGCCCGCCTGAATCCCCGCCTCCGAAAGGTCCCCATCGAGCTCGCGCCCGCCGAGGAGACGGCTCTCCTCCTCGCCGACGGGGCGCGCGTGAAGCAGGCCGTCCTGAACCTCCTCTCCAACGCCGTGGAGGTCTCGCCGGAGGGGAGCGCCGTGGAGATCGCGGTGCGGCGCGACGGGGAGGGGGCGTCGGTCTCGGTCCGGGATCGCGGGCCCGGCGTGCCCCCCGCCGAGCGGCGGCGGATCTTCGAGCCCTTCCGCACGGGCCGCCCCGGGGGGACGGGCATCGGCCTCACCATCGTCCAACGCGTGGCCTCCGTCCACGGGGGGTCCGTCGACGTGGAGGACGCCCCCGGCGGCGGCGCCCTCTTCCGCCTGCGCCTGCCGCCCCGGCCGCCGCGGGGCGCCGCAGGGAGGGACGGGGCGTGAACACGGGAGGGCGATCCATGGGCGGGGGACCGCGGGTGCTGGTGGTGGAGGACGAGGGGGCCATGCGGGACCTCGTCGTGGCGGAGCTCTCGGACCGCGGGATCGCCGCGACGGGGGCGCCGGACCTCGCGGCGGCGCGGGCCGCCCTCGCGGGGAGCGAGTTCGACGCCCTGCTCCTCGACCTGCGGCTGCCCGACGGGAACGGGCTCGATCTCCTCCGCGAGCTCCGCGCCGAGCCCGGCTCCCCGGAGGTGGTGGTCGCCACGGGCCACGGGAGCGTCTCCTCCGCCGTGGAGGCCATGCGGGCCGGCGCCTTCCACTACGCCACGAAGCCCTTCGTCCTCGACGAGGTCGAGCTCGTCCTGCGCCGGGCCGCGGAGCGGTCCGTCCTCTCGCGCACGGCCAGCGCGCTCCGGCGCCTCTCCGCCGGCGACGGGGAGATGGTCGGCGCGTCCCCGGCCATGGAGGCGCTCCGCGGGCTCCTCGACCGCGTCGCGCCGGCGGAATCCCCCGTCCTCGTCCAGGGGGAGACGGGCGCGGGGAAGGAGATGGTCGCCCGCGCCCTCCACGCCCGGAGCCCCCGCGCGCGGGGCCCCTTCGTCGCGGTCAACTGCGGCGCCCTCCAGGAGGGGCTTCTCGAGAGCGAGCTGTTCGGCCACGAGCGGGGCGCCTTCACCGGGGCCGTCCGCTCCCGCGAGGGGCTCCTCGAGGTGGCCCACGGGGGGACGCTGTTCCTCGACGAGATCGGCGAGATGTCCCCGGCCCTCCAGGTGAAGCTGCTGCGCTTCCTGCAGGACGGGGAGGTGCGCCGCGTGGGGTCCAACCGCGTGCGGCGCGTGGACGTGCGCCTCGTGGCGGCCACCAACCGGGACCTCGGCGCCGCCGTGCGCGAGGGCCGCTTCCGGGAGGACCTCTACTACCGCATCCGCGTCCTGCCCGTCACCGTGCCCCCCCTCCGCGAGCGGCCGGGCGACATCCCCCTCCTCGTGGACCACTTCCTCGCGCGCTTCCGCCGCCCGGGCGCCGGCCCCGCCTCCCTCACCTCCCGGGCCCTGCGGGCCCTGGAGGCCCACCGGTGGCCCGGCAACGTGCGGGAACTGGGGAACATCGTGGAGCGGATGGCCGTTCTCGGCCCGCCGGGCGCCCTCGACGTGGACCAGGTCCCCATGGAGATCCGCAGCCCCGCCCCCCCCGCCGGGGAGTCCGGGTCCGGCGGGTTCCCCGCGGACCTCCCCCTCGCGGAGGTGGAGCGGCGCCACATCCTCCGCGTCCTCGAGGCCTCCGGCGGCAACAAGACCCGGGCCGCCGAGGTCCTCGGGATCACCGTCCGCACGCTCTACAACCGCCTCGACGCCTGGCGCAGGGAGGACGCGGGAGGCGCGGACGGGAAGAACCCGGGCTGAGCGGCAGGGAGTTTGCGGAAGCCTGCCGATAAAGGTGGTACCAAGGGCGCGATCGCCCCTTCCTTCAGGAAACCCCCATGAAGAATCCGACACCCCGCCGGGACCGCCGCCGGCCCCCGGACCTCGAGTACGCCCGCAGCGTGGTCCGCGGCGAGGCGACGGCGCTGGGCGTCCTCCTCCGCCGCATGGGGAAGGAGTTCCTCGCCGCCGTGGACCTCGTCGTGGACTGCCGCGGCAACGTCGTGGTCACGGGCCTCGGGAAGTCGGGCCTCATCGGGCAGAAGATCTCCGCCACGCTGGCCTCCACGGGGACCCCCTCCCTCTACCTCCACGCCGCCGAGGCCCTCCACGGGGACGTGGGCCGCGTCCGCCGGGACGACCTCGTGCTCGCCATCTCCTTCCGCGGGGAGACGGAGGAGGTCCTGCGGGTCGTCCCCGTCGTGAAGAAGATCGGGGCCCGCCTCGTCTCCATCACCGGGAACCCGAAGTCGCGCCTGGCGAAGTGGAGCGACGTGGCCCTCGACCTCGGCCCCATCGCCGAGGCCTGCCCCATGGGCCTCGTGCCGACCTCCTCCACCACCGCCACCCTCGCCCTCGGCGACGCGCTGGCCATGACCGCGGCGCGGCGCCGCAACTTCTCGCGGGAGGACTACGCGCTCTTCCACCGCGGGGGCTCCCTCGGCCGCCAGCTCATGACCGTGGGCGAGATCATGCGCAGCGGCGGCGAGGTGCCCACCGTCGCCCCCGGGTCCACGGTGCTCGAGGCCATGGGCGCCGTCAGCGGGATCGGCGGCGCGCGCGCCGGCGCCACCCTGGTCGTGGACGCGAGGGGGCGCCTCGTGGGGATCTTCACCGACGGCGACCTCCGCCGCCGCCTCGGCCGGGGGAAGGCCTTCCTCGATCTCCCCATCAGCGACGTCATGACGCGCGACCCCGTCACCGTCCGGGACGGGACCCTCGTGGCCGAGGCGCTCAAGATCCTGAAGGACCGGAAGATCGACGAGGTGCCCGTCCTCGACGGCCGCGGCCGGCCCGTGGGCCTCCTCGACGTCCAGGACATCCTCGAGGTCGGGGTGGCCTCGTGAGCGCGCGGCCCGGGTCCCCCGCCCTGCGCCGCCGCCTCTCCCGGATCCGGCTCCTCGCCTTCGACGTGGACGGGGTGCTCACGGACGGGACCATCATCGTCGGCCCCGACGGCGGCGAGTGGAAGCGGTTCCACGTGCGCGACGGGCTCGGCATCGTGGCGGCGCTGCGCGCCGGGCTCCTCGTCGCCTTCGTCTCGGGGCGCCGCTCCCCGGCCGTGGCCGCCCGGGCGAGGGAGCTCGGCATCACCGCCGATCGCCAGGGGATCAAGGACAAGGCGACGGAGATGCGGAGCCTGCAGGCCTCCCTAGGTGTATCACACAGTGATACACTCTTCCTCGGCGACGACGTCGTGGACCTCCCCGCCTTCGCGGAGTCCGGCGTGGCCGTGGCCGTGGGGGACGCCCACCCCCGCGCGAAGAAGGCCGCCGACGCCGTCTGCGCCTCCCCCGGCGGCGCCGGGGCAGCGCGCGAGGTGATCGAGGCCGTGCTCCTCGCCCGGGGGCTCGCCGACGCGCTCCCCGGCATCGCCCCCGCGCCAGCCGCGGGGCGCCGGCGCCGGTGAACGCCGTCCCCTTCCGGCGCGCCGCGATCTTCACCGCCGTCGCCGGCCTCGGCGGCGCTCTCGCCGCCCTGCTCTCCGGGAACGGCGGCGGGGGGTCCCGCGCCTCCCGCCCCTCCCTTCCCGTCGTGGAGGTCCCCTCCGGCACGGAGGTCCGCGGCGGAGGCGTCACCGGCGTCACCATCGTCTCCGCCGAGGGCGTGGTGATCTCCGACGTCCGGGAGATCGAGCTCGACGACGGGAGCCGCGTCCCCTTCCGGGCCATGGTCCTGCGCGCCGCCTCCGAGCGCCCCCTCCCCTCCCCCGCGCCGGGGGTGAGGAGCCTCGCCCTCGAGGACCCCGACCTCCTGCTGTCGCCGGAACCGAAGACGCGGGAGAAGCTCGCCGCGGCGGCCGCCGACGCCCCTATCCACCTGCGGGCGCCGAGGGGGCGGCTCCAGCTCGGCCCCGGCGAGGAGATGCGCCTCCGCCTCGAGGGGGGGGTCCGCGTGGAGCTCCTCCGGGACGGGGTCCCCTGGACCCTCGAGGCGGAGGTCGTGGACGCCGACCTCCGCACGCGCCGCATCTCGGCCCCCGGCGCCGTCCGGGTCGCCTCGGCGGACATCGAGGCCGCGGGCCGGGACCTCGAGACGGAGGAGGGCGGCGGCCGCCTGCTCCTCTCCGGCGGGGCCGCCGGCCGCGTGCTCCGGGCCGCCGGGGCCCGGGTCGGCGGCGAGGGATCCGGCGAGCCCCTCGACTTCGCCTGCCGCGGCCCCTTCCTCCTCGAGAGGCTCGCCGCCCCCCCGGCCTACGCGGACCCCGCCGCGGCCGCGGCCTCCGGCTGGTACCGGATCACCCTCGCCGACGACGCCTCCCTCGCCCAGGGGGAGGGGCGCCTCTCCGCTCCCCGCATCGAGGTGGACCTCCGCCGCGGCGCGGAGGCGGCGGGCGGCGGCGGATCCGACCTCCCCGTCACGGAGCTCAGGGCCCTCGGGGGGGCGGTGCTCTCGGGGGGGACCGGGGACCGCGCCTACGAGGCCCGATCCCGCGACCTCGCCGCCCGCCCCGGGAGGGCGGGGACCACGGAGGTCCTCCTCGACGGGGAGCCGGCCCTGGTCCTCCGCGAGAGGAGGGACGGCGTCCTGCGCACCCTGCGCGCCTCCAGCGCCGGCCCGGCCAGCGTGGCGTTCCCGAGGGCCGAGGGCCCCGTCACGGCCCTGTTCCGCGGGAGCGCCGCGGCCTCCCTCCTCGAGGAGGGGCCGGGGACGGCCCCGCCGCGGCGCGATCTCCGCGCGCGGATGATCCGCGTGGACGCCTACCGCCGCGAGGGCGGCGGCCCCGCGGAGCTGCGCGAGGTGACGGCGGAGGGGGACGCGGAGCTCGTGGAGGGGGATCGCAGCGCCCGCGCCCGGCTCATCGCGTGGACGCCCGCCGGGGACGGTGGATCCCGCATCGCGCTCCGGGAGACCGTGGCGGTCCACTGGCCGGCCGCGGGGCTCCTCGATCCGGTCTCCGCCGCCGCCGGCGGCGGGAAGGAGGCCGCCGCGGGTGGAGCGCTCCTCCTCTCCACGCCCCGGGAGGCGATCCTCCTCCTCCCTCCGCCGGGCGCCGCGGACCGCGGGGCCGGGGTCTCCGTCTCCGGGGGAACGGTGCTACGGCGCATCGTGGGGGAGCAGGAGGTCTACCGCCTGACCTGCGGCCGCATCGAGGCGCTTCTTCACCCGGGCAACCGGGGCATCGCGCGCATCGAGGCCCTGAAGGACGTGCGCCTCGAGGGGCGCGAGGAGAACGCCGCCGGCCGCCGCTACGATCTCCGCGGCGCCCGCCTCCTGGTCACCGGGGAGGAGGGGGAGGAGGAGCCCCGGGAGGCGCTCCTCGAGGGCGCCGCCCCCGGCCCGCGGGCGTCGGCCTCCTTCACGGGCGAGGACGGCCGCCCCTTCACGGTGACCGCCGACGTCATCACCATGGATCGCCGCACGGGAGGGTTCCGCGCCTCCGGCGACGTGCGAGGCGAGGGGGTCCTGCCCGAGAAGGCCGGTCCCGCGGGGATCCGCGGCGGGCGCGCGGAGATCGCCTGTCCCGCCCTCTCGGGGACGCTGGAGCCCGGCGAGGCCAGGGGGGTCTCGCGCCTGAGGGGGCTCCGGGCGGAGGGGCCGGTCTTCGTGAAGACGGAGACGGAGTTCGCCTCGGGGGACCTCCTCCGCTGGGACGCCGACGGCGGCCGCCTCCTCCTCGAGGGGAGCCCGGCCCGCGTCACCGCCCGCTCGGAGATCGCCTCGCTCCGCCTCGTGGACTCCTGCGAGGCGCCGGAGTTCCTCCTGACCCTCTCCGGGGGCGTCCTCGTCGAGGCCCGCGCCTCGAAGGGGGGCACCTTCGTCTTCCACCGCCTCCCCGCGTCCTCCGCCGGGAAGGAGGCGCCGGCGGAGCGCTACGAGGCCCGCTGCTCGGGCCCGCTCCTCTACACGCCCGGGGAGACCCGGATGGGGGAGGACGTGTCCCTCGTCCGCTCGACCCGCGACGCCGCCGGGGGCTTCGAGGAGAAGGAGCGGCTCCGGGGCGCCGACGCCCTGCGTATCCTCCATCCCGCGGCGCCGGGATCCACCACAGGCCGCTTCACCTCCGCCGAGGCCCTCTCCCGCACCGGCTCCATCGGGATCGAGGCCGACGACGGCGGGATGGGCGCCTCGGGGGTCTCGCGCATCCTCGTCGACGCCGCCACCTCCACGCTGGTCCTCGACGCCTCCCCGGAGCATCCGCGCTTCCGCCTGGTCACCGGCGGGAGGGAGGGCCGGATGCGCCGGGCCGTCTACGACTACGCCCAGGGCATCGTGACGGAGCAGGTCGGGGCCACCATCGGCGACTGACCGCTGAGCCGCTCCTCGCGGTTCTCCCGGGCGTTGCGCGACTCCGGCGCGCGGGTCCCCGGAATGGGGGGGGCCCGGAACCCCCGGGCCCCCCCATACCGGGCCCCGTGGGGGGGGGGGGGAAAA
>CAYJMF010000171.1:0-7385 GCA_964370855.1 uncultured Planctomycetota bacterium | reverse complement strand
GGGCGTGGTCGCCCGCGCCGTGGGAGGCGATCTTCGGCGCCGTCGCGCCGGCGGCCATCTCGATCTCGACGAGCACGGCGCCCACGGGGACCACCTGCCCGGCGGCGGCGTGGATCTTCCTGACGACGCCGGCGGCGGGGCAGGGGATCTCCACCGTCGCCTTGTCCGTCATGACCTCGACGAGGGGCTGGTCCTCCTTCACGGAGTCCCCCTCGGCGACGAGCCACTTCACGACCTCGCCCTCGGCGACGCCCTCGCCGATGTCGGGCAGACGGAACTCGAGTGCCATGTCGATTCTCCCGGGGGAAGCCCCCGTCTCTAGAAGGTCATCACCCGTTCGATGGCCTTGAAGGTCCTCTTCGCGTCGGGCATGTAGATGTGCTCCAGCGTGTAGGGGAACGGCGTGTCGAAGCCCGTCACGCGGAGCACCGGCGCCCGGAGCCACTCGAAGGCGCGTTCCGCCACGAGGGCCGCCAGCTCGCCGCCGAAGCCGTTGGTGCGCGGCGCCTCGTGGAGGATGACCACGCGGCCCGAGCGCTTCGCCGACTCGATCACCGCCTCCTCGTCGAGCGGCACGAGGGAGCGGAGGTCGAGGACCTCCACGTTCCACCCCTGCTCCTCGGCCAGGGCCGCTGCCTTGAGGGCCGTGTGCACCATGGCCCCCCAGCAGATCACCGTCGCGTCGGAGCCCTCGCGGGCGACGGCCGCCTTCCCGAAGGGGACGCGGTGGTCCCCCCCGGGGACCTCCCCCTTGACGGTGCGGTAGATGGCCTTGGGCTCGAGGAAGATCACCGGGTCGGGGTCGTCGATGGCCGTCAGCAGGAGCCCCTTCGTGTCGGCGGGGTTGGAGGGGACGATCACCTTGAGCCCCGGGGTGTGGATGAAGTAGCTCTCGCTCGACTGCGAGTGGTAGTGGCCGCCCCGGATGCCGCCGCCGTAGGGGGTCCGGATCACCATGGGGCAGGTGAACTGGCCCCCGGAGCGGTAGCGCATCTTGGCCGCCTCGGAGACGATCTGGTCGAAGGCGGGGTAGATGAAGTCGAGGAACTGGATCTCGGGCACCGCCTTGAGCCCGTACATGGCCATGCCGATGGCGGTGCCGATGATCCCGGATTCGGCCAGCGGGGTGTTCATCACCCGCTCGGGCCCGTGCTTCGCGAGCAGGCCGTCGGTGGCGCGGAAGACGCCCCCGAGCTCGGCGATGTCCTCGCCCAGCACGACGACGTCGCGGTCCGCCGCCATCGCGTGGTGGAGGGCGTCGTTCACGGCCTGGAGCACCGTCATCACGGCCATGGCTCGGGATCTCCTGTCCTGCGGTCCTAGAGGGGGAACGCCGCCCCGGAGTCGTCCTTGCGGAACTTCCCGCCCTCGGCCTGCACGAGGTAGTCGCGCTGGCGCTCCATGGCGGGGGTCATCCCGGCGAAGACGCCCTCGAAGAGGGACTCGAGGGGGGGCGGGCCCACCTTCTCCTGCTCCTTGAAGGCCGCGGCGACGTCGGCCCTGGCGGCCTCCTCGACGGCCTCGAGGTCCTTCCCGCCGGCGTGCCCGTGGGCGAGGAGGAACTTCCGGAACCGCTCGATGGGGTCGCGCCGCTTCCAGTCGTCCACCACCTCCTGGGGGCGGTAGCGGGTGGGGTCGTCGGAGGAGGAGTGGGGGCCCATGCGGAAGGTGACGGCCTCGACCAGCGTCGGGCCGCCGCCGGAGCGGGCCCGCTCCACGGCCTCGCGGACGACCTTGTAGACGGCCAGCACGTCGTTGCCGTCCACGCGCACGCCGGGGAAGCCGTAGGCCGTGGCCTTCACGGCGATGTCGGCGCTCGCGGTCTGCTGGTGGAAGGGGACGGAGATGGCCCACTGGTTGTTCTGGCAGATGAAGACGCAGGGGGCCTTCCAGACGCCGGCGAAGTTCATGCCGACGTGGAAGTCCCCCTCGCTGGTGGTGCCGTCGCCGAACCAGACCGCGGCGACCCGCTTCTCGCCCCGGATCTGCATGGCGCGGGCGGTGCCCACGGCCTGGGGGATCTGGGTGCCGAGGGGCGAGGAGATGGAGACGAAGTTCTGCGCCTTGAAGGAGTAGTGGTTCGGCATCTGTCGGCCGAGGGCGAGGTCGTCGGCGTTGCCGAAGAGGTTGGCCACCATGGAGGGGAGCGGGGCCCCCCGGTGGATGGCGATGCCGGGGACGCGGTAGGAGGGGTAGCACCAGTCCTCGGGGCGCAGCGCGAAGGCGGCCCCGGCCTGGTGGCCCTCCTCCCCGGAGGAGGGGACGTAGAACCCGATGCGGCCCTGGCGCTGCGACATGAGGCCGCGCTCGTCCAGGGCCCGGACGCGGACCATGGTGGTGAACATGGACAGGAGGTCGGCGTCGGAGAGGCCGAGCTCCGCGGCGGGGGAGTCCGCCGGGGCCTTCCCGCCGCCCTTCCTCGCGGCGGGCTTCCCCGCGGGCGCGTCGAGGATGGTGAAGGGCGCCGATGCCATCGTGCTCGCTCCGGGTCCGGGGGAGAGTCCCGTGGGGGGGGCCGGGCGGGGTCCCCTCGACCCTGCGCCGCCTTCCGCCCGGCCGCGCCGGGGGGAAAGGACGGATGATAGGAGGGTGGGGGAGGGGGGCCAAGAAGATCGACCCGGGAGGGGGGAAGGGGGGGAATACGGTACCCGACCCGATTCATCGGGGTTGGGCGCGGGGCTCCCGCCGGGGCGGAAGGGGGGGGCCCCACGCCGGGCCCGGACCGCGCGCCCCCACCCCCGTTTATGGGGGTGGGGTACCGTATTCCCTACCTGCCCCGCCGCAGCCTCCGGACGAGGCCCGGGGGATCGTCGATGACGATCTCCCCGTACCCGATGGAGATGAGCCCCCGCCGCTCGATCTCCTTGAGGACGGGCTGCAGGGTCTGGCGGGTCACCCCCAGCATGTTGGCGAGATCCCCCTGGCGCACCTCGAGCTCCGGGCGGGGGTGGAGGCGGCTCATGTCGAAGAGCAGGAGCAGGGTCCGGCGGCCGAGGGTGTTGGCGCCGAGGCTGAGGACCGAGGCCGAGGTGCACCAGTCGACGCTCACGCAGCGCAGCGCGTCGAGGAGCACGGGGCGGGGCGCCTCGTCCATGATGAAGGCGAGGGGCACGAGGGAGGCCGTGGTCGGCGTGAGGGCGGCGTAGCGGAAGAGGTTCTTCCCGAACTTGAAGGCGTCGGCGCCGATCCACCGTCCGTCCCCGGCCACGATGGCCGTCGCCCGGTTCCGCGGAGCGAGGGTGTTCCGGTTCCACTGGCCCCGCACGAGCCCCTCCACCACGTAGCCGACCACCGGCGGCGGCCCCTTGCCCGTGCCCGGCTCCGGGGAGCCCTCCCGCGGCTCGAAGTCCGTGGTCTCGAGGAGGGTGTTCTCGATGAGGATGGCGCCCCGCTCGAAGAGCTGGGGGGGGAAGCGATCGAGGACCGGGCGTACGGCGGCGTGGACGGAATCCGGTGCGTCCGCCATCGGGCCTCCCCCCTCGACTGCTCGGCGGAACCCCCGGCCGCAGGCCACCCGGTGACGGATGCCCGCCCGGTCCCGCCTTCCACGGGATGGATCCTGCACGGGTTCCGTTCCAGATGAGAGTGATTGTCGGAAACCGGACATTGCCCCCCGGACCCGGGGCCGGGAGGGCACCCTTCCGTCGCGCCGCCGGTGGTACCGGCCGACCCTGGAGGTGACCATGCCCCATCGCAAGTCCGCCGCCGTCCTCCGTCTCCGCTCCCTCGCCGCGGGGCTCCTCGCCCTCGCGGGCACCGCCGGCGCCGCGGACACCGGGTGGGGAGGGAGCTTCCACGCCGCCATCGGCTCCGCCCGCATCTCGATGCGGGGGGAGGATCCCGTCCTCCTCGTCGCCAACCTCCGGTTCGACTTCGACGGGGGGCCCGCGGACGAATCCGGGTCCGGGACGGTGACGGCCTACAACGAGGCGGGCAACCTGGCCCTCGACGACTTCCCCTTCACCTGGACCCGGAAGGGGACCGCCGGCTTCCAGGCGGTGCTGGACCCGGAGGGGTTCGGCTCCTTCCTCGCCGGCCGCGTGGAGGCGGCCGCGGGGGCGGAAACGGCCATCACCCTGACCGCCGCCTCGGGGAAGGGGAAGGCCGGGAAGGAGGGCGGGAACCTGCGGTTCGCGGCGAAGTCCGCGGGCACCGCCTCCCTCGACGGGGGAGCGGCCATCCGCCTCAAGGCGAAGGTCCGCTGCCGCTGAGCTTCCCTCACGACCACGCGGCCATCCCCAGCAGCCCCGCCCCGAGGACGACGACGGGGATCGCCGCCCGCGACGTCCAGAGGGTGAGGACGAGGAGCGCCCCGCCGAAGAGGGCGAAGGTGCCGGCGTCCTGCACGCCTGACCGGAAGAGCCGGATCGTCGTGGCGGCGATGAGCCCGACGACCCCCGCGGCGACCCCGTCCAGCAGGGCCCGGAGCCTCGGGTCCGCGGTCAGGCGCTCGAAGAACCCGTGCCCGACGAGGGTGAAGGCGAAGGCCGGGAGGAAGACGCCGGCGGTGATGGCGATGGCGCCGACGGCGCCGCCGCCGACGAACCCGACGAAGGTGGAGAAGATGATGAGGGGGGCCGGAAGGACCCCCCCGAGGGCGATGCCGTCGAGGAACTGGTCGTTGGACATCCATCCCCCGGCCACCACGGCGTCGTGGCGGAGGATGGGGATGGCGGTGTAGGCCCCGCCGAATGTGAGGAGCCCGCTCCGGAGGCCGTACCCGAGGAGCGCGAGCGCCGTGGGCGCCGCCCCGGCCCCGCCGCCCCCGGCGACGGCCGCCGCCGTCGCCGCGGGCGCCGGACCGTGGCCCGCCATCCACGCGCAGAGCCCCGCGACGAGGAGCGCCCCGACGCCCACCCCGGGCGCGCCCCGCCCGTCCCGCGCGAGGGCGTGGATCCCTCCCGCCGCCGCCAGGGTGACCGCGAAGTGGACCCCGCCGAGTTCCGCCTCCAGGGCGGCGAGGCCGATGGCCCAGAGCCAGGGCCCGTGGATCGCGTGGCTCCCGATGCGGTGTACGGCGCGGACGATGAGGGCGACGACGGCGGCCTGGAGTCCGAGGAAGAGGGCCGCGACGGCGGGGGACCGGAGGCCGAAGGCGAGGCAGGCCCAGCTGAGGCCGAACATGAGGAGGAACCCCGGCAGCATGAAGCCGAGCCCCGCGACGACGGCGCCGGGGCGGCCCCGGGCGAGCATCCCGAACCAGACGCAGAGCTCGTGGGCCTCGGGCCCGGGGAGGACCTGGTAGACGGCCAGGGCGCGATGGAAGCGCTCGACGGTCACCCACCGCTCCTCCTCGACGAGCTCCTTCTTGAGCATCGCGATCTGCGCCACGGGCCCGCCCCAGGCGAGGGCCCCGAAGCGGAGGAACCGCAGGAAGAGGGCGGGGAGGGAGTGGTGGGGGATGGCGGTCCCGTCGGGAGCCCCCGACCCCGGAGCGGCGGCGCCCTCCGTCCCGTCCATCCGGCGTCCTCCCATGCCTCCTCCGCGGCGGGGGCGTGGACATCCTAGCCGCCGACGGGGAGGGGAGGGCCCGTCGGGGGACATGTGTCCTTCCAAAAAGGATAGATTCTAGAAAATGTGTCCTTTACAGAAGGACACATGGGGAGTACTCTGGCGCCATGGCCCTGCACCCCGTGCTCGAGGAGAAGCTGAGCGTCGCCCTGGCGCCGCCGTCCCCCCTCGTGTTCACCCGCCGCGATGCCCGCCTGCCCGCGGTGCCCGGCAAGGTGCATGCGGTCATCGGGATGCGCAGGGCGGGGAAGACCACGTTCCTCCGCCAGCTCCTGGAGGAGCGGAAGGCGGTGGGCCCCGCGGAGCGGGCGGTCTACCTGAGCTTCGACGACGACCGGCTGGCGGACCTCGGTCTCGAACAGCTGGGCTTCCTGCTCGATGAGTACTACCGGCGCCACCCCGCGCTGCGCGGGACCGGGACCGTGTCCTGGTTCCTCGACGAGATCCAGTTCGTCCCGGGGTGGGAACGGTTCGTGCGCCGCGCGCTCGACACCGAGAAGGTGGAGATCGTCGTCTCCGGATCCTCGGCGCGGATGCTCTCGCGCGAGGTCCACACCTCGCTGCGCGGCCGCGGATTGGCGACGGTCATCCGGCCCTTCGGCTTCCGCGAGTTCCTGCGCCACCGCGGCGAGGAGCCGGAGCGGGAGCCCCGGCGGTGGAGGCCGGCCGAGAGGTCCCTCGTCGAGAATCGCTTCCGCGAGTTCCTCCTCGAAGGCGGATTCCCCGAGGTGCAGGGAGTTCCGGCGACGCTGCGCATCGAGATCCTGCAGGGGTACGTGGACACCGTGCTCTTCCGCGACGTGGTCGAGCGGTACGGCGTGTCACAGGTGGCCGCCCTTCGCTGGCTCGTACGGCACTCGCTGCGCAACGCGGCAGGAAGCTTCAGCGTCCACAAACTGCACCGGGACATGAAGTCCCAGGGGCACAGGGTGACGAAGGACCTCGTGCACGGCCTCCTCGGCCACCTCCTCGACGCCTTCCTGCTCAGCGCGGTTCCCGTAGCAACGGAATCGGAACGGAGGCGGAACTCGAATCCGCGCAAGGTCTACCCCGCGGACCCGGGGTTCATCGAGGCCTTCGATTCCGGCGGACGCTCGAACCTCGGCCACGCGCTGGAGACGGTCGTGCTGAACGAACTCGAGAGGCGCGGCGCCGAAGTAGCCTACGTAAGGACGGAGGACGGCCTGGAGGTGGACTTCCTCGCCCGGGACCGGGCGGCCGGGGAGGAGCTGATCCAGGTGTGCGCGGACCCTTCCGACCCGGGGACCCGGGCGCGCGAGGTCCGGTCCCTGCTGGCGGCGGCGAAGGAGCACCCCCGCGCCACCCTCCGCCTCCTGGTGCTCCACCGCGACGGCCTGGAGACGGGGCCAGCCCCGGGAGTCCGGGCGCAGCCCGTCTGCGAGTGGCTGCTCGAAACGCCGTGAGCAGCACCTTCGACTACTCCTCACCGCCCTCCCCCCCGCCCCCCGGCGCCCCCCGCGCCGCCTCCCGGAACCCGACGCGGGCGATGTCCTCCCACCCCACGACACCGAGAATCGCGCCGGCCTCGTCGAGGACGAGGGTCTCGTCCCCGTGGGTGGCGGCCAGCGACTCGGACACCGTCCGTAGCGAGTCCGACGTGCGGACCGGTACGCAGGGGGAGGCGACGTCCATGACGACGAGGCCGGGGAGGATCTCCCGCGCGTCGAGGAGCGCCCGCAGCGCCCGGAGGGTGACGACGCCGGTGATCCTCCCGTCCCTCCCGGCGACGGGGAAGAGGACGTCGCGGCCGTCGGCGGCGATCTCGAGGAGCCGCGCCGCCGGGAGGCCGGCGGGCACCGGCGCCGCGGCGCCGCGGAGGGGGCCGCGGTCCGACACCCGGAGCGAACCCAGGG
>CAYJMF010000170.1:0-7409 GCA_964370855.1 uncultured Planctomycetota bacterium | reverse complement strand
CCCCCCCCCCCCCCCCCCCCCCCCCCCCCCCCCCCCCCCCCCCCCCCCCCGCGGGCCCCCCCCCGGGCGAACCGGTCACGCCCAGTGGTCACGACTCCGGGAGGAAAGCCACCCCTCACCTCCCCCTCACCTCCACCCCCCCCTCCTCCGCCGTCACCACGAACCTCGGGCAGGCCGGCGACCCCACCGGCCCCCGCACCGGGGACGAAGGGCCGGCGCTGGCCGCCAGGATCCGCGCCCCCGTGGCCGCGGCGAGGGCGTCCACCCCCTCCGTGCCCGGGGATCCGTGGTGGGGGAGGAGGAGGAGGTCGGCCCGGAGATCGGCCCCGGAGAGGAGGAGGCGCCGGAGGCCGGCGTCCTCGAGGTCCCCGGTGAGGAGGGCCGACAGCCCCTCCATCTCGACGCGAAGCACGAGGGAGCCGTCGTTGTCCGAGGGGGAGCGCCACCCCCCGGCCGGCGGGTGGAGGACCCGCACCGCGAGCCCCTTCCAGCGGAAGACGTCGCCGGCGGCGGCCCGCACCACGGGGACGCCGGCGCGGGCCGCGGCCTCGAACACCGCCCGGCCCCGGCCGGTGATCCCGAACTCATCGTTCACGACGACCACCCCCACGGGGAGGGACTCGAGGATCTCCACGGCGGCGGAGTAGTGGTCCGCGTCCTCGTGGGAGAGAAAAAGCCCGTCCAGGGAGAGCGCACCCCGGGCGCGGAGCGCGGGGAGGACGGCGTCCTCCGCCACCCGCGCCCCGCGGCCCCCGGCGTCGAGGAGGACGCGGGCTTCCCCGGAGTCGGCGAGGACGGCGGCGCCGTGGCCCACGTCCATGACGAGCACCGAGGGCGCGGCGTCGTCGGGAGCCGCGGCGGGGGGGAGCGCGGCGAGAAGCGCGGTGGAGGCGGCGACGAGGAGGAGGCGCCGGCCCGTGGGGCGGAGGGCGGCGGCGGCCAGCGTCCCGCCGAGGAGGAGCAGGAGGAGGGCGGGGGGGGCCACGGGGAGCCACGCCCCGGGAAGGCGGGCCGCCCCGTGCACCGTCCCCGCGAGAAGCGAGGCGATCCCGTCGAGGAGGGGAGCCGTCGTCCCGGGGAGGAAGGCCCCGGCCACCAGGATCGCCGGCGAGGCGGCGAGGAGCAGGGAGGCCGCGGGCACCACCACGAGGTTGGCCAGGGGCGCCACGGGGCTGAAGGAGCCGAAGTGGTGGGCCAGGATCGGCGTCGTGGCCAGCCACGCCGCGAGGGAGGGCGGGAGGAAGCGCTCGAGGAGGTCCACGGGGCGCCGGAGGAGGGAGCGGCTCGCCGCGGGGACGGGGAAGCGCCGCAGGAAGCGGCGCTTGCCGAAGAGGAGGCGCCCGAGGGCCGGGGACAGCCGGAGGATCCCGAGGACCGCCGCGAAGGAGAGCTGGAACCCGGGCTCGAAGAGGGAGGCCGGGTGGAGCGCGAGGAAGATCCCCGCCGCGGAGAACAGCGCGTGGACGGCATCGGTCCGCCGCCGGAGGAGAGGGGCCGCCGCCGCCAGGGAGAGGGCGATGACGGCCCGGAGGGCCGGCTGGCCGAACCCCGAGGCTCCGGCCACCGCCGCCGCCGCCAGCACCGCGCCGGCGGAGCGGCTCCCCGGCCCGGCCCCCGCGCGTGCGAGGAGGAAGGCCGCCGCCGCCGCCGCAAGCCCCGCGTGGAGCCCGCTCACCACGAGCACGTGCCAGACCCCGGCGCGCCGGAAGTCCCTGACCATCCCCTCGTCGAGCCCCTCCGCCTCCCCCACGACGAGGGCCTCGAGGAGGGCGCCCCCGGGGCCCGGCGAGGCCCTCCGGATCGCACCGAGGGCCCCCCGGCGGAGCCGGGCGGCGATGCGGGCCGGCCGGAGCGGGCATCCCGCCCCGAGCCTGTGCACCGCCCCGGCCCCCGGCGCTTCCAGCACCCGCGCCGTCTCCCTCCCGTCCCGAATGGCCACACCGGGATTGCGGAAGGATCCGGGCCGCCGGGCGAGCCCCGTCGCCTCGGCCCGGTCCCCGGGAAGGAGGTCCGGCGCCGCCCCCTCGACGCGCACGAAGACGCGCCCCCCGGCGGCCACCGATCGGCTCCCGGCCCGGAGGGAATCGGCCTCGAGGGCGAAGGTCGCCACGGCCTCCCGGTCGCCGCCGCTCCCCGGGGCCCGGGGCGGGTCCGGGGCCTCCGTCACGATCCCCTCGAGGACGACGGGCAGCGGTCCGGGGGGGAGCAGGCGATCGAGGGAGCCCGGCGGGGGAGGGAGGAGATCCGCCGCGGAGCGGGCCGCCCCGCAGGCCGCGGCGAGGGCGAGGAGGAGAGGCGGGAGCCGCGCCGCGAAGGGGGGCGGGAGGAGGGGGCGGACGGACCCCGGGCGTCCCGCCGCGAAGGCGGCCGCGGCGACCAGGCCGAACGCCGCCGGGAACCCCCCGGGCGGCAGGACCCGATGCAGGGCCACGCCGGCGGCGAAGGCGATAACGAACCCGGGGACGAGCCTGTCCACGGAATCGCGGACGCGGGGGGGTGTACACGCCCGCCCCAAGCCGAATTACCAAGCCCCGCCCGCGCCCCTTCCTTACGCTTCCCCCATGCCCCGGGATCGGCGCCTCCCGCTCCTCCCCTTCCTCCTCCTCGCCGCCCTCCCCGGCGCCTTCGCCGCCCCGGCACGGGCCCAGGATTCCCCCGCCGACGACCTCTCCGGCCGCGTCCCCCTGTCCACCCACCGGATCGTGGACGGGGAGCTCGTCGTGTCCATCGTCGGATCCCCCTCCCTCCACCGGAGGGACCTCTCCGTGGACGCCGAGAGCATCGTCCTCTGGTTCGACGCCGACGGGCTGAAGCGGTCCGGGGGCCGCTTCTCGGAACTGGTGCCGGCGAAGCCCGGGGCGGAGGAGAAGGCCCCCCCGCCGGCGGAGGGCTCCGGTGCCGCCAAGGGCGCCTTCGCCGGGGAGCAGCCCCTCGGCCCCCTCGGTGGGGCGAAGGATCTCCCCGCCTCCCTCAAGGAGTACCTCGGCCCCGTCCTCCACGCCGTCTACGCCGAGGGGAACGTCGTCTTCCATCTCGGCACCCGCACCGTCCGCTGCGACAGGTTCTACATCGATTTCCGGCGCAACCTCCTCCTCGCGGGGAAGGTCCACATGACGGTGAGCGTGGGCGACACGTCCACCCGCCGCATCCTCCCCCTGGTCCTCCGCGCCGAGAGGATGGTGAGGAACGCCGAGGGCGCCCTCGCCCTCCGGGACGCATCCTTCACCTCCTGCGACTTCGGGGATCCGCACTACCGCTTCCAGTCCGCGGAGATCCTCATCTCCGACGAGGTGGACCACGTCTCCTTCGTCTCCTACCACAACGTCCCGAAGTTGGGCGAGGTCCCCCTCTTCTACCTGCCCGTGCTGGGAGGGAGGTCGGACCTCTCGGCGCGGCCCCTGCGCTCCGCCGCCTACCGGAGGTCCAGCCGGTTCGGGAACGAGTTCTCCCTCCTCTGGGGCGACGACATCCTCCTCGACGGCGCGCGCTGGGGCGAATGGCGCCTGTACACGGAGGAGAGGACGGACCGGGGCCCCGGCATCGGGCCCGAGGTGCAGTACGACTACGGGGACTACGAGGGTGAATTGCGGACCTACTGGCAGAAGGACAACGCGGACACCGACGATTTCGACGATTCCCCGGTGCCCCGGGACGAGCGGGGCCGGGTCCGCTGGGAGCACCGCCACCGGCTCGGCGGCGACTGGCGGCTCGACCTCTCCCTCTTCCATTTCTCCGACCGCAACTTCCAGCGGGAGTACCTGAAGAAGGAGGCCCTCGAGGAGCGGGACCCCGAGACCTACGCGTTCCTCCGGTACGCCCGGGGCACGGACTTCGCGAGCCTGTCCGCGGACGTGCGGCTCGACGACTTCCGCACGGAGACGACCCGCCTGCCCGAGGGGGCCTTCCGCCGCATCGGCGCCGAGGCGCCCGGCGGGGGGGACCTCTGGGGGCTTCTCGACGGCGCCACCTGGTCCCTCGACGCCACGGCGGGGGCCTACGAGAGGGCCTACGACGTCGACCTCGGCGTCCGCGGGGACCGACGGCTCCGGGAGGACGTCGTGGGGCGCATGGAGGGAGTGAAGCGGGCGGGCCCCATCCTCCTCGCCCCCTTCGTCGTCGCGGGGGGGACCTCCTGGCAGGGGGTGGAGGAGCCGGGGGAGGGGAGCGGGCGCTCCCGGGGGGACCTCGCCGCCGGCATCCGCGCCTCCGTGGAGGCCCGCCGGGACTTCCCCGGCCTCGAGAGCGCCTTCTTCGACTTCAAGGGCCTCCACCACGTCTCCATGCTCGAGGCGCAGGTCTATGACCGCTTCGCCGTCACGGAGGATCCGATCCTCGCGGCCCCCGTGGACGACACCGACACCCTCGAGGAGGTCCGGGTCGTCGGGCTGCGGTGGCGCAACCGCCTCCAGGCCCGCAGGGCGGGCCGCACCGTGGACTGGATCGATCTCGAGCTGCGCGGCCTCTTCTTCCCCGAGGGCCTCGACGGCGCCCCCCCGACGCTCCGGTTCAAGGAGGAGGGCCTGGCGGGGCCGCGGAACCAGGACTTCCTCGGGGAGGAGAAGTACAGGGCGGCGCCGCCCCGGGGCCGGTGGGGCCCCATCGAGGGGGACCTCCGCATCTGGGCCCGCGAGAACCTCTTCCTCCTCGGGGAGGCGGAGTTCGACCCCGACGAGCACCGGGCCCGGACCGTCGCCGGCGGCGTGCGCTGGTTCGTCGTCCCGAAGGTGTCCCTCTACGCCGGGAACCGCCGCATCGCCGGGGACAGCAACATCGTGACCCTCTCCGCGACCTGGGCCGTCTCCGATCGCTGGTTCCTGCACGTCGCGCAGCAGACCGACTACCGCTCCGACGAGGGCGTGAAGACGGAGGTGGGGTTCCGGAGGGTCTGGCACGATTTCGTGCTCGAGGTCGATCTCGAGAACGACCGGCTCATCGACGACTACTCGCTGAGCTTCAACCTCGTGCCCGCCTTCCTCTGGAACCCTCCCACCTCGGAGGAGAACCTGTCGAAGCTCGACTACGAGGCGCGCCGCTGGTACCGGTGACGGCGCGCCCCTACTCGAGGCAGGGGGCGGCGGCGGCGGCGAGCTCCGCGGCGAGGGCCCGATCCCGATCCCGGGCGCCGGGTCCGAGGAGATCCCTCTCCTCGCCGGGGTCCCGGGAGATGTCGTAGAGCACCCTCCCCTCCTCCCGGATCCCGTCGTCGGGCATCAGGCGGCGGGTGAGGACGAACTTCCCCTTCGTGGGGCCGCGGGAGGCCTCGCGGACGGAGACCCTCCCCAGCCGGAAGAGGTCGAAGGCCCCGGGGGGGAGGCCCGGGAACCGGGTGCGGAGCATCGGGACGAAGGAGTGGGACCACCGGACCTCGGAGACGACGCGGCGGGGCTCCACGGCGCCGAGGAGCGAGAGCGCGTCTCCCCCGCAGGGAGGCGGGGCCGCGGCCCCGGCGGCCTCGAGGAAGGTGGGGTAGAGGTCCTGGAGCCGGACCTGGGCGTCCTCGCGGCGCCCCGCCTCGAGGCGGCCCGGCCAGCGCAGGACGAGGGGGACGTGGAGGACGGGATCGTCGAGGAAGAGGCGGTGCTCGACGTTTCCGCGCTCCCCCAGCATCTCCCCGTGGTCCGCGGTGATCGCCACGAGGGCCCCGGCGAGGAGCCCCTCGGCCTCGAGGAGCCGGCAGAGCTCCCGCGTCTGGCGGTCGGCACGATGGACGGCCCCGTCGTAGGCCAGGGGGAGGTCGGCCAGGATCTCCGGGGAGAGTCTCCGGGCTCCCAGCAGGTGGCCGAGGGCGTCGTTGTCGTCGGCGAGGACGCCCGCGGCGCCGAGGCGTTCCGCGACGGGGGCGCCATGGACGGCCTCGAGATCCTGGCGCGCCGGCATGTAGGGGAGGTGGCAGTCCATGAGGTTGACGAACAGGAAGAGGGGCTTGCGGGGGCCCGGCTCCGCCCGGCGGGCCCGGAGCCACCGTCCCACGGTCTCGACGACCTCCTGCCCGTCGACCTTGGCCTCGCCCCGGGGGACCAGGAGGGGCAGGGTGACGTGGAAGCCGCGGAGAAGCCCCGTGGCGCCGACGAGGGGATTGGCGCAGGCGGCCACGGTCTCGTAGCCGGCACGGCCGAGGGTGGTCGAGAGGGGCTCCAGGTCGGGGAAGAGCTTCTCGCCCGCGCCCTCGCGGAGGCCGTGCCGGGAGGGGAGGAGGCCCGTGAACAGGGAGGCGTGGGCGGGAGGGGTCCAGGGGCTCGGCGTGAAGGCCTCCGTGAAGGCGACTCCCTCCGCGGCGAAGGCGTCAAGGAAGGGGGTGGTCGGTTTCCCGTAGCCCATGGCGGAGACGCGGTCGGCCCTGCAGGTGTCCCAGACGACGAGGACGATGTCCGGCGGGAGGGAGGGGGGCCGCGGGGCGGCGTCCGTCCTCAGGACCGAGGAGGTGAGGAGGGCGCCGACCCCGGCGAGGAGGAGGAAGCCGACGGCGATCCGGAGAAACCGGGACCCGGAGCGGGAGGAGGTCGGGCTAGATATAGCCGAGGGACCGGATGGCATCCATCTCCTCAACGCCTTCCAGGGGGACCCCGGCGAGGCCCTCGACCTTCAGCCGGCGGAGGAGCTCGCCGCGAAGACGGGTGAGGAGGGCCCCCTCGGGCCGGGCCACGGGGGTGCGGAGCCCGTCCCCGTCGGCGTCGTGGAAAAGGGTCTCGGTTCGCCAGGCGGCGTCGAAGGTGTAGAGGTAGCCGGCGTCCTCGATGCAGTAGAGGTGGCCGCGCTTCTCGAACTGGACCCGGGGCCGGAGGGCGGCGAGGGAACCCGCGGCGACCACGAGGATTGCCAGGGTGCCGAGGAGGGCGCGCCGTCGGAAGTTCTCGGAATGCATGGCGGTTCTCAGGTCCAGCATCTCACCCGAAGTGCTGGGGTGGGCGACGCGCCCTCGACGGGGAATGCGCAAGCGGCGTGCCAAGCGGGGGAGGGGGGGTGAGGGGGGGAAGGCGTAAGACTGGGATGGGTACGTAAGGCTGGGTTTACACGCCATTTCAGGCATCTCACCCCCTCCCTGAGGATCATCGGGGTTCCGTGCGGGTTCTCCATGGCGTTGCGCGCCATCCGGCGCGCGGCTCCCGACGGGGAGCATCGGGAGAGGATCCGATGCTCCCCGTCGGGAGCGTTGGGAGGAGGGAGGGAGAGAGGCGGCGGGATCGAACCTCCCGGAGGGAACAGGAGAAGGGGGGCGGGATCGGAACCCAGGGGCAGGGGGGACGGCGGGCACCCTGGCGGAGTTCCGGTTCCTTCAAGGCACGACCGGTGAACGCCGTCCCCCAAGATCCAATGCCCCGATCCCGGGGAGCCTCCCGCAGCGCCGGAGGCGTCTCTCCCCCGGGGGGGGGGGGGGGGGGGGGGGGGGGGGGGGGGGGGGGGGGGGGGGG
>CAYJMF010000169.1:0-7510 GCA_964370855.1 uncultured Planctomycetota bacterium | reverse complement strand
TCTATTTTGTGGGCTTTTTAATTTTTTAATAACCTGCGGGGGGCCGGGGGGGTTTCCGCCCGGGGCCCCGCGGAGTTAGTTACTTAGTTAGGAACGTCCCCGCCTCTCCCCCGCCCCCGCCGTGATCCGCCGAACCTCCGGGGGCGAAATGGGTTGAACGGGAATCGCGGGGCGTGCTACGGTCGCCCGTGGTCGCAGGAGGTCGGGGCATGCAGCTGCTGGAATCCATCTTCCTCGGGATGTTCCTGCTCGGGTTCCTCTTCACCCTGATCTCCGCCGTCATGTCCGGGGCCTTCGGGCACGCCTTCGGCGAGGGCTCGGCCTTCGACGCCCACGCCGGCGACGGATTCGCGGGCAACGACGGCGCCACCATGGGCGGGGACGTCGGCCCCACGGCGGCGGAGGGCCACGCCGAGGTGGGCTGGGCCAGCCACGACCTCGCCACCTTCTCGCCGCTGTCGCCGACGACGATCTCCGCATTCCTGGCCGCCGCCGGGGCCTCCGGCTGGCTCTGCGTGACGCAGTGGGAGATGGGGGCGTGGTCCTCCACGGCGGTGGCGCTGGTTTGCGGCCTCGTCTTCTCGGCGATGATCTTCTTCGGCCTGACCTGGGTCTTCCGCGTCACCCAGGGAACCAGCATGGTCTCCCAGGCATCGCTGGTCGGGACCGAGGCGGAGGTCAGCATCTCCATCCCGTCCGGTTCCATCGGCGAGGTCGCCTACGTGAGAGCGGGACAGAGATGCGTCATGCAGGCGCGCTGCGCCGACGCCGCGTCCATCACCAGGGGCGCCAGGGTCGTCATCAAGTCCGTTTCGCCGACGGTATTCATCGTCGAGGAGACGCGGGAATCCTGGCTCGCCCGAACGAAGGGCCAGGGAACGAAGGCGGCGTCATGAACGCCGGGGAGGACGTCTTCATGCATCCGATCCTCGCAGAATTCAACCCGATGGTGGTGGGGGGCGTCGTCGCCATCGTCCTCGTGGGCTTCTTCATCATCGTCGTGTTCGCCAGCCGGTACACGAAGGTCGGCCCCAACCAGGTTCTCGTCATCTCCGGAATCAAGCGCCGCATCGAGACCGGCGAGACCGTGGGCTACCGCATCGTCCGCGGCGGCGGCGTCTTCGTCTGGCCCGTGCTCGAGAAGGTGGACTTCCTCTCCCTCGAGATCATGACCATCGACGTCAAGACGCCGGAGGTCTACACCATCAAGGGCGTGCCGGTCCTCGTGGACGGCGTCGCCCAGGTGAAGGTCCGCGGCGACGACGTCTCCGTCCGGACGGCGGCGGAGCAGTTCCTCTCCAAGGACCCCGTCGAGATCCAGCGGGTCGCCCTGCAGACCCTCGAGGGCCACCTGCGCGCCATCCTCGGCACCCTGACCGTCGAGGAGATCTACCAGAACCGGGACGCCTTCGCCGTGAAGGTGCAGGAGGTGGCCTCCGGCGACATGGCCAACATGGGCCTCCAGATCGTCTCCTTCACCATCCGCGACATCCGCGACAACCAGGGCTACCTCGACGCGTTGGGCAAGCCCCGCACCGCGCAGGTCAAGCGCGACGCCATCATCGCCCAGGCCGAGGCCGACCGCGACTCCACCATCAAGTCCGCCCAGGCCAACCAGGCCGGGCAGACGGCGAAGTTCATGGCCGACACCGAGGTGGCCCAGTCGAACCGGGACTACCAGATGAAGCTCGCCGAGTACCAGGCCTCCGTCAACCTGAAGAAGGCCGAGGCCGACCTCGCCTACGACCTGCAGCGGTTCAAGACCGGGCAGTCCGTGAAGAAGGAGGAGGTGCAGGTCGAGTTCGTCGAGAAGCAGTCCCGCATCCAGGTGCAGGAGCAGGAGATCCTCCGCAGGCAGAAGGAGCTCGAGGCCACCATCCAGAAGCCCGCCGAGGCGGAGCGCTCCCGCGTCCAGACGCTGGCCGAGGCCGAGAAGTTCAAGCTCGAGACGGAGGCCGCCGGCGCCGCGTCGGCCACCAAGGCCCGGGGCTTCGCCGAGGCCGACGTCGTCAAGGCCAAGGGCATCGCCGAGGCCGAGTCCCGCAAGGCCCAGGGCCTCGCGGCGGCCGAGGTCATCCAGGCCCAGGGTCTCGCCGAGGCCGAGGCCATGCGGAAGAAGGCCGAGTCCTGGAAGATGTACGGCGAGGCCGCCATCACGCAGATGTTCATCGAGATGCTGCCCAACCTCGCGGGCCGCATCGCCGAGCCGCTCTCGAAGACCGAGAAGATCACCATCGTCAGCACCGGCGGGGAATCCGCCGGCGCGAGCAAGCTGACGAAGGACATCACCAACATCATGGCCTCCCTGCCCCCGGCGCTGGAGGCGGTGAGCGGCATCGACATCAAGCACATGCTCTCGAAGATCGGCGGTGCCGGGAAGCCCGACGGGGACGCCGGGGCCGCGCCGAAGAAGTAGCGGAGAACGATGGCAGAGACGCTTCTCGACATCCTGCTGAAGGCGAACGCGGCGCGGGCCGGGGGGGACCCCTCCGCCCGCGCCGTCCTGCCCCCGGGGGCCATGCCCTTCGTCATCACCTGCATGGACCCCCGCCTCGTCGGCCGGCTGGCCCCGGCCCTCGGCCTCGACGAGACCCCGCCTCCCAAGGCCCAGTTCGCCGGGGGCGTCGTCCGCCCCGGCGACACCGCGGGGCTCCGCAGCGTCCTCGCCGCGGCCATCTTCAACATGGCCACGGAGGTTCTCATCATCGGCCACACCGACTGCCGCATGGGGAAGACCACCTCCAGCGGGATCCGCAGCGGCCTCCAGCGGCTGGGGATCCCTCCCGAGGCCTTCGGCGGCGAGGACCCGGGACACTGGCTCGGCTCCTTCGCCAGCGAGCGGTCCAGCGTCCAGGCCTCCGTGGAGGCGCTGCGCGCGGAGCCGCGCATGCCCCCGCGCATGCCCATCCACGGGCTCCTGTTCCACCTCGACTCGGGCCGCATGGAGAAGGTGGCGGACGGGTACGGCGCGGCGGCCAGCGCCGCGACGGCGGGCCCCACGGCCCTGGTCGGCGGCTACCGCCCCGGTCCCGCCACCCTGGAGGCGGCCCCGGGCCCCGTCTTCGGGGCGCCCTACGTCCCGCAGGCGACGGGCTCGGGGGCGGGGACCACCTCCCTGGAAGCCCCCCCGCGTCCGACCTTCGGTACCCCCTCCCCGCCCCCCTCCTTCGGCGCGGGACCCGTCACCTTCGGCACCCCGGGATCCCCGACGGGCTTCCCCGCACCGCCCCCCTTCGCGGCGCCGCCGCCCCCGCCGGTCCCCGTGAACCCGCCGCCCCCGTTCCGCGAACGCCGGGAGGAGCCCCCCGACGACGAGCCGCCCCCGCCGCCCCGTCCGAAGCCCCGCCCCCCGAAGCCCGCCCGCCCCCGAGGCGGCGACTCCCCCTTCGACCGCGCACAGGAGGTCCTCGACCGCCTGAAGCGCGAACGCGAAAAGTAGAAAAGGGGACGCGCACCACTTTTCACTTTTCCGTGGAAAACTTCGGCGTAAGGGCTCCTCGCTTCCCGTTCGGGTTCTCCCGGGCGTTGCGTGCAACTCCCCGGGGCACCCCGCACGATTCGCCGACGAGCCGGGCAATCGACTCATCCACGGAAAAGTGAAAAAGTGGAGGACGTCCCCCTAACCTTTCGCGATGGTCTCCCTCGGCTCCTTCCTGGAACGGTTCCGATCCTCCGTCGTCGTCGCCGACGGGGGCATGGGGAGCATGCTCTACGCGAAGGGGATCCCCCTCGACGTCTCCTACGACGGGCTCAACCTCACGGACAGGGACGCCGTGCGCTCCATCCACGAGGCCTACGCCGCCGCCGGCGCCGAGGTCATCGAGACGAACACCTTCGGCGCCAACCGGACCCGGCTCCTCCACCACGGCCTCGAGGGGAAGGTCCGCGCGGTGAACGTCCAGGGGGCGCGGCTCGCCCGGAAGGCGGCGGGGCGGAAGGCATGGGTCGCCGGGTCCATCGGCCCCCTCGCCAGGCCGAAGGACGGCGAGCAGGAACTCCCCGCCTCCTCGAAGGAGGAGGTGTTCCGCGAGCAGGTCGAGGCCCTCGCCGAGGGGGGCGTGGACCTCTTCATGCTCGAGACCTTCCTCGACCTCGAGGAGCTGCTGGCCGCCGTGCGGGCCGCCCGCGGCGCCACGGACCTCCCCGTCGTCGCCAACCTCGCCTTCTTCGACGTGACGGGCACGACGGGGGGGGTCCCGCTGCTGCGCGCGGTGCGCGCGCTGGAGGCGGCGGGGGCCCACGGCGTCGGCGTCAACTGCGGCCGCGGCTTCGCCGACGCGCTCAAGGTCGTGCAGGAGCTGGTGCGCCGGACCTCCCTCCCCGTCGCCGCGCTCCCCAACGCCGGCCTGCCGGAGTACGTGGACGGGCGCTACGTCTACCGCGCCACGGCGGACTACATGGCCTCCATGGCGACGAAGATGGCCGAGGCCGGGGCCACCCTGGTGGGGGGGTGCTGCGGGACGACCCCGCACGACATCGCCGCCATCGCCGCCGCCGTGAAGGGCCGCCCCGTCGCCGCCCGGGCGCCGCGCCTCGCCGACCCGCCGCCCGCGAAGCCGAAGTCCGTGGGCGTGCGCCGGGGCCGGCCGAAGGGGTTCCTCGACGCCCTCGACCGGAAGGAGCCCCTCTTCGTCGTCGAGCTCGACACGCCCCGGGGCTTCGGGGTGGAGAAGGTGGTGGAGCAGGGGCGGATGCTCGCTGCCGCCGGCGTCCACCTCGTCTCCATGGCGGAGAACCCCCTGGCCACGGTCCGCATGGGCAACGTGGCCATGGCCGTCATCATGAAGCGGGATGCCGGCATGGAGCCCCTCGTCCACTTCACCTGCCGGGACCGCAACCTCCTCGGGCTCCAGTCCGACATCATGGGGGCGGCGGCGCTGGGGGTCCGCAACGTGCTGGCCATCACCGGGGATCCCGCGGGCACCGGCGACTCCATGGGCGCGAAGAGCGTCTTCGACGTGAACTCCATCGGCCTCGTGGAGGTCATCGACGCCCTCAACCGCGGCACCCTCAAGACCGGCGCCCCCATCGGACGCCCCGCGGACCTCACCGTCGGCGTCGCCTTCAACCCCAACGTGAAGCGCCTCGACACGCAGGTCCGCCGCCTCGAGCAGAAGGCCGCCGCCGGCGCCCACTTCGCCATGAGCCAGATCGTCTTCGACGCCGACAAGGTGAGGGCGATGTACGAGGCCGTCTCCGCCATGGGCCTCCCCGTCCTCGTCGGCGTCATGCCCCTGCGCTCGCTGCGCAACGCCGAGTACGTGGCCAACGAGGTGCCCGGCATCACGGTGCCGCCACGCGTGCTCGAGCGGATGCGCATCGACGACCGCGCCGCGGCGCGGGCCGAGGGTGTGCGCATCGCGAAGGAGGTGGTGGACGTGGCCCTGGAGTGCGGGGCGCCGGGCGTCTACGTCGTCCCCCCCTTCAACGCCGTGGAGACCGCCCTCGAGATCGTCGAGCACGCCAGGGCGCGCTGGAAGGCCCGCCGCCCGGGGTGACCGGGAGCCGGGCGGACTCACCTCCCCGGCGCCCCTTCGGTACACTGGACGGGCGGCGTCCCCGGACGGGGCGCGCGCGCCCCTCCGGAGGCTCCCATGCGACCCCTTCCCCTCGCCGCCGCCCTCGCCGCGGCGCTCCTCGCCGCGGCCCCTCCGGCCCCGGCCCTCCAGGACGATCCTCTCGTCCTCAAGGTCAACCCCTTCCGCAAGGGCCTCGACGGGTGGGAGCGCACGGGGGTCGAGAAGGCCTTCACCTACGCCGCGCAGGAGACCTCCCTCACCGTCAAGGGGCAGTCCGGGAAGGAGCCGCCGCGGCTCGTCTACACGAAGATCGCGTGGGACTCCTTCACCCTCGCCATGCAGGTGAAAAGCGGCACGCGCAAGGTCTCCGTCGTCCTCGTGCCGCAGCCCTCCGGGGACATGCTGCGCCTGGAGATCCCCCGCAACGCCGTGAAGTCGGGGAAGTGGGGGGACGTGAGCTTCGTCGTCGGCGGCGGGAAGGCGGAACTCCGCGCCCCAGGGGGGGAGGGGGAGGAGGAGAAGGTCCTCGCCTCCGCCGACCTCCCCGCGGACCGCACCTTCCGGTTCGGGTTCGAGGCGCCCTCCGGGGCCGACGGGGTCGTGTGCAACGTCCGGCTCGAGCGGCGCTACGTCGACTCCCCCCAGATCTGCGAGGAGGGCTTCGAGTCCACATTCCCCGGGGATTCCCTCGGCGGGTGGATGCCGGCGCGGCCGGAGATGGCCTCCATCTTCCGCGCGGAGAACGGCCTCCTCATCGGCGAGGTGCGCACGGAGGACTACGGCTGGATCGCCCTCCTCGGGAGGAGCTACAAGGCCTACGAGCTGAGGATGCGGGCCCTGTGGCCGAGCAGCTCCCTGGAGATCCGGGCCCTGGAGGCGCCGGGCGTGGACGGGAAGGTCAACAAGTTCGACACGGTGCAGATCAACGTCACCGACAACCTCGACCCGGAGAACGTCAACGACATCGTCGTCATCCTCGACGGGGGGAAGTGCACCATCTCCGTCAACGGGAAGAATGTCGTGGACGACAAGGTGAAGCCCGACGCCCAACCCACGATCATCTCCCTCCTCGTCGCGCGGGGGAAGCGCATCTTCCTGCGGGACATCCGCATCAAGGACCTCGCCCCGGGCGAGGGCGGCGGGGGCTTCGGGGGAAGGCGCGAGCCGGCGCCGGAGGAGGCGAAGGAGCCGGAGGTCCCGAAGACCCGCTGGACGGCGACGGGCGGGTTCGCGGAGAAGGACGGGGGCTTCGAGGTCGAGGCGGCGGCGGACGCCGGCGCGGGCCTCCTCTGCGGCGCCACCACCGCCTCCTACACCCTGCGGTTCAAGGTGGCCGCCGGGGCCGAGGGGCTGAGCATCGTCCCCCGCGCCAACCGCGGCGTGGACCGCTCCGCGGGGATCCGGCTCGCGGAGGCGCTCTTCGAGGGGCGGGAGTGGACCGACGTGGTCGTCACGACGAGGCTCCTCGACTGCAAGGTGACGGTGAACGGCGAGAAGGCCGGGGGCCTGGAGCTGGACGACGCCTCGGGACCGCCGGGGATCCGGGTGGCGGGGCTGGGGAAGGCGAGGATCAAGGACCTGGTGTTCGAGGTGGTGAAGTAGCGGAGGGGCTCCTCAGTTTTCCCGTGCGGGTTCTCGCGGGCGTTGCGCGCCTGCCGGCGCGCGGCTCCCGACGGGGGAGCATCGGGAGAGGATCCGATGCTCCCCCGTCGGGAGCGTTGGAAGTCCGAGGCGGGAGGCGGCGGAGTCGAACCAGCCTGAGGATCCAGGTGCGGGGGAGCGGGTCCGGTGCCCGAGGGAGGAGGGGACGGCGGGCACCCCAGCGGAGTTCCGGTGACTTCAAGGCACGAACGATGAACGCCGTCCTCCATGATCAAGAGCCCCGATCCCGGGAATCTCCTCGCGACTCCGGAAGGCATCTCGAACCCCCAGCCTCTCCTCCTCTCCTACGGTCCCGGGGTGGGGGGGGGCCGGGGGGGGGGGGGGCGGGC
>CAYJMF010000168.1:0-7541 GCA_964370855.1 uncultured Planctomycetota bacterium | reverse complement strand
TAGGTAGTGGGGAATTTTCCGCGGAAATCAACTCCACCCTGTGCCAGGCACCTAGTAGGCGAGCGTCTTCAGCAGTTGCGCCTCGATGCGGTCGGTGTCGGGGAGGTAGGCGTTCTCGCGGGCGAAGAGGGGGTAGGGCACGTCGTAGGAGCAGACACGCGCCAGGGGGGCGCGGAGGCACCCGAAGACGTCCTCCCGCTCGTTGATGCGGGCGAAGATCTCCCCCGCGAAGCCCCCGGTGCGGGGCGCCTCGTGGACCACGACGCAGCGTCCGGTCTTCTTCACCGATTCCATGATGGCCTCGGGGTCCATGGGCTTGAGGGTGAGGAGGTCGACGATCTCGATCCCCTTCCCCGTGGCCGTCGCGACCCGCTCCGCCGCCTCGCGGCACCTGCGGACCATGCCGCCCCAGGTGACGACGGTGAGGTCGTCGCCCCGGGCGAGGATCTCCGCCTTCCCGATGGGGTAGGGTTCGCCGTCCACGGGCACCTCCTCGCGGAAGGCCCGGTAGATGGTCTTCGGCTCGAAGAAGATGACCGGCTCCTCGCTGCGGATGGCGGCCTTCATCAGCCCGTAGGCGGTGCGCGGACCCGAGGGCATGAGGACCACGAGCCCCGGGACGGAGACGTAGGACATCTCCTCCGACTCGCAGTGGTGCTCCAGGGCCCGGATGCCGCCGCCGGAGGGGGCGCGGACCACCACGGGCATCCTCCGCCCGCCCCGCGTCCTGCAGAGGAAGCGGGACATGTGGGGCTGGATCTGCCCGTAGGCGAAGTTCATGAAGCCGGAGAACTGCATCTCGCAGACGGGCCGCATGCCGCCGATGGCCAGTCCCACGGAGGCCCCCACGATGCAGGCCTCGGCGAGGGGGGAGTCCACGACCCGCTCCTTCCCGAACCGCTCCTGGAGCCCCCTGGTGACGCGGAAGACGCCCCCGTCCACGCCCACGTCCTCGCCGAGGATCATGACGCGCTCGTCGCGCTCCATCTCCTCCGCGAGGGCGCGGTTGAGCGCCTCGACCATGGTCACGTTGTTGCCGCTCACTTCGCACCCCCCTTCGACGCGGGAGCGTCCTCGGGAGGGGCCTCCTCGAGCTGGCCGACGGCGGCGGCCCCGCCCGGCACCCAGGGCGCGCTGGCCCCCACGACCACGTTCTTGCCGCGGAAGGCCTCCTCGGCCTCGTCGCGCTGGGCCTGCAGGTAGGGCGGCATGGTGACGTAGACGAAGTCGAACATCTCCAGCGGGTTGACGCCGGAGGCGCGGTAGTCCTCGGCGGCCTGGATCTCCACCTGCATCTCGGCGTCCACGGCCTCCTCGAGGGCCTTCTCCTTCTTCGCGTCCCAGGCGCCCCGCTTCTCGAGGTACCGGCGCGTCCGGTCGAGGGGGTCCTTCGCCTCCCACGCCTTCTCGTCGGCCTCGGTGCGGTAGACGCGGGGGTCGTCGGCCGTGGTGTGGACGCCGCGGCGGTAGGTGATGGCCTCGACGAAGGTCGCGCCGCCGCCGGAGCGCGCCCTCTCCATGGCCCCGGTGGAGACCGAGAGCATGGCGAGGACGTCGTTGCCGTCCACCAGGATCCCGGGGAAGCCGTAGGCAGCGGCGCGCTCCGCGAGGGGGCGGTCGGCGGCCTGGTGGACCCGGGGCGTGGAGATGGCCCACTGGTTGTTCTGGCAGAGGAAGACGACGCCGAGCTTCATCACCCCGGCGAAGTTCATGGCCTCGTGGACGATGCCCTCGGAGGTGGCCCCGTCGCCGAAGTAGACGATGGCGCCGGCCTTCTCGCCCCGGAGCTTCATCGCCCAGGCGAGCCCGACGGCGTGGGAGGACTGGCCGCCCACGGGGATGGAGATGGGGAGATCGCGGGCGTCGGGGGGGGTGACGGAGCCCTCCTCGAGGCCCATGCCGTAGAGGAGGATGTTCCGCATGGAGGCGCCCCGGTAGAGCGCGCAGCCGAGCTCGCGGAAGGAGGGGACGAGCCAGTCCTTCGGGGTGCAGGCGGCGATGGAGCCGACCTGGGCGGCCTCCTGCCCGAAGCAGGGGGCGAAGGTGCCGATGCGGCCCTGGCGCTGCAGCTTGAGCATGCGGGCGTCGAAGCGCCGGGCCCGCACCATGTGCCGGTAGAGCTCGACGACGCGGGCATCGGGGAAGGGCGGGCTCTTGACCAGGAGGTTCCCCTCCTCGTCCACGAACCGCACCATCGTCGCCCCCGCGTAGATGCCGCTGGGGACCGCGGGGGCCCCGGCCGCCGGGGGCGGGGCGGAGGCGGTCGGCTTCACGGGGTTCCTGGCCAAGGGGATCTCCTTCCATCGCGTCCGGCCCGCCGGGAACGCCCTCCCCGGCGGGGAAACGGGGGATTGTCCCGGCGGGGGGGGCCGGCCGCAACTTCCGGGGGAGGGGGCGGGGGGGGGCTTCCTGCTGGTTCGGGGGGGTGGCGCCCGGGCGTTGCGCGCCTTGCGGGGTGCCGCGCACCCAGGCGGGGGCGGCGGCCGGGGGGGCGTGGGGGGGCCCGTAAATAATTGGGGCCCCCTTATTTCAGGGGACGCCTCTTCTTTCGGGACCGTTGGGGAGGCAGTGGAGTCGAGACGCTATCCGGCGGACAGGGGATCTCCCCGCTGCGCCGGAAGGCGTCTCGAGTCCCCTTCCTCTTCTCTGACTCTCCTACGGTCCCGAAAGGAGATGCGTCCCCTCCGTTCAGGGGACGCATCTCCTTTCGGGACCCCCCCGCCGGAGGCGCGCACCGCCAGGGCGGGCCGAGGTGCTCCTCCCGTTGGTCCCCGCCGCCGCTGCTGTTATCGTCACCCCACCATGGCCCACGACAACACCGACCTCCCTGCCGTCCGCTTCGAGACCCGCCCCTCGAAGTACCGCCACTGGAAGCTCTCCTTCGAGGGGGAGGTGGCCCACCTCCGCATGGACGTCGACGAGAACGCGCCGCTGCGCGAGGGGTACCGCCTCAAGCTCAACTCCTACGACCTCGGCGTGGACATCGAGCTCGCCGACGCCCTGCAGCGGCTGCGCTTCGAGCACCCTGAGACGCGCTGCGTGGTCGTGGACAGCGGGAAGGACCGCATCTTCTGCGCCGGCGCCAACATCAACATGCTGGCCTCCTCCGGGCACGCCTTCAAGGTGAACTTCTGCAAGTTCACCAACGAGACGCGGATCGGCATCGAGGACATGAGCGCCCGGAGCGGGGTGAAGTCCCTGGCGGCCCTCAACGGGACCTGCGCCGGGGGCGGCTACGAGCTGGCGCTGGCCTGCGACGAGATCGTCCTCGTGGACGACGGCAACTCGGCGGTCTCGCTCCCCGAGGTCCCCCTGCTGGCGGTGCTCCCGGGGACCGGCGGCCTCACCCGCGTGGTGGACAAGAGGAAGGTGCGCCGCGACCGGGCCGACGTCTTCTGCACCCTGGCCGAGGGGATCAAGGGGAAGCGGGCGCAGGAGTGGGGCCTCGTGGACGAGGTCGTCGCCAAGAGCCGCTTCGGCGCCGCCGTGGCGGCCCGGGCGAAGGCCCTCGCCGCGAAGGCCGCGGCGGAGAAGCCCGGCCGGAAGGGGAAGGGCGTCGAGCTCGAGCCCCTGGATCCCGTCGAAACGGCGGACTCCGTGACCTACCGCCACGTCGCGCTGACCCTGGACCGGGCCGCGCGGACGGCGACCCTCACGGTGAAGGCCCCCGGGGGACCGCCTCCCGCGGACGGCGCCGCCATGCGGGCGGCGGGGAGCGACCTCTGGGCGCTCCGCGCCTTCCGGGAGCTGGACGACGCGCTGCTGCGCCTTCGGGTCAACCACCTGGACATCGGGCTCGTCCTCCTGCGGACCTCCGGCGACGCGGGGCGGGTGCTGGAGTGGGACGCGGCCCTCGCCGCGGCCCGGGGGACCGACTGGTTCGCCGACGAGGTGGTCCTGAACATGGCGCGGACGCTGCGCCGCCTCGACCTCACGGCCAAGTCCCTCTTCGCCCTCGTCGAGAAGGGCTCCTGCTTCGCGGGCACCCTGCTGGAGATCGCGCTGGCCGCGGACCGCTCCTACATGCTGGCCGACGAGGCGAAGACGGTGGCGGTGCGGGTCTCCCCCATGAACGGCGGCCCCTTCCCCATGAGCAACGGGCTGACGCGGCTTGAGAGCCGGTTCCTCGCCGACCCCTCCCTCGTGGACGCGGCCCTCTCGGCGAAGGGGCCCCTAGGGGCGGACGCGGCCGAGGAGGCGGGGCTCGTCACCTTCTCCTTCGACGAGATCGACTGGGAGGACGAGGTCCGCGTCGCCGTGGAGGAGCGGGCGAGCCTGTCGCCGGACGCCCTCACGGGCATGGAGGCCAACCTCCGCTGGGCCGGCGCCGAGACCATGGACACCAAGGTGTTCGGCCGCCTCACCGCCTGGCAGAACTGGATCTTCCAGCGCCCCAACGCCGTCGGCGCCCGCGGCGCCCTGACGATGTACGGGAAGCCGGAGAAGCCGGTCTTCGACTGGAACCGGACCTAGGGGTATACGGTACCCGACCCGATTCATCGGGGTTGGGCTCGCGACTTCCGGCCAGGCGGGAGCCCATCGCCCAACCCCGATGAATCGGGTCGGGTACCGTATACCCCTGCTACCGCCGCGCCGCCGCGGCCATGGCGCGCAGATCGATCCCCGCGGACCTCGTGACCAGGGCGCGGAACTCGGGCCCCTCCTTCCAGCCGAGGAGCCGCGCGCCGTCGATCTCCGCCTCGTACCACTCCCTCCCCTCCCGCCGGACACGGTTCCAGGGCTTGGGGGCGTGGTCCCCCACGGTGAAGACGACCAGGGCCGCCCGCCCCGCGGCCCCCTCGTACTCCGCCACGCAGGCCTGCATCCCCAGGGAGGGGGCCGGCACGGCCACCCGGCAGGCGCAGGTCTCGAAGCCCTGCCCGGCCAGGTCCGGCACCACCCCCCCGGGTGCGATCCCCGTCCCCGCGGCGTACCCGTCCGCCGCCTCCACGGAGGCCAGCAGCAGGGGGCACTGGAAGGGGCCGATGCAGGCGTAGTCGAGGGCGACGATGCCGAGGAGCAGGGCCGCCGCCGCTGCGGCGAGGAACCGCCACCGCCCCCCGAGCAGCCTCCCCCGGGGAGCCGGAGCCGCCGCCGCCTCCAAGCCCTCCGCCTCCAGCGCCGCCCCGAGCCGCGCCCGGAGCCCCGACGGCGCCTCCTCCCGCAGGGCGTCCCGCACCCCCGCCTCCACCCGCTTCTCCGCCTCGAAGCGGTGCGCGCAGGGGGGGCAGTTGTGGATGTGCTGGAGGACCTCCAGGTTCCGCTGGACGGGGACCTCGCCGTCGAGGAAGGCGTACATGTCCCTCAGGATGTCGATGCACTTCATGGCCGCGTCCTCTGGTCGCCTGCGTCCTGGTCCACCGGGAACCCCTCGCCGCGGGCCCACCCGCGCAGTTCCGTGCGCAGGCGCCGCCGGGCCCGGTAGAGCCGGGACATCACCGTCCCGACGGGCACTCCCACGGCCGCCGCCGTCTCCTCGTAGGAGAGGCCGCCGACGGCGTTGAGCACGAGCACCGCCCGGAACTCCCCGGGGAGCCCGTCCACGGCCCGCTTCACCTCGTCGGAGACGTGCCGGTCGAAGAGCCGCTCCAGGCCCTCCGCCGAGGCCTCTTCCTCCTCCGAGGGGGAGCGCTCCGGCGGCTCCCCCGCCTCGAAGTCCGTGAGGAGGGGCTCCTTCACCCGCCGCCGCTCGCGGTTGAGGAAGGCGTTCATCTGGATGCGGAAGACCCATGCCCGGAAGGAGGTCCCCGCCTGGAACTGCTCCAGGGAGCGGAAGGCCCGGACCCAGGTCTCCTGCACGAGGTCCTCGGCGTCGGCCCGGTTGCGGGTGAGGCGGAGCGCCGCCGCGAAGAGCGGCGTCTCGAGCCCCTCGGCGAGGCGCTCGAACTCGGTCCGGCGTTCCCGGTCGGTCATGGGCCCGGAGGGAGAACCCCCCCGGCGGGGGACATATTCCCCCGCACGCCCCCGCCGGCCTTCAAGTTTGCCCCGTTCCCCCCGGCCCGCCGATAGGCTGGGGCGGGAAGGAGATGCCCCTCCCCAGGAGCCCCCATGACCCCGAAGGTCGATCTCGAATCGAAGATCCCCAACAACGTGGACCTCAAGCAGGACAAGCGCCTGCAGCGCGCCCTCGAGCAGTGGCAGCCGCGCTTCATCGACTGGTGGAGGGAGATGGGCCCCGAGGGGTTCCAGGAGAAGGACGTCTACCTCCGCACCGCCGTCTCCGTGGAGGCCGGCGGGTGGGCCCACTTCGACTACGTGAAGATGCCCGAGTACCGCTGGGGCATCTTCCTCGAGCCCCCCGTCAAGGACCGGAAGATCGGCTTCGGCGACCACTTCGGCGAGCCGGCCTGGCAGGAGGTCCCGGGCGAGTACCGCAACCCGCTGCGCCGCATCATCGTCACCCAGGGGGACACGGAGCCCGCCTCCGTGGAGCAGCAGCGCCTCCTCGGCAACACCGCCCCGAGCCTCTACGACCTCCGCAACCTCTTCCAGGTGAACGTGGAGGAGGGCCGCCACCTCTGGGCCATGGTCTACCTGCTCCACACCCACTTCGGCCGCGACGGCCGCTACGAGGCCGAGGAGCTCCTCGCCCGCCGCTCCGGCGACGCCGACCGCCCGCGCATCCTCGGGGCCTTCAACCAGCCCATCGAGAACTGGCTCGACTTCTACATGTTCACCACCTTCACGGACCGCGACGGCAAGTACCAGCTCCTCGCGCTGGCCGAGAGCGGCTTCGACCCCCTCTCCCGCACCTGCAAGTTCATGCTGACGGAGGAGGCCCACCACATGTTCGTGGGCGAGACGGGGATCGAGCGGGTCATCCAGCGCACCGTGGACGTCATGGCCGCCCACCCCGGCGACGACCCCCGGAAGCACGGCGTCCTCGACCTCCCCACCATCCAGAAGTTCCTCAACCTCTGGTTCACCCTCTCCCTCGACCTCTTCGGCGGGGAGATCTCGACCAACGCGGCGGACTTCTTCGCCTCGGGCCTCAAGGGGCGCCACAAGGAGGACGACTACGACGACCACCTCGCCCTCGACCGCCACTACGACATGGCGGTGGTGAAGGACGGGAGCGTGGTGAACGAGCAGGTCCCCCTCCGCAACGCCATGAACGAGGTGCTCCGCGACGCCTACGTCGAGGACGACGACCGCTGCGTCCGGAAGTGGAACCGGGTCTTCGAGAAGGCGGGGATGGACTTCCGCCTCCGCCTCCCGAGCCGCCGCTTCCACCGGCACATCGGCATCTACTCCGGCCATTCCTTCGACCCCGAGGGGAACCTCATGGACCCCGTCGCCTGGGAGAAGCGGCGCCGCGACTGGCTCCCCGACGCCGCGGACCGCTCCTACGTGCAGGGCCTGATGACGCCGGTCTACGAGCCCGGGAAGATCGCGAACTGGGTCGCCCCTCCGCGGGTGGGCATCAACAAGCACGCCTTCAACTGGGAGTACGTGAGGCTCTAGGGGGATACCGTACCCGACCCGATTCATCGGGGTTGGGCGATGGGATCCCGCCTGGCCGGGAGTCGCGAGCCCAACCC
>CAYJMF010000167.1:0-7671 GCA_964370855.1 uncultured Planctomycetota bacterium | reverse complement strand
CGCCCCCCCCGCCCCCCCCCCCCCCCCCCCCCCCCGGCCGCCCCCCCGCCCCCCCCCCGCCCCCCCGGAACTCCTCACTCCGTCAAACCGCTTCCGCCCCTCCGCCCCCCCTCCTCCACTCCACCCCCGACCTCCTTGCCATCTCCAGCACCAGCGCGTGGGTCCCGTCCCGGAGATGCCCCGCCTCCCCCGCCTCCCTGTACAGCCCCTCCGCCAACGCGAGCCCCGGGAGGTCGAGGTCCATCCCGCGGGCCTCGGCGAGGGCGATGCCCATGTCCTTCAGGAAATGTTCGATGAAGAAGCCGGGCTCGAAGCGGCCGGCGATCATGCGCGGGGCGAGGTTGGTCAGGCTCCAGGAGCCGGCGGCGCCGGTGGAGACGCTGCGGAGCACCGTCTCCGGGTCGAGGCCGGAGCGGCGGGCGTAGAGCATCGCCTCGCAGACGCCCACCATGGTCGAGGCGATGAGGATCTGGTTCACCATCTTGGCGTGCTGGCCCGCCCCCGGGGGGCCCTGGTGGACGACGGTCTTCCCCATGAGGGCGAAGAGGGGGGCGAGGGCGGCCACGGGCTCCGGATCCCCGCCCACCATGATGGAGAGGCGGGCCTCCCGGGCGCCGACGTCGCCGCCGGAGACGGGGGCGTCCACGGCGTGGACGCCGCGGACCTTCGCCGCGGCGGCGATCTCGGCGGCGAGGGCGGGCTCGCTCGTGGTCATGTCGACGAGGATCGTTCCGGGCTGCGCGCCGGAGAGGGTGCCTTCGGGGCCGAGGGTGACCTCGCGGACGTCCTTCGGGTAGCCGACGATGGTGAAGATGACGTCGGAGGAGGCGGCGACCTCGCGGGGGGAGGAGGCGGCCACGGCGCCCCGGGAGAGGAGGGGGGCGAGTTTCGAGGGCGTCCGGTTGTGGACCGTGGTCCGGTAGCCGGCGGAGAGGAGGTGGGCGCACATCGAGGAGCCCATGACGCCGGTGCCGATCCAGCCGATGCGCGTGGTGGCGGGGGAGATCATGGGCACAGGATACGGTGGGACGATCGTGCCAGGCACTTTCCCACCACGGCGGGGGGGAGGGGCCCGGACGCCCCTCGGCCCCGCTTCACTCCTTGACGAGGACGGCGATGTACAGGGCCCCCTTGCCCTCGATGATCCGGCGCACCCGCCAGCCGGTGCCCGCGAGGAGGGACCGCATCTCGTCGGGGGAGACGAACAGGTAGTCGAACCACGGCCCGACGCAGTCGCGGTACCGGACGCGGATGCGGACCTGGCCGGGCATGCGCCCCCGGCCGCGGTTGCGCCCGTGGTAGGAGAGATGCACGGGATCGTCCGTCGCGTGGGGGTCGAGGCTCCCGGCCAGGATCACCGCCCCGTCGCTGGAGATGCGGTGCATGGTGGCCAGGAGCCGCCGCGCCTTCGCGCGCCCCCCCATCAGCCCGAAGTTGTTGCCGAACATGACGATGGTGTCGAAGGCCCCGTCCCCGAACCGATCCATGGCCTCGATGGGGCGGAGGATGGCACGCTTCACCCCGCGCCTCCGGCACGCTTCGATGGCCAGGGGCGAGTTGTCGATGGCGGTGACCGCCAGTCCGAGCCGCTGCAGGTGGAGCGCCACGCGCCCGGCCCCTGCCCCGATGTCGAGGACCCGCCCGCGGGCGAGCCCGATGGCGCGCCGTTCCATCCCCATCCACCGGGCGTGCTCCGCGAAGTACGCGGACACCCCGTCGTGGGCCTCGATGAGACCGTCGTCCCGCTCGATGATCTCCAGGGACGGGCCGCCGTCGAGGAAGGCGAGGAGCCCGCGCCCGAAGGCGTCGGCCGCGGGCGGGGGAATGGAGGTGGACGTCCGTTTCGCCATGGTTCTCCTGCGCTCCCGGCCCACCCGGCATCCTACCCGCGCCGCCGGCCGCCCTCGGGCCACTTCCGGGAACCGGGGAGCAGGGAGCGACGCGGCCTGCATCCAGGTCGGCGGAATGGCGGCGCCACGAGGCCCCGTTTCCAACCTTGCAAATCCATAGTCATACTATAGATTTACAAGGATGCAGGACCTGCCCCGCCCCCGGCCCCTGGCCCTCGTGGAGAGGACCCTGAGGGAGAACCCCGTCTGCGTCCTCCTCGGGCCCCGGCAGTGCGGGAAGACCACCCTCGCCGGCATCGTCGCCTCGCGCCGAGGCCGGTCCATGGTCTTCGACCTGGAGACCGCCGGGGCCCGCCGCGCCCTGGCCGAGCCGGAGACCGCCCTCTCCCCCCTCCGCGGGCTCGTGGTCATCGACGAGGTGCAACGGCTCCCGGGCCTCTTCGAGACCCTGCGCCCCCTGGCCGATCGACGGGGGACGCCGGCCCGGTTCCTCCTCCTCGGGAGCGCCTCCCCGGACCTCGTGCGGGGGGCGTCGGAGTCCCTGGCGGGGAGGGCCGGTTTCGTCGATCTCGGAGGCTTCGACCTCGGCGAGATCGGCGACCGCCCCTGGCGGCGGCTCTGGGTCCGCGGCGGGTTCCCCCGCTCCTTCCTGGCGCCGAGCGAGGCGGCGAGCCTCCGGTGGCGGCGCGACTTCATCCGGACCTGCCTCGAGCGGGACATCCCCGCCCTCGGCATCGGCATCCCCCCGGAGACCCTCCGGCGGTTCTGGGCGATGCTGGCCCACTACCACGGGCGGACGTGGAACGGGGCGGAGCTGTCGCGATCCCTCGGCATCGGGGAGATGACGGTGCGGCGCTACCTCGACGTCCTGGCGGGGACCTACCTCGTCCGCCAGCTCCGGCCCTGGTTCGAGAACATCTCCAAGCGCCAGGTCCGCTCCCCGAAGGTGTTCATCCGGGACACGGGCCTCCTCCACGGCCTGCTCGGGATCCGGAACGAGCGGGACCTGCTCCTCCATCCCCTCCTCGGCGCCTCCTGGGAGGGCTTCGCCCTCGAGCAGGTGCTCTCCATGGCTCCCGAGGCGGAGTCCTACGGGTGGGGGACCCAGGGAGGGGCGGAACTCGACCTCCTCCTCCTCCACGGGGGCCGGCGCTACGGCGTCGAGTTCAAGCACGCCGATGCGCCGGGCATGACACGGTCCCTGTTCTCGGCCCTGGAGGACCTGCGGCTGGAGCGGGCCTGGATCGTCCACCCCGGGAGCGGAAGCTACAGGGTCCATCCCCGCGTGAAGGTCGTCCCCCTCGCCGCCGTGGCGGAGCACATCCCCTTCCTGCGGACCCGCGGCCCGCGGTCCGCCGGCCGCCGCCGGTGACGGGGAGGGGGGAAGTGGTGGCCGCCTCCTTCCCGCTCCCGCTTAGAGTGAAGCCCGCCCCCCCGTGGTGGGAAAGTGCCTGGCACGATTGTCCCATTTCCCGCCGAACTCCGTTCCTCGGGCGCCGTTCCGGAGGCCGTGCCGGATGGAAGAGCCGGATGACGTCGAGCTCATGGAGCGGTTCCGCGAAGGGGATCGGTCCGCCCTGGAGGCGCTGGTGGACCGCCACCACGCCTCCCTGGTGCGCTATTTCTTCCACCAGTCCCGCAGCCGCGAGACCGCCGAGGACCTCGCCCAGGAGGTCTGGATCCGCATCATCCGCCACCGCCTCACCTACCGCCCCTCGGCCCGCTTCCAGACCTACCTCTTCTCCATCGCCCGCAACCTCTGGATCGACCGCTACCGCTCCAACAAGGCCGCCCCGCCCACCTTCTCCGCGGACCGCGAGGTGGGGGGTGAGGAGGGGGAGGGGACCCGCCTCTCGAGCCTCCTTCCCGGGAGGGAAGTCGAACCTTCCGAGGCGGTCTCCGTTCATGAGGAGGCGGAGAGGGTCCGACGGGCCCTCCTCGACCTGCCCGATGGTCTCCGCCAGGTGTTCGAACTCGGTGAAGTACAAGGACTTAAGTACGTGGAGGTCGGTCAGATCCTGGACATCCCCGTGGGCACCGTGAAGTCCAGGATGCACGCCGCCATCCAGCGCCTCCGGCAGGCGCTGGCCCCCCGCGAGTGGGGGAAGAGCGCCGGAGAAGGAACCAGACGAGGAACGAAGTGAGCGAGACCCCTTCCGCCTGCCCGACCATGGAGGTCGAAGTCGTCGCCCTCGCCCGCGGGGAGCTCTCCCCGGCGGAGGCGGCCCCGGTCCGCGCCCACCTCGCCGCCTGCACCTCCTGCGCGGCCCTCGCCGCCGACGTCGCCGCCGTCCGCGCCGCCGCCGCGGCCCGCCCCGCGCCGGTCCAGGACGGCGCCTCCCGGACCCGGCTTCTGGCGGCCCTCGACGCCGCCTGGGACCAGGTGGAGGCCGAGGAGGCCGCCCGCGCCCGTTCCCGCGGCCCCGTGCTCCGCCTCCTCGACCAGGCCGGCCGCCGCTACGCCGAGAGCCGCCGCTTCCGCTTCCTCACCCTCTCCCTCGCCGCCCACGCCGCCGCCGCCGTGGCGCTCACCGTCTACCTCGTGGGCGGGGGCGGGACGGAGCGGGGTTCGGATCCCCTCACGATCTCCACGGGCGTCGTCCTCCCCCCTCCCTACCCGGAGGAGGACCCCATCGCGCCGCCGACGGTCCGCGTCCCGGTGGAGGGGTACCCGCCCCTTTCCGGCATCGACCTCGCCCTCCCCGACCCGGGCTCGCCGCTGTTCGGCCGCGAGCCCTCTCCCGTCTACCTCGATCCCCTGGAGGGCGCCGGCTCCCGCAGCCTCTACCCGACGGCGGAATTCACGGCCTCCGCCTCGGGCCGCTTCCGCTCCGCCGACATGCGCGCCCGGCGCCTCGCCGCCGCCTGGGGCGAGGAGCGGGTGACCGGGGTCCGCCGCTCCGTGGAAGTCGCCCTGAGGTACCTCGAGCAGACCCAGGAGCCCGACGGCACCTGGGCCTCGGGCAGCCCCGGCGACCCCGCTCCGCAGAGGGACCGCTTCCGCGGCGGCACGACCGGCGTGGTCCTCTCGGCCTACCTCGCCGACGGGCGGACGGCGCTCCGGCAGGGCTCCTTCTCCTCCACCGTGGGGAAGGCCGTCGCGGCCCTCGCCCGCTCCCCGGACCCCCGCACGGGGCTCCTCGGCACCTTCGCCTCGGGGGCCGCCAACGACCGGCCCCTCTGCAACCACGGCCCCGCGCTGGGGGCCCTGGCCGAGTACTACGGGCTCGACTGGAGGTTCCTCACCGAGGCCACCCGGACCGGACTCGAGTCGATCATCGAGAAGGGGGTCGCCGCCACCCTCAAGGCGCAGCTCGCCGACGGCTCCTTCGGCTACGCCCCCGGCGCCCGCAGCGGCGACGCCAGCGTGACGCTCCTCCAGGTGGAGGCCCTCGAGGCGGCCCGCGTCGCCGGCTTCGAGGTGGGCGACGCCCTCGACCGGGCCGCGGCCTGGCTCTGCCAGCGTATCGGCGCCGACGGCCGCCTCGGCTACCACGCCGCCGGCGACCGCGGCTCCGACGCGACCCTCACGGCGGGGGCCCTCGCCCTCGGCCGCGTGCTCGACCTTCCCGCGGAGGTCCGGGAGCGGATGCTGGCGGAGGTCCTCGGCGAGGCGGCATCCACGGATCTCTCCGGCCGCGTCCTCTTCCGCTCCTCCCTCCTCGAGGTCCTCGCCGCCCGTTCCGCCGCCGGCCCCGCCGCCCCCGCGGGGGCCGCCGTGGACGGGGCCCTCCGCTCCCAGACCCGGTCGGGCTCCTTCCCCGCCCGGACCGACACCTGGGCCCGGGCCGCCGGGGACGCCCTCTCCACCGCCCGGACGGTGCGCGCCCTCACGGCGCCCTACCGTTCGACGGCCCCGTAGGGAATACGGTACCCGACCCGAAACATCGGGGTTGGGCTCGAAACTCCCGGCCGGGCGAGACCCCATCGCCCAACCCCGATGAATCGGGTCGGGTACCGTATTCCTCCCCTCCGCCCCGGTTTCCGGAATCCCCGGCCATTGGCACCCCATTTGTTCTATCTCCCTCCGTCGCCGCCGCACCGGGACGCAGGAACCGGACGCCGCGGGCCGCAGCCGGGCGGGGATGCCACCCGGAACGAGCCGTTCAGGAGGAGGAGACGCCATGACCACGCGCTTCTACTGCCTCTGGAAGGGTCGCAAGCTCTACCGGGTGCTCAGCTCGAGGGAGGAGCTGTTCTGCGGCTCCCTCGACGAGTGCAAGCGGTTCCTGGAACTGCACCAGTTGAAGGAGGAGAGGGCCCGCGTGGCCTCCCTGCGCACGCCCCGCCGGCGCCACCCCACGGTGAGGATCTTCCGCATGGCCTCCCGCAAGGCCGCCCGCGCCGCCATCTGACCAGCCCCCCTTCCCGGGGGTGTCAACGACCGTCGCGCCCTGCTAACAATCCTTGTCAGGGACGACGGCCGTTCGATTCCGGCGTTCCCTTCCGGTGACGGCGGGGTGACGCTCCCGGCGCTAGGATCCACGCCGTGCACCCCGGCGCCCTCCCGACCTCCCTGCGGTTCCCGGCCCTCCTCCTCGCCGCCGCCGCGGCCCTCGCCGCGGGGCCCCCCGACGACGGCGCCGTCACCGTCATCGGCACGAATACGCTGGCGAAGTCCCAACTCGTCGCCCGGGGAAAGTTGGAGCGGGTCTCCGCCCTCCCCTTCGGGCTCGAGATGGGGACCGTGAAGGTGGAGGAGGTCCTGTGGGCCGATCGGCCCGGGACGAAGCCCGACTCCGTGCAGGTCCTCTCCAACGAGCCCGGCTACTTCTCCAGCGCGAAGGAGGAGTCGATCTGGTTCCTGAAGAGGCTCGAGGGGCGGGCCCGCTACGAGTGCGCCGGCATCGTGGATCTCGGGGACCGGGACGGGGCGGCCCGCCTCGCCGCGGTGCGGCGCTCCCTGGAGATCGAGTCCCTCCCCGCGGGCCTCCGGGCGGAGGCGCTGCGGGAGGCCTGCTTCGAGGGGCTCGGGGCCCCCGATGCCTGGACGCGGCAGAACGCGGGCCGCGAACTCGCCCACCTCGCGGGCCTCCGGCCCGGGGCCTTCACCGCCGCCGACGCCGGGGACGTGGCGGAGCGGGCCATGGGCGAGGGGGACCGGATCCTCCGGCCCCTCCTCGTGGAGGCTGCGGAGAGCCTGGCCCGGGCCGGCGCCCGCGGCGAACTCGCCCCGGGGGAGGGGCCCCGGGTCTCCCTCGGAGGGGCGGCGGCCTTCCGCGCCCTCCGGGAGGAGAAGGACCCGGCGAAGCGCGCCGAAGCCGTCGCCGGCGTGGGCGCGGAGCCAGGCGCGGCGGCCGACGGGGCCCTCGTCGGCGCCCTCCGCGAGGATCCGGCGCCGGCGGTGCGGACCGCGGCGGCCCGGGCCCTTTCGACCCGCCCGCGGGCCGCGGCGGCGACGGCGGGCCTCGTCGAAGCGCTCCGCAGGGACGGGGAGCCGGCGGTGCGGGCCGCCGCCGCCGAGGCCCTCGGGATCCTCGGGGCGGCGGAGGGGATCCGGGATCTCCGCGCCGCCTGTGGCGAGGCCGCCCCCCTCGGCCGGGCGGCGCTGTTCGCCCTCGGCCGCATCGCGACCCCGGCGGCGGAGGAGGCGTTGAAGGAGTTCCGGGCCACGGCGGCGGCGGAGGTGGGGGAGCTCGTGGAGTTCCTGCTGTCGGCGGACTTCAGGAGGCAGGAGGAGATGCTGCGGAGGATGAGGGAGGGGCGGGAGGGGAGGTAGGGGAAGTAGAGGCTCCTCCCGATTCGGGGGCACGGGGCGCGGGCGGTTCGCCCGGGGGGGGGGGGGGGGGGGGGGGGGGGGGGGGGGGGGGGGGGGGGGGGG
>CAYJMF010000166.1:0-7720 GCA_964370855.1 uncultured Planctomycetota bacterium | reverse complement strand
CACCTACCCCCGCAGCAGCATCACCCGCGCCCCCTCCGCCACGAGATGCGGTGCGTGGATCCCCGCCGTCCCGAGGTGGGGTATCAGCAGCGGGGCGTCCCCCCCGTGCAGGAAAACGGGGACCCGGCCCCCTCCCCGCCTCCGGGGGAGCCTCCCGCCGGCGGCGGCGCGGGAGGCCTCCGCGGCCAGTCGATCCACGGCGCCGGCGAAGCCGAGGAGGAAGCCTGCCCGGAGCGCCCCCGCCGTCGTCCTGCCGGGGTAGCCGGCCGGCGCTCCCGGGGAGAAGTCCGGGGAGGGGAGCCGGGGCGCCGCGGCGGCGAGGCCCGCCGCCGAGGAGCGGAGGCCGGGGCCGATGGCCCCGCCGAGGAAGGCGCCGGTCCCGTCCACGGCGTCCACGGTGAGGGCCGTCCCGACTCCCACGGCCACGGCCGCGCCCCGGGCCCTTGCGTGGGCGGCGGCGGCGGCGCAGAGCCGATCGATCCCCGTCTCCGCGGGGGCGTCGGTCCGGTTCTCCGCGACGACGGGCAGATCGCGCCCGAGGAGGGGGACCGGGGGGAGCCCGAGGGCCCCCTCGAGGAGAACGAGGCCGGCGTCGTTCACGGAGACGACGACGGAGGGGCGGTCGAACTCCCGGAGGCAGGCCGCCAGCACCTCGGGTCGTGCTCCGTTCCCGAGGGGGACGCGGAGGGGGACGCGGAGGGCGCCGCGGACGGCGCCGCGGGGGCCGAAGGCCACCACCTTGAGGGCGGTGTTGCCGACGTCCCAGACGACGAGGGAGGGGGCGTTCATGGCCGAGTGGGACGACGCCCCGGGGGCGGCGGGGATCCTGCTACTTCCCGCCGCGGCCCTTCTTCTTCGGGGCGTGGAAGGTGAAGTTGACCTCCTTGCCCTTCCGGATCGCCTTGATCTGGAAGGTCGTCGCCCCGGTGTCGTACTGGCTCCGGCCCTTGGAGAGGGCGTCGGCGGTGGAGGTCACGGTCTCGTTGTTGACGGAGACGATCTTGTCCTCGCTGCGGAACCCCATGTCGTAGGCGCGGCTGTTGGCGGGGACGGCCTTGAAGCGGAAGCCGTCGGCCTTGCCGGTCTCGTCCCGGGTCCCCTCGGTGGCGAGGTCCTTGATCTCGTCGTCGGAGTAGAAGGACAGCCACTCCACCTCCTCCTCGGGGATCTCGTACTCGAACTCCCCCTTGACCCGGTCCTCCTTGATGGGGATGACCCGGCTCGGCTGCCCGCGGTCGGGCTTGCCCTTCTCCGTGGAGGTGGCGCCGTCGAGGGGCCGGCCCCCGCCTTCCCCCGTCGTTTCGAGCGGCCTGCCCGAGGCGACGATGGCGGAAAGGGTCTTCTGCTCCCCCGTGTCCACGTGGGTGAAGACGGCCGACGCGGGCCTCGTGGGCAGCCCCTCCTGGACCCGGTCCAGGCGCCAGGGGGTGAACGCCTTGACCTTCGTGTCGCCGGGGGACTCGGGGATCCTCTCCCCCAGGCCGATGCTGAAGGCGTCCCCGCCCGACCCGAGCTTCAACTGGGCGTAGGAGTCCGCGGGGCGGGAGCCCACCTGCGCCATGTTGAGCCTGTACTTCGTCTCGAAGGGATCGACCTTGACCTCCGGCGCCTTGGCCGCGGCGGGATCGACCTTCGGCGGGATCTCCCCCTGGGGCCAGCGGGTGACCTCGATGTACTGGGTGAGGGGGACGAGCCTCTCGTGGTCGAGGTCGGAGGCGCCTCCGGACTTGACGGGAAAGGCCTTGGCCCACGCCTCCGGGGGGCGGGCCTCGGCCTTCGCCTGGAGGGCGAACCAGGCGGCCCCCCCGGCGGCGGCGAGGGAGACGGCGGAGCCGAGCATCACGATCCTGCGGAGGGCGGTGAGGTTCATGTCCCCTTGGACGCGCGGTGGACGGGGGGGCTTCCCCCGCCCCCGCCGCTACTTGAAGCCTCCCCCGCTGCCGGCCTTGCCGCCCTTGGAGATGCCCCGGATCTCGAGCTTCAGCTCGTCGGGGTTGTCGGCGTTGCCGATGGCGTCCTCGAAGGAGATGAGGCCGCCCTTGTAGAGCGAGTGGAGCGCCTGGTTGAAGGTCTGTGTCCCGTAGTGTTCGCGGCCCTCGTACACGGCCTGGCCGATGGCCTTCGTGTTCCCCTCCAGCAGGAGTTCCTTGATGCGGGGGGTGTCGAAGAGCATCTCGATGGCGGGGACGCGGCCGAAGCCCTCCATGCGGGGGATGAGGCGCATGGACATGATGGCCTTCAGCGTCAGGGACATCTGCTGCCGGATGAGGGAGTGCTGGTGGGGAGGGAAGAAGGAGAGGATGCGCTCCACGGTCTGGATGGCGTTCACCGTGTGGAGCGTGGTGAAGACCAGGTGCCCCGTCTCGGCGGCGGCCAGGGCGGCCTCCATGGTCTCCGTGTCGCGGCACTCGCCGATGAGGATGACGTCGGGGTTCTGTCGCACGACGTTGCGCAGGCCGAGCTTGAAGTCCATCGTGTCGGAGCCGATGTTGCGCTGGTTGATCAGGCTCCGCTTGTTGTTGTACACGAACTCGATGGGGTCCTCGAGGGTGACGATGTGCTTCTCCATGTTCGTGTTGATGTGGTTGATGATGGAGGCCAGCGTCGTCGTCTTGCCGGAGCCCGTGATCCCCGTGGCGAAGACGATGCCGCGCTTGAGGCCGGCGATCTTCTCGCACTGCTGGAGAGGGAGCTTCAGGTCCTCCATCGTGGGGATCTCCCCCTTCACGTGGCGGAACACGAAGGACATCCTCGTGCGCGCCTGGAAGAGGTTGGCGCGGAAGCGGCCCACGCCCTCGATCTCGTGGGAGGAGTCGATCTCCCCGTCGCGGTAGTAGACCTCCTGCTGGCGCTTGGTGAGGATGCGCTCGAAGAGCTTTTTCGCGTAGGAGGCCGACATCGGGGCCTCGTGGATGGTCTGCACGGAGCCGTTGATGCGGGCGCGGGGCGGGGAGTTGGTCTGCAGGAAGAGGTCCGAGGCCCCCCGTTCCACGCAGATGCGGAAGTAGGCGTCCAGGTCGTCCTCGCCGATCGGGACGCCCACGGAATCGAGATTGCCCAGCCCGGCTTCCTCCCCCACGGCTCACCTCCTCGTTCGCTGTCTCCGGCCCCCGCGCGCCCCGCGACCGGCCGCGGCGGCGCTCCCGGGCCCGTCGCGGGCCGCTACTCCGGCGCGGCCTTCGTTCCACGTCCCTTCCCGCCGGCCCGGCGGGCGCGGCGGCGTCGGGGGGCGGCGTCCGCGGGGAGGCCGGCGGCCGTCCGCCGGGACTTCCCCGCCTTGCCCGAAGCGGCCCCCGGAGGGCCCGGCGGCGCATCGGGCTCCCCGTCGGAATCCGGCCCCCCGTCGGGCCCCGCCTCCTGCACCGCGGCGGCCGCCGCACCGAGGACCTCCTTCAGCCCGAGGCCGGAGACCGCCGACACAGGATACACGGGGCGGCCCGAGGCCCGCTCCAGTTCCTCCCTGTCCTCCTCCCAGCCCGCGAGATCGCACTTCGTGAGCAGCAGGATCTCGGGGCGGAGCGCGAGCACCGGGTCGTATTCCTCGAGTTCCCGGCGGACCACGGCCCACGCCTCCGCGGGGGGCGGCCCCGAGAGGGGCCGGGCCGCGACGAGGTGCAGGAGGACCCGGGTGCGCCGGGTGTGGCGGAGGAAGCGGTGGCCGAGGCCGGCGCCGTCGTGGGCCCCCTCGATGAGGCCGGGGAGGTCGGCGACGATCATCCTCCGCCATCCGGGAAGCGCCACGACCCCGAGGACGGGATCCACCGTGGTGAAGGGGTAGGCGGCGATCTTCGGGCGCGCCGCGGAAATGCGCGCGAGGAAGGTGGACTTGCCCGCGTTGGGGAGCCCGACGAGGCCGACGTCGGCCACCACGCGGAGCTCGAGGAAAAGGTCCCGCTTCTCCCCGTTCTTCCCCTCCTCGCGGATGCGGGGCACCTGCCGGGTCGCGTTGGCGAAGGCGTGGTTACCGCGGCCGCCCTTCCCGCCGCGGGCGACGACGACGGAATCCCCGTCGGCCTTCAGGTCCTTGAGGACGTGGCCCTCCACGGCATCCCGCACGAGGGTGCCCACGGGGACTTCGAGAACGAGGTCCTCGCCGTTGGAGCCGTGGCGATCCACGGGGCCCCCGTCCCCCCCGGGCGCGGCCCGGTAGTGGGGGCGGCGGCCGACGTCGTAGAGGGTGTTCACCTGGGCCGTGGAGCGCAGGACCACGTCGCCGCCGCGGCCGCCGTCGCCGCCGTCGGGACCGCCCTTGGGGACGCACTTCTCCCGGCGGAAGGAGATCTTGCCGTTGCCCCCAGCGCCTGCCTGGACGTCGATGCGGGCCTCATCGCGGAACATGGGTGGATGGTACCGCAGGGGCCGCCGGAGGAGGCCGCATCGCGCACGACCCGGCGGCTAGTTCGCGGCGGGTTCCCCGGGGAGGACGTGGACCTTGCGCCCGGCGCCGAACTCCACGACGCCGTCGGCGAGGGCGAAGAGGGTCCAGTCCTTTCCGACCCCGACGTTGCGGCCGGGGTGGAACTGGCTGCCGCGCTGGCGGACGATGATGGAGCCGGCGCGGACGACCTCGCCGCCGTAGGCCTTCACGCCGCGGTACTGCGGGTTGCTGTCGCGCCCGTTGCGCGTCGAGCCCTGTCCCTTCTTGTGAGCCATGTTGGCTTCTCCGTAGCTGGCGCCGACCCCGGGGGGCCTACGCCTCGACCTTCGTGACGCGGACCTCGGTGTAGCGCTGGCGATGCCCGCGCTTCTTCTCGAAACCCTTGCGGTTCTTGTACTTGAAGGCGATGAGCTTGTCCCCGCGGACCTCCTTGCGGACCTCGGCGAGGACGCGCGCGCCCTTCACCGTGGGGGTCCCGACGCGGGGCTTCTCGCCGCCGATGAACTCGACCCGGTCGAGGGTGATGGTGTCCCCCTTGCCGGCGCCCTTCCGCAGGTCGAGGCGGAGGATGGCCCCCTCCTCGCAGCGGAACGACTTGTTCCCGTCCTTGACGATCGCGTACATGGTGTTCCCGGCTCCTGCTCCATGGTGGAAACCCCGAGTGTAGGCAGGGGAGGGAGGCGGGCGGTAGAAAATGACGGGCTACTCCTCCCGCGCCTCGTACCCCCCGTGGGGCATCCCCGGGGCGTCCTCCAGCCGGACCCCGAGGTCCCCGAGGTCCCCGCCGCGCCGCTCCCGCAGCCACCCCCCCACCTCCGGGGCGGCCCGCAGGCGGATCGCCCGGCGGGCCCCGCCGGCGCGCAGGGCGCGGATCTCGCGGAGCGCCCTCAGGGCGGCGCTGGCCGCCGTCCGGACGACTCCCCGGCCCCGGCAGGAGGGGCAGCCCTCGTGGAGGACCTGGCGGTGGCTCGGGCCCGATCTCTTCCGGGTGATCTGGACGAGGCCGAACTCCCCGGGACCCGTGAAGCGGACCCGCTCCCCGTCCCCGGCGAAGGCCGCCGCCACGGCGGCGTGGAGCTCCTCCCGGTGGACGGCGTCGCGCATGTCGATGAAGTCCACGACGATGATGCCGCCGAGGTCCCGGAGCCGGACCTGGCGCGCGATCTCCGCCGCCGCCAGGAGGTTGACGTTCCGGGCCGTCTGCTCCTGGTCCTCGGACTTCGTGGACTTCCCGGAGTTCACGTCGATGGAGACCAGGGCCTCCGTGGGCTCCACGAGGAGGAACGCCCCCCCCTGGAGGGGCACCCGCCGCTCGAACATCCGGTCCACGGCGGCCTCGATGCCCTCCTCGTGGAAGAGCGGGGCTCCTCCCCCGTGGAGGCGGAGGCGGGAGCCCCACGGGGGGGACGCCTCGCCGAGGAAGGTCCCGGCCTCCTCGAAGGCCGCGGCCTCGTTCACGACGACCTCGTCCACGTCCGAGGCGAGCCAGTCGCGGAGCGTGCGGACGAGGAGGCTCCCCTCGCGGAGGAGGAGGCGGGGCGGGGCCTCCCTCCCGCAGCGCTCGCCGAGGCCGAGGAAGACGCGGTGGAGGGCCTCCATCTCGCGGCGGAGGTCCTCCGCGGGGCGGTCCCCGCCGGCGGTGCGCACGATGAAGCCCATGCCCGGGGGCGGCGAGAGGGACTCCACGGAAGCGCGGACCCTGTCCCGGGCCCCGGGGTCGGCGATGCGGCGGGAGACCCCGATGCGCTCCAGGCTGGGCATGAGGACGAGCCACCGCCCCGGGACGGAGATGTAGGTGGTGAGGCTCGGTCCCTTGGTGCCCATGGCGTCGCGCACGACCTGCACGAGGACGCGGCTCCCCTCGCGGAGCAGGTCCCCGATGCGGGCGCCGGGGCCGCGGGGGCGCGCCTCGAAGGCCGTGAGGTCCGCGGGGTCGTCGGCGTAGAGCGGCATGACGTCGGAGGCGTGGAGGAACCCCGGCTTCTCGGCGCCGATGTCCACGAAGGCGGCCTCCACGGCGGCCTCCACCCGGGTGACCCGCCCGAGGTAGATGTCCCCCTGGCGGCGGCGCCGGTCCTCGATCTCGAGGGAGAGCTCGGCGAGCCGGCCGTCCTCCACGACGGCGGCGCGGTGCTCCTCGGGGTCGAGGAGATCGAAGAGGAGCCGGCGGTTCACGAGGGGGTCCCCCAGGTCCGCACGCTCTCCGCCTCCCCGCGCCGGAGGGTCGCCGTCATGGCCGTCCGCTCGAGGACGAAGTCCCGGGGTTCGGCCCCGAGGGCGCCGAGGACGTCCTCGGGGCGCGCCGTGGCGCCGTTGTCCCGGAAGCGGAGGACCATGGCGAGCCGGCCCGCGCCGCCGCGGAGCTCCTCGAGGAGGGGGCGGAGGTCCACGGACCTCCCCCGCTTCTCCACGGGGACCGACTCCCTGCCGAGGAGCGCCTCCAGCGCCGCCGTCCCGGGGAGGGGCACCCCCTCCTCCCGCGGGCGGGCATCGTAGGCCGCCGAGAGGAGCCGGAGCCTCTCGCCGTCGGGGACCTCCTCCGCCGCCAGCAGGGGGAGCCCCGGTGGCATGGCGGGCCCGAGGAGCGCGAGGACCTCCGCGGCGCCGGCGGGAGCGGCCACCTGGATCTCGACGAGCTCGCAGCGGGAGGCCATCCCCGTGGGCGAGGCGCAGGGGAAGGAGAGCCGCAGGTGCGGGTTGAACCCCTCGGAGAAGCGGGCCGGGAGGCCCGAAAGCCGCAGCGCCCGGTCCAGGGTCCTCCCGAGGTCGAGCTGCCCCAGGAAGCGGAGGCGGCCTTCCTTGCCGAAGACGACGCGGACGCGGTTCCAGGTTTCCATGGGCGGTGGTCCCAGTGTAGGCACCGGGGCGGGGACATGCGGTGGAATCGGGCAGGAGGGCGGGAGGGACCGGATCCTCGCTTCCGTCCCATCGGTCCCGTGGGGGTCCTCGCGGGCGTTGCGCGGATCCGCCGCGGGGGTGGGCCGCCCGGGGGGGGCGCGGGGCCCCCGCCCGCCGCCCCACACGGGCCGGGGGGGGGGCCCCCCCCTCCCGCCCGGCCCGCCTCCTAGCCGGGACCGTGGGAGAGGAAGCGGAGTCGAGACGACTTCCGGCGCCGCTGGGATGTTCCAGGAATCGGGGCCATGGATCGTGGGGGACGGCGTTCACCATTCGTGCTTTGAAAAAATCGGGACTCCAGGGGATGCCCGCCGTCCCCCCCTCCCCGCCCCCCCCACCCCACTCCTCCCCTCCCCTCTTGAGAACGGCAAACCGCACGGAACTCCTGTCCAACGCGCCCGTTTCGAGCGGGTCCGGTCCGGGCCGTTCCGGACCGGACCCGATCGA
>CAYJMF010000165.1:0-7881 GCA_964370855.1 uncultured Planctomycetota bacterium | reverse complement strand
CGGCTCCCGACGGGGTCGCATCGGGAAAGGACCCGATGCTCCCCCGTCGGGAGCGTAGAGAGGAAGGAGGCGGCGAGATCGAACTTCCCTGAGGATCCAGAAGGGGGGGTACGGGATCGGGGCTCTGGATCGTGGGGGATGGCGCACACCGCTCGTGCCTTGAACCACCGGGATTCCGGAAGGTGCCCGCCGTCCCCTCCTCCCCCGGGTACCGAACCCGCTCCCCCGCACCTGGATCCTCAGGCAGGTTCGACCCCGCCGCCTTCCTCCGTTGACTTCCTACGCTCCCGACGGGGGAGCATCGGGTCCTTTCCCGATGCTCCCCGTCGGGAGCCGCACGCCGCAGGCGCGCAACGCCAGTCTGAACCCACAGGATCCAGCGAGGAGCCCGGAGGGGGAGATCTCTACCCCTCCTCTCCGCCCCCTCCCTCCCCCCGTGGTATAGAGGGGGAATGCCCCCCGCCGCTCCCCCGGTCCTCCTGGCCTCGCCCCTCCCCGGCCGCCGCCCCGCCTCCTACTGGCGGTGGCCCGCCGCTCCCGCTCCCGGCGCGGGACGCACCCCCGTCGCGGCCATCGCGGGGCTCGGCCTCGACGGGCGGACCTTTTCCCGGCTCGCCCCCCTCGCCGCGGACCGGGACCTCCTCCTCGTGAACCTGCCCAACGCCCTCCCCCCCGCGCCCCGCATGGAGGATCTCGCGGAGGAGGTCTTCGCCGCCCTCGACGCGGGGGGCCACGGCGACCGCAAGGCGGTGCTCCTCGGCCACTCCTTCGGGGCGATGGTGGCCCTGGCGGCGGTCCTCTCCCGGCCGGAGCGGGTGGCGGGACTCGTCCTCATCGGGGGGGGCACGGGCTGGGGGTCCGTCTCCCCGGCGCTCCGGTTCGCGGCGGCGCTCCACCCCCTCGTGCCCCGCCGGCCCTACCCGCGGGTGTTCGCCGCGGTCATGCTGCCGCCGGGGCGGTGGTGCCGGCCGGGGATCCGGGAGGAGATCCGCGTCCAGTTCCTCCACCGGACCAAGGGGTTCCTCGGCTCCTGCCTCGCGGCCATGCGGGGCTTCGACGCGGCTCCGCGGCTCCACGAGATCCGCGTGCCCGTCCTCGTGCTCCACGGGGACCGGGACCCGGTGCTCTCCCCCCGGGGTGCGGCGGCCGCCGCGGACGCCATCCCGGGGGCCCGCTTCGAACGCATCGAGGAGTGCGGCCACCTCCCCCACGTGAGCCACGGGGAGCGCACCGCCGCCGCCGTCGCCCGCTTCCTCGCGGAGGCGGGGCTGTGAGCCGCCCCCTCGTCATCGCCCACCGGGGCGCGCCGCGGGGCGGCGCCGGGGAGAACACCATCCGCGCCTTCCGCGAGGCCGCCGCCGCGGGGGCCGACGGGGTGGAGATGGACGTCCGCGGCACGAAGGACGGGCGCATCGTCGTCTTCCACGACGAGACCGCCGCCGTCGCCGGGGGGAAGCGGGTCCCGGTGCGCTCCCTCGCCCTCGAGGACCTCCGCGACCCCGCGGTGGAGGCGTCGGATCGCGTGCCCCCGCTGGAGGAGGCGCTGCGGGCGCTCCTCGGCCGCACCGGGGCCATCGTCGAGATCAAGGAGCCGGGGCTCGAGGAGAAGGTGGCCTCCATCCTCACCTCCATGAAGGCCGACGCGCGGCTCTCGTGGCTGCTGGTCGCCTCCTTCCACCGGGAGGTGCTGGAGGGGTTCTCCCGGCGCGCGCCCGGGATCCGCACCGCGCTGGTGGTCTCCCCGAAGGGGGGCGGCATCGCGGGGTGGCTGCTGGGGGCGCGGCCCCTGGCGGCCTTCAAGGGGAGCGGCGCGGCGGACCTGATGCCGGAGCACTCCCTCGTCACGACGGCCCTCGTGGAGGGGGTCGCCGCCGCGGGAGGCCGCGTGATCCCCTGGACCGTGAACGACGCGGCGGCGGCGCGGCGGGTCGTCGCCGCGGGCTGCGCCGGCGTGGTCACCGACGACCCCGGCGCCGTGGCCCCCGCCGTCCGCGGCTAGCGGGCGGGGACCGTATTACATCGTATTACCGGGGCTTCTTCGTGGAGCGCAGCGTGGGGATGACCTCGCCCGGGGAGGGGGGGGCGGCGGCGACGCCGTAGTCGAACTCCGTCTGGCCGACGCGGAGCTTGTCGCCGGGCTGCAGGAGGCGCTTCTTGATGCGCTGGGTGTTCACATAGGTCCCGTTGCGGCTTCCGAGGTCCTCGACGACCCAGCCCGTGGACTGGCGGAAGACCCGGCAGTGCTCGCGGCTCGCCTTGGCGTCCAGCAGGGTGATCCACAGCCCCGGGAGGCGCCCGATGCGCACCTCGGCCCCGTCCTCGGGGAAGAGGAACTCGCGGCCGGGCTCGGCGCCCGACTTCATGACGAGGCTGGCCAAGGGGGTGCCCTCCTGCGATTGCCCGGTGCCCCCGGAATTCTACCCCGGCGGGACGCCGTTGCCACCGGCCCGCCAGCCCCCCCCGGGGGAATCAGACCTCGACGCCGCCCGTCGCGCCGTCCCGCGCCCGCTCGCCGGCGATGCGGTCGAGGACGGAGGAGTCCACGTCCCCCGTCGGGTAGTTGCCGTCCATGCAGGCCATGCAGAAGTGCTCGATGGAGGGGTTCCCCTCCTTCACCGCCCTGATCATCCCCTCCATCGTCTGGTAGGTCAGGGTGTCGGCGCCGATCTCCTTCCGCGTGCCCTCCTCGTCGCTGCGGGCCGCGATGAAGTCCTTGATGGTCTGCATGTCGATGCCGTACACGCAGGGGTGGCGCAGCGGCGGGCAGGAGGAGGCGAAGTGGACCTCCTCCGCGCCGTTCTCCCGCACCATCTGCACGATCTGCCGGCTGGTGGTGCCGCGGACGATGCTGTCGTCCACGAGCAGCACCTTCTTCCCCTCGAGCTCGATGGGCACGGGGGAGAGCTTGCGGCGCACCGACTTCGACCGCGCCTCCTGGCCCGGCATGATGAAGGTGCGGCCGACGTAGCGGTTCTTGAGGAGCCCCTCCCGGAACTTGCGGCGGAGCCGGTAGGCCATCTCCTGGGCCGCGGGGCGGGAGGAGTCGGGCACGGGGACGACGACGTCCACCTCGGCGTCGGGATGGTTCGCCTTGAACTCCTTCGACAGCTCCTCGCCGAGGCGCAGGCGGGCCTTGTACACGGAGATGTCGTCGATCTGGGAGTCGGGTCGGGCGAAGTAGATGAACTCGAAGATGCAGGGGTGGTGGTTGGCCGGCGCCACCTGCCGAGCCTCCAGGCGCCCGTCGGGGTGGACGAGGATCGCCTCGCCGGCCCGCACGTCGCGCACCACCTTGAACTCGGAGGCCGTGAGCGCGCAGGACTCGGAGACGAACATCCGGGTCGGGAAGGGGTCCCCCTCGGCCTTCCGCTCCCCGTAGACCAGGGGCTTGATCCCGAAGGGGTCGCGGAAGGCGACGAGGCCGTGGCCCGCCACGCCCGCCACGACGGAGTAGGAGCCCTTGCAGCGGCGGAACACCGCGGCCACGGACTGGAAGACCGCCTCGGAGAAGGGCTCCGGCGGGCGCCGCGACATCTCCTCGGCGAAGACGTGGAGGATGACCTCGGCGTCGCAGGAGGAGCCGACGTGGCGCCGGTCCTTCTCGCCCAGCTCCTTCTTCAGGGGCTCGAAGTTGGTGAGGTTCCCGTTGTGGGCCAGGGCGATTCCGTAGGGGGAGTTGAGGAGGAAGGGCTGGGCGTCCTCGGCCCCGCCGCAGCCCACCGTCGGGTAGCGCACGTGGCCGATGCCCCACTTGCCCGCGAACCTCCGCCCCCGGCGGGAGATGGACTCGAGGATGTCGTCCACCATCCCCTCGTCCTTGTGCATGTGGAAGGAGCGCCCGTCGTAGGTGGCCAGCCCCGCCGCGTCCTGCCCCCGGTGCTGGAGGTTGAACAGCCCCGTGCACAGTTCGGGGAACACGTCGCGAGGCCCGAGCACTCCGATGACTCCGCACATGGGGAAGGGATCGTAGGGGACGCACCCGACTTTCCAACTTTCTTGGACAGGGGCACGTCCCCGGTTCCGAGAAGTTGGAAAGTTGGGTGCGTCCCCTATTCCGCCCTATTCCGCCGCCCAGGCGAGGAGCATGGCGTGCTGAAGGGCGAAGTCCTGCTCCTCGACGTCGAGGGGGGACTTGAAGAAGGCGGCGAGCCAGGGCATGGTGCCGGCCACGCTGCGGCGCCGCGCGAGGTCCGTCAGCCGGACGAGGTCGATCACGAGGGGGGCGGCGAGGGCGGAATCGCACCCCTGCCACTGGAAGCTGAGGGACATCTTCGCCCCGAGGAAGCCCCGGAAGTGGATGAAGTCGATGGCGGTCTTCCAGTCGTCGAGGGAGGGCACGTAGTCGATGTGCACCCCCGTGTGGAGGGCGGGGTCCCGGAGGATCCGCCGGAGGGCCCCGTCCTTGTCGGACACCTTGGCGGACCTCGCCGCGGGCTCGTCCAGGACCTCGCCGTCCCGGTTGCCCAGCATGTTCCAGCCCTCCCAGGAGAGGACCCGCAGCCGCCGCGCCACGAACATCGGCGCCAGCACCGTCTTCAGCAGCGTCTCCCCGGTCTTCCCGTCCTTCCCCATGTGGGGGACGCCCCGCTCGAGGGCCCGCTCCCGCACCGCGGGGACGCAGTCCGCCGGCGAGGGCGTGAAGTTCACGAAGGGCATGCCCTCCTCGACGGCGGCCCAGGCGTAGAGGACGCTCGCCGGCACCCGGCCCGCGCGGCCCGCCGCCAGCGCGCCCTCGAAGGAGGCCGCCGTCGCGAGGCAGCGCGGGAGGGGCCCGCGGAGGGGCTCCGTGGAGGCGAGGTTCACCACCACGACGGCGTCGAGGCGGTGGCGCTCCCGGAAGGAGCGGAGGTCCCTTCGCACCCGGGCCACGCCGCGGGCCGGGTCCGCGGAGAGGCGGCGCACCTCGGGGGAGGCCTCCCGCGCCACCGCCGAGGAGGAGCCCGCCAGGATGCCGGGGCGCACCTCGGCGTCGTGGCGGGCGAGGTCGGAGCGAAGCGCGCGCCGCAGCTCCGAGGGGAACAGCCCGTTGCGGCGGTCGAAGCCCTCCAGCGCCTCCAGTGTGGTGCCGGCGCGCACCTCGTGGCCGCCGAAGACGAGATCCCCGGGCGCCGCGAGATCGAGGCCGGCGAAGCCGGGCCCCTCCGTGACGAGCCCCGCGTCGTCGGGGAGGAGCCCCCGCGCCAGCGCGCGGGCCCCGGCCACGACGCAGGAGGACACGTTGCCGCGGGCGCCCAGCAGCCAGACGCCGACCTTCCTTCGGGAGCGGGCCATGTTCGGTGCGTGCCTTTCTATTCGCCGGACCGGAAGTACCTGCGCACGGCCTCCCGCGCGCGGAGGGGGACCGCGGCGGGGGCGAAGCCGGGGGCCGCCGGGGCGGGGGCGTCCCCCGCGGCGGCGGCGCCGTCCCCCGTCGCGCCGGGGGAAGAGGGGAGGACCGGGGCGGCGGCGCCATAGAGCGCCTCCACGGCCCGCGCCACGGCGGCGGCGGCGGCGGCGCGGTCCCCGGACTCCAGCGCGGCGCGGGCCTCGGCCAGGGCCGAGCGGGCGGCGGCGTCGGGGATCCTCCGCTCCCGCTCCTCGAGTCCGTCGACGACGGCCCGCGCGTCCTCCGCCGGGGCCGCGGCCACGACGCGGGAGGCCTCGGCTCCGGCGAGGGAGCGGGCGTCCCCGGGCGCGGGGCGGGCCGCGGGGCCGGCGGAGGCGGGACCGGGGCCACCGGGGACTCCCGCGGCGGCGGAGGACGGCGTCACCCTCCCGGCCCCCGCCTCGAGGGCCGCGGAGGGAACCGCCGGAAGGAGCCCGAGCCCCGCGACGAGGGCCGCGGCGAGGAGGAGCGGGACGAGGGCCGCCGGCGGACGAAGGGCCAGCGCCCCCTCCAGGGGCCCCTCCCCCGCCAGCGCGAGGGCGCCCCGGGCGGCCCAGGCGGCCACGGGGGGATCGCTCTCCACCGTCTCCACCACCGTGGAGAAGCGCTCCCGCGCGCCGAGGGCGCGGTCGAGGTGGGCGGCGGCCCCCCCGATGCCCGTCCAGGAGCGGAGGGTGCGCGCGATGCCCGCGGCGGCGCAGAGGGCGGCCGCGGCGCCGAGGAACCCCGCGGGCAGGTCCTCCCGCCCCGCGAACCGGGCCGCGGCGAGGGTCGCGGCGGCGACGAGGAGGAGGATCGCCGCGGGGGCGGAGAACCCCTCCATCACCGCGGCGATCCGCAGGCGGCGGCGGGCGCGGGCGACGAGGAGGAGGACCGCCGCGGGGCTACTTCCCTCCACCGCTCTCCTCCTCCTTCTCCCCTTCGCCCTCCTCCGCCGGCGGCGCCGGGGGGGGATCGCCGAGGGTGATCTTCGAGGGCTCCCCGGGATCCCAGGCGCGGGTCGGCTCGAGGGGCCCCTTGCTGAGGATGAACCGCACCGGCGTCCCGTCGGGGGGGATGCGCGGCCCGCAGGCGACGAAGATGGCGTCGTTGGCGGCGCGGGGGTCGTCGAAGTCGATGACGCAGGTGGGCACCGAGTAGCAGGCGACGGCGTCCCCCGTCAGGTCGGGGACGTACCCCTCGGGGTCGAAGAAGGAGCCGACGTAGATCCACTTCCCGCCCTCCATGGCGCGGTCGCGCTCCCGGTCCCAGAGCAGGTCCTCGGCGCGCACGCGCACGGTCTTCCCCTCCTCCTCCCACTCCACGGAGACGTGGACGGGGGTCCCCTTCGCGGGGATGGTGCGGCCGCCGGGGAGGATGCGCACCGGGGTCCCGGGCCGGAGCCCGAGGGCCATGAGGCTCGAGTTGAGGGCGGCGCCGAGCCCCTCCGCGGGGCGGCCCTCCTCGTCGAGGGTCCCGGTGAGGGTGAAGACCGCCTCGTGGGACTTGCCGCCGGGGAACACGGCGAGGAATTCGAGCGCCCCCTGGCGCAGCACCGTCCGCCCGGGGATGGTGACGCGATCCTCGCCGAGGACGACGCCCTTCTCGGCGACGGCCTTGCGGAGCGTCTCGACGAGCTCCGGGGTGAACTCGACCACGGGCTGGCCCGGGGGGGCGTCGGTGCCGCCGGGGTCCTGGCCGGGCTGGAACCCGAAGGGGTTGCCGCCGAAGTTCTGCTGGTCGGCGATCTCCTTGATCTGGCGCTGCACGTCGCCCACGTTGGAGGCGAGGAGATCGAGGTCGGCCCGGAAGTCCTCCACGGCGGCGGCGGTCCTCTCCGCGGCGGCGCGGGCGGCCTCGGCGTTCCCCGCGAGGGTCTTCGCCTCGGCCAGGGCCTGGTCCGCGGACTTGCGGGCGTTCCCGGCCTCGACCCAGGTGACGATGCCGACGCCCGCCGCCAGCGCCACGAGGGCGATGAGGATCCCGTCCAGGGTGCGGCACCGGGCGTCGGCCATGAAGGGCTCCGTGCAAGGGGCGTACCGGGGGGAACGGCCGCAAAGGAGCCCGGATCGCCGGATTCCACCGCCCCGCTGGCGGGGAAACCGACAGTCCAGTCCCCCCCCTGCCCAGTTTGAGGCAGGGACGTTCCTAACTAAGTAACTAACTCGGGGGGAGGAGGCTCCTTCGTTCAGGCGTTGCGCGTCTCCGACGCGCGGGTCCCGAAAGAAGAGGCGTCCCCCCCTCCCACTCCCTCCCTCCGGGTTCGTTGATTAGTTGGGAACGTCTCCGCCTCTCCGCTTCTACATTGGGGGGATGCGGGCTCGCCCCGGGAACTGCGCGGCCGTCCTGCTCGTCGTCGCCGGCATCGCCGGCGTGGCCCGCGCCGCCGCCCCCGCCGCCGCGGCGGCCTCCCAGCCCCCCCACGTCGGGGGGGGGGGGTCGCGGCGTTCGCGGGGGGCTGGGGGCGCTAACGTCGGGCCTCCACCGACGCCCGCGGCACCCGCTGGAAGCTCTGCCTGCTGCCGCTTGGCGGCTAC
>CAYJMF010000164.1:0-7927 GCA_964370855.1 uncultured Planctomycetota bacterium | reverse complement strand
AAACCCCGTCCCGAGGTCACCTACGAAACGGCAAGAGTTTCGTTACAGATCACACCGGGCTGCGGTCTCGGAGGTGAGGTCGTCGCGGTCCGCGGACTGTGCACGCTTCCTTCGAGACGCAACTCTGATGGCCGCGAGAAGTACCGCTCCGGCCTCCTGCGGATTCTCTTCATGTAGGGCCAGCCACCGCCCGACGGTCAGGTCGGGCGGGCCAACCTCAGTCGCCGGTCCGAGGACGAGCAGCAGCGTCCGGACATCCCGCGGCAGCTCTCTCGCTTCGCTGGAACTTGGACCAAGCCGCCGGACCCGATTCCTGTTGTCCTTCTGACGCCCATGACCATCCCACATGGCTCCTCCATCGACCTTCGCCGATCCAACTTCTCCTAGGCCCCACCAGAGAGAGAACGCCCGCGACCCATGGATCTGTCGCGGATGCCCAAGAATCTCTCGTGAACCTCCTATCCTCCGGATCGGCTCCGTTCACCCCCGGGGCCTCACGTCCCCCCGTGGGATTCGGATTCGCCCCTGAATCGAAAAGGGCCGCTGCGCACAGACCATCCCTACCGGCCGAGATGCACTCCCTCCGGCGAAGGAGACCGCTGCCTATGTCAGCGGCCCTTCTGGTCGGATCGTGTATCCGGGGGAGGCCCGAGGTCAAGGATGAAATTCAGAGGGCGGGAGGTGCGAATGACGGGGTCAGGCCTAGCCTGCTTGTCTCACAGCGGATCCCGAAGTAGTCGGGGATCTGCGTTTCCGGAGGTGCGGGGGTCCCTCTTCGCGATTTCGATGCACGCCCTCGTCGAATCGGGCATCCGGAGGGGCCAAGTCGGCCTGATTTCCACGGTGCAGACGGACCAAGAGCGCGGAGGCGTCTGTTTCCGGTCGGTGGAGAGCCGTCAGCCGGTGAGGGGGGCTGCTTTTTCAAGGTTGGCGTACACCGCGGCGAAGAGCGCGGCGTAGGGCCATGAGCTGGACAGCGAGATCCAGACCCGCCGGACGGTGACGCGGACCCCCGTGAGATTTCCCTGCCCGGTGTTATTCTCTGCTGCAAATTCAGGCTGTCGAAATCGACGACGCGCAGGCCGGCCCATGGCGGACCGGACGCAGCGTCGCATGGTCCGCGGCAAAATGAGGTAGCCGAAACAGCAAACAGGTGTCTGACACCGTTTTGCTGTTCACCGAGCCACGTGGACGCCGCCGCACGCCTTCGCCACTTCCGCGAGGAACCCCTTCCACCGGCTCCCGGTGTTCGACGCCCCCACCTCCACGCAGTGCACCCGCACCGGCCGCCAGCGCCGGAGATGGGCGAGCCCCTCGAGGAACCCCGTCCGCGAGGTCGCCTCCCCCTCCGTCGGAGCGCCGTCGGTCAGGAGGAAGACGGTGTCCACCCCGGGGTCCGCCATGGCCGTCGCGAGGGCGTCGAAGATGTTGGTGCGCCCCTCCAGCGGCCGCTTCTGCAGGAACCGGAGCGCCTCGTACTTCGAGGAGGGCCCCGCGGGCACCGCCCGGGGCTTCCAGGACTCGACCTCGGTCCCGAAGGCCACCACGTTGAAGTGGACCCCGTCCCCGAGGGTCGCGAAGGTCTTCGCCGCCTCCGCCAGGGCGACCTGCATCTTCGTCGCCTCCTCCCCGATGCGGGCCGGGTCGAGCATGGACCGGCTCGTGTCCAGGGCGAAGACCACCCGATCCCCGTCGAGGGGGATGTCGTAGAAGCGGGCCGCCGATTCCCCGCCGTCGCGGGGTCCGCGCGCCTCCCGCGCCGGGGGCCGCGCCTCCGGCGGCGTCCACCCGTTGCGCCGCGTCTCCCACCAGGATCGCCACCGGTCGAGGTCGTCGCCGAAGGGGGCCCCCGTCAGCCGCTCCAGCCCGGCGGCGATCTCCCCCCGCACGCGCAGCCGCTTCTCCTTCCGGAGGGCCTCGAGGAGGGCGTCCACGGCGGGCGGCCCGGAGCCCTCCCCGCCGAGGGCCGCGGCGGCGGCGACCCGCACCTCCCAGGCCGGGTGGCGGAGGAGGTCCCGCGCCGCCCTCTCCGCCCCGTCCGGGTCCCCGGCCCGGAGGACCCGGAGCGCCGCGACGCAGGGCGGCCCCTCCTTTTCCCGGCCTACGACGCGGGCCGCCTCGCGGAGCGCCCCCTCCGGATCCAGCGCCCCCCACGCGTCGAGCAGCGCCCCCGCGGCCTCCGCCGTCCCCTCCCGCGCGAAGGCCGCCGCGACGGCGGGAGCCTGGCCCCGATGGCCCGTGGCCCCGAGGGCCGCCGCGGCGGCTTCACGCACGAGGGGATCCCTGTCCTTGAGGAGCGGGGTGAGCCGTTCCGCCTGGGGGGCCGCGGCGGCCCCGGCCCGCGCCAGGAGATCGGCGCAGCGCCGCCGCGCCTCCGGCTCGGGCCGCCCGAGCCCCGCCCGGGCGATCGCCTCGAGCTCCGCGTCGGAGGCGCGGCCGGCGAGGGCGTCCCGCGCCCGCTCCCGGACCCGGGGGGAGGGATCCACGAGGGCCGGGATCAGCGCCTCCGCGGCCCGCGGCCCCGGGATCCCCTCGAGGATCCCGACGGCCTTCCGCCGCACGCCGGCGTCGGTCTCCGCGAAGGCTCGCGCGAACCGCCGGAGCGCGTCCTCCTCCGTCGTGGATTCCCCTCCCCGCGCCGCCCCCCCCGCGAGGAGCAGGAGCCCGAGGATCGCCGCCGCCCTTGGAGCCATGGATCACCTCCCTCGGGAGCACGGACGCGGGGGGGGCTACAGTGCGGGGCGGGGCGCGTCGGGGAGGGAGGGCCGCGTCCGGTCTACGCGTACCGCGACGCCAGCTTCAGCAGGTCCTCGTCGAAGCCCATGATGTACAGGAGGTCCCCCTCCTGGATGACGAGGTCCGCCGTCGGCCGGTGGTTCATGCCCGCGTCCACGGAGGAGGAGGCCACGGGCACACGATGCTGGACCGCCACGGTGAAGGCGCGGAAGCGGGTGCCCATCCTGAGCTCGCCCAGGGTCTTCCCGATGAACCCCGGCGGCGCCCGGTAGAGGACGACGGAGCGGCCGCCGTGGAGGCGGGCGTAGTCCTCCACGCTGGGGGTCATGAGGATCTGCCCCATCTTGCGGGCCTCGTCGAGGGTGGGCGTGATCACCTGGTCCGGCCCCAGGGCCTCGAGGATGTCGGCCCGCTCCTCGGTGCTGGCCCGGGCGATGATCCGCTTCGCCCCGAGCTCCCGGAGGTGCATCAGGCAGGTCTCCGTCGCCTCGAAGTCGTCGCCGAGGCAGAGGACGACGGCGTCGGCCTCGTGGATCTTCATCCCCTTCAGGGCCTCGCGGGCCTGCACGTCGGCCACGAAGGACTCCGCCACGAGCCGCTTCACGTGCTCGATGATCCGGGGATCCCTGTCCACCGCGACGACGTGGCCGCCGAGGCGGGAGAGGGTCCGGACCAGCTGGAGCCCGTAGATGCCCAGCCCGAGGACGGCGATGCGCCTCACGGGCGGGGCGCCTCGCGCGGCGGGTGGGTCCCGTGCAGCGACGGGGGAGGCTCGTTCACGGGGGACTTCGCGTGGGCGCGGACCACGGCGTAGACCTCCTCCTTGTCCAGGATCTCCTTCTCGACGAGCCGGGCCTGCAGGGCGTCCAGCGCCGCGCGGTTGTCCCGGAGGAGCGCGTCGGCCCGGGCGGCGCCGTCGTCGAGGATGCGCTTCACCTCGAGGTCCACCTCGCGGGCGGTCTGCTCGCTGTAGTCCCGCTTCGCGCCCCAGCCCTCGTTCATCGCGCTCTTCTGGGACTCGTCCAGGGCGACGGGCCCCATCTTCTCGCTCATCCCGAACTCCTTGACCATCTTCCGCGCGATGCGGGTCGCCACCTCGAGGTCGTTGTGGGCCCCCGTGGAGACCTCGCCGTAGACGAAGGCCTCGGCGGAGCGGCCCCCGAGGCTGACGGCGATGCGGGCCAGGAGGTCGGAGTGGGAGACGAGGTAGCGCTCCTCCGTGGGGAGCTGGAGGGTGTGCCCGAGGCTCCCGAAGCCGCGGGGGATGATGGAGACCCGGTGCACCGGGTCGGCCCCCCTGGAGAGGACCGCGACCAGGGCGTGGCCGCACTCGTGGTAGGCGACGATCTCCTTCTCCCGCGGGCTCATGAGCCGGGCCTTGCGCTCGAGCCCCGCCACGACGCGGTCGATGGCCTCCTCGAAGTCCGCCAGCTCGACGGAGGTCTTCCCCCGCCGCGCCGCCAGCAGCGCCGCCTCGTTCACGACGTTGGCGAGGTCCGCCCCCGCGAAGCCGGGCATGCGGGAGGCGATGAGCCGCAGATCCACCCCGGGCCCCATCTTCACCTTGCGGGCGTGGACCCTGAGGATGTGCTCGCGGCCGGCGATGTCGGGCTTGTCCACGACGATCTGCCGGTCGAAGCGGCCCGGCCGCAGCAGCGCCGGGTCGAGGATCTCGGGCCGGTTGGTGGCGGCCATGATGATGACGCCGGAGTTGCTCTCGAAGCCGTCCATCTCGACGAGCAGCGCGTTGAGGGTCTGCTCCCGCTCGTCGTTGCTCACCGGGGAGGAGCCGCGCACCTTGCCCAGCGCGTCGAGCTCGTCGATGAAGACGATGCAGGGGGCCTGGGCCTCCGCCTGGCGGAAGAGGTCGCGGACGCGGCTCGCGCCGACGCCCACGAACATCTCGACGAAGTCCGATCCCGAGAGGCTGAAGAAGGGGACCTTCGCCTCCCCCGCCACGGCGCGGGCCAGCAGGGTCTTCCCCGTTCCCGGGGCGCCCAGCAGCAGCACCCCCTTCGGGATGCGGGCGCCGAGGGCCTGGAACCGCTTCGGCTCGCGGAGGAACTCGACGACCTCCTTGACCTCCTCCACGGCCTCGTCGATGCCGGCCACGTCGGCGAAGGTGACCTTGATCTCCTTCTCGGCGTAGATCTTGGCCTTGCTCTTCCCGAAGGACATGACGCTCTGGGGCGGCCCCATGCGCCGCATCAGCCACATCCAGAAGACGATGACGATGACGAGGGGGAAGGTCCAGAGCAGGAGCTGGGAGAGGAAGTCGTCCTCGTCGGCGAAGGAGACCATCACCTCCTGCTCCCGCATGGAGGCCACGAGGTCCTTCGGGTCCATGGTCGGGACGAGGATCACCTCGTAGCGCTTCTCGACGGGCTTGCCCCCGTCCTTCGCCTTCACCTCGGAGAAGGCGGTGAGCTTCTTGCTCCCGATCTGGACCTTCTTGACGACCTCCTCGGCGCCGGGGAGCCGGCCCGCGGCGACCTTCTCCATGAGGCTCGAGTACTCGAGCTTGGACCGCGCCTGCTGGAGGAAGAAGACGTTGGCGAGGACGAGGAAGCCCACGGCCACGAAGATCCACACGACGGAGGCGGGGAACTTCTTCCCGGCCCCGTCACCCTCGCCGCCGCCCTCGCGGCGCGGCCGTCCCTCGCGGTTCTCGTCGCTCAATCGCGGCCTTTCTCCGCCGCGCTGCGGCGGGCCTTCTTCTGCTCGCGGTGCTCGAGGCGCACGGCGCGGCGCCTCTCGGCGCCGGCGTACCGCCGCCTCTCCTCCTCCGTCTCCGGGAGCGCGGGGGGCACCGGCACGGGCCTCCCGGCCCTGTCCACGGCAACGAAGGTGAGGTAGGCGCTGGAGGTGTGGAGCCTCTCCCCGGTGCGGGCGTTCTCGGACCAGACCTTCACGCCGACCTCCATGGAGGTCCGGGAGGCGAAGTTCACGCAGCCCTTGAGGACGAGGAGGTGGCCCACGGGCACGGGGTGGAGGAACTCGATCTCGTCCACGGCCGCCGTGACGACGCCGCTCCCGCTGTGGCGGTTGGCGGCGATGGCCCCGCAGATGTCCACGAAGTGCATGACGCGGCCGCCCTGGACGGAGCCGTGGATGTTCACGTCGTTGGGGAGGACCATCTCGGTCATCTCGACGCGGGACAGGCGGACGGGACGGGGATCCAAGGCTCCTCCGGGGGTCCCGGTCCGGGAGGCTCCCGGCCGGGGATTTGCAGGGGAAGGACCAGCGTAACCGCCCCCCGCGCGGGATTCCAAGATAGCCCCGCGTGGGGTACCATGGCGGATCCCGACGACCGGACGCATCCCGTTGCCCCCGGCCGGGTTGGAAAGCCCGGACCGGACATCCCCCCGGAGGCCACTCCATGAACCGCTGGCGCCCCGCGTTGCTCCTCGGTGCCGTCGTCACCGCCGCGTGCCTGCTCCCCGCCCCCCCCGCCGCGGCGGAGGACGCCGCCGCCCTGGTGGCGAAGGGCCGGGCCTCCATGGAGAAGCGGGACTACCCCGCGGCCCGGGACGCCTTCCTCAAGGCGGTGGAGGCGGCGCCGAAGGACGTGGAGGCCCGACGCGGCGCCGCCGAGGCGCTCCTCGGGCTCGGCAGCTCGGAGGAGGCCATCGACCAGGCCGCCGCGGGCCTCGAGGCCACCGGGGACAAGGACGCCGGGCTCTGGCTCCTCATGGCCCGGGGGTTCCTCCAGGTCGGGGACCGCGCCCCCGACGGCAGCGAGGAGGGGACCTTCGCCTACGCCGACGCCAGGGCCAAGGCGAACCAGGCGCTCAGGCTCGATCCCTCCCTCGCCGGGGCGAGCGCCGTCCTCGCCAGGGTCTGCCGCCTCACCGGGGACCTCGAGCAGGCCCAGGCCACCCTCCGGGCCGGCCTGGAGAAGAGTCCGCGGGACTTCGACCTCCTGTTCGAGCAGGGGCTCCTCCACAACAAGAACGGGCAGCACTCCTCCGCCCTGGAGGCGTTCTCCAAGGCGTGCGAGACGGACCCGGGGAGCGCCGAGGCCCACTGCCGCCGGGGGACGGAACTGGGGTTCACGGGCAACTGGGAGATGGCCTACGCCGCCTTCGCGCGATCGGCGACCCTGGACCCCGCCTACCGCAAGCCCCTCGACGCCCTCAACAAGTACGCCGTCGAGGGGAAGATCCACTGGTACCGCGTGATCCTCAAGGAGAAGCCGGACCACGCCTGGGCCCACGCCTACCTCGCCCTGGAACTCGCCTGGGGGAAGGCGAAGGACGAGGCCGGCGCCCTCAAGGAGATGAAGGCCGCCCTCGCCCTCCTGGAGGGGAGCGCGGACATGCTCTCCTGCGCCGGGCTCGTGAGCGAGGGCCTCGGCCGCACCGAGGAGGCCATCCAGTACTACGTGAAGGCCTTCCGTGCGAACCCCGCGGACAGGGCCTCCTTCGCCAAGCTCTCCATCCGCGCCTGCGCCCCGCCCCCTCCCGGCCTCCCCGGCTCCCCCACCTCCAGCGCGAAGGTGGACGAGCGCAAGGCCCTCGTCGAACTGCTGGGCGCGGCCCGCGCCGAGGACCCGGTGTTCTGGAACGACGTCGGGCTCATGCACCGGGACATCTCGAAGGACTACCGCGCCTCCCTCGAGGCCTACCTCAAGGCGGCGCCGCTGGCCCCCGACGACCAGGGGATCCAGAACGACACGGGCCTCATCTACCTCTACCACGGGAAGTCCATCGGCGAGGACCCGAAGCAGTCCCTCCCCTACTTCCAGAGGACCTTCCAGATGGTGCAGGAGGACGGCCAGGCGCCCACCATGGGCTACCGCGACGCGCTCGAGAACCTCGCGGTCTACTACATGGACGTCGAGAAGGATCCGGAGCTCGCCCTCAAGTACGCGACCATGCGGAACGACCCGGACTTCCTCCGGAACATCGACGCCTCCATCGCACAGCCGAGCCAGAGGGCGGCGGGCGTGAAGGCATGGGCGGAAGGGGCGCGGAGGAGGTAGACGGGAGGGGGATACCGTACCCGACCCGATTCATCGGGGTTCTGCGATGGGATACGGTACCCGACCCGATTCATCGGGGTTGGGCGAGGGGCTCTCGCCGGTACATCGCCGTCTCGTGCGGTTCCTCCCGGGCGTTGGGGGGGGGGGCGGCGGGCGGGGGGGGCGGGGGGGGGGGGGGGGGGGGGGCGCGGCGGGCCGCGGGGGGGG
>CAYJMF010000163.1:0-8006 GCA_964370855.1 uncultured Planctomycetota bacterium | reverse complement strand
CCCCCGCCCCCGCCCCCCCCCGCCCCGCGCCGCCCCCCCCCCCCCGGCGCCCCCCCCCCGCCCCCCGCTCCCGCCCCCGCCCGCCCCCTCACTCCCCCTCCCGCCCCGCCCCCAGCGCCCTCCCCGCCTCCCTCCTTGCCTCCTCCGGATCCCCCGCGACGGCGCTCGCCACGGTCCGCCCCCGGACGAGGACGACGGCGGCCATCCCCTCCACGGTGCCGGCCTCCGCCCCCCCGGCCATGCCGTAGATCCCGCGCAGGCCGTCGGCGTAGGCGGCGGCGTCCGCAGGTGTATCATGAAGTGATACACTCGCGCCGCCCCTCCCGCGGTGGAGCCCCGCACCGGCGCGGAAGCCGGCGAAGGCGCGGGCGGTGCGCTCCTCCCCGAGGACGGGGAGCCAGCGGGCCCGGAGGTCGAGCTCGCTGGCCGCCGCCGCCCCCTCGAAGCCCGCCGCCGCCATGGCCGCCGCGAGGTCCGGCCCCTCCTCCTCCCCCCCGGCCCCGTAGCGCCCCGGGTGGAAGACGGTGGAGGTGAGGCGCGGCGGGTGGGCGAGGGCCCGGGCGGCCAGCTCCCTCCCGCCCCGCGCCTCGAGGTCCGCGACGAAGGCCGCCCCCTCGCGGTAGGTCAGCAGGTACCGCGCGCGGTAGTCGTCCAGCTTCCCCGCCTCCCCGGGGAGGACGGCGGCGAGCCGGGGATCGATGCCGAGGGCCGCCGCGGCCCGCCGCGCGTAGTGGACGGCGCGGCCCTCCACCACCATCCCCCGGGCCCGCAGGGCCTCGGCGTCGGGAGCGGAGCGGAAGGTGGCCGCGAGGTCGTGCTCCCCGTCGTCCACGGCGTGGACCATCTCGTGGGCGAAGAGCACCGCGAGGAAGTCGCCCACCGTGGAGCGGTCCGTGGGCAGGCCGAGGGCCTGCATCGAGGGGAGGAGGTTCTCCGTCGGGAAGAGGATCCGCCGCCGCCCCGTGGACCAGCGGGCGAGGGAGGACCGGGCCCCCCGGTTCGCCGTGGAGCGCAGCAGCGTGTCCCGCGCCCCCTGCGAGGCGCCGGGGTGGAGCATGTCCACCTGGGGGCGCAGCTCCTCCGACAGGGCCTCCGCCATCTCCCGGAGGGGGACCGCCAAGGGCGCGAGGGCCTCGGGGGGGACGGCGGCGCCGAGGAGCCCCTCGACGGCGCCCCGCGCGCGGAGCGCCGGCGTGCGGAGGTCGAGGCCCACCGTGGGGAGGGGCAGGGTGTCCTCCCCCGGCGGCGGGGGAGGGGGCTCCTCGAAGGTGCCGCAGGAGGCGGCGAGGAGGAGGAGGGCGCCGAGGACGGGACGACGGGCACGGGTCACGGCGGCATCATAGGGCGGGGGGGGGACGGCGCCGCCATCGGCGCCGCCGCGTACCATGGGGGGATGGTCCGCCGCCGCCTCCTCCGGCCCGCCGCCGTCCTCCTCCTCGCCCTCGCCGCGGCGGCCCCCTCGCCGGCGGAGGACGGCGCCCCCGCGACGGCCTCGCTGGTGGCGGCGCTCCGGTCCGACGACCCCGTCCGCCGCCGCACCGCCCTCGAGGAGGTGATCCGCCGCGCCCCCGCGGCCCCCGCCGCCGAGGCGGACCGCTTCCGCGCCGCCCTCGCCCGGGCCCTCCCCGCGGAGAAGGACTCCGCCGCCCGCGCCCTCGCCGCCCGGGCCCTCGGCGTCCTCGGCGGCGCCGCCGCGGCGCCGGCCCTCCTCGCCGCCCTCCCCGGGGAGACGGAGCCGGCGCCCCAGGAGGCCCTCGTGGAGGCCCTCGGGTCGCTGCCCGCGGAGGCCGTGGCCCGCCCCCTCTCCCGCATCGCCTTCGGGGACGGGGACCCGGCCCCGCGCTCCCTCGCCGTGGCGGCCCTCGGCCTCCTCCCCGGGGAGGGCCCCCTCCGGGCCCTGCTCGCCCTCGAGGGGACGACCCACCCCTGGCCCGTGGAGGCCGCCGTCGTCCGGGCCCTCGGGCTCCGCGACGCGCCGGAGGCGGCGGAGCGGGTGCTGGCGGCGCTCCGCTCCTCGGACCCCGCCGTCCGCGTCGCCGCGCGGGAGGCCGCGGAGCGCCTCCTCGGGGAGGACCTCGGTCCCGATCCCGCGGCCTGGCGGACCCGGTACGACGCCCTCCGCGCCGACCCCTCGGCCCCCGCCGCCGTCTCCTCCCCCTCCCCTCCCCCCGGCTTCCGCAGCGTCGCCCGCTTCTACGACCTCCCCGTGGAGGGGGCCCGGGTCGCCTTCGTGGTGGACTGCAGCCAGTCCATGTGGGGGCCCAAGATGGAGGAGGCGAAGCGGGAGGTGACGGAGGCCGTCAAGGGCCTCCGCCCGGGACAGCGCTTCGGCGTCGTCCTCTTCCACCGGTCGGTGTGGACCTGGCGGGACGACCTTGTGCCCGCCACCCCCGCCCAGAAGTGGGCCTTCGCCCGCACCGTCCCCGATCTTCCGACGAAGTCCTTCACCAACATCCACGACGCCCTGGAGCGGGCCCTCGGCTGGGCGGGGCAGGGGAGGAAGGCCGCCGCCGATCCCCCGGGGCTCGACGAGGTCTTCCTCCTCTCCGACGGGGAGCCCAACCGGGGGCGCCTCCGGGACCCCGCCGCCATCGCCGCGGCGGTGGGGGAGTGGTGCGCCGCGGGGCGGGTCCGGCTCCACTGCGTAGCCGTGGGGGAGAGGCCCGCCGAGGGCCTCCTCCGGAGGCTCGCGGAGGAGAACGGAGGCCGGTTCCGGCGCCGGTGACCGGTTTCCCGTGAAAATCGGGACCGGCCCGTCGGGGGCGCCGCTATCCTTGCCGCGGGAGGGCATGGCCCAGGCATGAAGGTCAAAGTCGCCGGAACCGCAGGATTCTGCTGGGGAGTGCAGCGTGCGCTCCGCCTTCTCGACGCCGCCGCGGCGGACGGGAAGCGGACCGTCACGTGGGGGGCCCTCGTCTACAACGGGCCCGTCCTCGTCCACCTCCAGGACCGGGGCATCCCCGCGGCGGCCACCGTGGACGAGGTCAGGGAGGGGGACCGCGTCGTCACCCGCCCCCACGGCATCTCGGCGGAGGACGCCGCCGCCCTCGCGAAGAAGGGCGCCGTCGTGCTCGACACCACCTGCCCCCACATCGACGAGACGCGCAAGACCGTGATCCGGCTCGCCGAGGAGGGCCGCAACATCCTCGTCGCCGGGAACCGGGAGCACGACGAGGTGCGCACCCTCATGGACGGGCTGAAGGGCAAGGTCCGGGTCATCGCCTCCGCCGAGGAGGCCCGCTCCGTGGCCGCCGAGGAGCCCCTTGCCCTCGTCTCCCAGTCCACCTTCGGCCCCGCCCTGCTCGAGGACGTGGAAGAGGCCGTTCGCGAGCGGTTCCCCGACGTCGAGGTCCACCGCACCCTCTGCGGCGCGACGGAGGACCGGCAGGACGAGACCCGGGCGCTGGCCGCGGAGTCCGACGTCCTCGTGGTGGTCGGCCCCTACCACAGCGGGAACGCCCGCCGCCTCGCGGAGATGTGCCGGGAGACGGGCAAGCAGACCTTCCACGTCGAGGTCCCCGAGGACCTCCCCACGGGGTCCCTCCTGGAGCAGGCCCGACTCGCGCGGCGCCAGACCCTGATGGAGAAGTACGCCGAGGATCCCGAGAAGCTCCTCTCCATGACCTCGGACGCGGCGAGGCTCGACGCCGAGGTCGTGATCGGCGTCACCGGCGGGGCCTCCACCCCGCCCTGGGTGCTCAAGGCCGTCGTGGACCACCTCGTGGCCGAGACCCGGGCCGTGCTGGAGCGGGGCCTGCCCCGGGACCTCGCCTCCGCCGCCGACGCGGGGCAGGGGTCCGCGGGAGCCTAGGCGTGTCCCTGGAAGTCCGGCGCCGCCTCGAGGAGATCACGTCCCGGATGAAGCACGTCCGGGACGGGCTTTGACGTCCCCGCCGGCCTGAAGGAGATCGCCTCCATCGAGGAGGCCATGGCGGCCACGGGCTTCTGGGACCGCGCCGACGAGGCGCGCCACCGGGTCCAGCGGCTGAAGGCCCTCAAGGCGAAGGTCGGGCAGGCCGCCGCCCTCGAGAAGGAGGTCCGCGAGCAGATGGAGCTCCTCGAGATGGCCGTCGCCTACGGCGACGAGACGGAGGTCGAGGCCGTCGGGGTCCGCGCCGCGGACCTCTCCCTGCGCATGGACCGGCTCGAGTTCCGCGCCATGATGGCGGACCCCCACGACCTCGGCGGGTGCTGGTTCTCGGTGCACGCGGGGGCCGGGGGGACGGACGCCGCCGACTGGGCCTCCATGCTGCTGCGCATGTACAAGATGTGGATGGACAACCAGGGCTACTCCTGGGAGCTCCAGGAGTCCGTGGCCGGCGAGGAGGCCGGGGTGCGCCGCGCGATGCTCAAGGTGGAGGGGGACTGGGCCTACGGTTACCTCAAGTGCGAGATCGGGGTGCACCGGCTGGTGCGGCAGTCCCCCTTCGACGCGGCCCACCGCCGCCACACCGCCTTCGCAGCGGTGGACGTGGTGCCCATCATCGAGGAGCAGGAGATCGAGATCAACGAGAAGGACCTCCGCATCGACACCTTCCGCGCCGGCGGCGCCGGCGGGCAGCACGTGAACAAGACCGACTCCGCGGTCCGCATCACCCACATCCCCACGGGCGTCGTGTCGCAGTGCCAGAACGAGCGCAGCCAGCACAAGAACAAGGTCGTCGCCATGCAGCTCCTCGTGTCGCGGATCTACCTCCTGCGCGAGAAGGAGAAGGAGGAGGAGCTGAAGAAGGCCTACGGGGAGAAGGGGGAGATCGGGTGGGGCTACCACATCCGGTCCTACGTCCTCCACCCCTACCGTATGGTCAAGGACGAGCGGACGGACATGCAGACGTCCAACGCCGACGCCGTGCTGGACGGGAAGATCGACGGTTTCCTGGAGGCGGAGCTGCGACGCAGGCTGGGCCGCTCGAAGGGCCAGGGCGCCTAGCGCCCGGCCCCGCGATCCCCCGCGCCGCCGGTCCACGAGAGGAGGCGAGATGCCGCAGGTCAAGAGAGCCCTCATCAGCGTCTACGACAAGCGCGGGATCGTGGACTTCGCCCGGGGGCTTTCCTCGGGGGGCGTCGAGATCCTCTCCACGGGAGGGACGGCGGACCTGCTGCGGCGGGCCGAGGTGCCCGTGAAGGACGTGGCCGAGGCCACGGGGTTCCCGGAGATGCTCGACGGCCGGGTGAAGACCCTCCACCCCGGCGTCCACGGGGGGATCCTGGCGCGCCGGGACAGGGAGTCGCACCTCGCGGCATTGAAGAAGCACGGCATCGGGACCATCGACCTCGTCGTGGTGAACCTCTACCCCTTCGAGGCCACGGCGGCGAAGGAGGGGGCGACGGCGGAGGAGATCATCGAGCAGATCGACATCGGCGGGCCGAGCATGATCCGCTCCGCGGCGAAGAACCACGCCTCCGTGGGGGTGGTCTGCAACCCCGACAGGTACGCCGAGGTGCTCGACGCGATGAAGGGGAACGAAGGCGCGATCCCCGCGCCCCTCCTCCAGGACCTCGCCCGGGAGGCCTTCCGCACGACGGCCCGCTACGACGCCGCCATCGGCTCCTGGATGGCGGGGCGGATGGAGGGCCACTTCCCCTCCTTCTTCTACCCGCTCTTCGAGAAGGTCACGGACCTCCGCTACGGGGAGAACCCGCACCAGAAGGCGGCGCTGTACAGGGAGTCGGGATCCGCGGAGCCCTCCCTGGCCTCGGGGGAGGTGCTCTGGGGGAAGGAGCTCTCCTTCAACAACCTCCTCGACCTCGACTCGGGGCTCGCCCTGGCCCGGGAGTTCGCGGGGCCGGCCTGCGTGATCATCAAGCACAACAACCCCTGCGGGTGCGCCGAGGCCGACGACCTCGCGACGGCCTTCCGGGGGGCCCAGGCGGGGGACCCGGTGAGCGCCTTCGGCTGCGTGATGGCGCTCAACCGCGTGGTGGACGCCGCCACGGCGGCGGCCATCGCGTCGCCGGACACCTTCGTGGAGGCCATCGTGGCGCCGGGCTTCGCGGCCGGGGCCCTCGAGGCGCTGACGCGGAAGCAGGCCTGGGGGAAGAACGTCCGCATCGTGAAGGTGGGGGACCTCGCCTCCATGGGGGGGGACCGCGTGCTGCGGAACTACCAGCGCATCGCCGGGGGGCTGCTCGTCCAGGACTACGACCGGATGATGGTGCCCACGGGTCCGGGGCCGAAATGCGTGACGGAGCGCCAGCCCACGGAGGAGGAGGTGCGCGACCTGATGTTCGCGTGGTCCGTCTGCAAGCACGTGCGCTCCAACGCCATCGTCTTCGCGAAGGACCGGGCCGTGGTGGGGGTGGGCGCGGGGCAGATGAGCCGGGTGGACTCCTCGGAGATCGCCGTGCGCAAGGCGGGGAAGCGGGCGCGGGGCGCCGTCCTCGCGTCGGACGCCTTCTTCCCCTTCCCCGACGGGCTCGAGGTGGCCGCGAAGGCCGGCGTCACGGCGGCCATCCAGCCCGGGGGCTCCCGCAAGGACTCCGCCGTCATCGACGCCGCCAACGCGGCGGGGGTGGCGATGCTGTTCACGGGGATGAGGCACTTCCGGCACTAGGGAGGGGGGCGGTCCCCGTCGTCTAAGATCCCCCCGTGCGCTCCCTCCTCCTCCCGCTCGTCGTCCTCGCCGCCGCCCTGGTGCTCGCGGGCGTCGGCTGGCTGGTCCTCGCGCCGGCCCCGTCACCGCCGCCGCTCCCGGCGCCGCCCGCCCCGCCGGCGGAACCCCCGGCGAAGCCGGTCTTCGTCCCGGAGCCCGCCCCGGCGGAGGATCCGCCGCCCGCCGGGCCCCCCGCGGAGGGGGAGTTCGCCCCGGCCCCCGACGCCTGGCCCGGCGAGGTCCCCGCCTGGTGGATCGAGGCCGACCGGCGGTTCCGCGACGGGGAGATCTCCATCTCCGGCGAGACCCTCACCATGGAGGACCTCGCCGCCCGGCTCGAGGCGGCCTGCCACTTCGCCGTGCGCTTCGAGGATCGCCTGCTGGCCTGGTCGCGGGAGCACAACGTCACCCTCGCCAGCGTCGAGGGCCCGGGCCGCGCCCTCGTCGAGCTCCTCTCCTCCCGGCTCAACCTCGAGGCCGTCCTCGAGCCCGACGCCCTGCGGTTCTACCGGAGGGGGGGCGCCCCCGACACCCCCCTCGTCCGCGCCGGCCGGGTCCGGTGGGCGGTGCTGGAGGCCGTCGAGCGCCGCGAGGAGAAGCGCCCCCCGGATCCCGCGGCGCCGGACCTCGAGGCCGTCACCCTGGAGTTCCCCCTCGACGCCGTCCCCCTGCGCGAGGCCGTCCGCCGCCTCGGGGAGCTGGTGAACACGCCGGTGTACCTCGACGGGCCCCTGTGGATCACCAACCCCGTCATCACCCTCGAGCCCGGCCCCCGCACGCTCTCGGAGATCCTCCAGCGCATGAGCGCCCCGTGGGGAGCGGCCGTGGACGCGAACCCGAGGCGCATCGTCCTCTTCAAACCCCCGCGGTAGGCGGGCGCGAAAGGCGCGAAAGGCAGGGACGTTCCTAACTAAGTAACTAACTCCACGGCCCCCCCCGTGAATGCCGGGGGTGGTCCACGGAGTTAGTTACTTAGTTAGGAACGTCCCTGCCTCGCCTCTATTAGTTGGGAAGGTCGCTGCTTCCCCCCGATACTTGCGCCGTCCTTTGTCCGGTGCGCCGCCGCGCGCGAACCGGTCCGCAGGCCTCGCGCCCCGTCGAAACGGGTCCAGGGGCCTCCCGACCTCCCGCTGCGCCGGCGCCCATCTCTTCGGAGGTCGTTTGTTGCCCGAGTCTCTGTCTTCCCCGCCCCCGGCCGGTTCCGGCCCTTCCGACTCCTCTTCTTCCCGCGCTCCCTCCGGCGATCCCGCCGGGAGCGCCGCCCCCGCCAAGGGACGCCGCGGTCCCCGCCGCCGCCGCGGGGCCGCCGCCAAGGGCGTCGTCGCCGCGCCCGCCGCGGAGGCGAAACCGAGGCCCGGGCCGGACACCGCCTCCACGCCCCCCTCCGGCGCCGCCGCCCTCCCGGCCCGCGGC
>CAYJMF010000162.1:0-8420 GCA_964370855.1 uncultured Planctomycetota bacterium | reverse complement strand
AACCAACGGAACTCGCTTGGCGGGGAGGGCCTCCTCATGGAAGGCGCGCAACGCCGGGGACAATACACACGAAACAGCGAGGACCCCTGCTCCCCCTCCCCGGGAATCCCCGGCCCCCCGCCTCCCGCGGCGGCGTTACGATGGAGCCATGTTCGACGTGGGATCCGGCGAGATCATCCTCATCATGGTCGTGGCCCTCCTCCTCTTCGGGAAGAGGCTTCCCGAGGTCGCCCGCGGCCTCGGCCGCTCCGTGGCGGAACTCAAGCAGGGGCTGTCGGATTCGGCCCGCCCGCTGCGCGAGGCGCAGGCGGACCTCCGGCGCGAGATCGAGGAAACCGGGATCGACGAGACGGGGAAGGGCGGTCCCGCCTCCAGGGGCGGACCGGCCGCCTAGGCGCCCTCGTCCTTGTCGTCCTCGTCGGGGGACTCGCTGCCCGGGGTGAGTTCGAGCTTCTCGTCCCCCGTGGCCATCTTCTTCTCCGCCTCCTCGAAGATGGACATCCAGTCCGAGTCGTCCCCGCCCGTCTTCCCGGGAGCGGCCGCGGAGGCGGCCGCCGCGGGCTCGGCGCCGGGGGCCTCGTAGGGGACGATCTCCTCCAGCTTCCCGCGGATCTTGTCGTAGGGGGCGACGTACATGTAGGGCGAGAGCTGGGTCTTGTCGACGATGGCCTGGAGCACGTTGGCGGAGAGGGACTCGCACACCGCGAGGGTGATGATCTTCCCGAACTTGTCGATGGGGAGGATGCCGTACCCGTGGAGGAAGGCCGGGTCGAGGAGCCCGTCCACGTCCTTCTTGGCCTTGAACCCGGTGAGATCGAAGAAGGGGAGGGAGAAGTGGACGCAGACGGCCTTGGCCAGGTCCCAGGGGGTGATGAAGTTGCACCGGATGAGGTGGGGACCGAGGGGGTCCTCGGGCTGCCTCAGGTACTTGGAGGCCTCGCCGACCTGGGCCTTGGTGAGGATGCCCTCGTCGACGAGGACGTCCGCGAGCTTCTTCCCGGTCGTGCGGCGGTCGATGGCCAACGCGGTCTCCCGTGCCCTGCGGCGAGTGCCGTCCCGCGGATGCTAAATCCCGGCCTCCCCCCGGACAAGCACCGAATGGGTCCGGCGCGCCCCGGGACGCCGTGACCGGAGAGGCTCAGACGTCCAGTTCCTCCACCTCCAGGGCGTGCCGCTCGATGAACTCGCGCCGGGGCTCCACCTTCTCTCCCATGAGCACGGAGAACATCTCGTCGGCCCTGACGACGTCCTCCACCTGGACCCTGAGGAGGCGCCGGCTCTTGATGTCCATGGTGGTGTCCCGCAGCTGCTCCGCCATCATTTCGCCGAGGCCCTTGTACCGCTGGACGTCGATGCCGCGGCTCCCGGCGGCGCGCACCTGGGCGAGGACCTCCTGCAGGCAGGAGGCCGGCGCGGGCTCCCCGCCGGGGCCCTTCACGTGGAAGCGGACCTTCGGATCCTCGCCGGGGGCGGACGCCGGGGGCGCGCAGTAGTCCTCGAGGCGGAACCCGACGGCCCGGAGCCGCTCCGAGGCGCGATCCACTCCCCGGGCCTCGCGGATCTCCGCCGCGTGCGCGGCGACCCCCGCCCCCCCCTCGGCCTCGGACCGCGCCCGCGCCTCCTCCGCCGTGGCCCCGAAGAACGCCCGGCCGGCGCTGACGATGGCGTGGGCCGGCATCCCCCCCTGCCCCGTGCGCGACGCGAAGTACTGGTCCGGCGGGACCCCCCGGCGGCGGAGGGCGGCGGCGAGGAGTTCGAGGGTGGTGAGGGTCTCCAGGAAGTCCTTCATCCCCTCGCCGGAGATCTCCCGGCCCGTGGCGACTTCGGACACGGAAACGGACTCGGCGCCGAGGCGCAGGAGGACCTCCTTCATCTCCCGGTCGCTGTGGATGTACTCCTCCCGCTTCCCGCGGCGCACCCGGAAGAGGGGCGGCTGCGCCACGTAGACGTGGCCGTTGGACACGAGGAGCGGCATCTGCCGGTAGAGGAAGGTGAGGAGCAGGGTCCGGATGTGGCTCCCGTCCACGTCGGCGTCGCACATCACGATGATCTTGTGGTAGCGCAGCTTGGCGAGGTCGAAGTCGTCCCCGATCCCCGTGCCCAGGGCCTGGATGATCGTCTGGATCTCCTCGTGCTTCAGCATCTGGTCGAGCCGCGCCTTCTCGACGTTGAGGATCTTCCCGCGCAGGGGGAGGATGGCCTGGAAGCGCCGGTCGCGGCCCTGCTTGGCGGTGCCGCCGGCGCTGTCCCCCTCCACCAGGAAGACCTCCGACTCCTTCGGGTCGCCGCTCGAGCAGTCCGACAGCTTCCCCGGGAGGCCGCCCCCGAGGAGCGCCCCCTTCCGGCGCACGAGGTCCCTCTGCTTGCGCGCGGCCTCCCGCGCCCGGGAGGCCGTGACGGCCTTGTCCAGGATGCGCTTGGCCGTGGCCGGGTTCTCCTCGAGGTAGGAGCCGAGCATCTCCCCCAGCATGGTCTCGACGTAGGACTGCACCTCGCGGTTGCCGAGCTTGGTCTTCGTCTGCCCCTCGAACTTCGGGTCCGGGACCTTCACGGCCACCACCGCCGTGAGGCCCTCCCGGTAGTCCTCGCCCTCGGGGAGATCGTCCTCCTTGATGCCCGTGCGCGTCCGCGCGTACTGGTTCATGGTGCGGGTCAGGCCGGCGCGGAACCCGGCGAGGTGGGTCCCGCCCTCGATGGTGTTGATGTTGTTGACGAAGGAGAAGAGGGACTCCGTGTAGCCGTCGTTGTACTGGAAGGCGATCTCCAGCTGGTGGCCGTCCACCTCGCGCTCGAGGTGGAGGATCTCCGGGTGCACGGGCTCCCGGCTCGCGTTCAGGTGGGCCACGAACTCCCGGATGCCCCCCTCGTAGTGGAAGGTCTCCTCGCTCCCGTCCCTGTCGCTCGAGAGCCGGATCCGCAGGCCCTTGTTCAGGAAGGCCAGTTCGCGGAGGCGCTTCGACAGGGTGTCCTGGTGGAAGACGGTCTCCTCGAAGATGGAACGGTCGGGGAGGAAGGACACGGTGGTGCCCCTGCGATCCGAGGGCCCCATCATGCGCACGGGGGCCTTCACCTTGCCGCCGTTCACGAACTCCATCTCCCAGGACTTCCCGTCCCGGTGCACCTCGACGCGGAACCACTCGGAGAGCGCGTTCACGACGGAGGCCCCGACCCCGTGGAGCCCGCCGGAGACCTTGTAGGAATCGTGGTCGAACTTCCCCCCGGCGTGGAGCGTGGTGAGGACGACCTCCAGGGCCTCCTTGCCCGTCTTCGTGTGCTTCCCGACGGGCATCCCGCGGCCGTTGTCCGTGACGGTGACGGAGTTGTCCTCGCCGATGTGGACGGAGATCTCCGTGCACACGCCCGCCAGGGCCTCGTCCACGGAGTTGTCCACGATCTCCCACACGAGGTGGTGGAGACCGCGGAGCGCCGTGTCCCCGATGTACATCCCGGGACGCTTGCGGACGGCCTCCAGCCCCTCGAGTACCTGGATCGAGTCGGGGTCGTAGGCCTTCGCCGGCTTCTTCTCGACGCTGCCGCTCACGTTCACCCTCCCTGCCCGTCCCGCCCCGTCCCGGCGCGGCCGGCGGGAACCCACCGGATCTCGCGCACCACGCCCCCGCCCGGCTCGGACCGGAGCGCCTCGAGCAGGGCCGCCGACCGGAACCCCTTGAGTTCCAGGAGCAGCCCCGCGCCGTCCACCTCCACCGTCAGCACCCCCGTGCGGAAGGCCACGGGCCTCGCCCGCGTCGCGAGCTCCTCCCCCGCCGCGCGGAGCCACGCCGAGGCGAGCCCGCCCTGGCGCCTGCGCTCCTCCACGCGGAGGCTCCGGAGCAGCCCCGCCAGGATCTCGGAGGCGGGCCGGGGGCCGCTCCCCGTCCCCGGGAGGGGCCTCCAGCCGGGCTTCCTGGGCGTTCCCCCGGGCGGGACCGCGGGACGCCGGATCAATCGATGCTGACCGGCATGACGACGTACGTGAAGCCCGGCCCGTCGGAGAGCTTCCCGGGACTCTGCCTGGAGTTGAACTCGAAGGTGACGGTCTCCGCCTTCGAGACGGCCAGGGCGTCCAGCACGAAGGTCGCGTTGTAGCCGACCTCCTCGCCCTTGCCCGCGAAGGCGCAGGGGATGACCACCCGGGCCTCGCCCACGTCGGCGACGCTCGCCGTCACCACGAGGTCCTCGCCCTCCTCGAACTTGAGGCGGACGGAGTTCCCCGCCACGCCCTCCCGGGCGGCGAACAGGACCGCCGCGCGCCGCAGCCCCGCCTCGAGATCGGCGCGGGCGATGCGGGCCTTCTTCTCGCAGTTGACGGGGATGACCTCGTCGAAGTTGGGGAACGTCCCCTCCACGAGCCGGGCCATCACGACGGCCCGCCCCGTGGAGGCCGCCACGGCGCTCTCCGTGAAGGAAAGCCGGACGGCCTGGTCGTCGTCCCTGAGGATCCGGACGAGCTGGATCATGGCCCGGGTGGGGACGATGGCCCGGTGCTGCTCCTTGCGGGGGTTCCGGCAGGAGGCGAGCACGTGGGAGAGGCGCCGGCCGTCGGTGGCCACGGCCTGGAGTTCGTCTCCCCTGGAGAGCAGGAGGATGCCGTTGAGGGCGTAGCGCATCTTCTCGCGGGCCGCGGCGAAGGAGGTCCGCTGGACGAGGTCCTTCAGCACCTCCCGCTCGATCTCGATGCCCTCGGAGGCGTCGGGGACCTCGATGGCGGGGAAGTCGGCTGGATCGCCCGCGGTGATGCGCCAGCTCCCCGAGGCGGACTTGACGGTGCAGGTGCCCTTGCTCCAGGAGAGCGTGACGGGCTCGTCGGGGAGTTCGTGGAGGATGGCCGACAGCCGGCGGGCCGGCGCGAGGAGGACGCCGGGCTCGTCGATGGCGAGGCCTTCGGTGTCCTCCGCGGGGAGGGTGTAGCGCAGGGACACCTCGAGGTCGGTCCCGAGAAGGGTCAGCCCCTCCGGGGAGGCCTCGATCCGTACGCTTTCGAAGACCTCCTTGATGCCTCGCGTCGGGATGACGCCGGAGACGGCGGCCAGCGCCTCGACGAGCTGCGCGCGGGGACAGGTGAACTTCACGGGCGTTCCTCCGGGGTGCGGCTCCTGTTACGGTGACTTGATTCTAGTCTTTCTCTCCGTCTCAGGGGCTGTGGACGGCGGGGACGAAAACGGCCTCCTGCGCTGCAACTGTCAGTCGGCAAGGGGGTTCCGGCGGCGGGCCGCTCGCCGGGGACGGTGGACGACGGAACCCGGCCCTGTGGATGAATGCCGGGTTCTCCCCGCAAGTCCGCGGAGTCGCCGGGACCGTCCACCGATCGTACCCCCCCCTCCACGGGCCCCCAAGACGATTTCCCCAGAGGCGGTGGAGCGAATCCGGCAGCCTGATCACGGGTTGCAAACAGGTCCTGAACAGGTTGTCCACGTCCGGGGCCGGGGCGGGGCGGCCGCGGATTCCCCGCGGAAGGAGCGCGGGCCGGCACGCGGCCCGGCTCGCGGCCCGGCTCGCGGTACGGAGCCGCGGAGGAACTCAGGAGGACCGGATCTCCCGCGCGAGGGCGTCGAGGCGCTCCTTCAGCGCGGGGTCCCCGTGGACCTCCGAGTCGATCTTGTCCACGGCGTAGAGGACCGTCGTGTGATCCCGGCCCCCGAAGTACCCGCCGATCTCCACGAGGGAGTGCTCCGTCATCCTCCTCGCGAGGAACATGCAGACCTGGCGCGGGTAGGCCACGGAGCGGGATCGCTTCTTGGACTGGAGGTCCACTCCCTTCACGCCGTAGTGGGCCGTCACCGTGCGGACGATGGAGTCGATGGTCACCTGCCGGCGCGCCGCGGAGCCGGAGTCGCGCAGGGCCTCGCGCGCCAGGGCGAGGTCGATGGGGCGGTGCATGAGCTCGGAGAGGGAGGAGACCTTGTAGATGGCTCCCTCGACCTCGCGGATGTTGCTCGTGATCTGGTTGGCCAGGAGCTCGCAGACGTCCTCGGGGAAGCGCGCGCCCCGCTGCTCCGACTTCGCCCTCACGATCTGGAGGCGGGTCTCGAAGCCGGGGGGCTCGATCTCCGTGACAAGGCCCCACTTGAAGCGGGAGACCAGGCGCTCCTCCATGGAGGGGATGTCCCGCGGGTGGGAGTCCGAGGACAGGATGATCTGGCGGCGGGAGTGGTAGAGCTGGTTGAAGGTGTGGAAGAACTCCTCCTGCGTGCGCTCCTTGTTCGCGAGGAAGTGGATGTCGTCGATGACGAGGACGTCCACCTCGCGGTACCGGTAGCGGAAGTTCTTCAGGTCCCCGCTCTGCACCGCCTGGATGAACTGGTTCGCGAAGGTCTCGCAGGAGAGGTACAGGATGCGCAGGTCCGGGCGCCGCTCGAGGAGGGAGCGGCAGGTCGCCTGCATGAGGTGGGTCTTGCCGAGGCCCACGGACCCGTGGAGGAACAGGGGGTTGTAGGAGAGGGCGGGCTTTTCGCAGACCGCGAGCGCCGCGGCGTGGGCGAGCCCGTTGGTCGGACCCACGATGAAGCGGTCGAAGGTGTAGTCGTCGTTGAGGGGCACGTCGCTGAAGAAGTTCGGGTAGCGCGGGTCGGGGATGAGAGTGCCGCTGCGGGCGGATTCACGGCCCGCATCGCGGGGGGGCTCCGCCGCGGGCCGGGGGGCGCGCGTCGCCAGGGCCGCGGAGGCCCGGGGAGGGGGCGCGGAGGGCGGAGCCGGGGAATCGGAGGGGGAGACCACGATCTCCAGCCCCGGGCTTCCCCCCATCACCTCCGCGACGGAGGTGCGGAGGATCTCGAGGTAGTAGGACTGGATCCAGTCCCTGAAAAAGGGATTCTCCACGCCGATGACCACGCGCTCGGGGGTGCCCTCGAGGAACCGGATCTTGCGGAACCAGGTCTCGAACTGCTGGCGGCTTACCTTGGAACGGACGGATTCCAAGACAGCCCCGAGGCGGTCGCCGGTAGGCGACGACCTGTCCATGCCCATCATCTCCCAAACCCCCGGCCGGGCAGGACGGAGGCAGATTTTCCAATGTCCAGTGAGTGAGATCTGTTTCGCCGATGCCACTGGCCGACGGTCCCAACCCTGGAGCCGCGCGGCCACGCCCACGACGACCGAGGCATTCTAGGATCCCCGCGGAACGAATCAAGGCAAAACTCCGGGTGGCCATGAAACCCAGCATTCATGCGGGTTTCAAGGCGACAGGTAGTCCCCGTCACCGCCGCCCGCCGATTCCCGGCCCGGAGCGCAGGCGCGCGACGACGGCGGCCGTCCGTTGCACCGCGGCCCTCGCCTCCGCCTCCGTCGTGAGGGCCCCGGCGGAGAACCGGACCGCCCCCCGGGCACGGCCGGCGGGGAGTCCCATGGCCAGGAGCGTGCGGCTCGGCACGGCGGCCCCGCTGGCGCAGGCGCTCCCCGTGGAGACCTCGACCCCGGACTCGTCGAGGGCCATGAGCAGGAGGTCCCCCGGGATCCCGTCGAAGGAGACGTTGAGGGTGGAGGGGTGCCGGCGCCCCGCGGGGGGGCCGTTGCGCCGGGCGCCGGGGATCGACAGGAGGCCCTCCTCGAGGACGGCGCCCACGAGGGAGAAACGCGCGGCCCTCTCCGCGGATTCCGCCCGCGCGGCGGAGGCGGCGGCTCCGAAGCCCGCGGCCCCCGGGACGTTCTCCGTCCCCGTCCGGAGGCCGCCCTCCTGGCTGCCCCCGGAGGTCCGCGGCAGCGGCTCCCGCCCCGCCCGGCACCAGAGGGCGCCGATGCCCTTCGGCCCGTGGATCTTGTGGGCGGAGACCGCCACCGTGTCGGCGCCGAGGGAGGCGGGGGTGAAGGGGATCTTCCCCAGGGCCTGGACGGCGTCGCAGTGGAGCCTCGTCGCGGGGGAGCGGGCCCGGACGGCGGCGAAGGCCTCGGCCACGGGCAGGATCGCCCCGGTCTCGTTCTGGAGGAGCATCACCGCGAGCAGCGCCGTCCCGGGGACGGCGGCCGCGGCCAGCGCGCCTGGATCGGGGAGCCCCTCGCCGTCCACGCCGACCCGCACCACCTCGAACCCCTCCGCGGCGAGGCGGTCGCAGGCGGCCTCCACGGCGGGGTGCTCCACGGACGTGGTGACGACGCGCCGGTCCGCGCCCGCGGCGACGGCGGCGCGCGCGCCTCCCACCACGGCGAGGTTGTCCGCTTCCGTGCCCCCGCTGGTGAAGCGGACCTCCGCCGCCGCCGCGCCGAGGAGCACGGCCACCTCCTCCCGGGCCTCCGACAGGAGCGCCCTCGCGCGCCTGCCCGACGCGTGGGGGCTCGACGGGTTCCCCGCGTGGACCAGGGCGCGGGCCACGGCCGCCGCCGCCGCCGGCAGGGGGAAGGTGGTGGCGTTGTTGTCGAGGTAGATGGGGTGCATGGGGGGATGGTAGACCGCCATACGGAACCCGACCCAGATTGGCGGCGGGGGCGGG
>CAYJMF010000161.1:321-8588 GCA_964370855.1 uncultured Planctomycetota bacterium | reverse complement strand
GCCCGGTCGCGACCGCGACCGGGCCTCGCGGAGTTAGTTACTTAGTAAGGAACGTCCCTGCCTCCCGAGTAGCCTCTCCCGTCCCGGGGGATTCACCGGGACACCGCCATGAGAACCGCGCGACCCGCCCTGCTCGCCGCGACCCTCCTCCTCGCCGCCGCCTGCGGTGAACGCGGGGTCCCCGGGAACGGCGCCCCCGCCCCCGCCGCCGCCCCCGTCGAGGTCTCCCTCGTGCGCGTCACCACGGGGACGCTCCCCCGCATCGTGCGGGCCACGGGCACCTTCTTCCCCGAGGAGGAGGTGACGGTCTCCGCCAAGGTCGCCGGGCGCATCGCCGCCGTCGGCCCCGAGGTGGGGGACCGGGTCCCGCCGGAGGCGGTCCTCGCCCGCATCGACGACACCGACTACCGGCTGCTTCGCGACCAGCGGGCGGCGGCCCTCGCCGAGAGTCTCGCGCGCCTCGGTCTCGACGGGATGCCCGAGGGGGAGGTGGACCACGAGGCCCTCCCGTCGGTGGAGAAGGCCCGCCTCGAGGAGGCCAACGCCAGCGCGAAGCTGGAGCGGGCCCGGACCCTCAAGGACCGGGACCCCCCCCTCATCAGCCCCCAGGACTTCGCCGACCTCGAGACCCTGCGGGACGTGGCCGCGAGCGCCGTGCGCGCGGCCCGCCTCGACGCGAAGAGCGCCCTGGCCCTCGCCCGCACCCGCGCCGCCGACCTCGCCGCCGTGGAGCAGCAGGTCAGGGACGCCGTCCACGCCGCGCCGAGGGGGACGGAGCCCTGGCTCGTCGCCACCCGCCTCGTGTCCGTCGGGGACTACGTCCCCGTCGGCCGCCCCCTCTACCGCCTCCTCGACGTCAGCCCGCTGCGCCTGCGCGTGCGCGTGCCCGAGGCGCGGATGGAGGGGGTCGTCCCCGGGAAGCAGGCCACGGCGACGGCGGCGGGCTCGAAGGAGCCCCTCGCCGGCCGCGTCACCCGCCTCCGGCCCGAGGTCGATCCCGCCACCCGCACCTTCGAGGTCGAGATCGAGGTTCCCAACCCCGGCCTCGCCGTCTCCGCCGGCGCCTTCGCCGTGGCGGAGATCGTCGTCGGCTCCGACGAGGGGGTCCCCCTCGTCCCCGCCTCCTCCGTCGTCGTCTTCGCCGGCATCCGCAAGGTCTTCGTGGACGCGGGGGGGAAGGCCGAGGAGCGGCGCGTCGTCCTCGGCCGCCGCGCGGGGGAGGCGTGGGAGGTCCTCAAGGGCCTCGCCGCCGGGGACGAGGTCCTCGCCGCCCCCCCCGCGGATCTCGTCCCGGGGGCGCCCCTCCGCGTCGTCCCGGCGCCCCCCGCCGGGGGGGGCCGTTGACGGGGCCGGCGGGCCGGGCCGCCCTCCTCGCCGGAGCCCTCCTGCTCCCGGCCTGCGCCGTGGACGGAAGCGCCGACGAGGCCCTCTACCGGGACCTCCTCGACGCCGGGGCCGCCCCGACCCGCCTCCCGGCCCCGGGGGGGATGCTCGATCTCCCGACGGCCATGCGGCTGGCCAACGCGCGGGACGAGGCCCTCGCCTCCCGGGGGGAGGAGTACGTGCGGGCCGTCATCGAGCGGCGCCGGGCCGCCTCCGCCTTCCTCCCCGTCCTCGCCCTCTCCCCCCGCTGGTTCTTCCGGGAGAGGCAGGGCTCCCCCGATCCCGGCCGCTCCACCCTCGACGTCCCCGCGACGGCCTCCCTCGACGCGAGCCCCGTCTCCGACGCCGCCCGCATGGACGTCGCCGACCTCGACGCCGAGGCCCTGCGCGAGAGGCTGTTCGCGGCCAGGGACGACCTCCTCCTCGCCGTCGCCCGGGCCCACTTCTTCGTGCTCCGCGCGGAGCGGCGCGCCGGGGTCCTCCGCGCCTCCCTCGCCCTCCAGGACGCCCACGTCGAGGACGCGAGGGCCCGCCTCGACGCGGGGACGGAGCGGCCTCTGTCCGTGGCCCTCGCGGAGTCCCGCGCCGCCGAGGCGAGGGCCGATCTCGTGGAGGCCGAGGCGGAGGCGCGCAACGGGCGCACCGCACTCTCCTTCCTCACGGGCTTCGAGGCGGGGGCCGTCCCCCTCGACGGGGAACTCGACGTGCCCGAGGAGCCGCCCCCCCTCGAGGAGATGCTCCGGGACCTCGAGGAGGCCAGGCCCGAGGTCCGCGCCGCGGCCCGCTCCGTGGACGCCGCCGCCGCCGCCGTGCGGGAGGCCGCCGGCGGCTGGTGGCCCTCCGTCTCCTTCGACCTCAACCTCTTCCTCTCCCGGCAGTCGGAGCCGACGGACCTCGACTGGACGACCCTCCTGACGGTGACCCTCCCCCTCTTCTCCGCCGGGGAGGTGGAGGCCGACGTGCGCCGGGCCCTCTCCCTCCTGCGGGAGGCGCGCCTGCGCCTCTCCCGCGAGCGTCGCCTCGTGCGGAGCGAGGTGGAGGCGGCGCGCCAGACCCTGGTGGCCTCCCGGGAGCGGGTGGCGGCGCTGCGCCTGCAGAGGGACGCGGCGCGGCGCGGCCTCGACCTCGCCGAGGGGCAGTGGTCCGCGGGCCTCGCCACGTGGCTCGAGCGGCTGACGGCGCAGGACGATCTCCTGGCCGCGGACCTCGACCTCGCCTCGGCGGAGCTGGAGCGGCGGGAACTGCACCTCGCGGTGCTCCGCGCCCGCGGCCGGATCGCGCGGTTCGCCGGGCTCGCCGGGCCCGGGGAGGGGGACGATGCAGGCCCTCGCTGAAGTCTGCATCAGGCGGCCGGTCTTCGCGGCCATGATGACCCTCGCCCTGGTGGTGGTGGGGGCGGTCGGGTACCGCAAGCTCGGCGTGGACCGCTTCCCCTCCGTGGATCTCCCCACGGTCCGCGTGCAGGTCCGCCTCCCCGGCGCCTCCCCCGAGGAGGTGGAGACGGAGATCACCGAGATCGTCGAGGAGGCGGTGAACACCGTCGAGGGGATCGACCAGCTCCGCTCCATCTCCGGCACCGGCTCCTCCATCGTCATCGCCACCTTCTCCCTGGACCGGGACGTGGACGTCGCCGCCCAGGACATCCGCGACAAGGTCTCCGCCGCCGTCCGGCGGCTCCCCGACGACGCCACGCCCCCGGTGGTCTCCAAGGCCGAGGCGGACTCGGAGCCGGCCATCACCATCGCCCTCTCCGCGGACCGCTCCCTCCGGGAGCTGACGGAGCTGGCGGACCGCGTGGTGAAGCCCGTTCTCGAGAGGCGGGCCGGGGTCGGCGAGGTGCGCATCGAGGGGGGGGCGCTCCGGACGATGAACGTCTGGCTCGACGCGGACAGGCTCGCCGCCTACGACCTGCCGGTGACCGTGGTCCGGGACGCCCTGGAGGCGCAGAACGCCGACGTCCCCGGGGGGAACGTCGTCACCGGGGAGACGGAGCGGGCGCTGCGGACGATGGGGAAGCTCCCCGACGAGGAGTCCTTCCGGAACCTGGTGGTGGCCACCGTGGACGGGGTGCCGCTGCGGATCTCCGACATCGGGCGGGTCGAGGACGGGACCGAGGAGCGGCGCCGGGTCGCCCGCCTCGACGGCGTGCCCACGGTGATGATCGAGGTCATCCGCCAGTCCGGGGCGAGCACCGTGGCCGTCATCGAGGGGGTGAAGGAGGCCCTGGCCGACGCCGCCGCCCGGCTCCCCCCGGACGTGGATCTCCGGGTCATCCGCGACCAGTCCCGCTACATCCGCTCCGCCCTCCACGAGATCAACGTACATCTCGTCCTCGGGTCGATCCTGGCGAGCCTCGTCGTGCTCCTCTTCATGCGCTCCTGGCGGACCACGATCATCGCCTGCGTGGCCATCCCCGTCTCCACCGTGGCGACCTTCGCGGCCATGTGGGCGCTGGGCTTCACCATGAACAGCGTCACCATGCTGGCCCTGGTCCTCATGGTGGGCATCGTCATCGACGACGCCATCGTCGTGCTCGAGAACTGCTTCCGCTTCGTCGAGGAGAAGGGCATGCCGCCCATGCAGGCGGCGAGGGAGGCCACCCGCGAGATCGGCCCCGCCGTGCTCGCGACGACGCTGAGCCTCGTGGTCATCTTCGTCCCCGTCTCCTTCATGTCGAGCATCGCCGGGCGGTTCCTCTACCAGTTCGGCATCACCGCGGCGGTGGCCATCCTCGTGAGCCTCTTCGTCTCCTTCTCCCTCACGCCCATGATGGCCTCCCGCATGCTCCTCGCCGGGGGGGAGGGCCACGGGGGCGACGGGACGGGATCCCGCGCGGGGTTCTACTCCTGGATCGAGCGCTCCTACATGGCGCTCCTCCGGGGGGCCATGCGCTGGCGGGTGGCCGTGGCGCTCCTCTGCGTCGGGGTCGTCGCCTCCTCCTTCCCGCTGCTCGCGGCGGCGGAGCAGGAGTTCGTGCCCTCGGACGTGGACGAGGCGGAGTTCAGCGTCTCCGTCTCCGCCCCCGAGGGGACGAGCATGGCCTCCATGGACGAGGCCATGAAGCGCGTGGAGGCGGCCGTCGCCACGGTCCCCGGCGTCGTCACCGTCCAGTCCACGGCCGGCGGCGGCTTCCTCGGGGGGGTGAACTCCGGCCGCATCCACGTCGCCATCGCCCCCCACGAGGAGCGGGTCCTCTCCGTGAGCCGCTTCCTCTCCTGCCTGCTGCGCGGCGAGCCCGGAGCGGCCTTCCGGGGGAACTTCACCCAGGGCGAGGTGATGTCCGAGGTGGACCGGCGGCTCAAGGCGCTGCGCCCCCTCCGCTGCCAGGTGCGCAACTACGCTTCCTTCAACATCGGCGGCGGCCCCTGGGACGTGGACTTCGTCCTCCAGGGCCCGGTGCTGGAGGAGCTGGGGACGGAGGCCGAGGCGATCCGCGAGGCGGCCATGGCGACGGGGGCCTTCCGCGGCCTCGACACGAGCCTCCGCCTCGACCGCCCGGAGCTGCGGGTCTCCATCGACCGGGACCGGGCCGCGGACCTCGGCCTCCGGGCCCGGGACGTGGGGTCGGCGCTGCGCATCCTCGTCGGCGGCGAGGAGGAGGCCTCCCGCTTCCGGGACCCGGCGGCGGGGGAGGACTACGACGTGCGCCTCCGGCTGGAGGAGGCGGACCGGGACCGGGCCGACCTCCTCGACCTCCTCCGCATCCCCCGGGGGGGCGGGGGCACCGTGGAACTCTCCTCCGTGGCCACCGTGGCCCCCGCCATCGGCCCCTCCCGCATCGACCGGCTCGACCGGCAGCGCATGTCCTCCATCCGCGGCGGCGTGGCCCCGGGCCACGCCCTCGGGGAGTGCGTGGCCATCCTCCGCGAGGAGGCCCGGAAGCGGGGTCTGCCGGCGTCCTACACCTACCGGCTCCTCGGGCGGAGCCTCGAGATGGAGCGCACCTTCGACGAGTTCCTCTGGGCCTTCGTCCTCTCCGTGATCTTCATGTACCTCATCCTCGCCTCCCAGTTCGAGAGCCTGCTCCACCCGATGACGATCCTGCTGTCCCTCCCGCTCTCCGTCCCCTTCGCGCTGCTGTCGCTCCACGGGCTCGGAACGGGCAACCTCAACCTCTTCTCCGCCCTCGGGATGCTGGTGCTCTTCGGGATCGTGAAGAAGAACGCGATCCTCCAGATCGACCACATGAACGGGCTGCGCGATTCCGGCCTCCCCATCGGGGAGGCGATCCTCCGGGGGAACCGGAACCGGCTGCGGCCCATCCTCATGACCACGCTCACGCTGGTGGCCGGGATGATCCCGCTCGCCGTCGGGACGGGGCCCGGAGCGGAGGAGCGGCGCGCCGTGGCCGTCGTGGTCATCGGCGGGCAGGCCCTCTGCCTGCTCCTCACCCTGCTGGCGACGCCGGTCTTCTACTCCCTGTTCGAGGACGCGCGGCGGCTGTTCCGGAGGAAGGCGGCGCCGGAGCCCGCGGAGGAGCCCGTCACCGGGTCTCCCTGACCGTCGTCCAGGCGCCGGCCGCCGGCACGGCCTCCTGCACCGTCCCCGAGGGCCAGCGCACCGTGAGCCGGGCCTCCCCCGCACCGGGGCCGGGCACGAGGATCCACTCCGGCGGCAGGGTCACGCCGGTCTGCCCCCCGGGGGTGCAGAGGCGGCGGAGGGTGCGGCCCCCGGCCCGCAGTTCGAGGACGGCGCCCCAGCCCTCCCGCGGGCTCCGCTCCCCCCGCAGGCGAACGCCGTACCAGGGGCCGGCGCGGGGCGTGTCGTTGCGGAGGATGCGCGCCTTTCCGAAGCGGGTGGCCAGGGCGAGGTCGAGGTCCCCGTCGCCGTCGAGATCGCAGGGGACCACGCCCCGCGCGCCGGGGCACCGGAGGTCCGCGAGGCCTGCCTCCTTCGCGGACTCCACGAAGCGCCGCCCGCCGGGCGCCGCCGACGGGTCGGGGCGGGAGAGCCAGAGGCAGGGCCGCTGGCGGGCGGCGCCGGGGCCGCCGGGGTCCTTCGACAGGAGGGAACCCCGGAAGACGAGGAGGTCGTTCCACCCGTCCCCGTCGAAGTCCTCGGCGGCGCACCCCCAGGAGATGGCCGGGTGGAGGGAGCCCGCGTCGTCGTCGGAGATGGCCGTCTCCATGGCCCGGTCCCGCCGGGGCGGGGGATCGCCGCCGAAGCGCACCTCGTTGGGACCGTAGTCCGGGGTGTAGATGTCGAAGGCGCCGTCGCCGTCGAGGTCGGCCACGACGAAGCCCATCCCCGAGTGGTTCTCGTCGAGTCCCCACGCCTCCGCACGGTCCTCGAAGGCGAATCCCGCCGCGGCGCCCCCGTTGACGTAGGCCCGGTCCCGGGTCGGCCGGTGGGGGTAGAAGAAGTGGTCGTTGGCCACGAGCAGGTCCTGGTCGCCGTCCCCGTCGAGGTCGAACCAGTGGGCGGCCCAGGTGGCCAGGGGGTCGTCCACGCGGAGCGCCGGGGCGACGTCGGCGAAGGTCCCGTCCCCGTTGTTCCGCCAGAGGCGGTTCGTCGCCGGTCCCCCCGTCGGGGCAAGGGTGCCCCGGTAGTCCACGGGCGGGGCGTTGGCCTCGTAGAGGTCGGTCCACCCGTCCCCGTCGCAGTCCCCCGGGACGGCGGACAGCGTGAAGGGGTTCCCGCCGCCGACGCCGGCCGCGGCGGTGACGTCCTCGAAGGTCCCGTCCCCCCGGTTCCGGAGGAGGCGGTTACCCTCCCCCGTGGTGCCCACGAAGAGGTCCGGGTCCCCGTCCCGGTCGAAGTCGAGGAAGGCGGCGGCCTTGGCGTGGGCCGCGTCGGCGACCCGCACGCCGGCGGCGGCGGCGACCTCCGTGAAGCGGAGGCCCCCGTCGTTCCGGTAGAGGGCGCAGGGCCCCTCCTCCTGGGAGAGGAAGAGGTCGATGTCCCCGTCCCCGTCCACGTCGGCGGCGGCCACGGCCTGCCCGTACCCGAGGAGGTCGGCGCGGGGGCGGCTCGTGAAGTCCACGCCGGACTCGGCGGTGACGTCGGTGAAGCGGGGGACGAGGGGGCCGGCGGGGAGGGAAGGGGCGGGAGCAGCGGGAGCAGCGGGAGCCGGGGGGGCCGGGGAGGAGGTCTCCCCGCCGGAGCAGGCCGCGCCGAGGAGCGGCAGCAGCAGGAGGACCCGGCGGAGGGGGACGGGGGGCACGGGGATACGGTAATACGACGTAATACGGAGGAGCCGGATTACCGGCGCCGGACTACCGGCGCCGGACTACCGGCGCCGGACTACCGGCGAAGGACGAAGAGCGCGAGGAGGATGCCCGCGACGAGGAGCAGGCAGAGGGCGTGGGCCGCCCTGGGCAGGACGGAATCCGCCGCCGGGACCGCGGTCCCCTTCGCCATCCCCTTGAGGGGGCGGATGACCAGCACGTGCTCGACGATCATGAGGGCGAGGACGAGGGTGAGCTTCACGTGGAAGGCGGGAAGCTTCATGTACCCCTTCTGCGCGGGGTCGGTGAGGAGCATCCAGAGACCGCTCCCCACCATGAGGACGCCCATGGGGAGGATGAGCAGGAGATAGGTCCGGCGGGCCACGGAGGCCGCCCCCGCGCGGGCCGCCGCCTCGAGGGCGGCGATGGAGGCCGTCATGCGCGAAACGGTGATGACGCCGCCGGCGTAGACCATCACGCCGAGGAGATGGGCCGCCAGCAGCCACCCCGGCACCGCCGGGACCGCCGCCGCCGCCGTCACCGCCGCATCCTGGATCTCCTGCATCGGCGCATCCTGCCCGAGGAGGGGCGCGGATGCGTCATTTCCGGACCCGGGGAGGAGGGGAGGGGAGGAGGGGAGGGGGGGAGGAGGGGGAGACTTCTCGCAGTTTCGCGGGGGTTCCCCCGGTCGTTGCACACGTCCGGGGTGGGGGGGGG
>CAYJMF010000161.1:0-311 GCA_964370855.1 uncultured Planctomycetota bacterium | reverse complement strand
TCCCTGAACGGAGGGACGCCTCCACTTCCGGGACCGATGGAGAGGCGGCGGAATCGAGACGCCTTCCGGCGCCGCGGGGATATCTCCGGGATCGGAGCCATGAATCATGTGGGACGGCGTTCACCGTTCCTGACCTGAAGTCCCCGGAACTCCGCTGGGGTGCCCGCCGTCCCCACCTCCCCCATGCCCCGATCCCGGGGATTCCCCCGCGGAACAGGAAGGCGTCTCGAGTCCCTCGCCTCCCTCCTCTGACGTACTACGCTCCCGACGGGGAGCATCGGATCCTCTCCCGATGCTCCCCGTCGGGAGCC
>CAYJMF010000160.1:0-8674 GCA_964370855.1 uncultured Planctomycetota bacterium | reverse complement strand
CCCGGGTGGCCTCCACCCCCCACCCCCCGGGGGGGTGGTTGGGTACGGGTAACCCCCCCGCCCGGGGGGGGGCGCGGGCTACGCCGCGCCGCCGCAGCGCCTCCGCCACCTCCCCCTCGCCGGCCATGAGCGCGAAGGCCCTGACCACGGCCCCCGGGACCCCCTTCCCGTCGGCGGCGCCGGCGACCCGCCCCTCGATGCCGTCCTCGGGGAGGAGCACTTCGAGGGCCCCGCCCCGCGCCACGAGGGAGAGGAGCACCGGCGGCTCCCCCGCCGGCGTCACCTCCACGAGCACCGGCCCCTCGGGGAGCCCCGGCACCCGGGCGATGCCGCGGTGGTCCGCCACCACCTCCGCGGACCCGGCGTAGTCCCCGGCGCCGCGCACGGCGTCGAGGACGCGGACCGCCGCCCCGGGCACGGGGCCGCCGCCGCGGCGCACCGTCACGGTGCCCGGCGGGTCGAGGCCGAGGTCGAAGACCTCCTCGATCTCCCCGTCCGGGGGGACGTCCACGGGGCGGCGGAGGATGGCCCCCGCGGGGAGGCGCACCTCGACGAGATGGGGCCCCGCGGCGAGGCCCGGGAAGAGGGCGAGCCCCGCCCCCCCGGTGGTCTCCTCCCGGCGGAGCCCCGTGCCGTCCGCCACCGCCGCCACGACCCCGGGGAGCGGAGCCCGGGATTCGTCGTGGACGCGCACCCGCAGCGTCGTCCCCTGGCCGAGGAGCACGTCCCCCACGTCCACCACGCCCCCCTCGGGGCTCACGGCGAGGTGGCGGAGCACCACCGGCGCGAGGCCCGGGAGGGAGACCACGAGGTCGTGCTCCCCCGCGGGCACGCCGTTAAGGGCGAAGGAGCCGTCCTCCTCCATGGCCGCGGGGGGGAGCGCCGCCTCGGCCCGCCCTCCGAGGAGGAGCCGGATGGAGACGCGGCCGACGTCCCGCACCACGGGCCCCGTGACGACGCGGCCCCGCACGGAGGAGCCCGAGGCGAGGACGAGGACGACGCGGGGGGCGGCGCCGGCGGCGACCTCGGCGTCGGCCACGGCGACGCGGCCGTCGGGGCTCTCGACGCGGAGCCGGTAGCGGCCCTCGGGGAGGGGGCGCGTCGCGAAGGCGCCCCCCGCGGGCACGGGGAGGCGCTCCACCTCCCGGGCCGTCTCGAGGAGGGTCCCCCCGGGTTCGCCGCCCTCGAGGCGCAGCACCACGACGACGCCCCGCGGCTCCTCCCCGGAGGGGTCCTCCACGATCCCCTCCACGGGGAGGCTCGCGGGGAGCCGGATCTCGTTCCCCGCCGAGGGGACGACGACATCGAAGAGCGGGCGCAGGGGATCGGGGAAGGGCTCCCCGGGGAGGAGGACGCGGAGGCGGACGGCGCCGGGATCGAGCCCCTCCATGCGGAAGACGCCGCCCTGGCCTGTGCGCGCCCGCCCCCCCTCGGCGTTGAGGGGCGGACGGAGGACGGTGAGGAGGGCGTCCACGACGGGCGCGCCGTCGGCGTCGAGGAGGACCCCCTCGAGGGAGAGGCCGGCGCGGAGCACCAGGGCGAGGTCCCGCCGCCCCGCCCCGGCGGCCACCGGGATCCGGGTGAGGGTCGCGGGGAGGCGCCCCGGGGCCCGGGCGAGGAGGGAGCGGGAGCCTGCGGGGACCCGATCGAGGAGGAAGGTCCCGTCGGGGGCGCAGGGGACGGTGCGCCTGAGCGGCCCCCCGGCGGCGGGGTCGGCGGCGGCGCGGAGGGGGTCCTCCCCGCCGTCGAAGAGCGTCACCTCCGCCCCCGCCGCGGGGAAGCCGTCGGGCCCCAGCACCGTGCCCCCGAGGAAGCCGCCCCCGTCGAGGACGAGGAGGCCGAGGTCGAAGGCCTCTCCCGGGAGGAGGGCGAAGGCGCCGGTCACCCGCGGGGCGAGGGGGGGCTCCGGCTCCACCAGCACGCGGTGGCCCGCGGCGGCGGCCACGGGGGCGAGGCGGGCCCTCCCGTCGGGGCCGGAGAGGGCGGCGGCGGGCGGGCCCGGCGGGGCCGGGGCCCCCTCCGCGGGGAGAAGGCGCAGCGCGGCGCCGGCCACGGGGGTCCCGTCGGCGCGGCGCAGCAGGACGGCCACGGACCCGAGGCGGGCGAGGCGGAGGTCGGCCACGGAGGCGGTGCGCCCCGCCTCGATGCGGACGAGGGGGCGGTCCACGGCGAGCATCCCCTCGCGGGCGACCTCCACGGGGAAGGTGCCCGGGGGGAGGTCCTCGAGGAGGAAGGTCCCGTCGGCCTCCGTGGCGGCGGCGGCCCCCCCGGCGGCCACCCGGGCCCCGGCCACGGGGGCACCGCCGGGCACGGCGACGACGCGGCCCGAGAGGCGGCCCGCGGGCTCGAGGGTCGCCCGCACCTCCGCCCCCCCGGCGAGGACGAAGGGGATGCGGCGGGAGGCCCACCCCGGGGCCCGCACCTCGAGATCGAAGAAGGGGCCCACGGCGAGGTCCGGGAGGGAACCCCGCCCCCCGGCGTCGGCGCCAAGGACGCGGAGGAGGCGCGGCGTCCCCTCCGCCTCGTAGCCCGCCGCGGGCGTCAGCCGGAGGAGGGCGCCCCCGACGGGAGCGGGAGGTCCCTCCCCGGCCCCCCGCCCCTCGACGACGAAGGCCGTCGCGGCGCCGCGGCGAAGCGCGAGGACCACGGGACCGCCCTCCCCCGGGGGGACCCACGCGAGGCCCGGCGCGAATCCCGAGGCCGCGGCGGCGAGGAGGATCCGCCCCTCCCCCGCCGGCGCCGCGACGCGAACACTCCCGTCCTCCCCGGCGGCGGAGGGCGCGGCGCGCAGCACCGCCTCGGGGTCGAAGGGGCCCTCCCCGGCGGCGCGCATCGCCCCGACCCGCGCCCCGGGCACCGGGCTCCCGGCCCCGGGGCGGTCGTAGGAAACCACCCGGACCTCCACGACGGCGGGTTCCCCGGCGGCGGCGGGCGGGGAGGGCGGCGCCGCGGCCAGGGCCGCCGCGAGGAGGAGCGCGGCCCCTCTCATCGCCCCCTCCCGGCGAGGGCGCGGCGGAGTGCGGCGAGGAGCGCCCGCCCCCGCCGCCCGCGTCCGCGGAAGAGGAGCCTCCGCGCCTTCGGTCCCCGGTGCTCGAAGCGCACCTCGAGGCCGTCGGCGGGGAACCCGTCGGCGACCCGCTCGGGCCACTCCACGACGGTGAAGCCGCCGCCGCCGAAGAGGTCGGGGCCGCCGAGCGCGTCGAGGTCGGCGCCGCCGGCCATGCGGTAGGCGTCCACGTGGCGCAGCGTCCGCGGCGGCGCGCCGTACTCCTCGAGGCGCAGGAAGGTCGGGCTCACGACGTCCGCCGCCCGGGCCGCACCCGCCCCCGCGGCGATGCCCTTGACGAAGCGGGTCTTCCCCGCCCCGAGCTCGCCGGAGAGGAGCACGAGGTCCCCCTCCACGAGGAGCCGGCCGAGGGCGCGGCCGACCCGCTCCGTCGCCGCCGGGGAGGCGGAGTCAACGCGCACGGAGGTGCACCCAGCCCTCCCCGGACAGGGGGGAGAGGTGTCCACTTGTATGATACAGAGATACACCCGCGGAGGCGGGCACCACCCTCCCCACCTCGACGCCGACGCCGGCCCGCGCGGCGGCGGCGGCCCGCGCCGGGGGGACGGCGAAGAGGAGCTCGTGGTCCTCCCCGTCGCGGAGCGCGTGGACGAGGGCCGGCACCGCGCCGGGCATGCGGCGGGCGTCGGGGTGGACGGGGATCCTCCCGGCGTCGAGGACGGCCCCGCAGCCGGAGGCCGCGCAGAGGCGGTGGAGGTCCGCGGCGAGGCCGTCGGAGATGTCGATGCAGGCCGAGGCGAGGCCACGACGGCGGAGGAGGAGCCCCTCCGCCACGCGGGCCCGCGGACGGAGGTGGCGCCCGAGAAGCGAGCCCCCCACGGGCCCCGTGAGGAACAGCCGGTCCCCGGGGCGCGCGCCCCCCCGCGGGAGGGCCGGCCGCCCCTGCACCGTCCCCAGCGCCGTCACGGACACCGTCACCGCCCCTCCCGTCTCCTTCGTGTCGCCTCCGGCGATGCGGGCCCCGGCGGCCCGCGCCGCCTCCGCCGCCCCCGCCTCGAGGTCGCGGGCGGCCCGCCGCGTCGTCCCCCGCCGGAGCGCGAGACCGACCAGCAGCCACCGCGGCCGCGCCCCCACGGCGGCGAGATCCGACAGGGCACGACCCGCGGCCTTGAAGCCGACGTCCCTCCACCGCGCCCCGGGGGCGAAGTGAACCCCCTCGATGGTCAGGTCCGTGCAGGCGGCCACGGCACGCCCCCCGGCGTCCACCACCACGGCGTCGTCGCCGGGGCCGAGGAGGAGCCCGGGCACCGGCCCGTTGTCCGCGAGGAAGGCCGCCACGAGGGCGCGCTCGTCGGCCCCTCCCCCCTTGGACGCCGGGAGGCCTCCCCGCGCCCCGGCGAGGGCCGCGAGGAGGGCCGCCGCGGCCCGCTGCGGATCCCGCGCGCCGGCGAGGGCCTCCACGGCGGCGGCCCGGAGGGGGCTCTCCCCGGGGACGGTCCGGAGCCGGGCCGGCGTGACCCCCCCGATGGCGAGGACCGGCACCGGGATCTCCCGGAGCGCGCGGGCCAGCGCCCGGGGGCCGAGGGGGCGGGCGCCGGGGTGGGAGGCCGTCGGCCAGACGGAGCCGAGGAGGAGGTGATCGGCACCCGCCGCCGCCGCCACCCGGGCCTCGGCGAGGGAGTGGACGGAGACGCCGACGAGGACGTCGGGGCCGAGGACCCTCCGGGCCGCGGCGACGGAGCCGTCGCCGGCGCCGAGCTGCACGCCGTCGGCGCCGGCGCGCCGGGCGAGGGCGGCGTCGCCGTGGACGACGAGGATGGCGCCGTGGCCGGCGGTGAGCCGCCGGAGGCGCCGGGCGAGGGCCGCCCGCTCCCGCCCGGGGAGGTCCCGGTCCCGGAGGAACACCGCCGTCGCCCCGCCCCGCAGCGCCGCGGCGCACGCCTCGACGGGGTCCCCGCGGACCCGGCGGCGGTCCGTCACCGCGGCGAGGAGGAGGCCCCTCGCGCGCAGGCCCCGCCGCGCGGCGGACTCAGCGCTTGGGCGCGGCATCGAGGATCTCCTCGAGCCCGTGGAAGAACTTCCGGGAGCGGGCCACGGTCCGGACGGCGAGGAGGAGACCGGGCATGAAGCAGGTGCGGTCGATGGCGTCGTGCTTGAGCACCAGCGTCTCCCCGGGTCCCCCGAAGAGGACCTCGAGATGGGCCACGGAGCCGCCGAGGCGGAGCGCGTGGACGCGGACCCCGTCGACGTCGGCCCCCCGGGAGCCCGCCGGGAACGACAGGTCCATGCCGCGGCTGCGGGCCCCCTTGGCGGAGGCGACGGCGCGGGCCGCCAGCAGCGCCGTGCCCGAGGGGGCGTCGGCCTTGGCCTCGTGGTGGCGCTCGATGATCTCCACGGAAGGGAAGTGGCGGGCGGCCTCGCGGGCGAACTTCACGGCGAGGACGGCGCCGAGGGCGAAGTTCGGGACGACGGCCCCCCCGCGGCCGAACCTCTTCACCAGGGCGGCGGCGTCCTTCATCTGCCTCGGGGTGAAGCCCGTGGTGCCGGAGACGGGGCGGGCCCCGGCCTGCAGCGCGGTCCGGAAGTTCGCGAAGGCGTCGGCGGGGCGGGTGAAGTCCACCACCACGTCGGCGCCGGAGGCGACCACGGTGCCGGAGAGGTCGTCGCCGAGGTCCGTGGCGGCTGCCAGCACGAGGTCCCCGGAGGCCTCCACGGCCCGCACGGCCTCGGAGCCCATGCGGCCCTTCGCCCCGTTGACGAGAACGCGGATCCACTGGCTCATGTCCGGGGCTCCCTTTCCCTGCGCGCGCGGTCCCACGTCTCGGCGAAGAGGTGCACGGCGTGCTCCTGGTCCACGGTCTCGATGGAGCCGGGGCGCGCCTCCCGCACCCGGCAGACGGCCTCGTCGGGGTCCGCCCCGATGGAGACGAGCCACGCCGCCAGCACCGTCCCCGTGCGCCCGTACCCGGCGACGCAGTGCACCGCCGCCCGTCCGCCCCCGGCGAGAGCCTCCCCCATGAAGTCCACGGCGTCCAGCAACTGCGCCTGGGTCGGGGGCATGAAGTCCACGACGGGGAGGTGGCGGACGACGAGGCCCGCGGGGGGATCGGGGAAGGGGTGCTTCCGCGTGAGGCTCACGAGGGCGGTGATCCCCTCCTCGAGGAGCCTCGGCCCGTCGGCGGACCCCGGGCGCGCCATTCCGGCCACCCGACCCGGGACGAGCCACGAGAAGTTGTGCACCCCCCGAGGGTAGCGAAGGGGCAGGTGCGGAGCCTAGATTCGCGGGAAAGTGAAAAAGTGGAGGACGTCCCCTTTCGCCAGCGACAATCGGGATCCGGCGGCGGGCGGGAGGGCGCGGCGGATGGGCTCGAAGGACGCGGGCTCCACGAGGGCCGGCGACGTCTGGGGCGGCCTCGCCTCCATGCTCGTCGCCTTCCCCTCGGCCATCGCCTACGGGGTGATGGTCTGGGCCGTCCTCGGGGACGGCCCCCGGGGCGCCCTCTACGGCGTGGCCGGCGCCGTCGTGATCGGCATCGCGGCCCCCCTCGTCGGGGGCGCCCCGCGCCTCATCTCCTCCCCCTGCGGCCCCGCCTACGTGCTCCTGTTCACGCTGGCCAAGGACCTGCTGCGCGGCGACCGCGGCGCGGAACCGATGTCCGTGGAACTCGTCGCGGGCATCCTCGCCGTCGTCGCCCTCGCCTCGGGGGGGCTCCAGATCCTCTACGGGGTCCTCGGCGGCGGGCGGCTCATCAAGTACATCCCCTACCCCGTCGTCTCCGGGTACCTGAGCGGCGTCGGCATCTACATCCTCTGGGGCCAGGTGCCGAAGCTCCTCGGACTCGGGAAGGGCATCGGCCCCTGGGAGGGCCTGCGCTCCCCCTCCTCCTGGAGCGTCCCCTCCCTCGTCGTGGGAGGCGCCACGGCGGCGGCGATGCTGCTGGCCCCGCGCATCACGAAAAGGGTCCCCGGCGTCATCCTCGGCCTCGCCGGGGGGATCCTCGCCTACGGCGCCTTCGCCCTCCGCGACCCCGCGCTGCGCACCCTGGAGGGCAACACCCTGGTCATCGGCTCCCTCGGGTCCGGCGGGGCCGGGGAGATCCTCCGCACCGCCACGGGGAGCTGGAACGCCCTCGGGATGATCTCCTGGGACGACGCCGCCCTCGCCCTCGTCCCCGCGCTCACCCTTTCCGTCCTGCTCTCCATCGACACCCTCAAGACCTGCGTCGTCATCGACGCCATGACCCGCTCCCGGAGCGACTCCAACCGGGTCCTGGTGGGCCAGGGCACGGGGAACCTCCTCTCCGCCCTCGCGGGGGGGATGCCCGGGGCGGGCACCATGGGGGCGACCCTCGTCAACGTCAACTCCGGGGGGACCACGCGCCTCGCCGCGGTCCTCGCCGGCGTCTTCTCCCTGCTGGCCTTCGCCGTCCTCGCCGGGGTCATCGCGTGGGTGCCGGTGCCGGCCCTCGCCGGGGTGCTGGCCGTGGTCTCCTTCCGGATGGTGGACCGCCACAGCGTCGACCTCCTCCGGAACCGCAGCACGGTGCTCGACTTCCTGGTCGTGGCGGCGGTCATCCTTACGGCCGTCACGAAGAGCATGATCGCCGCCAGCGGGGTCGGGCTCGCGCTCTCCATCCTGCTGTTCATCCGGGAGCAGATCCACGTCTCCGTGGTGCACCGCAAGATCTCCGGCGACCGGATCTCCTCCAAGCGGGACCGATCCCCCGAGGAGCAGGCCGTCCTCCGCGAGCGGGGCGGCGAGGCCGTCGTCTGCGAGCTCCAGGGCACGCTCTTCTTCGGCACCACGGACCAGCTGCTCAACATCCTCGACGCCGACCTCCGCACCTGCCGGTTCCTCATCCTCGACCTCCGGCGCGTCCAGGCCGTGGACTACACCGCCGCCCACATCCTCGAGCAGATCGAGGCGACCCTCGCGGAGAGGGGGGCGGTCCTCCTCTTCACCCACCTCCCCGCCTCCCTGCCCTCGGGGAAGAACCTCGGCGCCTACCTGGCCCAGATGGGCCTCGTCGCCCGGGACCGGAACGTCCACGTGTACGACAACCTGCACGAGGCCCTGGAGTGGGTGGAGGACCGCATCCTCGAGGAGGCCGGCCTCGGCCGCACCGGGCACGAACCTCCCCTCACCCTCGTGGAATTCGACCTCTTCCGCGAGTTCAAGTCCGACTCCCTGAGGATCCTCTCCGAGGCCGTGGCCGAACGGACCGTCCACGCCGGGGAGGCGGTGTTCCGGCGGGACGACAAGGGCACGGAGCTCTGCCTCCTCCGCAAGGGGACCGTCCACATCCGGATGCCCCTCGAGGGGGGACGCTACAAGCACCTCGCCACCTTCGCCCGGGGCTCCTTCTTCGGGGACATGGCCTTCATCGACCGCTCCCCCCGCTCCGCCGACGCCGTGGCCACGGAGGAGACGATGCTCTTCCTCATCACCCGGGAGCGCTTCGACGAGCTCTCCCACCTCCACCCCCGCACGGGAGCGATGTTCTTCGCCCGCCTCGCCCGGATCCTCGCCTACCGCCTGCGAAGGACGGACGCGGCGCTGAGGGCCAGCGAGGAGTCGTGAGCGCAGGCGTTCCGCGCCTCCGGCGCGGGGGTGGGGGGGCGGGGGGGGGGGGGGGGGGGGGGGGGGGGCGGGGGGGGGGCGGGGGG
>CAYJMF010000159.1:3680-8753 GCA_964370855.1 uncultured Planctomycetota bacterium | reverse complement strand
CGTCGTTCCCGACCCGCCCCGCCTAGTCCTGCACCTTCTCCTCCACCACCCACACCTTGATCGTCGCCCGCTCCTCGCCGTGGACGATCACCGGGACGTCGTAGATCCCGACCTCCTTGATGGGCCTCTCCATGCGGAGCCAGGACTCCTCCACCTTGCGGCCGTCGGCGGCGAGCGCCGCGACGATGTCGGCGGCGGAGACGGAGCCGAACAGGTGGCCCCCCTCGCCGGCCTTGGCGGGGATGTTGACGGAGCAGTTCTCGAGGGACTTCGCGACCTTCTCCCCCTCCTTGTGCAGCCGTTCGACCTCGCGGGCCTCGCGGCGGCGCTCCGCCTCCACGCGGCGCAGGGCCTGCGGCGTCGGCTCCGAGGCGAGGTTGCGCGGCAGGAGGAAGTTGCGGGCGTAGCCCGCCGAGACGTTGACGAGATCCCCGGACTTGCCGAGACCCTCGACTTCCTTGATGAGCAGGAGTTTCATGGTTGCCTCCGGGGACCTACTGGGCGACGTAGGGCATGAGAGAAAGGAACCGCGCACGCTTCACCGCGGTCTTGATCTGGCGCTGGTGGCGCGCGCAGTTGCCCGAGCGCTTGCGGGCGAACAGCTTCCCCTGCCCCGTGGTGAGCTTCTGGAGCGTGGGCGTGTCCTTGTAGTCGACGATCCGGATCTTCGCCTTGCAGAACCGGCACCCGGTCTTCTCGAACTTCTTGAAATTGGCTGCCATCGTTTCCTCCGTTGTCCGCTTCGCGCGCCTCGCGGCTACCGCGTCGAATCCCTGTCCTCGCCGATCGCCACCGTGGAGCGCCGCGTGGTGACGTCCTGGGGAACCTCGTCGGAGGCGTCCATGGCGAGGACCAGGCTCCGCAGCACGGTCTCCGTGAGGGCCGCGGACCGCCGGATCTTGCCGGGGACGTCCGTCGGCCCCTGGAAGTAGCAGAGCCAGTAGGTCCCGCGGCGCGCGCCCTTGACCTCGAAGGAGAGCTTCCGCTCGTCCCACCGGCCCGCGGACAGGATGGTCCCGCCGCTGCGCTCCACCAGGTCCTTGAGCCTCGCCTCGACGGCGTCCCACTCGCGGGACGCGAGGCCGCTCTCCACGAGGAACATCACCTCGTACCGACGGGGGCCCTCGGGGGCCACCTTCACGTTCTTCATCCTTCCGTCCTCCCCGGCGCCTCTTCGGGACCCGCGCCCCGCGCGCCGTTGTACCGTTCCATCGTCCGTTCCAATCCGATCGCCAGCCACGACTCGACCGCGTCCGCGGCCCTGTCGAAGGACTCCGCCGCGGGGGCCCGCTCCGACGGCCGGAAGCGCCCCAGCACGAAGTCCTTCGGGTCCGCCATGCTGCACGGCCCGATGCCGACCCGGAGCCGCGGGTAGTCCCGCGTGCAGAGGGCCGCCTCGACGTCGGCGAGGCCGTTGTGGCCCCCCGCCGACCCCGAGGCGCGCATCCGGAGCGACCCGAGCCCGAGGTGGTAGTCGTCGCTCACCACCATCAGCCCCGGCACGCCCCGCACGACCCCGTCCTCGAGGAGGCCCGCCCGCTCGGCGGCCCTCCTCGCCACGGCTCCCGACAGGTTCATCCAGGAGAGGGGCTTCACGAGCAGCACCTCCCTCCCCGCGATCCGCACCCTCGCCGCCTCGGCGTTGAGCGTCCGGTCGCGGCGCGCTTCCGATCCCGCCCGCGCCGCGAGGCGGTCCACCACCTCGAAGCCGGCGTTGTGCCGGGTCCCGGCGTACTCCGTTCCGGGATTTCCCAGCCCGACGACGACGAACACGCGTCCCTCCCGCTACTTGTCCTTCTTCCCGGCGGCCCCGCCTCCGGCCCCGCCCCCGGCCCCGCCGCCCTCGGCGGCCTTCGCCTCGGCCGCGGCCTTCCGCTCCGCCTCGCCGATGACCTCCGGCGCGACGACGGCCTCCTCCGGCACCGTCGCCACGGACTCGACCTCCTTGTCGGAGTGGGTCACGACGGCCACGACGTCGGCGGGATCGCCCGTGGCCACGACGCCCTCGGGCAGCGTGATCTCGCTCACGTGTAGGCTCTGCCCCATCAGGAGGGAGGAGACGTCCACGGAGATCTGCGCCGGCGCCGACTCGGGCTGGCAGGAGACCTCCAGGGTGTCGTGGACGACGTTGAACACGCCGCCGTCCTTGATGCCCGCCGCCGTCCCCGTGAAGATCAGGGGCACGCGGATCTCGATGGTGTCGCCCTTCACCAGGCGCTGGAAGTCCACGTGGATGAGGTTCTCGCCCAGGTGGTCCCAGGCGACGTCCTTGAGGAGGGCCCCGATGGAGTCGCCCCCGACCCGGAGGTCGAGGACGCGGACGCCGTTCTGGAGGGCGGTGCGCACGTCCTTCTCCTTCACGGACACCGTCACCGGCTCGGTGCCGCGCCCGTAGAGGATGGCCGGCACCCGCCCCTCCCCGCGCAGCAGGTGGAGGGCGCCCTTGGTCCCCTTCTTCCGGGGCTCGGCATTGATGATTCCCTTGCTCATGTTCGCCTCCGTGGATCTCTCTATAGGAAGAGGCTCGACACCGACTCGCTCACGTGGATGCGGCGGATGGCCTCCCCGAGGAGCTCGCTGATGGTCAGCACTTCCAGGTTCCTGACCCCCGACAGCACCGTCGGGGGGATGGTGTCCGTGACGACGATGGAGCGCACCGGGGCCTTCGACAGCCGCTCCGCCGCGGGTCCGCAGAGGACGGGGTGCGTGGCGCAGATGATGACGTCGCCGGCGCCGTGGGCCTTGACGGTCTTGGCGGCCTCGGTGATGGTGCCCGCCGTGGAGATCATGTCGTCCACGAGGACGACGGTCTTCCCCTGCACCTCGCCGATGACGTGCACGGCCTCGGCGGATTCCGGCGAGATGCGGCGCTTGTCCACGATGGCCAGCCCCGCCCCGAGGGACTTGGCGTAGGCGCGGGCCATCTTGATCCCCCCCACGTCGGGGGCGACGATGACGACCTCCTTCAGGTTCAGCGCCCTGAGGTGGCGGACCATCACGCCGGACGCGAAGAGGTGGTCCACGGGGATGTCGAAGAACCCCTGGATCTGCGCGGCGTGGAGGTCCAGGGCGAGGACCCGGTCCACTCCCGCGGAGACCACGAGGTTCGCCACCATCTTCGCGGAGATGGGGACGCGGCCCTCGTCCTTGCGGTCCTTGCGGGCGTAGCCGAAGTAGGGGAAGACGGCGGTGATGCGGCCGGCGCTCGAGCGGCGCAGGCAGTCGATGAGGAGGAGCGCCTCCATGAGGTTGTCGTTCACGGGGGGGCAGGTCGGCTGCACGACGAAGCAGTCGTTGCCGCGGACGTCCTCGTTGATCTTGACGTTGATCTCGCCGTCGGGGAAGCGGGACACGGTGGCGTCGCCGACCCCGATGCCGAGGTAGGAGGCGATCATCGCGGCGAGCCCGGGATGGGCCGTGCCGGTGAAGATCTGGACGTCGCCGAACTGGGCCCCCCGGGCCACGGCTACCTCCCCTTTCCGCGGGCGACGGGCCGGCGGGAGGCGGGGCCGGAGACGATGCGCGCGGGGACGCCCACGGCGGTTGAGCCCGCGGGCACCGACTTCCCCGCCAGGACGACGGCCCCGGCCCCGGTCACGGCGTGCTTCCCGACCGTCACGGGGGCGACCAGGAGCGTGCCGCTGCCGAGGAAGGCGCCGTCCTCGATGACGGTCCTGTGCTTGTTCTTCCCGTCGTAGTTGCAGGTGATGGTGCCGGCGCCGACGTTGGCCCCGTTCCCCACGTCGGCGTCGCCGAGGTAGGTCAGGTGGCGCGCCTTGGAGCCGCGGCCCATGCGGGTGGCCTTCACCTCGACGAAGTTCCCCACGGAGGCGCCGTCCTCGAGGACGGTCCCGCGGCGGAGCCGGGCGAAGGGGCCGACGGAGCAGCCGCGGCCGACGCGCACCCCGCCCTCGACCACGGTGAAGGGCTCGATGCGGGTCCCGGCGCCGATCTCCGCGTCGGGGGCGACGAAGGTCGTGGACGGGTCCACGATCTCCACCCCCGCGGCGAGGAACCGCTCCAGCACGCGGCGGCGCATGACCGTCCCCGCGGAGGCGAGTTCCGAGAGGTTGTTCACCCCGGCGACCACCTCCGGCTCGAGGACGCGCACGGCGCCCACGGAGACGCCGTCGCGGCGCAGGAGGCGCGGGACGTCGGTGACGTAGAACTCCCCCTGGGAGTTCTGCGTGCGGAGGCGGCGGAGGGCGGAGGGGAGGACGTCGGCGTCGAAGGCGTAGAGGCCGGAGTTCACCTCGGCGATGGTGCGCGTCTCGAAATCGGCGTCCTTGTCCTCGACGATGTCGAGGAGGGCCCCGCGGCTGTCGCGCACGACGCGGCCGTAGCCCGTCGGGTCGGCGGGGCGGAAGGTGAGGACCGTGGCCGCGACGGAGGAGCGGGCGTGGGCCTCGGCCAGGGTGCGCAGGGTCCCGGATTCGACGAGGGGCACGTCGCCGCTGAGGACGAGGACGGTCCCCCTGAACCCCCGGAGGGCGGGGAGCGCGGAGCGCAGCGCGTGGCCCGTGCCCTTCTGCTCCCTCTGGAGGGCGAAGCGGACGACCCCCGGATCGAAGGCCGGGTCGGCCTTGACGGCGGCGCGGACCTCGGCGGCCCCGTGTCCGACCACGACCACCACGGACTTCGGCCGCAGGCCGAGGGCGGCCTCGAGCACGTGGTTGACCATGGGTCGGCCGGCCACCTCGAAGAGCACCTTGGGGCGCTCGGAGCGCATCCGGGTGCCCTTGCCGGCGGCCAGGATCACGACGGCGACGGCGGACTTCTTCACGGAATCCCCCCTGGGGATGCAGCGTGGAAACCGGGGACGGCTCCGGCGGGCACCTCCCGCCAGGGAGCGCTTCCCCCTGAAAGACACCGGCGCAGGTTCGCCGGGGGACCGGAGGGACCATCCCCTCCGGGACCGCAGGAGCCTGGGCGCCCCCGCGGAAACGGGCGAAGGTACAGGCAGCGTGGTCCCGCGGGGAGGGAAATCGGGGGGGGGGGGGGGGGGGGGGGGGGGGGGGGGGGGGGGGGGCGGGACGCGGCGCAGCCGGGGGGGGCGGGGGGGGGGGGGGGTGG
>CAYJMF010000159.1:259-3670 GCA_964370855.1 uncultured Planctomycetota bacterium | reverse complement strand
GGCACTTTCTTCCCACCACGGAAGGTGGGCTGCCATCCGGGGTGGGAAAAAAGTGCCTGGCACGATCGTCCCGCCTCTTGCCCGGCCTGGACTCGAACCAGGAATGAGGGATCCAAAGTCCCCCGTGTTGCCGATTACACCACCGGGCAGGAGGTCCGCCATCCTACACCGGACGTTGCGGGAGGACCCCTTCCACCCTGCGCCGCAGGAGGTCCAGGACGGCATGGACCGAGATGGACCGCACGAAGGCGCGGTCCCCGTGGAACCGGCGGCGGAGCGAGCGGACCCCCTCCCCGTCGGCGACGGCGAACCAGACCGTGCCCACGGGCTTCCCGCGGCTCCCGCCCCCGGGCCCGGCGACCCCCGTGACGGCGCCGGCGAGGTCGGCCCCGGTCCGCTCCCGGACGCCCCTCGCCATGGCCTCCGCCACGGGGCCGCTCACGGCGCCGTGGCGGCGGAGAAGGGCCCGGTCCACCCCCAGCAGGGACTCCTTGAGGGCGTCGGCGTAGGCCACCACGCCCCCGCGCAGCACCGCCGAGGCCCCGGGGGTGTCGGCGAGGCGGGCGGCGACGAGGCCCGCGGTGCAGGATTCCGCCAGGGCCACGGTGAGCCCCCGCTCCCGGAGGAGGCCGACGAGGTGGGCCCCGATGCCCACCCGCCGCGGGGCGTAGGCGTCACTCCCGAGGCGCCGGAGCACCTCGCGGTGGACCCCCCCCACCTCCCGGGCCGCCTCCCCGGTCCCGTGGACGGCCACGGTGATGATCCCCTCGGTGACGGCGGTGCCGACCTTCACCGCCCGGTCCCGGGCCATGAGGTCGGCGAGGCGGTCGGCGAGGTCGCTCTCGGGGACCCCGCAGCAGGAGGCGTAGAGGGTCCGCTCCCGCGGTCTCCCCGCGAAACGGCGCCGCAGCGCCGGCAGGACGTGGCGCGCCAGCATCGGCTCCATCTCCCGCGGAGGCCCGGGCAGGCAGAAGACGTCGGTCCCCCGGAGCCGGAAGGCGATGCCCGGGGCGGTGCCGGCGTCGTTGCGGAGGGCCGCCGCTCCGCGGGGCAGGAGGGCCTGGCGGAGGTTGCTCGGGGGCATGGGGACCCCGCGGCCCCGCCAGAGGGACTCGATGCGCCGGCGGCTCGCCGGGTCCTCGACGAGGGGGACCCGGAGGAGCGCCGCCGCGGCCTCCCGGGTGAGGTCGTCGGCCGTGGGGCCGAGACCCCCCGTGACGACGACGGCGTCGGCGCGGGCCACGGCCCTCCGCAGTGCGTCGAGGAGGTCCGGGAGGGAATCCCCCACGATGCGCCCCCCGGCGGCGTCGAACCCCTTCTCCGTCAGCAGGGAGGCGATGCGGGCGTAGTTCGTGTCCCGGGAGCGCCCCCGCGCGAGCTCGTCCCCCGTGGAGAGGATCTCCACGCGGAGCGGTGGGGATCCCTTCCCGCGCGCCGCCCGCGCCACGCTACACCGAGAACCGGATGTTCAGGATGTCGCCGTCCCGGACGACGTGCTCCTTCCCTTCCAGGCGCTGCTTCCCGGCCTTCTTCACCTCCGCCATGGAGCCGAGGGCGAGGAGGTCCGCCGCCGCCGTGACCTCCGCGCGGATGAAGCCGCGGGCGAGGTCGGAGTGGATGCAGCCGGCGGCCTCCACGGCGCTGCTCCCGCCGGCGAGGGTCCAGGCCCGCACCTCGTCCTCCCCGACGGTGAAGAAGGTGATCATGCCGAGGCCGCGGAAGGCCGCCTCGAGCAGGACCTCCGCCGCGGGGCGCGCGATGCCCATCTCGGCGAGGAACGCGGCCCGGTCCCCCTCCTCCAGTTCGGCGATGTCTGCCTCGGTCCTCCCCGCCAGCGTCGCCCGGGACTGGAAGACGCCGGGGATGGAATCCGCCAGCGCCGGGTCGCCCCCCTCGGCCACGGAGACGCAGAGCACCCAGGGCTTGGCCGTGAGGAAGCGGAAGCCGCGCAGCAGCTTCTCCTCCTCCGACGAGAGGACGGCGTCCTTCACGAGCCCCCCCTCCTCCAGCACCTTCACGATGCGCGCGAGGGCCTCGGCCTCCTTCTTCTCCATCTCCTTCACGCCGGACTTCCGCCCCGAGGCCAGCAGCTTCTCGAGGCGCTTCGACGCGATGTCGAGGTCCGCGAAGCAGAGCTCCCCCACGAGGTGCGCCGCCTCCCGGGCCGGGTCCGGCTTCGCCTCGGCGTAGGGGTAGGAGGGCTCCTCGAAGGCGCGCACCACGAGGACGAGGCCGTCGGATTCCCGGGCCGAGGCCAGGAGCTCGGAGCGGCGGTCCGAGGCCGGCTCGCCGGGCCCGGGGAGCCCGGGGAGGTCGAGCACCTCCACCGCCGCCGGGGTGTACTTCTTCGGCTGGAACATGTCCCGGAGGCGCTCCAGCCGGGGATCGCGCACCTTCACCACGGCCAGCGCGGCGGCCCCGGGGGCGCCGCCGGGGGCGGGAGCGGAGGCGCCCGTGAAGGCGCGGAAGAGGGTCGACTTGCCCGACCCGTGGACGCCGGCGACGGCCAGTCTCATGAGGGGACCTTTCCTGTGGTGCGCTCGCGGATCCAGACGGCCAGGAGGCCGAGGTAGAACAGCGCGAGGATGGGGAGCATGAAGAGGGTCAGCGTCACGGCGTCCCCCGTGGGGGTGATGACGGCGGAGGCGACGGTGGCCCCGAGGATGAAGTGGCGCTGCAGGCGGAGGAAGGTGCGGGCGGAGACGAGGCCCATGACGTTGAGGAAGAACATCACCACGGGGAGCTGGAAGATGAGGCCCATGGACAGGGACATCCAGAGGAAGAAGGAGAGGGCGTCGGGGATGCTGGGCATCTGGACGACGCGCCACTCGGGGCGGTCGGGGAAGAAGTTCATCCCCGAGGAGTAGAGGAAGTCCACGGCCGGGGGGAGGACCCACAGGTAGAAGAACAGCGCGCCGCCGGCGAAGAGGAGGAAGGAGAGGGGGGCGGAGACGACGACCCAGCGCTTCTCCTTGCTGTGGAGGCCGGCCCCGACGAAGCCCCACAGCTCCCAGGCGATGAAGGGGGAGGCGAGGAAGGCGCCGAGGATCATCACGACCTTGAAGAGCACCGTGAAGGAGTCCGTCGGCTGGAGGTAGACGATCACCGTGGGCTGTCCCGCGTTCTCCAGCGCCACCAGGAAGGGGCGCAGCACCAGCCCCATGAGGTCCTCGGCGTACCACCCCGCCACGGCGCTGCAGGCCATCCAGTAGAGGACGGCGTAGAAGAGCCGCTTCCGGAGCTCCTCGAGGTGCTCCCCGATGGTCATCCGGCGGTCGTCGAGGTCGGGGGGGGGAATGGGGGGCGTTCCTCGGTTCTACGGATTTCCGTGGGGGGAGGGTTCCATCTTGGATCCGCGGGGTCGTTTTCCACAGAAAACTGGAAAACGAGGGGAGGTCCGGACCCTCTTCC
>CAYJMF010000159.1:0-249 GCA_964370855.1 uncultured Planctomycetota bacterium | reverse complement strand
TCCCTGAACGACGGGACGCCTCCACTTCCGGGACCGAGGGAGAGGCAGGGGGGAGAGACGCCTTCCGGCGCCGCGGGGGAATCCCAGGGATCGGGGCATTGGATCTTGGGGGACGGCGTTCACCCTCGGTGCCTTGACGGAACCGGAACTCCGCTGGGGTGCCCGCCGTCCCCCAAGAACCAGGGCCCCGCTCCCGCACCCTCCGTTCCTGGATCCTCAGGAAGGTCCGACCCCGCCGCCTCCCTCCTC
>CAYJMF010000158.1:0-8853 GCA_964370855.1 uncultured Planctomycetota bacterium | reverse complement strand
CGGAACTCGCTTGGCGGGGAGGGCCTCCTCATGGAAGGCGCGCAACGCCCGGGCGGGGGGCCCCTCTACTCCCCCCTCCCTACTTCGCCGCCTGCTGCGCCTTCCTCTGGGCGATCCTGTCCTCGATGACCTTCTTCGCGATCCCCTGGGGCACGGGGGAGTACTCGCAGGGTTCCAGGGAGAAGTTGCCGCGGCCCTGGGTCATGGAGCGCAGCGTCGTGGAGTACTGGAACATCTCCGAGATGGGGACCTTGCCGCGGATGATCTTCGCGCCGCCCTTCTCGATGTTCTCGCTGACCACGGCCCGGCGGCGGTTGAGGTCGCCCATGACGGGACCGGTGAACTCCTCGGGGACCGTCACCTCGAACCGCATGATGGGCTCGAGGATGGTGGTGCCGACCTTCTCCACGGCGGTGCGGATGGAGAGGCGGCCGGCGGCGACGAAGGCCAGTTCGCTCGAGTCCACGTCGTGGTACTTGCCGTCGTGGAGCGTGGCCCTCACGCCGACGAAGGGGAAGCGCAGGTCGCCGCCCTCGGTGCAGTAGGCCCGGATGCCGTCCTCGATGGCGGGGACGTACTCCTTGGGGATGGCGCCGCCGACGATGTCGTTCACGAACTCGATCTCCGGCGTGCCGACCAGGGGCTCGAAGCGGACGCGGGCGACGCCGAACTGGCCGTGGCCTCCGGTCTGCTTCACGTGGCGGCCCTCGGCGTCCACGGGGCCGGAGAGGGTCTGGCGGTAGGCGACCCGCGGGCGGCCCGTGACGGCCTCCACCTTGTGCTCGGACCTGAGGCGGGAGACGATGATCTCCAGGTGCAGCTCGCCCATGCCCGAGATGATGGTCTCGCCGGTCTCGGAGTCGGTGTGGCGGCGGAAGGTCGGGTCCTCCTTGGCCATCTGGGCCATGGACTCGTTCAGCCTGTCCCGGTCGCCGCGCGTCTTCGGCTCGATGGACATGGAGATGACGGCGTCGGGGAAGTCCATGGATTCCAGCACCACGGGCTTGTCGTAGTCGCACAGGGTGTCGCCGGTGATGGTGTGCTTGAGCCCCACGAAGGCGACGATGTCGCCGGCGACGGCCTTGTCGATGGCCTCGCGGCGATCGGCGTGCATGCGCACGATCCGCCCCACCCGCTCCTCCCGGTTGCGCCCCGGGTTCCAGAGCTTCTGGCCCTGGTCCACGGTGCCGGAGTAGACGCGGACGAAGGTGAGGTCCCCGTTGGGGTCGCCCACGGTCTTGAAGGCCAGCACGGCGGGGGGGAGGGCGGGATCCGGGGGGCACTCCACGTGCTCGTCGGTGCGGGGCACCACGCCCTTCATGGGCGGGAGCTCCTCGGGTGCGGGGAGGTAGTAGCAGACGGCGTCGAGGAGCTGCTGCACCCCCTTGTTCTTGAGGGCGGAGCCGGTGAGCACCGGGGCGATGGTGCCCTTGATGGTCCCGGCGCGGATGGCGGCGCGCAGCTCGTCGGCGGTGACCTCGTCGCCGTGGAGGAACTTCTCGAGCACGAGGTCGGACACGTCGGAGACGGCCTCGACGAGCTTCTCCCGGGCCGCCTTCGCGGCGGCCTCCAGGTCCGAGGGGACGGGGAGCTCGTTGAAGCCCTTGGCGTCGTCGAAGATCACGGCCTTCATCTCCACGAGGTCGATGACCCCCGCGAAGCCCGCCTCGGCGCCGATGGGGAGCTGCACGGGGACCGGGATGGGCTCGACAAGCTTGGTGCGGATGTCCTCGACGGAGGCGGAGAAGCTCGCCCCCATGCGGTCCATCTTGTTGATGAAGCAGAGGCGGGGGACGGCGTACTTGGTGGCCTGGCGCCAGACCGTCTCCGACTGGGCCTCGACGCCGCTCACGGCGTCGAACACCGCCACCGCGCCGTCGAGCACGCGGAGAGAGCGCTCCACCTCGACGGTGAAATCCACGTGGCCCGGGGTGTCGATGAGGGTGATCATCTGGTCCTGCCACTGGAGGTGGGTGGCGGCGGACATGATGGTGATCCCGCGGGCGCGCTCCTCCTCCATGAAGTCCATGGTGGTCTCGCCGTCGTGGACCTCGCCCACCTTGCGGATCCTGCCGGAGTAGAACAGGACGCGCTCGGTGACGGTGGTCTTGCCGGCGTCGATGTGGGCCATGATGCCGATGTTGCGGCGCTTCGAGGCGGGTTGCGTCATGGGTTGGTCTCCGGTCGTCGGTGTCGGGCGACGTGATTCCACCCGCGGCGTCGGCGGGGAATCCCCCCGCCGGACCGAGGGTAAAACAACTGAGCCTACGCCCCGCGCCCCCCCTCTTCAAGTTATCGGGAAGGGCGGCGCGCCGCGCGGCGGGAGCCCCGGGGGCGGCCCCTCCCGCGGGGGGCGGGGAGGGGCAGCAGGGCGGCCCCGATGGCCTCCTCCACGGTGTCGATGCCGAGGATCTCGAGGCCGTCCAGCACCGGGCGGGGGACCTCCTCGAGGTCCGGCAGGTTGGCCGCGGGCAGGAGCACGAGGCGGACCCCGCCACGGCGGGCGGCGGAGAGCTTCTCCGCGAGCCCGCCCACGGGGAGGACCTTCCCCCGCAGGGTGACCTCCCCGGTCACGGCGAGGTCGGGCCGGACGCACCGCCCCGTGAACAGCGAGGCGATGACCAGGGTGACGGCGACGCCGGCGCTGGGCCCGTCCTTGGGGACGGCCCCCTCGGGAAGGTGGATGTGGATGTCGCTGGAGGAGAAGTCCTCCTTGGAGAGGCCGAGGGCCTCCGCCCTCGAGCGGACCCAGGAGGCGGCGGCCTGGATGGACTCCTTCATGACGTCCCCGAGGGAGCCGGTCACCTGGAAGCCCCCCGTCCCGGGCATGCGGAGCCCCTCGATGACGAGGAGGTCCCCCCCGGTGCCCGTCCAGGCGAGGCCCGTCACCACCCCGGGCTCGGGGCGGCGGCGCCTCTCCGGGGCGTGGATCGGCGGGGGGCCGAGGATGCCGGGGAGGTCCCGGGGGGCGGCGGCGAAGGGGCCCTTCTCGCCGGCGGCGGCGCGCACGGCGAACCTCCGGGCGACCTCCTCGAGGCGGCGGCGGAGGTCCCGCACCCCGGCCTCCGCGGTCCAGAGGCGGAGGATCGCCTTCACCGTGGCCGCGGGGATGCGCAGGCGGCCCTTCATCCCCGTCGCCTCGAGGACCCGGGGGACGAGGTGGCGGAGCGCGATGGCCGTCTTCTCCTCGGAGGTGTAGCCCCGCAGGGCCACCGTCTCCATGCGGTCGAGGAGGGGCCCGGGGATCTCCCAGGGCTCGTTGGCCGTGGTGATGAAGAGGACGCGGGAGAGGTCGAAGGGGAGATCGAGGTAGTGGTCCGCGAAGGCCCCGTTCTGCTCCGGGTCGAGGACCTCGAGGAGCGCCGCCGCGGGGTCCCCCTGGAGGCCCGCGCTCATCTTGTCCACCTCGTCGATGACCATCACCGGGTTCCGGACGCCGCAGCGGCGGAGCGCCTGGACGATCCGCCCCGGCAGGGCGCCGACGTAGGTGCGGCGGTGGCCGCGGATCTGGGATTCGTCGTGGACCCCTCCCACGGAGATCCGGACGAGCTTGCGGCCCATGGCCCGGGCCACGGACTGGGCGAGGCTCGTCTTCCCCGTGCCCGGGGGGCCCGTGAAGCAGAGGATGGGGCCGGGGGCGCCGGGGGCCATGGCCCGCACGGCGAGGTACTCGAGGATGCGCCGCTTGGGCTTCTCGAGCCCGGTGTGATCCTCGTCCAGGATCCGGCGGACGGCCTCCACGTCGAGGGAGTCCTCGGTCTCCGCCGACCACGGCATGGAGAGCACCCAGTCGATCCAGGAGAGCATGACCCCGTACTCCGAGGAGGCCGGGTTCGTGGACCGCAGGCGGGCGATCTCCTCGCGGACGGCCCGGTCCGCCTCCGGGGGGAGGGCGGCGGCGTCGGCCCTCTCCGTGAACCGGCGGGCGTCGGCCTCCTCGCGCCCCTCCTCCCCGAGTTCCGTGCGGATGGCCTTCATCTGCTGGCGCAGGAAGTACTCCCGCTGCGACTTGCCGATGTCCTCGTGGGCGCGGTGCTCGATCTCCCGGGCGATGCGGGCGAACTCGACCTTCTCCTTCAGGATCTCCCCGACGGCCTCGAGGCGCTTCTCCACGGAGAGCTCCTCCAGGATCCGCAGCCGCTCCCGGAGGTCGAAGGCCACGGTCATGGCGACGAGGTCGGCGAAGCGGCCGGGATCGTCGAGGTTCGCCTGGAGGAGGCGCGGGAGCTCCCCGGTGTAGGCGTCGTCGGACTGGACGAGGGCCTCGATCTCCGTCAGCACGCGGAAGACGAGCCCGTCGAGGACCTCCCTGCGGCCGGGGTCCTCCCGGGCCTCCCCGGCCTCCGCGACGAGGACCGGGTCCGTGGACCGCCAGCGGGTCCTGAGGGCCCGCCGGATCCCCTGGACGGCCACCTGCACGGAGCCGTCGGGCAGGCGGATGCGGGAGACGACGTGGCCGGCGACCCCCACGGGGCGGAGGTCCCGCGGACCGACCTGCTCGGGATCCGCGCCCGGGGCGAAGGCGAAGAGGAAGAGGGTCTCGGGGTCCCCGTGCCCGGTGAGCTGGAGCAGGTTGCGCCGGGTGCGGATCTGGGCGTGGGCCGTTCCCCCGGGGAAGACGACCGTGGAGACGAGGAAGAGGACCGGGAGGGCGGTGCCCGGCGCGTCCGGGGCGGGAGGCTCGGGGTCCCTCGGCACCGGGGGGGGCTCGCCTGCGGCTGGGCGTCCTGCGATGGCGGCCTCCCCGGGGGCGATGCGCGAATCCCCTTCGCCCGCTTTGACTTCCGTCCGAGGGGCAGTCTAACATGCCCTGCGGGCCGTCCCCTTCCACCGGGCAAGGAAGAGCGTGAGCACTCAGAACGAGACCATCGTCTCCCTGTCCGAACCCATGGCGGGGCCGGGCGCCGCCGCGGGGGCCAGGGCCCTCGGGGAGGCCCTCGGGCGGGCCGCCGCGGGAGAGGCCCTGGTCATCGACCTCGGGTCGGTCCGCACCGTGGACACCTTCGGCCTCGCCGCCATCGGCGAGGCCGTCCGCCGCTGCCGTGGCGAGGGACGGCCCGTGGAGATCCGCAACCCCCCCTCGGGGGCGGGCCGGCTCGCCGCCTTCCTCCGCCTCGACAGGGTCCTGGCGGCGGATCCCCACCCCCCGCGGTCTCCCCGGACCCCCTTCCTCCTCGCCGCCGGCGACGCGGCCATCGCGCTGCGGGACTACATGGTCACCCTCCTCTCCATGGTCGCCGAGGGCTACCGCTACGCCTTCATCGACCCCATCCGCGGGGGGGCCGTGCGGACGGAGCAGTTCGTCCGCCAGCTCGCGGAGACGGGGATGGGGGCGGTGCCCATCGTCGTCCTCATCAACTTCATGATCGGGCTCATCCTCGCCTTCCAGATGGCCTACGTGCTGCGCGACTACGGGGCGACCCTCCTCGTCGCGAAGGTCGTCGGCATCTCCGTCACGCGGGAGATCGGGCCCCTCATCGCCGCCATCCTCGTGGCCGGCCGGTCCGGGTCCGCCATGGCGGCGGAGATCGGCACCATGGTGGTCACGGAGGAGGTGGACGCCCTGCAGATGATGGCGCTGCGCCCCCGGCGCTTCCTCTTCTCGCCCCGCTTCGCGGCCATGGCCGTGACGGTGCCCGCGCTCTGCATCTTCGCCGACGTCGCGGGGATCCTCGGGGGCGCCTTCGTCGGCGTCTTCTCCTACGGGGTGAACCCCCGCACCTACTACACCGAGACCGTCGCCGCCCTCCACTTCACGGACTTCACCTCGGGCCTTCTCAAGTCCTTCTTCTTCGCCAACATCGTGGCCGTCATCGGCTGCCTCCACGGGATCCGCCTCCGGGGCGGGCCCGACGCCGTCGGGAGGGCCGCCACGACGGCCGTGGTGGAATCCATCATCGGCGTGATCCTCTTCGACGCGATCTTCACCGTGCTGGTCTACTTCGTCTTCTGAGGGGGAGAATGGAAGACGCCGCCCCGGCCGCCCTGGCGACCCGCGACCTCTCGGTCCGGTTCGGCGCGCGCACGGTCCTCGACCGCATCAACATCGGGATCCGGCGGGGGGAGACCTTCGTGGTCATGGGCCCCTCGGGCTGCGGAAAGACGACCCTGCTCAAGTGCCTCGTGCGGCTCATGGAGCCCACGGAGGGGGCGGTCCTCGTGGACGGACGGGACGTGGGCGGATTCACCGAGGAGGAGGGGGACGACCTCCGCAGGGCCACGGGAATGGTCTTCCAGAACGGGGCCCTGCTCAACTCCATCTCCCTCCGGGAGAACGTGGCCCTCCCCATGCGGGCCCACCTGGACATGCCCCCGGCGGTGGTGGACGAGGCGGTCCGGATGAAGCTCGCGCAGGTGGGACTGCTGGAGGCCGCCGACCGGATGCCCTCGGAACTTTCCGGCGGGATGCGCAAGAGGGCGGGCATCGCCCGGGCCCTCGCCCTGGACCCGCGGCTCGTGTTCTTCGACGAGCCCACCAGCGGCCTCGACCCCGTGACCTCCGACGGCATCGACAACCTGGTCCTGGAGCTGAAGGCCGCCCTCGGGGCGACCATGGTGGTGGTGACCCACGATCTCCCCAGCGCCCGCAAGATCGCCGACCGCCTCGTGGTGCTCTCGCGGGGGCGGGCCCTGGCCGAGGGGACCTGGGACGAGGTGCAGGCCACGCAAGACCCGGAGGTGCGCGCCTTCCTCGACAGGCACGCATCGGAGCCGGCGGTGGAGAAGGGGACGACCCCGATCCTCGGGGTCCATGGAGGGAAGGCATGAACGCCGCCGAGGATCGCCGCCGCGCGGGGATCTTCCTGCTGTCGGCGCTGTCGCTCATCGTCGTGGTGGGGGGGGTCCTCGCCGGCGTCCGCCTCATGACACGGGAGGTCCACTACCTCGTCCAGTTCCGGGAGTCCGTGGCCGGGCTCGAGGTGGCGGGCCCCGTGAAGTACAACGGCGTCCCCGTCGGCAAGGTCGCGGGGATCCGGTTCGACCCCGGGGACCTGGAGAGGATCCAGGTCGAGATCGCCGTCCAGCCCGGCGTCCCCATGAAGCTCGACACGAGGGCGCAGCTGAAGCCCCAGGGCATCACGGGCATCTTCTACCTCGAGCTCTACGGCGGGACCAACGACGCCCCGGACCTCGAGCCCGGCGACGTCATCCCCTCGGACACCTCCTTCACCACGAAGATCGGCGGCATCGCCAACGACCTCTCGGAGCTCATCGCGACGCTCAACCGCCTCATCAAGGCCAACGAGGCGAACATCACGCGGATCATCGTGGAGCTCGGCACCTCCATGGACTCCATCCGGACCACCCTCGGCAAGATGGACGTCGCCGTGGACCGGGCCGGCGAGGCCGTGACGGAGGCCCGGGACGGGCTGAAGGACATGCGGGCCGAGGTGAAGGCCTCCGCGGAGGCCCTCCGGAGTTCCCTCGGCGAGCTCGACGCGTTCCTCACGGACCCCGCCCTGACGGGCCTCCCCTCGAAGATCTCGGCCACGGTGGATCGCCTGGACGAGAAGGTCTCCGGCATCGACACCGCCGCGATCTCGCAACGCATCGACCAGGTCCTCACCCGGTTCCTGGAGGTGGAGGAGACCATGGACCGCGCCGCCCGCTCCGTGGCGGCCCTCGCCGACCGCGGGGGGGAGGACGTGGCGGCGATGCTCGCCGACATCCGCGCCGCGTCGGCCAACGTGAAGGCGCTGACGCGCACCCTGCGCGACGACCCGAACCGGATCCTCAAGGGCCGGGTCGCCGCGGACAGGCCCTTCCCCGACCCGCTCCCCCCGACCCCGGAGGACCGCCGATGAGGTTCCCGCTCCCCGTGCTCCTTCTCCTCGCCCTTCCCCTCGCGGGCTGCATCACCATCGGCGGAGGGGAGGGCGAGGCGGAACGGCGCTCCTACGACCTCGTCGCGCCCTTCCCCGCGGGCCCGCTCCCGCCGGCCGACGGTCCCGAGGTCCTCGCCGTGGAGCCCTTCTCCGTGGACGCGGCCCTCGACCGGGAGGAGATCGTCTGGCGGAGCGGTCCCGTGGAGAGCGGCGCCTGGGGCAACTTCCGCTGGGTCCGCCCCCCGGAGCGGGGGATGCGGGAGATCCTCGCCTCCGCCGTCGCCCGCTCCGGGGCCGTCGCGGTGGTGGCCACGGATCCCGCCCCCTCCGCCGCGGACTTCCGGATGCGGGGCCACCTCGCCCGGTGCGAGGAGGAGGACGGGCCCGACGGATGGTGGGGCGTCCTCGAGGTCCGGATCGAGGTCGGGGCGGGGCCGGGCCGGGAGATCCTCCGGCGGACCTACGCGCGGCGGGAGAAGGCCGCGGCGCGGAATCCGACGGCAGTGGTGGAGGCGCTCCGGAAGGCGGCGGAGGGGATGTCTCTCGAGGTGGCGACGGATGTGCGGACGGTGCTGGAGGCGTGGAGGATGGAGGGGGGAGGCGAGTAGGCGGGCGGTTCCGCGCCGCCTGCGGCGGCGCGGTGGCGCCCGTTTCGATCGGGTCCGGTCCGGAACGGATCGGACCGGACCCTCTCGAAACGGGCGCGTAGAACGTCAACGGCCAGGAGGGGGGAGGCCAGGGGAGGAGAGGAGAGGAGAGGCCAGGAGATCCGAACGGTTTCCCTCTTTCAATGCAGGTGGACCTTTTCCCTCCTTTCCCCCCCATTTCCCCTCCCCTCCCTCCACGTTCCCGGGAATCGCCCGCTCTCCTGCCCCTCCCCTGCCGGTCCGATCCCGCCCCCCTCTCCCGGGGAGCCACAGGACCGTACGGAGGGAAGCCTCGCCTCCCCCCCACACGCCCGGGAGTCCACCATCGGGGGGAAGGACCGAGGAGCGCCCCTCCCCTCCCCCTCCGCTCCCCCCGATGG
>CAYJMF010000157.1:0-8878 GCA_964370855.1 uncultured Planctomycetota bacterium | reverse complement strand
CAATCTGGGTCGGGTTCAGTATGGCGGTCCCCCTCCCTCCCGGGAGTTAGTTAGTTAGTAAGGAACGTCCCTGCCTTGTTAGTCTCTTCCGTTTGAGGTTGCCCCGTGGTGGGGAAACCGACAGTCCAGGGTCCCATCCCGGAGGTTCGAAGCCGAGGGAGAGTGACCGGTCCTCCCGTTGGTCGGGCGTCGCCCGGCTCGCGGACAGGGAAACACCGGAGGAGACGCGACCATGTCGATCGCACCGTCGCTCAAGAAGGAAGTCATCGCGAAGTTCAAGACCCACGCCACGGACACCGGCTCACCGGAAGTCCAGGTGGCCATCCTCACGGAGCGCATCCGTCACCTGACGGAGCACCTCAAGGTGAACAAGAAGGACCACACCTCGCGGCGCGGCCTCCTCATGATGGTCGGCAACCGCAGCGCCCTCCTCAAGTACCTCGCCCGGAGGGACCGCGCCCGCTACCTGGAGCTGGTCAGGGTCCTCGGGCTCAGGCACTAGGAGGATCCCGGGGGAAGAGGTCCCGTACGGATCCCTCCCCCCCTTGCCGTCCCCCCCCGGGGCGGGCGGTCGCATTCCCAGGACGTTCAAGAATCCCCCCGATCGCGGATGGACCGCGCGGGCAAGCGGAAGCAGGGACGCATCCCACGAAAGCGCGAACGCGGAAAGAGGGGCCCGACGGGCCCCGAGCGAAAAGCGGAGCGGAGCGGAGAAAGAAAGAGAGGCTCAAGTGAAGGTCGTGAAGAAGGAACGGGAGATCGGCGGGAAGAAGTTCTCCATCGAGACGGGGAAGATGGGCAAGCTGGCCAACGGGTCGGCGGTGCTCCGCATCGGTGACACCATCGTGTTCACCGCGGCCGTGGACGGCCCCGTCCGTCCGGGCCTCGACTTCTTCCCCATGACGATGGACTACCGCGAGAAGCCGTCCGCCGCGGGCAAGATCCCCGGCGGGTTCTTCAAGCGCGAGGGCCGCCCGACGACGAAGGAGATCCTCACCATGCGCTGCATGGACCGGCCCATCCGGCCCCTGTTCCCCGAGGGGTACCTGGCCGACGTCCAGATCCAGGCCATGGTGCTGTCCGCGGACCTCGACAACGACCCCGACATCCTCGGCGTCAACGGCGCCAGCGCCGCGCTGCACATCTCCGACATCCCCTTCGACGGCCCCCTCGGGGCCGTGCGCGTCGGCTACATCGGCGGGCACTTCGTCGTCAACCCGACCCACGCCGAGCGCAAGTCCTCCCTCCTCGACCTCGTCGTGGCCGGCACGAAGGACGCCGTCACCATGGTGGAGGCCGGCGCGAAGGAGCTCTCCGAGTCCAAGATGATCGAGGCCATCGCCTTCGGCCACGCCGCCGTCCGCGAGATCTGCGCGATGCAGGACGAGATCCGCGCCGAGTGCGGCTTCCCGAAGCAGGCCCTCAAGCCCGTCGTCCGCGACGCCGCCCTCGGGGCGGCGATCCAGAAGGACTGGTACGCGAAGGCGAAGGACGCCCTCGCGGCGAAGGGCAGCAAGCTCGAGAAGAACCTCGCCATCTCCGCCGTCAAGAAGGCCTGCGTCGAGGCCCTCTGCCCCGACGCCGCGACCAACCCCGACCGCGTCAAGGAGGCCAAGGCCTTCTTCGACGAGACGTCGAAGAAGGCGTTCCGCGAGATCACCCTCTCCGGGACCCGCGTGGACGGCCGCAGGCCCGACGAGATCCGGCCCATCACCTCCGAGGTGGGGCTGCTCCCCAGGGCCCACGGCTCGGCGCTCTTCACCCGCGGCGAGACCCAGGCCATCGTCACCACGACGCTCGGCACCTCGCTGGACGAGCAGAGGATCGACGGCCTCCTCGAGGAGGAGAGCAAGCGCTTCCTCCTGCACTACAACTTTCCCTCCTTCTCGGTCCGCGAGGTGAAGCCCATCCGCGGCCCCGGTCGGCGCGAGATCGGCCACGGCAACCTCGCCGAGCGCGCCATCGAGCCGATGCTCCCCGAGCACGACTCCTTCCCCTACACCATCCGCATCGTCTCCGACATCCTCGAGTCCAACGGCTCGTCCTCCATGGCGACGGTGTGCGGCGGGACGATGTCCCTCATGGACGCGGGCGTGAAGATCAAGCAGCCCGTGGCCGGCGTGGCCATGGGCCTCGTCACCGACGGCGAGCGCGTCGCCATCCTGTCCGACATCGCGGGCAAGGAGGACGCCTGGGGCGACATGGACTTCAAGGTCGCCGGCACCCACCAGGGCATCACGGCCCTCCAGATGGACATCAAGGTGAAGGGCCTCTCCCAGGAGATCATGGCCCGCGCGCTGGAGCAGGCGAAGGCCGGCCGCATCCACATCCTGCGCTGCATGCTCGACACCCTGGGCAAGCCCCGCGAGGAGACCTCGCAGTACGCGCCCCGCTCCCACAAGGTGAAGATCCCCGTGGACAAGATCGGCGCCCTCATCGGCCCCGGCGGGAAGAACATCCGCCGGATCCAGGAGGAGACGAAGACCCAGATCGCCGTGGAGGACGACGGCTCCGTCACCATCTACGCCACCACGCCCGAGGGCATGGAGAAGGCGCGGTACGAGGTCGAGGGGCTGGCCGCCGTTCCCGAGGTCGGCCGCGTGTACGAGGGGCCCGTGGTCTCCGTGAAGGACTTCGGCGCCTTCGTCGAGTTCCTGCCCGGGCAGGAGGGGCTCGTGCACGTTTCCGAACTGACCGATGGGTATGTGAAGTCGCCCGCCGATGTGGTAAAGAAGGGCGACGTCCTCAAGGTGAAGGTGGTCGGCTTCGAGGAGCGGTCCGGCAAGGTCCGCCTCTCGCGCAAGGCCGTCATCCTCGACGAGAAGAAGGCCGCCGGCGGGCCTGCCGCCTAGCCGACGGAAGACCTCGACAAGACGGACTCGGAAGAGACAACGGGCGGGTCGGGCCAGGGAAAGGCCCGGCCCGCCTTGACACGCCGGGATGCCCCGCGGGAAGGCGGGGCTCCCGGATCCACAGGACCGGGCATCGGACCCGGGGAAAGAGGCGCCATGCCGCAGGGCACGGTGAAGTGGTTCGACAACCGCAAGGGCTGGGGGTTCGTCATCCAGCCCGACGGCACGGACCTCTTCGTCCATTACACCTCCATCGTGGGCGAGGGATTCCGCCGCCTGGACGATGGGATGACCGTCGAGTACGACCTGGTCGAGGGTCCCAAGGGGAAGCAGGCGGGGAATGTGCGTCCCGTCGAGCCCTCCTCCACGGAAACCCCGGCCCAGGGCAATTCCGCCGCGGTGGAATCGACCTAGCACCCAATCCGCCACGCACAACTTATTTTCCAGCAATGGATTAGAGATACCCATTGCGCTACGGCCATGATTCCGCCATGATGGGATCATGGGTGCGCCCCCACCGCCCCGGCTGACCAGGACGCTGGGACTCGTCCTCGGTGTGCTCCTCGCCCCCCTGGCCGCGGCGCAGAACGCTCCTTCCCCCCCCGCCCGCCCTCCCTCCCCCCCCGTCCAGGCCCCCCACGTCGCCCACCGGATCCAGGTGGATGGGCTCCTCGACGACTGGGACACCGGCCACCCCCTGACCCTCGCCGACGGCGCCCTCGACCCCCGGCCCGGGGCCGCGGCCCACTGGAAGGGGGCCTCCGACGCGTCCGCCTCCCTCCACGTCTGCTGGGACGACGAGAGGCTCTACGTCGGGGGCCGGGTCACGGACGACCAGCTCCTCCTGCATGCCCGGGACCTCTGGATGGGGGATTCCGTGGAGATCTTCCTCCGCTTCGGCTCCGGGGGCGCGGGGGGGGACTACCAGCTCATCCTCGCCCCCCTGGCTCCGGACATCCGCTGGTCCTTCGCCCTCGTCCACGGCCGCCGCGGCATCGCCGACGGGGGCATGGCCGGGGTCGAGGTCGCGGGCAAGGAGGTCCGCGACGACCAGGGGGCCTACCGGGGCTACACCTTCGAGGCAGCACTACCCATGGCCAACTTCCAGGGCTTCGCCCCCCCCGGCTCCCCCGTCGCCATCAACCTGGCCCTCGTGGACGCCGACACCGAGCCGGGACAGAAGAACTACCTCCTCTGGTCCGGGTCGGTGCTCCCCGCCTACGACCCCTCCGCCGTGGTTCCCGTCCGGTTCGAGGGGGTCCGGTCCGCCGTGGAGGCGATCCCGGAGACGGGGCTCCTCCCGGGACTGCGACAATGGAAGGTCCCCGCCTTCATCCTCCTCGGCGAGGTCCTCATCCTCGCGCTCCTCTACCTCCTCCGCCGCCCCCTCCGCCGCCTCAGCGACCTCCCCTTCCGGCGCAAGGTCCTCTTCGCCGTGGCCATCGGTGCGGCGGCGGCGGTGGTCCGCGTCGTCCCCGACCTCGTCGAGGCCCGGCGCCTCTCCCGCGCGGAGCGGCGCCTCGGAGCCGCCGCGGAGACCGTCCTCTCCATGGCCTCCGACGCCCTCGAGGCGCGGGTCCTCGTTCCCGGCAAGGTGGACCGGGACTCCCTCCTCCTCCAGCTCGCCGAGGGCCGCCGGGTCCAGGCGCAGCCGGAGTACCAGTACCGCACCCTCCCTCCCGTGCCCGCCCCCCTCCGCCGCACCCTCGGCGGCGGGACCCCCGTCCGCGCGACGGTGATCCCGCTGGAGGCCGCGGGCCGGGTCGTCTTCCGGCCCGTGGATCCCCCGGAGGCGGCGGCCCTCTCCCTGGTCGTCTCCTGGCGGAACCCGCTGGAGAACCGCACCCCCCCCCCCGCCGGCGCCGTGGTCGGACGGGTCACGGCCATCGGCACCGACGGCTCCGCGGAGACCCTCGACCTCCGCATCGGCCGGGAGCTGGATGAGGGGCCCGCCGAGGGGGAGGCCCACGGGGCGACCCACTCCACCGTCGCCTGGGCCCTCTACGAGCAGAACGCCCCCTTCGCCCCCCCCGCGGCCCACGCCGACGAGGTCCTCTGGAGGTTCCCCGGGCCGGCCCGCCGGCTGGCGGCCCTGGAGGTGGAGCAGATCGTCGCCGACGGGACCCTCACCCTCCACGGCGCCACGGCCCTCCCCCCGGACGGCTCCGATCCCTCCCCCCTCCCCCTCGGCCGGACCACGGTGACGGGCGTGCCCACGGGATCCTGGAACGGGCGCCCCGCCGACGAGGTGCTGGAGATCGGCCCCGCGCCGTCCACCGCCTCCATCCCCGTCGGGCGGGAGGCGGACGTGGTCTTCCTCGTCTACGGGGCCCCCGGCGGCTTCCCCCCGGACCAGGCGGGCAAGAAGGTCCTGTCCGTCCGCCTCGTCATGGAGGACGGGACGACGGAGTCCGTTCCCGAGGTCCTCGAGAACGGGGTGCGCATCGACGGGGAGCGGCTGCCGGGCCTCGACCACCCGGAGGACTTCCAGGGGACCCTAGCCTACCGCTGGCCCGGGAGCGGCGGGGTGCAGGTGCACAGGGACCTCCTCGCCCTCCCCGTCCCCGTCGCGCCGGGGGTGAGGATCCGCTCCGTGGAGTTCGAGCACCTCGGCGCCGGCACGCGGGTGGTCGTGGACTCCGTCTGCCTCGCGCGCCGCCTGCAGCGGCCGCCCCCTCCCGGCCTCTCGGCCCTGCAGCGCCAGGGGGAGGGCTACGAGCGGGCCGCCTCCTCCGCCGCCGCCCTCGAGGGGGCCTTCCTCACCCACTACCGGGACGGGAGGGCCGTGGCGACGACCCTCTCCCAGGAGCTCCGCGAACGCGTCCTCGGCGCCGAGGCCCCCCCCGAGGTCCCCCCCGCCGCGGAGCCCGGGGCCGCCGCCCCGGCCTACGGGCGGACCATCGGCGGCCGTCCCCTGCTCGCCTGCCAGGTGAGGCTCCCCCTCCGCGACGCCGACGAGGTGGTGGAGGTCTCCCTCGCCGCCCCGGGGGTGGCGGACCTCGAGACCCCGGTGCTCCTCGTCACCGTCCTCCTCCTCGCGCTCCTCCTTCCCCTCTCCATGACCGCGGCCATCGACCTCCTCGATCTCCTCCCCCACCTGCGGTGGAAGCTGGTCGGCGCCTTCGGCCTCGCCGCGGTCCTGCCCATCGGCGGGTTCACGGTCTTCCTCGCCCGCCACTTCGAGGGGGAGGTGGACAAGGGCATCGACCAGGAACTCCGGACCCACGCCACGGCCGCCGCCCGGGGCCTCGCCGCGCGCCGCGACGAGGCGCGGCGCTTCGCGGAGGAGTTCCTGCGGGAGCCGGCCCTCCTCCGCGCGCTGGACGTCGTGGGGGACGCGGAGCGGATCCCCCAGGTGGACGCCCTGGTCCGCGACCTCGCCCGGCGGGCCGGCGGCGGGGCCGCCTCCGCCGCCCGGGTCGCCCTCGAGGTCTCCCGCCCGGGCCCCGACGGGCGCTCGGAGCGGCAGACCTACCCCATCGGCACGACCCCGCCCTCCCTCTCGGGGCTCTACGAACCGCAGAACGGCCTGGCGTGGAGGTGGTCCCGCCTCCTCGCCACGGGCGTCGCGAAGGCCCGCACCGCCACGGCCCAGCTCCGGCTCGTCGTGGAGATCCCCGTGGACGACCGGGTCCTGCAGGACATCCGGCGCACCGGCGGGGACCGCTCCCAGTTCCTCCTCTACTCCCCCGGCGGCTACCCCGTGGCCGGCACCGTGGACCCCGCCCGGGAGAGGGCGCCGGAATCCGTGGAGGCGCGGAGCCGCATCTCCGGGGAGCTCCGGCGCACGCCCGGGGAGCCGGTGAACGGATCCCGCGACATCGGGGGGATCCTCCACGGCGTCTCCTGGGACCTCGTGCGCTCCGCCGACGGGCGCACCGTGGCCCTCCTCGAGACCGCCATCCCCCGCCAGCCCCTCCTGGCGGCGACCCTGGGGACGCGGGACCTCGTGCTGCTGCTCGGCTCCGCGGCCCTCGTGCTCGCGGTCATGGTCGCCAACCTCTTCACCCGCCGCGTCGCCGACCCCGTCTCCGACCTCGCCCTCACGGCGCGGCGCATCGGCGACGGGGACCTCGCGCTCCGGGCGGCGGGCGGGGGGAGGGACGAGATCGCCTCCCTCGCCGTGGCCTTCAACGGCATGACGGACCAGCTCCAGGGCCGCATCGGGGAGCTCTCGCGGCTCAACGAGAGCCTCGCCGCCTTCGCCGCGACCCTCGACCGGGCCCGGGTGCTGGAGCTCACCCTCGCCGCCTTCCGCGAGGCCGCGTGGCCGGAGACCGCCCTCGTCCTCCTCGCCGACCGCGAGGGGGGCGAGGTCGAGGTCGCCGCGGGGTTCCTCGGCGAGGCCTCGGTCCGGCCGGAGCGCCTCCCCGGGCGCGGGTTCCTCGGCACCGCGGCGCGCGGAGGGACGGCCCGCCGCGTCCCCCTCCCCGCCGAGGCGGCGGAGGCGCGGGAGGGGGATCCCGGGGAGCGGGCCCTCCTCGCCGGAGCCGCCGAGGCCCTCGTGCTCCCCTTCTCCGCGGGGCGGGGCCGCACCGAGGGGGCCGTGGTCCTCCTCCACGCGAAGTCCGCCGGGGGGGACGCCGCGGGGCGCGCGAGCCTCGACTTCCTCGCCGCCCTCGCCCACCAGGCGGGGATCGCGCTCGAGAACGCGCGGCTCTACCGGCTGGCCGTGGAGGACCCATCGAGCGGTCTCTATGCGTCGAGCTACTTCCGGAGGAGGCTCCAGGAGGAGATCGACCGCTCCCTCGACGCGGGGCGTCCGGCCTCCCTCGTGATGGCGGGCATCGAGGGGCTCGAGGCCGTGTACGGGAAGCTCGGGCCCGAGGCGGGCAACGCCGTGCTCCGCGGCGTCGCCGAGAGGATGCGCGGGGAGCTGCGGCGGATGCACCTCATGGCCCGGGCGGGCCGGGACGCCGTGGAGGTCCTGCTCCCGGAGACCCCCCGCGCCGCCGCCGAGGAGGTGGCCTCGCTGCTGCGCACCGCCGTGGAGCGGGCCCCCTTCCCCGCGGGGCCCTCGGGGCGGGAGGTCCGCATCGGCCTCACGACGGCGGCGGCCACGGCCCCCGACGACGCCGGCAGCGCCGACTTCCTCGAGAACGAGGCGGTGCGGGGGCTGGCGGCGGCGCGGGCGCGGCGGCGCGGCGGCCCCGCGGAGGCCGCGGAGGCGGCGGCGGCCCTCCCCGTCGTGGACGCCGCCGAGGCCGACGCCCTGGGGTTCCGCAGCGCCAAGAGCCTGCTCCTCCTCGACGCCCTCACCCGCATGGCGGCCAGCGACGTGCCGGTGCTGATCCTCGGCGAGACGGGGGCCGGCAAGGAGGTGGTGGCGGACCTCGTCCACCGCAAGAGCCGCCGCGCCGCCGGCCCCATGGTGAAGCTCAACTGCGCGGCACTGCCGGCGCCCCTGCTGGAGGCGGAGCTCTTCGGCTACGAGCGCGGGGCCTTCACGGGGGCGGAGCGCCGCCACCCGGGGCGCTTCGAGCAGGCCCACGGGGGCACCCTCTTCCTCGACGAGATCGGCGAGATGCCGCTGGAGCTCCAGGTGAAGCTCCTGCGCGTGCTCCAGGACCGCAAGGTGGAGCGGCTCGGCGGGACCGGCCCCGTGGAGGTGGACGTCCGCATCATCGCCGCCACGAACCGTTACCTCCCGGGCATGGTCGAGGCGGGCCGCTTCCGCGAGGACCTCTACTTCCGCCTGAACGTCCTCTCCGTGGTGGTGCCGCCGCTGCGCGCGCGGCGCGAGGACATCCCCGTGCTCGCCACCCGCTTCCTCGAGGAGATGACGGCCCGCGACGGGGGCGGCCCGACGGGCCTCTCCCCGGAGGCCCTGGACGTCCTCTTCCGCCATCCCTTCCCGGGCAACGTGCGGGAACTGCGCAACATGGTGGAGCGGGCCGTCGTCTCCGCCCGCGGCCCCCTCGTGACGCCCCGGGACCTCGTCTTCGGGCAGGAGCCGGCGCGGGCCGCGCCCCCCCGCGCCGCGGCGGCGCCGGCCCCCGCGCGGAGCCCCGCCCCCCCCCCGCGCG
>CAYJMF010000156.1:0-8987 GCA_964370855.1 uncultured Planctomycetota bacterium | reverse complement strand
GTCGCGCCCTTCGTCGTGATGACGGCGATGCCCTCCACGCCGAGGACCGCCGTCACGTGGCCGTCGGGGGCGACGGCCACCACGTTGCGCGCGTCCACGCCGAGGAGACGCCCGGTGCACGCGTTCCCCGCCCCGTCCCGGGGCAGGTGGCGCGCGAGGGCGGCGAAGGAGCCGAGGTCGTCCCAGCGGAAGCCGGCGGCCACCACCTCGACGCGGCGGGACTTCTCGAGGATCCCGTAGTCCACCGACTTCGACGGGCACCGGGCGTAGGCCTTCGAGAGCGCGGCGGCGCTCCCCGTCGCCGCCCCCGCCGCGACGAGGGCCTCGTGGAGGTCCGGCATGAAGGCGGCCGTCTCCTCGAGGAAGACGTCGGCCCGCCAGGCGAACATCCCCCCGTTCCAGAGGTGGCCCCCGGCGCGGAGCCAGCGGCGGGCCGTGGCGAGGTCCGGCTTCTCCCGGAAGAGGTCCACGCGGTGGACCGGGACGGCGCCGCTGCGCCCCGTCCGGCGGCCGATCCTCAGGTACCCGTATCCCGTGGCCGGCCGGTCCGGCTCCACCCCCACGAGGACGAGGGTGCGCGCCGTCCGCGCCCGCTCCGCGGCGGCGGCCATCGTCCGGCGGAAGGCGGGCCCGTCGGGGATCCAGTGGTCCGCGGGGAGGACGAGGAGCACCCCCTCCGGGTCCGAAGCCGCCACGCGGGCGGCGGCCAGCGCGATGGCGGCGGCGGTGTTGCGGGCCATCGGCTCCGCGATCACCGCCCCCTCGCCGAGGCGGGGGAGAAGGCGGCGGACCTCCCTCGCCTGCGCCTTCGCCGTCACCACCAGGATCCGCGAGGGGGGCACGAGCCCGCGCAGCCGCGCCGCCGTCTCCTCGAGGAGCGTCCGCTTCCCGAGGAGCCGGAGCAGGTGCTTCGGCCGCCCCTCCGTGGACAGGGGCCAGAAGCGCGTCCCCGAGCCGCCGGCCAGGATCACCGCGTGGAGCGCCATGCACCGTCCCTTTCCGGGGAGGAGGATCCCCGTCCCTTGGAGGTCATCAGAAGTCCCAGACCGGGCGCGCCCTGGTGTTCGTCTCCTCCGGCGGCACGGGGAGCCTCGGGAGCCGATCCTCGGGTCCGGAGGAGAGGAAGGGGAGGAAGTCCTGATCCACGACGGGGTTCCTGAGGGTCCCCGTCACCCGGATCGTGTGGAACCGCTCGTAGACCGGCTTGACGACGACGTTGAAGGCGTCGAAGAGCCAGCTCAGGCCGGGCCAGGTCGTGACCCCCTTGAACTCCGGCCGGAGCTTGAGGTCGATGCGCCCGTCCAGCCAGACGAAGCTCCCGCCCGCGGCCTTGTGGAGGGAGAGGACGCTGCTGTCCACGTCGAACTCCTCGAGGCGCAGGCGGTCCCCGGAGATCCCCCCGGCGAACATCCCCGCGGTGAACTCCGGCGGGCGGCTCTGCCCCAGCAGGCTGTAGATCCGGTCGAACACCGGGACCCGGAAGAGGCTCCCCCCGGTGACGTCGGCCCGGACCTGCCCCCGGAGGTCCTCCGGCCTCCCCGTCGGGTTCCCGATCTCGATGTCCCCGCTCACGCGCCCCTCCACGGAGGCCGTCGGGTCGTCGGGGGTGAAGACGTCCCGCGCATGGGCCCCGGAGAGCGTGAAGCGGCCCTTGAAGCCGGAGCCCGGGGGGCGGACGAGGAAGTGGCCCCCGATCTCGCCGCGGGCGAGGCGCCCGCGCAGCTCCCGCAGCAGCGTTCCGTCGGGGTTCACCTCCACGATGCCCGAGGCCCCCTCCAGGGTCCTGCCCTCGGCCTGCCCGGAGAAGTCGGAGAGGGAGAGGACGGCCCGGTTCCCGTCGGGGCCGAAGGTCCCGCCGAAGTCGATGCGGCCCCGCAGGTGCTCGAGGTCGATGCCGGGCCGGAGCTCCCCTCCCTCGAGGTGCACCGCCCCGGTGATCTCCGTCCAGGGGCGCTCCGTCCCCTTGCGCTGGAAGGCGAGCCCGTCGAGGTCGAAGATCCCCTGCAGGCCGAGGCCGTCGTTGCGCCCGGGCCGGGTGGGGGAGAGGGAGACGACGCCGTCCAGCGCGATGCGGCGGAACCCGTCGGAGAGGTGGACGTCGAGCCGGTCCACGTGGAAGAAGCGGTCCGGGGTCACGCGCTCGATGCCCGTCACCGCCTCCTCGGAGAGGATCCCGAGGAGGTCGCGGGGGAAGCGGAGGCGGCGCACCTCGAGGTCCATGCGGCCGGTCCCCCGTTCGAGGTCGAAGCGGGCCTCGCGCACCGTGAACTCCCGATCCCCGATGGCCCCGGCGAGGCCCGTGACGATCACCCTGCCGTCCTCGTAGCGGGCGGCCCCCTCGGCCACGTCGAGGTTCCGCACGTCCAGGGGCCGGATGCCGCCGCGGATCCCCGAGGCCTCCAGGACCGGTTCGACGGACTCCGCCGATCCCTGGAGCATCACCTTCACGTCGCCGCGCAGGCCCGGGGCGGGGCGGACGATGTCGAAGTACCCCTCCGCCTTCGCCGCCGCCGGCCCGAGGGGGCCCCGCAGGCTCTCGTCGAGGAGCGCGTCCTCGGCGCCGATGACGAGGTCGAGGGTCGCCTCGCCGCCGGGATCCCGGACCACGCCCTCCAGGGTGACGGGGCCCTCGGCGCCGGTCCCCCGGAGCCCCCGGAGGGTCACCGACTCGGGGAGCACCTCCACGGTCCCGTGGAGTCCGGAGACCGGGTAGCGGATGTCCCCCCAGCCCGCGATGGAGACGCCGTTCAGATCGACCTGGATCTCCTCGCGCCGCTCCCCGGCGCGGTCCCGCCCCGTGATCCCGGCGCGGAAGTCCCCCGTCCCCGAGGGGCGGGCCCGGTCCCAGACATCGGCCGCGGCCTTCGCGCCGGGGGCGGCCCGGAGGGCGGTCTCCAGGGGGCCGTCGAGGGGGATCCCGCGGCCCGACACGAAGAGGCCGAGGCGGGGGGCGTCGTCCCCCTCGACGGTCCCGTCGATGGACAGCTCGCCCCCCCCCTCGGGGCGCCCCCGGATCCCCTGGAGCGCCACGGCGGGGACGCGCCCCGCCTCCGTCCGCTCGTTGCGGTAGTCCACGTGCCCCGACACCCCCTCGAGGAGGAGCGGCAGCTCCACGTACCGGAAGGAGGCGTCCCCGTCGAAGTCGATGGAGACGGATTCGTGGGCCGTGTCGTCCACGTCGAGGATCTGCTCCACGAACACCTTCACGAGGGAGGCGCGCCCCGAGGGGGAGAAGCGGCGGAACAGATCCTCCATGCCCGGGGAGGCGCGGCGCACGTCGTCGTCGAGGGCGAGGCCCCGGGCCTCGACGTGGATGCCGACCTCGGCCCTCGACTCCCCGGACGCACCGGCGCCGAAGTCCCGGACGAAGCCGTGGGCCTTCACGGGCACGTCTCCGTGGCGCCCCTCGAGGTCCCGGAGGTCCACCACCGTGGCGCCGCCCTCGATCCAGTCCACGCGGACGCTCCCGCCGAGGTGTTCCACGGGCCAGGCGAAGCCCTTGCGGACGCCGTCCCCGGGGTCCACGTACCCGTGGTAGGACATGGCGCCGCCCCGCAGGCGGACCGTGACGCCGACGCGCAGCGGCGCGTCCGCCGCCGCCCGCTCGAAGCGGGAATCGAAGGAGCCCGCCTCGCCGGGCTCCGCCCCCGTCACGTCCACGACGCCGGAGAGCCCGTAGGCGTCCCACACCCTCCGCACCTCCGGGGGCAGGGCGTCGTGCAGCTCACCGTCGAGGTCGAGGCCGCGGGCCCAGAACTTCATGCCCCCCGTGAAGGTGGATCCGAGCCCCTCGAGGCGGCCGTCGAGGTGGATCTCCGCGGCCTTGTACCGGATGGCGAAGTCCTCGATCTGGAGGCCGCGGGAGGCGCCGTCGTAGGCGAGGGTCCCGGTGCCCCCCGTGAACCGGACGGGCAGGGCGTCGAGGAGGAGGGAGACCCCCCGGGGGCGGAGGCGGGCCGTGACGGCGGGGCCTCCGGCGGCGGCGGCGGCGAGGACCTCGAGGCCCGGGGCCTCGCGCCCCTCCCCGAAGGGACCCTCGATGTGGACGCCGGCGAACCTCTCACGGAGGTCCGGGGCGAGGCGCGCCAGGAGCGCCCCGTCGAAGGTGAAGCGCTCCACGGCGAGGACGAGCCCCGAGGGGGCGAGCGGGAGCTTCCCCCGCAACGTGACCTTCCCGAGGGATGCGGCACCGCCACCGGCGGCGGTCTCCCGCAGTTCGGCCTCGAATTCCGAGGGCCCCCCGTCCTTGGACTCCTGCCAGTCCACCTCCTTGACGGCGAACCGGAGGTCCCCCCCGGGAGCGAGGAGGGAGCCGTCCCTGTACCGGACCGTGCCGCCGGAGACGCGGATGCGGGGGCGGAAGGAGGGGGCGGGATCGTCCCAGGGGCCGAAGGCCCCGGCGAGGACGAACCCCCCGTCGGGGTCCCTCTCCACGGTGACGTCGGGGTCGAAGAGCCGGACGTCGGTGACGGCGAGGTTGGTGAAGAGCTGCCAGATGCGGGTGGAGACCTCCACCCGGGGGATGCTCGCAAGCACCTCCCGGCGGGGGGTGGTCCGCAGGAGCCGCAGGCCGTCGCAGCGGAGCCGGCCGGCGCGGATGTCGTAGTCCACGCCGTCCAGCTCCACGTCGTAGCCGGGTCGGAGCTCCCGGCGGATTCCGTCGAGGACCAGGGAACGGAGGCGTTCCGGCTGCAGCAGCCGCCAGACCGCGGCCCCGGCGGAGGCGAGCAGGAAGAGCGCGCACAGCGCCGCCGCCGTCCTCCTCCGGATCCTCATGGCGCCGCCCTCATTCCGTGTAGACCCGGACCACGCGGCGGCCGAGGCGGCAGGTGATCTCGTAGGGGTTGGTGCCGAGGAGGCGGGCGAGGTCCTCCACGCGGATCTCCTCGTCCCCGTCCCGGCCCGCCAGCGTCGCCACGTCCCCGGGCTCCACGCCGGGCGCGTCGGTGACGTCCACCGTGGTGTAGTCCATGCTGACGGTCCCGACCACGGGGCACCGGCGCCCGCGGAGGAGCACCTCCGCCCGGTTGCCGAGGTTCCACGCGTAGCCGTCGTTGTACCCGATGGGGAGGGTCGCGATGCGGGAGGGGCGGGTGGTCTCGAAGGTGCGGTGGTAGCCGATGGGGGAGCCCGCGGGGAAGTCCTTGAGGAAGATGACCTGGGTGCGGAGCGAGAGGCAGGGCCGGAGATCGGCGCCGGATCCCTCGAGGTTGCCCGGATCGATGCCCCAGAGCCCGCCCCCGATGCGCACCATGTCGAAGTGCTCCCGGAGCGCGCCGAGCACCGCCGCCGTGCTGCCCGCGTGGACCAGGGGCGGGAGGAGCCCCTCGGCGCGGAGCGCGGCGATGACGCGGCGGAAGGACTCGAACTGGGAGGAGGTCTGGAAGGGCACCGGGGAGGAGGCCGACGCGTAATGGGTGGCGAGCCCGTCGAAGGAGAGGTGGGGGTTCTCCGCGAGGGCCCGGGCGAGGGGGACGGCCATCGCGGGGAGCGCGCCGAGGCGGCCCATGCCGGTGTCGATCTTGAGGTGGACGGAGGCCCGCCGGCCCTGGGCTGCGGCGGCGCGGGCGAGGAGGTCCACGCGGGTCTGGGAGTGGATGGAGGCGGCGACGCCGTAGGCCACCACCTTCTCGACCTCCCCCGGGACGATGGCGCCGAGAACCAACAACGGGGCCACGACCCCGGCCTCCCGGAGCTCGATGGCCTCGGAGGAATCCCCCACCCCGATCATCTCCACGCCCGAGGCGAGGAGCCGCTTCGCCGCGGCGACGGCCCCGTGCCCGTAGGCGTCGGCCTTGAGCACCGCCATCACCTTCACCCCCGAGGGGAGGCGGGAGCGGAGCGCGGCCACGTTGGCGGCGGCGGCGCCGAGATCGACCTCGGCCCAGGCGCGGGCCCCCTCGGGCACGGCGGGGTGCCTATCCACCGCGCACCCCCTCCCCCTTCCGAAGCGCCAGGGGATCCTGGAGGTAGAGAGGCAGGACCGCGGCGGGGTCCGGCGCGCCGTCGCGGAGGAACCGGGCGTGGCCGAGCCGACCCAGCACGGCGGCGACGGGCGCCGCCTCCTCCGGGGGGCCGGCCGCCGCGCCCCGGGCCGCGGGGAGGGCGGCGAGCTCCGGGGCGAAGGAGCCGAGCACGAGGCAGCCCTCGGGGAGCGCCGCCGCGGCCTCCTCCGCGGGGAGGCGGCACGGCGCCATCGTCGCGCCCCGCAGGCCGTCCTCGCCGGCGGGGCCGTAGAGGGCGAACCAGACCTCGCCGCGCCGGGCGTCCCTCGCGCAGGCGACGGCGGCGGCGGCCCGGGGCGCGGCGGCGGCCATGGCGTCGAAGGTGGGGACTCCGACGACGGGGCAGCCCGCGGCGAAGGCGAGGGCGCGGGCGGCGGCCACCCCCACGCGCATCCCCGTGAAGGAGCCGGGCCCCGTGCCCGCGACGACGAGGCCGATGCCCCTCGCCTCGGCGCCGGCGGCGGCGAGGAGGCGCGCGAGGGCGGGATGCAGGGCGCGGCCGTGGGTCGTCCCGTCGCCGAGCACCTCGAGCCCGAGCGGGGAGGAACCCCGCAACAGGGCCGCGGAGCCGGCGGCTCCCGAGGTCTCGATGGCGGCGACGAGGATGTCCTTCGGCACGGGATTCTCCGCGTGGGGGAGGGGCCTATCCGCCTCCGGCGGAGGGGGACCCGAGGGCTTCGCGGGCGGCGGCGGCGATGGCGGCGCAGCCCCTCTCCGCCGCCTCCCGCGAGGGGGATTCGACGAGGATGCGGAGCTTCGGCTCCGTGCCGGAGTACCGCACGAGGAGGCGGCCCCGGGGACCGGCGGCTTCGGCGGCGGCGGCCATGGCCGCGCGGAGCGAGGGGACCCGCTCCACGGGGGGCTTGCGTGCGACCCGCACCGCGGCCTCGGCGCGGGGGATGCGGCGGAAGCCCGCGAGGAGTCCGGAGAGCGCCACGCCGCCCCGCGCCATCTCCCGCATCACGAGGATCGCGGATACGAGCCCGTCGGAGGTGAGCAGTCCCCCGCGGGGGAGGAGGATGTGCCCGCTCGGCTCCGCCCCGAGGGCGAGCCCCCCCTCGCGGATCGCCGCCGCGACATGGCGATCTCCCACGGGCACGCGGAGGAGGGAGATGCCGCGGGCGGAGAGGTGGGCGTCGAGGCCGCCGTTGGACATCACCGTTCCGACCACGGCGGAGCCCGGGAGCCGCCCCCGCGCGCGAAGCCGGGGAGCGACGGCGGCGAGGAAGTCGTCGCCGTCCCGGGGGAGGCCGCGCTCGTCGAGGAGCACGAGGCGGTCGGCGTCCCCGTCGAGGGCGATGCCGAGGTGGGCACGACGGCGCCGCACGGCGCGGCCCGCGGACCCCGGGTGGAGGGCGCCGCATCCGTCGTTGATGCGCCCGCCGTCCCCGCCGCAGCGCAGGGGATGGACCGCGGCGCCGAGGCGGCGGAGGACCTCCGGGGCGGTGGCGCCGGCGGCACCGTCGGCCGCGTCCACGACCACCGTCATCCCCCGGAGCGAGAGGCCGCGGAACTCCGCGAGGACCGCGTCCACGTACTCGAGGCCGGCCTCCGGGCGGAGCCGTCCCGGGGCCGGCGGGGGGGCGCCCGCCCCGGGGGGCCCGGGCCCCGGGGGGGGGCCCCCCCCCCCCCCCTCCAGGACCTCGTCGGCCTTCTCCCCGTCGGGCCCGAGGAGCTTGACGCCGTTGTCCGGGGCGGCGTTGTGGGAGGCGGACACGGCGGCGCCGAGGTCGAAGCGGAGGCGCCGCACGAGGAGGGCGACGGCGGGGGTCGGGAGGATCCCGCCGTCCTCCACGGCCACCCCCCCGGCCTGGAGGCCCGCGGCGAGGGCGCCCGCCACCATGGGGCCCGAGGGCCGGGTGTCGCGGCCGAGGAGAGCACGAGGCGGGGGCGCGCCGGCGGGGAGGCGGGCCAGGAACGCCGCCGCGACGGCCCGGCCGAGGGCGAGGATCGCCTCCGGGGAGAGGGGGCCCTCCCCGGCGGGGCCGCGGATGCCGTCGGTGCCGAAGAGGCGGGGGGCGCGGCTCACGCCCTCTTCTCCAGCAGGGAGCGGAGGAGGAGGCGCAGCGCGTCGAGATCGGCCACGGCCTCGAGGCGGCCCTCCCTCGCGACGGAGACGTGGCCCGTCTCCTCGGAGATCACCACGACGAGGGCGTCGGTCTGCTCCGTGAGGCCGAGGGCGGCCCTGTGGCGCAGCCCCGCCGGAGGGGGGAGCGCCCCCTCCCCGAGGGGGAGGACGCAGCCCGCGGCGGCGATGCGGCCGGCCCGGATGATGAGGGCGCCGTCGTGCAGGGGCGTGTCCGGGGTGAACACCGTCGCGATGGTCTCGGCCCGGATCTCCGCGTCGAGGATCGTCCCCGTGGCGATGAGCTCCCCGAGACCCACCTCCCGCTCGAAGGCGATGAGGCCGCCCCAGCGCTCCCGGGCGAGCTTCTCCGCCGCGCGCAGGACCTGGTCGAGCCCCGGGTCCTCCGTCGTCCCGGTCCCGAGGGGCAGCGGGAGCGGGAGGGGCGTCCGGACGCGGAGGAGCGCGCGCCGGATCTCCGGTTGGAAGATGACGACGAGGCACACCGTGACCGCGGGCAGGAGGATGTCGAGGACCTTGAGGACGTGCTCGGACCGCAGGAGCAGCCCCGAGAGGATGGTCGTCGCGCAGAGGAACACCATGGCGATGGAGAGCCCGCGCACGATGCCGCCGAAGACGGTCCCGCGGAGGATCTTCGCCAGGAAGAACAGCACCACCGCGAGGAAGAGGACCGTCCCCACGGCGGGGGTGAAGTAGGTCCCTCCCTCGGCGGCGGCGGGGAGAAGAGTGGAGGAAGGCATGAGGGCATCAGGGTAGCGCGGGGGCGGGGGGGGCGGGACGGGAAAGGACGGCGGGGGAGGGGGGGAGCCGGTCCGATGGCGTTACGCGCCTACCGGCGCGTGGATCCCGGCGGGGGGGCCTCCGGGGCGGGTCGGATGCTCCCCCCCCGGGCGCGG
>CAYJMF010000155.1:0-9045 GCA_964370855.1 uncultured Planctomycetota bacterium | reverse complement strand
AAGTGCTACGGCGGCGACATCACGCGCAAGCGCAAGCTCCTCGAGAAGCAGAAGGAGGGGAAGAAGCGCATGAAGCTCGTCGGCAACGTCGAGATCCCGCAGAAGGCCTTCCTCGCCGTCCTCAACGCCAGGGACGACGAGGAGAGCGGGGGCAAGAAGCGGTGACCGCCGACGCGGCCCGGGACGGGGAGGACGCGACCCTTCTCGCGTGGGCGGCGGGCGGCGCGGTGCTCGCGGCCTGCATCGATCTCCTCGTCGCCGTGGTCCTCGGGCTCGTGGAGGCCCCCTCCGATCCCCGCCTGCCGTCGGCCCGGGACTTCGCCCTGCCGCTGGGGGGGGTGGCGCTCCTCTCCTTCGCCGCGGGGGCCGCGGCCTGGCGGAACCCGGCCCGAACCCTCCCCCTCGCCGCCGCCTTCCACGCCGCCGTTGCCGCGGGAGGCTGGTGGTACGTGGACCGGCACCTCGGCTCCTTCCCGGTGCCGCTGCTCGGCGCCCTCGGGGCCCACGCGCTCTTCGCGGCCCTCGCCATGGTGGGGGCCGCCTCGGTCCGCGGCGACGCCCCGGGGAGGGCCGCGACGAAGGGGGCCTCCGCTGCGGGGGCCGCGGCGGAGAACCTGGAATCGGTCCTCGTCGCCATCGTCTTCGCTCTGGTGATCCGCCACTTCGCCGTCGAGGCCTACAAGATCCCCACCCAGTCCATGGCGCCGACCCTGCTGGGGGACGACCCGAAGCGGGGACCCGGCGACCGGGTGCTGGTGAAGAAGTGGGACGCCGTCCTCGGGGGGCCGGAGCGCTGGGAGACCTGGGTCTTCCGGCCGCCCCTCGACCGGACCATCAACTACGTGAAGCGGGCCGTGGGCTTCGGCGGGGAGACCGTCGAGATCCGGGACGGGGACCTCTACGTGGACGGGGTCATTGCGCGCAAGCCCCCGAAGGTGCGCGAGGAGATGTGGTTCCCGGTCTGGCCCTCGCCGGCGGTGCGGAAGCCGCCGGCGTCGGCGGGCGTGCCCTGGGTCGGCGAGGGGTTCCGCCGGGAGGGGGAGGACGGGTTCGTCGTGGCGGGGGCGACGGAGCGGCGGCTGCTCCGGTTCGAGGGGTCCGTCCTGGACTCGGTCCTCGGCGCGGGCGGATCGAGGAGCGTGGGGGACGTGCGGCTGTCCTTCGACGTGGAGGGGGCGGAGCCGGGGACGGAGATCGTGGTGCGCATCGCCGGGCGGGGCGGGCCCTGCGAGGTGACGGTGGCGGCGGACGGGACCTCCCTCGTGACGGACCGCAACGGCCGCCGGAAGGTCATCGGGTCGGGGCCGGTCGTCGACGGGCCCGTGGAGAGCGTGGAGGTCTCCTTCTCCGACCTCGCCCTGGAGTGCCGCATCAACGGGCGGGTCGTGACGCCCCTCCTCGAGTGCGAACCCCTCCCGGCCGGCGAGCGGCCGACCCTCGGCGTCTCCTTCGGCGTGGAGAAGGGGGGCGCGACCTTCCGCGGGGTCCGCCTCGACCGGGACGTCTACTACACCAACCAGGGCACGACCCGCTTCGAGGTGCCCGAGGGCCACGTGCTCTTCTTCGGGGACAACAGCGGCCACTCCCAGGACGCCCGGCTCTGGCGCGGGTACGAGATCGTCGAGACGGGGGGGGCCCGCCGGACCTTCTGGAGCGAGCACCCCCCGTCGGAGAGGGACGGGAGCGTGGAGTTCCGGGATCGAAACGGGGTCCTCCGCTCCTTCGCCTCCACGGAGGTGCGGATCGCCGACTCCACGGTCCCCCTCCCCTACGTCCCCCTGGCGGACCTGCACGGCCGCGCCTTCGCCATCTTCTGGCCCCCCCGGGGGGTGACGAAGGTGGAGGGCGGGAGGGTGGGGGTGCTGCGGTGAGGGCGGGGGCGGGGGCGCTCCTCCTCGGCGCGGTGCTGCTGGCCGGCTGCATCATCGACCCCTACGGGGACCCGGTCGAAGGGAAGGAGGCCCGCGTGATCCTCCTTCCCGGGACGGAGCCCGCGTCGGCGGAATGGCCCGTCTCCTACCGGAGGGGGGCCGTCTTCCTCGTCGAGAACCGCACCGGCGCCCCCGTGGAGACGCTCATCGTGGACCTGTCCGGGAAGGGCCAGCCGCGGGAGCTGGTGGAGGCCGTCGTCGAGGACCCCGCCGGCGTCCCGGCGGAGATCCTCTGGGCCCCCCACGGCACCTGGCCGCTCCGCGCCCAGGTCGGCGTCCCCGGGACGGTGCTCCTCGAGCAGGGGGCGGTGCTCCGGCTCCGCCTCCAGGTCGCCGGCGAGCCCGGCCTCTGCCGCCTGAAGGTGACGGCGAGGTAGGCGGGAGAGAGGCAGGGACGTTCCTAACTAAGTAACTAACTCGGGGGGCACCATCTCCCGCGTGGGCAGATGATTCTCGTCCCCCGAGTTAGTTACTTAGTTAGGAACGTCCCTGCCTCTCGCCTTTCGCCTTTCGCCTTTACGCCGGCGGGGGGAGGTCCATGGTCATGTCGAGGTTCTCCTCCTTCTCGACGCGGGCGGCCGGTGGGGCGGCGGGAATCTCCTCCTCCTTCTCCTTCACGGCGGGCGCCTTCGCCGCGGGCGGGGCGGAGAGGATCTCCGGGGGCTTCCCCGGGGGGGCAGCGGGGGGAGTTCCGGCGGGGCCCCCGCCGGCGCTCGCCCTCGCCTGGCTGGTGGCGCCCCTGATGATCGTCTGCGCCTCCTCCGCCATGGACTTGGCCTTGTACTGGGCGGGGACCGGGCCGGAGCCGCGGGAGTCCTTGGTGGAGGCCAGCAGGGTCCCGTCGTTGAGGCAGGAGTCGAAGCAGTCCACCACCTCGGGGTCGAAGTGGGAGCCCCGCCCCTCCTTGATGATCTGGACCGTCTTCTCGATGGGCAGGCCGGGGCGGTAGGCGCGGTCGGAGTGGAGGGCGTCGAAGACGTCGGCGATGGCCAGGACCCGGGCCTCCACGGTGATCTGCTCCCCCGAGAGGCGCTCCGGGTAGCCGGAGCCGTTCCACTTCTCGTGGTGCTGGCGGACGAGCGGCGCCACCTCGCCGAGCACCGTGATGGGCCGCACGATCTGGGCGCCGACGTTGGGGTGGAGCTGGATGACGAGGAACTCCTCCTGCGTCAGCTTCCCCGTCTTGTTGAGGATGACGTCGGGGGTGCCGATCTTGCCGATGTCGTGCAGGATGCCGGCCCGCTCGATGATCTTCCGGCGGCGCGGCTCGAGCCCCATGGTCTCGGCGATGACGTTGGCGTAGAGCCCCACGCGCTCCATGTGGCCGCGGGTGTAGGAGTCCTTGGAGTAGACCGCCTGCACGAGGGCCATCACGGCCTCGATGGCGTTGCGCTCCGAGGCCGACCGCTCGCCGCGCAGCCGCTCCGCCTCCGCCGCCGCCTTCTGCAGGCGGCGCTTCTCGACGACGCGGCTCACGGTGAGCATCACGTCCTCGAAGTCGAAGGGCTTCCGGAAGTAGTCGTAGGCGCCGCTCTTGATGGCCTTGATGGCGTAGTCGAGGTCCACGTTCCCCGTGATCATCACGACGTCCGTGGTGGGCCGGAGCTTCTTGACCGCGGCCAGGAGATCGAGCCCCGTCATCTGGGGCATGTTGATGTCCGTGATGACGAGGAAGAAGTCCCCCTTCTCGAACTTCTTCAGGCCGTCCTGGCCGTCCACCGCGGTGGTGACCTGGAAGCCGTTCTGGCGCAGGTAGATGGCGACGGGCTCGCGGATGTGCGGTTCGTCGTCGCACACGAGGACGTGGGTCTCGTCCCGGGAGAACTCCTCGGCCGGATCGCTCATGACGCCGTCCCGCCCTCCGCCTCTTCCTCCCCGGGCGGCGCCGCCGACCCGAGCTCGAACCGGCTCCCGAGGTAGATCTTGCGCACGAAGGGATCGTTCACCAGGTCCCCGGGGGGGCCGTGGCGGGCGATTCTACCACCGTGGATGATGTAGGCGCGATCGGTGATGGAGAGCGTCTCCCGGACGTTGTGGTCGGTGATGACGAGCCCGATGCCCCTCTTCCGGAGGTCCCGGAGGAGCCCCTGTATGTCCTCCACGGCGATGGGGTCGATGCCCGAGAAGGGCTCGTCGAGGAGGACCACGGCGGGCTCCAGGGCGAGGGAGCGGGCGATCTCGAGGCGCCGCCGCTCTCCCCCGGAGAGGTTCTCGGCGTGGGACTTCCGGACCTTCTCCAGGCCGAACTCGGCGATGCGGGCCTCGCACCGCTCCCGCCTCTGCGCCGCCGTGAGGTCCAGGGCCTCCAGCACGGCCAGGATGTTGTCCTCCACGGTCATGCGGCGGAAGACGGAGGCCTCCTGGGGGAGGTAGCCGATGCCCTTGCGGGCCCGGACGTGGGTGGGGGCCCGGGTGATGTCCTCCCCCCGGAGGAGGACCTGCCCCTCGTCGGGGGTGACGAGGCCGAGGGTCATCTTGAAGGAGGTCGTCTTCCCCGCGCCGTTGGGCCCGAGGAGCCCCACCACCTCGCCCGCCTCCAGGGAGAAGGAGACCCCGTCCACCACGCGGCGGCGGCGGTAGGTCTTGGCCAGGTCCTTCACTTCGAGGAGGGGCAGGGCGGTAGCCTCCGGGACCCCGGGAGGGTAAACGATGGCGGGGGGGAGGGGAACAGGGTACCCGACCCGCCCGACCCTCCCTTTCCGGACTACCCGCCCTTCGCCGCCAGCACCGCCTTCGTCAGCGCCGGGACCACCTCGAACACGTCCCCGACGATCCCGTAGTCCGCCACCTTGAAGATGGGGGCCTCGGCGTCCTTGTTGACGGCGACGATGCAGCGGGAGGAGGTCATGCCGGCGAGGTGCTGGATGGCCCCGGAGATGCCGAGGGCCACGTAGAGCTTCGGCGACACGGTCTTCCCCGTCTGCCCGACCTGCTCGGCGTGGGGCCGCCAGCCGGCGTCCACGACGGCGCGGCTCGCGCCCACGACGCCGCCGAGGGCCGCGGCCAGCCCCTCGACGAGGGCGAAGTGCTCCGGCCCCTTGAGGCCGCGCCCCCCGGAGACGACGATGTCCGCCTCCGTGAGGTCCACGCGCTTCGCCGCCGGCGCCAGCACCTCCTTCACCACCACGGACAGGTCCCCCTCGGGGATGCCCGGGTCGAAGGGCTCCACCGCCCCGGCTGCCCCGTCGGCGCCGGGCTCGAAGGCGTTGGGCCGGAGGGAGGCCACGGTGACGGGCCCGTCGTTGACGACGCGGGCGACGACCCGGCCCGCGTAGACGGGGCGGATCCAGGCGACCCGGCCCCCGGCGACGGAAGTTCCCGTGCAGTCCGCCACGGGGGAGGCGCCGAAGCGCGCCGCAACGGCGGGGGCGAGGTCGCGCCCCTGGGCGCTGGCGCCCATGAGGACGATGGTCGCGTCGAGGGCCCGCGCCGCCGCCGCCACGGCCCTCCCGTAGGAGGCGGGCCGGAAGGCCGCCGTCCCGGGGACGTCCACGACGAGGACCTTCGCCGCGCCGCGCCGCGCCGCGCCGGCGGCGGCCGCCGCGGCGCCGGGGCCCGCGGTGACGGCGTTCATGGGGGCCCCGAGGGCCTTCGCGAGCCGCGCCCCCTCGCCGAGGGCCTCGAGGGAGGCCTTCTTCGGCGTCCCGTCCTTCTGCTCCACGTACACCAGGATCCCCGCCATGGCCGTTTCCTTTCGCCCCCCGCTACAGGAGCTTCGCCTCGTCCTTGAGCAGCCGGACCAGTTCCGGCACCGCCTCCACGCCCTTGCCGACGATGCGTCCCGGGGGGCGCTCCGCGGGGAGGGAGAGGCTCTCCGTCCGCAGGGAGGCCGCCGCCGCCGGGGCCGGCTTCTCGACGAGGGGCTTCTTCTTCGCCGCCATGATCCCCTTGAGGGAGGCGTAGCGGGGCTCCGCCAGCCCCTTCTGGGCCGTGAGCACGCAGGGGAGGGGCACCTCGAGGACCTCCGTCCCCCCCTCCACCTCGCGGTGGCAGAGGAGGCGGCCGACCCCGGCCTCGACCTTCGTCACGCCAGCCTCGACCCTGGTCACGAAGGAGACGCAGGGCCGGTCGAGGACCGCGGCGGCGAGGTGGGGCACCGCGGCCTGGTCCGTGTCGATGGCCTTCCACCCGAAGAGGAGGAGGTCGGCGCCGAGCGCCTTCGCCTCCCCGGCCAGGGCCGCCGCCGTGGACGCGGCGTCGCGCTCGCCGCCGCCGTCCACGAGGAGCACCGCGTCGTCGGCGCCCATGGCCAGGGCCGTGCGGAGCTCCTTGGTCGCCTCCTTCGGGCCGAGGCAGAGGACGGTCACCTTCTCCGCCTTCCCTCCCTCCTTCAGCTTGAGGGCCGCCTCGAGGGCGATCTCGTCGTAGGGGGAGATGACCCACTCGACGCCGGCGGGGTCCACGGACTTCCCGTCGGCGGCGACGCGGACCTTGGCGGTGGTGTCGGGCACGCGCTTGATGCAGACGGCGATCTTCATGGGACCTCCGGAGGCGGCGACGATGCCGCCGGCCGCATCCTACGAACCCGCCCGGGCCCCGCCAAACGGGAACGCCGGACATGGGTGCGCGGGAGCGTGACGCCACCGGATCCCCCCGGGGACGGCGGTGCGGGGCCGGGCGCCGGGCGGGCCGGGATCCGTGTCCCCCGGGGGACGGTTCCCCTGACGCCCGTCATGTTCCCGACGGTACGGCGGTTGCCTACACCGGTGCATCGGGCCCGGCGTCCGTGCCCCGGTGGTGAAGGAGGAAGCATGCGCCCCAGCGTGAAGGTGTCGTCCGTCCTGCTGCTGCTCCCGGTCCTCGGCGGTCTCGCCTCCCCGGCGCGGGCCGAGGAGCCGGCGAAGCAGCCGCCCCCCGCGAAGGAGGCCCCCCCCGTGAAGGAGGCCCCTCCCGCGCCGGCGACCGCCGTCGAGAAGGCCGCCGAGGAGTACGTCGCCGGACGGCGGGCCCCGGAACTCCCCGAGGTGACGGTCACGGCCACCCGCACCCGCCGCGACTCCTTCGACCTCCCCCAGTCCATCTCCGTCTTCGACGCGGAGGAACTCGCCGGGCCCGGGATGTTCGTCGCCATGAAGGGCGTCTCCCGGCGCGACGCGGGGATCTGGTACGACGAGCGCACCTCGACGACCTCGGATCCCGTCATCCGCGGCTTCTCCGGCTTCAACCTCCTGACCCTCGTGGACGGGAACTCCCTCTCCACGCTCTGGGGCGAGGGGGGCTTCGGGGCCGACGACATGTACGGGAAGATCGACCCCGAGATCGTGGACCGCATCGAGGTGATCCGCGGCCCCTCCTCGGCCCTGTACGGGTCCAACGCCCTCGGCGCCGTCATCAACGTCATCACCCGCAGGGCCCCCCTCGACTTCCAGGAGGAGGGGTTCAAATACGGGGGCCGCTCCAGGGTCACCGCCGGGTCCGTGGATCGGTCCATCGGCTTCCGGCAGGAGTTCTTCGGGGCCGGGAAGGACTTCCGCTGGCTCGTCGGCGGGTCCGCCCGCGAGTTCGACGACGTCCAGGGGGGGCGCGGGCTCGGCACCCTGAGGCCGAGCGACGGCCGGGAGCGCAACTGGGACTTCTCCGGGGAGATGAAGCTCGCGGAGAAGCGGATCCTCCGGCTCACCGTGCAGGACGTCCACCGCACCGGCATCAAGCGCTACTACCGGCCGACGCAGGACAACGCCAACACCCGGCAGGCGGCGGGGCTCTTCTACGAGGACGACGCCGGCAACGGGGCCTGGGACCAGCTCGAGGCGAAGCTCTACTGGCAGCACAAGGAGGACGAGCGCCTCTTCCTCTCCACGGGCGACAGGGGGCTCGCCGTGACGAACACCTTCGCCGGCGGCGTCCGGGCCACCCGGGGCCTCGGCCGCGGGCACGTCCTCACCGCGGGCCTCTCCATGGAGCTCGACAAGGGGGAGAGCCCCGACGACGAGCAGTTCACCATCGTCGGACCCGGCGCGAAGAGCCGCGCGGCCCCGCAGAGCGACTGGTGGTCCGGCGGGGTCTACGCCCAGGACGAGTGGGAGGTCTCGCGGAAATGGAGCCTCCTCGGCTCGGCGCGCTACGACCGCATGCTCTTCAAGACGAGCGTGGACGGCGCCTACCATCCCCCGCAGGGGGACCCGCGGGCCGACGCGATCCGGGAGAACCAGGGCGCCCTCACGGGCGGCCTCGGCACCGTGTTCAAGGCGTCGGACCGGATCCACCTGACGGCGAACTGGTCCCGCGGCTTCCGCCAGAACGCGCCGAACTTCGGCATCCGCCAGCTCGGCGACGGGGTGCTCATCCCCAACGGGCTCCTCGATCCGACGAACTCCGACAACTTCGAGGTCGGCGTGAAGACCCGCTCCCCGGGGCTGCGCTTCGAGGCCGCCCATTACGTCTCCCTCGTCAGCAACTGGCAGGGGGACCTCCGGTCCACGACCTACAACGGCTCCACCTGGTACGACTTCAACGGCAACGGCGTCCAGGACGCCAACGAGGGGTACGTCGAGCAGGTCGAGGGGGGGGACGCCTTCGTGAAGGGCTTCGAGGTCCGCGCCGCGTGGGTGCCCCACGTCCACGTCGACGCCATCCCCGCCAACTGGTCCATGGACGCCTCCTTCGCGTGGAACCGGGGCCGCGTGGACGGCACCGACAGCCACCCCGCCGAGGAACCCTTCCGCCACACGCAGCCGACCCGCCTCCTCCTCGGGATCCGCTGGGACGAGACCACGGACCCCGCGCGGGGCGCGTGGTTCGAGGTGCGCGCCGACATGGTGGACCGGTTCGACGACATCCCCAGCGACCGGGCGAAGTCCGACCTCGCCTGGCGCCGCGACCCCCAGGACGGGACCTCCCCCTACCTGCGCTCCTACATCGGCACCCCGGGCTACACGACCTTCCACGCCTACGCCGGGATGAAACTCTCCGAGGACGCGAAGATCCTCGTGGGGGTCGAGAACCTCCTCAACAAGCGCTACCGCGCCGCCCACAGCCGCATGGACGCCCCGGGCATCAACTTCATCGCCAGCCTGGAGGTGTGGTTCTGACGCCCGCCGCCATACTGAACCCGACCCAGATTGGCGGCGGGGGCGGGGCGAGAATCATCCTTCCGGCCCATGGTGTTTCACCC
>CAYJMF010000154.1:0-9078 GCA_964370855.1 uncultured Planctomycetota bacterium | reverse complement strand
CCGCGCGCCGGTAGGCGCACAACGCCCGCGATAACCCACCCGGGACAGCGAACACCCCCCCCCGCCCTCCCGCCCCCGAATCACCGGGGCCGGGCGGTTTCCCGCCCGGCCCCGGTTCGTGTCCCTGCGACGGGTCCTAGAAGCTCAGGACCACGTTGAAGTAGCCGATCTGCACGTCGTCGCTCTCGCCGCCGACGTTGTCGCTGTCACGCCACTTGACGAAGGCGTAGACGACCTCGAAGTCGACGTTCTCCGAGTACTTGTGCTTCACGACGAAGTCCGTCTCCCAGGCGAGCTGGTGGCCGCCGCCGCCGGCGAACTTCCGGGCGACGTGGTCGGAGCGGAGTTCGATGCCGTAGGAGAGGTTCTCGACGGGGGTGACGTAGCCGCCCACGCCGAAGACGACCAGGTTCGAGAAGGCGAAGAGGTCGGAGTAGCCGAACCGGCCGTGCACGTCCTGGAAGAGCGGGTTGTAGGCCGCGCCGCCGACGGTGCTGTGGTCGCCGGAGGCGTAGGCGAACTGCCCGAAGAACTTCGGCGTCCACTTCGTGTTGGACATCGTGTAGCCGACGCGGGTGTCCGTCCCCCACATCATCTTCTTGAAGTACTGGCCGGACAGGTTGGCGTTCCAGAAGATGCCGCCCTTGTCCTTCGTGGCCTTGTCCCCGAACCAGTAGAGGCCGAGGGTGTGGACGTCATGGGTCCTGCCGCCCCCGACGATGCCGGGGACGTCGGCCTGGTCCTTGACGAGGATGTAGTAGGGCTGCATCCCGCCGGGGAGGCCGGTCTTCGCCTCGGAGCCGTACCAGTTGCCGTACAGGCCGAGGGCGTAGACGGAGTCGTCGGGCGTCGACGTGGCGCCGTTCTTGAAGCCGTCGACGAGCTTCAGGGCGAAGGCGTCCACCGAGAAGCCGTGGTTCTCGTAGTTCTTGGAGAGCCATGCGCCGTCGAAGGCGAGGCCCGCGGGGAAGAAGTCGCGGTCGCCGATGACGTACTCGTCGCCGTAGGACATCTCGAACCGGCCGATGCGGGTCTTGGCGTCGAGCTGCTTGGCGTAGAGACCGTCGATGTAGGCCTGCTGCACCGTCGGGGTCTGGACGAAGCCGCCGTCGTTGGCGTAGGCGGAGAAGCTGTTGCCCCAGGTGCCCACCATGTCGAGCTCGATGTACGCGGAGACGCCGGAGTGGAGATTGGCGCCCACGCCGAGCTGCGTCCGCTGCAGCGTCATCCAGCCGGAGTCGTCGGGGCCGTTGTCGAGGTCGAAGAGGTTCTTCGAGTAGGTCGGCCGGATCTGCATGTCCATCGTGAACCACATGCTGTCGACCGTCTTCCCCAGCGGCTTCCCGTTGCGATCCACCCACAGGGAGCCCTTCTCCTGCTCCTGGAGGTACTTCTCCACCTGCACCGACAGAGGCTCGGCCTGATCGCGGCCGCCGAGCTGCGACTTGAGCTCCAGGACCTGCTTCTCAAGGTCCTGGATGCGGTCCTGCAGGGATGCGGGTTCGTCCGCGAGCGCCGAGGGCGTCGCGGCGAGGAGACCGCACCCAGCAAGGGCGAGTCCGAGAGACTTACCCAGTCTCATGGGTTCCTCCTTTTGCTGCCGCCTCGCCGGTCGACCCGCCTACGCGACAAAGTCGCGTGCCCTGTGCGGTCATCCGGCAAACGAGCGATCAAGGTACTGGTTTTCAAGAGGGGGTCAAGAGGAAACCGACCGTTTCCTCGCCTCCTCCGGTCAACTCTTGGGGGCGGTATCGAGTACCCCCCCTACATCTTGTGGCCTCCGGGGGGGTCGCCCCCGGGATCCGCTTCTCCTCTTATTCGTCCTCCAGGTTCTCCACCTTTACACCTCTTTCCGTCAGGAACCGGAGGGCGGCCTCCACGTGGACGGTCTCCCCCTCCATCAGGAGGGCCACCAGGGCGATTTCGTCGGTCACGCTGGCGCCCCGGATGTTGGTCACCACGGGGAAGGTGCGCCCGAGGTCGTAGATGATGGGTTCCTTGATGAGGCGCTGGGGAAAGGTCAGGAAGACCTTTCTCTTGATGGCCGCCATCGCGCCCTCCCGCCGGAGCCTACGCCGAGCCCTTCCGGGGGCATTATCGGACGTCCCTCCCCCGCTTTTCGCGAAAACCAGGACGGCGTATCCTACTTCCCCGCCGGGGCCCTCGCCACCCCCGCCCCGGCCAGCAGGAGGATTCCCGCCACGGCCATGCCCGCGGCCGAAGCCGCGGGCCCCGGATAATCGTAGGCGTAGAAGGCGCCGATGCGGGAGAGCCCGCCCCCGGAAGCCCCCCCGTAGGCCCTCGGGGTCCGGAGGAGGTCCACCCCGAGCCCGCCTCCGATGGAGGCCGCGGCGGGGCTCCCCCCGAGGAGGACCCTGACCGCGGCCGGGGAGGACCGTCCGGCGCCGCCGGGCTCCACGAGGGGGTCCCCGAGGAACGGGAGCACGAGGAGGCCGGCCCCGAGGAGCGCGGCGAGCCCCCCCGCCGCGGCCCGGGGGGCGCGGAGGGCGCGGAGGGCCCGGGCGGCGCCGGCGAGGAGGACGGCGAAGCCGGCCAGCGGGAGGAGGGCCGCCGCCGCCGGCCCGGGGCCGGCCCCCGCCGCCACGGCCCCTCCCCCGGCGAGGAGGAGCACCGCCCCCGCCGCCGCCGCGATCCTCCGCGACCGCCCCCCCTCCGCGGCCAGGGCGGGGACGAGGATGGAGAGCAGCGCTCCGGCCCCGGCAAGGACGGCCCCCGCCGCCGCGGGCGCGGGCACCGGCGCCCCCTCCTCCGGCCCCCTACTCGGCGGCCGCCGCCAGTGCCTTCAGGGCGAAGGCCGTGGGGATCTCCGGCAGCCCCTCCATCCAGCGGTCGTTGGGGTTGACCCAGCCGCCGTCCTCCCTCTGGAGGGAGAGGAGCCGCCCCGTGAGGTCGGCGCGCCAGTCCCGCGGCTTCCCGTCGGCCCCCGTCCCCGCGGCGTCGGCGCCGAGGAGCGCCAGCGCCCGCGCGGCGGTGGCGTAGTAGTAGAAGAGCCCCTGCTGCGCCGCGGCCGGATCGGGGAAGCCGGGGTTCTCCTCCCACGTGTAGTTCTTCCGGATCCACTTCACGGCGTCGGCCACGCGGGGATCGGCGGCGCCGGCCCCGGCGTAGACGTAGCACTTGAGGAGCGCGTAGGTCATGGAGCCGTAGGAGCGGGACTCGACCTTCCCGTCGGGCCGCTCGAAGTCGCCGGCCTTGGAATCGAAGGGGCGGTAGGAGGCGCCGCCGTCGGTGGAGTGCACCACGGTGCGGCCCTTCCCGTCCTTCCGCTCCGCGGGCTCGCCGGCGGTCTCGTTCTCCTTCCGGTTCTGGCTCCTCTGGAGGAAGACCAGGGCCCGCTGGATGGCGGGGTCGCTCTCGGGGACCCCGGCGGCCCGCAGGGACTCCAGGGCGAACTGGGTGTTGGAGAGGTCCGGCTGGGTGGGATCGGAGCCGTACCCGATGCCTCCGTAGCGGAGGTCCCCCCTGCCGACGACGCGCCCCTCCCCCCCCTCCTCGTGGAACTGCATCCGCCGGAGGTAGACGAGGGCCCGGGCGACGGCGTCGGCGTGCTTCTCCTTCCCGTGGAGGACCAGGGCCTGCACCGCGAGCGAAGTCGTGTAGTTCCCGTTGGCGTCCTCGTAGATGCCCCCGTCCTCCTTCTGGAGGGATCGGAGCCAGGCGACGGCCCCGTCCACGAGAGGCCCGTCCTTCTCCGACGGACCGCCGGGCCGCTCGAGGAAGGCCGTGAGGACGAGGGCGGTGATGCCGGGGTCGGCCTTGCCCGGGGGCCCCCACTTCCCCTCCACGGCCCTCGCCCGGAGGAAGGCGAGGCCCTTCCCGTAGGCGAGGGCGGCGGGTGACTCCTTCTCCGCGACGGGCGGCGCGGCGGGCGGCACGGCGGGCTTCCCGCCCGGGCCCCCGTCCTGCGCCGGTGCCGGCGGGCCCGAGGAGAGGGAGCAGAGAAGGGCGAGGGTCGCGGCGGCGGCGGTGCGCAGGGTCGCGTTCATGGCGTCGCTCCTTGTCGAGTTCCGGCTCCGGCGAGGCGAGGGTCCATTGTCCCCGGTGCGCCGGGGAGCCCGAGGAATGCGGCCCCCGGGGCCCCCTCCAACGGCGGCCCGCCGCGCCGGTTCGCGGCGAAGCCGGCGCAAGGGGCGTGCCCCTCCCACCCCGGCCGCCCGGGCTCCGGCGGCCCCCCGCCTGTCGGCCCCCTGTACGGAGCGGGGCGGGAGCTGTCGGAGACCCCGTCCGCGGCGCCGGTCCCGTGACCGCCGTCACCCCCGCCCCGGATTCTTGTTTGAGACTGAGACTCGGTTTCATTAAGGTGCCGGCCGCAATGAGACCCGGTCTCAATCACGGAAAGGAAGGAGCCATGCGCGCATCGCGCCTCCCGGGGACCCTCGCCGGGGCCCTCGCCCTCGCCGCCGCCGCGCTCCCGGGGTTCGCCCGGGAAGGGGGGGCCTCCCCCGCCGCCGACGACGATCCCCTGCTCCGCCGCCTCGACGCCCAGGAGGAGCGGATCCGCGAACTGGAGCGCCGCCTCGCGGAGTCCGAGTCCCGCGCCTCCGGGGCCCCCTCCCCCGCCGCCATCGACGAGGCCGTCGCCCGCTACCTCGCGGAGGAGGGGCGCGGGGGCGAGGGGGACGGCGCCTACCTGGTCGGCCGGGTGGAGCGCCCCGCCAACGACCGCTTCCGGTTCGGCGGGTACACCTCGGTGCTCTACAGGGCCCCCGACGACGCCGCGGAGCACGGGTCCTTCGACGCCTACCGGATGGTCCCCCAGTTCTCCTTCGACGCGGCCCCGGGCGTCGAGTTCGCCACGGAGATCGAGTTCGAGCGGGGCGGCGCCGACGCCTCCTTCCTCGAGGACAACGAGATCCTCGTGGAGTACGCGGAGGTGCGGTTCGAGGTCTCCGAGGCCTTCGTCGCGCGCGCCGGGATCCTCCTCATCCCCTTCCTGCGCTACAACCTCTACCACGACGATCCCATCTGGAACCTCCAGGACCGCCCCTTCACGGCGACCCGCATCTTCCGCGCCGCCCTCCAGCAGCCCGGGGTCGGGGCGGAGGGGGTCGTCCCCTTCGGCGAGGGCCACTCCTTCAACTGGAACGCGGCCCTGACCAACGGCCCCGACGACGGCGTCGACAACTCCGGCTGGGGGGGGGCGCGGCAGGGGTTCAAGGAGGACAACAACGACGACAAGACCCTCTGGGTGCGGGCGGGGGTCGCGCCGCGCGTCCCGTTCCTCGACGCCGCCGACCTCGGCGCCTCCTTCGCCACGGGGAAGTTGAACGACTCCGGCACCGGGTCGGTCCGCATGACCGGCTTCGGCTTCGACGGGAAGGTCACGAAGGACCGCTTCGACTTCATCTTCGAGTGGACCCGCTTCGACTACGACCGCCCCTCGACGCAGTCCGCCGCCGCCTTCCCCCACGGCACCGAGGGGGCCTTCTTCCAGCTCGACACGCGGCTCCTGCGGGGCCTCCCCGCGACGGACTCCGGGCTCCTCGGCCCCTCCTCGGAGCTGATCCTCGCCGTGCGGTGGGAGTACGCCGACACCAACGACCGGGTCACCGGCGCCGCGCGGGAGGACGACTCCCGGGCCCTCACCGTCGGCCTCGCCCTGCGGCTCAACCCGAAGACCGTCATCCGCGTCGAGCGGAAGACGGAGCGCACCTCCTTCCGCGAACCCGCGGGCACGGACCACGACCAGTGGGTCTTCTCCCTCTCCACCTACTTCTAGGAAGGACCCCGTCATGAAGAAGGGACTCCTCGCGAAGTGCCTCGCCGGTCCGGCGCTGGCGGCTGCCCTGGCCGCCTGCGCCGCGACCGGGGGGGGCGGACCGTCGGCGCCCGTGGACGCGGCGGCGGTCTACCGTGCCCGCTGCGCGCTGTGCCACCCGGCGTGGAGCCCGCGGGACTTCTCCCCCGGGGAGTGGCCGCGCTACGTGGGGAAGTACGCCCCCCGCGCGGGGCTCACGCCGGGCGAGCGCGACGCGGTCCTCGCCTACCTGGTGAGGGAGGCGGGGAGGCGCTGAGGCTGCCGGGGGCCGGATCCCCGTCGCGCCCCTTCGACACGCAGCGGGCGCAGAGGCCGAAGATCCGGTGGGAGTGGCCGAGGATCCGGAAGCCGAAGCGATGGCAGGCCTCCTCCTGGAGGCGCTCGATTTCCGGATCCACGAACTCGTGCACCGTGCCGCAGCCGGTGCAGATCATGTGGTCGTGGTGGTCCTCGCCGGAGGCGGTCTCGTAGCGGAGGGACCCCCTCTCGAACTCCCGGGGTTCCAGCAGCCCCTTCTCCACGAGGAGCCCGAGGGTCCGGTAGAGGGTCGCCTTGCTGGCCGGCAGCCCACCGCGGTGGAGGGCGTCGAGGAGCTCCTCCGCCGTGAAGTGGCCCTTCATGCGCAGCGCCGCCTCGAGAATGAGCCGCCGGGGCCCCGTCAGCCGGACCCCCTTCGCCCGGAGGGCCTCGTCGATGCGGCTCTTCCGGGCCCGGGAGGGGGGTTTCATGGGACGCAGGGTAGCAGGACGGGAGGTGAGGAGGAAGGGGGGAGAGGCAGGGACGTTCCCAACTAACAAACTAACTCCGTGAACCACCCTCGTCATTCAGGAGGAAGGTGATGGAGTTAGTTTGTTAGTTGGGAACGTCCCTGTCTTTCGCCTCTTGCCTCTCTCGCCCGCCTCTCCCCCCTCACCGCGCGGAGCGGAGGAGGGCAAGCAGGCGCCCGACCTCCTCGTGGACCTCGGGATACTGCCGTACGACGATCCACTCCCCCATGGTGGAGGCGGAGACGCCGTCGTCCTCCCAGGTGCCGGTGCCGGTGTTGTCCTTGATGAGGGCGACGATCTCCTCGAGGTCGCCGAAGGGGTGCTTCGATTCGGTCTGCTCCGGCGCCTCGAATTCCGCGCCCGAGGGGCGGAGCATGAGCTCGGGGCCGGGGAAGTCCCGGATGACCATGGTGAAGTCCGAGGCGGGGTAGAGCCGGAGCACCGGGGCGCCCCGGGCCTCCTTGAGCGTGGTGACGAGGAGGACGCCGTTCCTGAAGCCGAGGCCGAGCTTCTGCCCCTCGACCAGGAAGTCGAGGACCTGCTTCACGGAGACCTTCGTCAACCGGAGGGTCACCCGGCGCAGGTCGAGGTCCCCCTCGTTGACGAGGGCGGGGCCGAGGACGATGTTCGTCCCCGTGACGACGGCGATGTGGTCCACGACGTCCTTGAGGGGGAGGTCGTCGAAGTTCACGGACACCTGGATCGCGTCGAGGACGGCGAGGGCCTCCCTCTTCGACCGCGGCGTCCTCCGCGCGGCGACGGCGGGCTTCGGCTCCTCCTTCTTCTTCGCGGGGGCGGCCTTCGCGGCCTCCTTCTTCGCGGGCTCAGGCTTCGCCGCGTCCGGCTTCGCGGCGTCCGTCTTCGTCGCGTCCTCCTTCTTCGCCGCGTCCTCCTTCGCCGGCTCCTCCCTCGCGGGGGCCGGGGCCGGCTCCCCCTCGTCGGCGCGGGCGGCGGGCAGGATCAGCAACGCGGCGGCCAGAGCGGCGGCGAGGCGGCGGGCGGCGTTCATGGCGTTTTCCCCTGGGGCCGCCCCCCATCCTATGCGCCCCGGCGCGGCGTCAAGGGGCTACAGGTCGAGGGCGGCTCCGGCGGCCAGGGCGGCGTTCTTGACGAGCCCCTTCACCGGCTTGAGGGCGGTCTTCGCCGTGGTCTCGCCTGCGATCTTCGCGCGCACCTTGGCGAGCCCCTTGGAGACCTTGCCGAGCTTCGACGTGAAGCCCTTGCGCGCCTTCTCGTCGGCGATCCCCCCGGAGAGGGCCAGGGCCGCGGCCACGGCGTCCTCGGCGTCGGCGTAGGCCGCGTCGGCCCCGCCGATGTCGTCGGCCCCGTCGTCCAGCGCGTAGCCCGCCTCGAGGAGGGCGTCCACGACCTTCCACGCCGCCTCGCCCGCCAGCTCCTCGCCGGTGGCGCCGGGCTTCGTCCCGTTGGAGACGACCCGGAAGAAGTCGAAGTCGGCCTGGCTGTCGGCGGGCATCTGGGAGACGCCGACGGAGGGCAGGAGCCCGAAGCCGGGATCGGAGAAGGCGATGTCGGCCACGGTGGCCCACGGGCCCCCGCCGGGGATGCGCGCCTGGAAGATCATGGATTCCCCGTCGGCCTCCACGGCGAACTCCACGATGTTCGCCCCGGGGATGTAGAGCTGGCCCACGTTGCTGTTCCCGCGGCGGATGACGAAGACGTTGAGGCCGCCCTCCACGGGCTGCGCGCAGATGCCGTAGTACTCGAGGGGGTCGGTGTCCTTCCCGTCGAGCTCGGTGCAGTAGAAGCCGGGGCCGACGGAGATCCCGTCGGGGTCCAGCCTGCCGGCGGTCACCTCCCAGCGGAAGGGGGCCCAGAGCTCCCGGGGCGCCTGGATGAACCCGTAGGCGTTCCCGGTGGCCTTGCCGCTGGCCTTGATGGTGAGGATCTCGTCGATGGCGATGACCTTCGCCGAGGCCCCGGCGTAGGACTGTCCGAAGACCTTCTTGCGGACGTCGGAGATGTCCGCTTCCACCCTGTCGGTGCGGAAGTACGTGCACCCCGAGACGACGAGCGGAAGGAAGGCCAGCGCGACGGCGAGGAGCCCCTTGCGAGGAGACATGTCCACCTCCGGTGGGGAACCCGTACCCCACCACGGAAACCGGGGGCGGCCCCGCGGCGGACAGGGGGGGATACGGTACCCGACCCGATTCATCGGGGTTGGCCTCGAGACTTCCGACCGGGGGGGAGGGTTCCTTGCTGTCTCGTTCGGGTCGTCCCGGGCATTGCGCGCCCCCGGCGGTCCGTGAAGGGAGGAGGGGGATTCGAGACGCCGTCGGGACTGCGAGGAGGTCTCCGGGATCGGGGCAATGGATCTTGGGGGACGGCGTTCACCGTTCGTGCCTTGACGGACCCGGAACTCCGAAGGATGCCCGCTGCCCCCCCATCCCAGGTGCCCCGATCCCGCACCCCCCGCTCCTGTTTCCTCCGGGAGTTTCGACCCTGCCGCCTCCCTCCTCCCAACGCTCCCGACGGGGGAGCATCGGATCCGTTCCCGATGCGACCCCGTCGGGA
>CAYJMF010000153.1:0-9095 GCA_964370855.1 uncultured Planctomycetota bacterium | reverse complement strand
GCATCGGGTCCTTTCCCGATGCGACCCCGTCGGGAGCCGCGCGCCGGTAGGCGCGCATCGCCCGCGAGAACCCACACGGGATAGCGAGGAGCCTCCGGCTCCCCACCCTCCCCTACCCCAGCTCGGTGTACTTCCTCGCCGAGCCGCGGGACTTCGAGACGGGGTACTTGCGGGCGGCCTTGCGGAGCTTCCGGACGACGGCGTCGTGGAGGTCCACGCCGGCGGCGTCGGAGAGGGACAGCAGCAGGCTGAGCACGTCGGCCATCTCGTCGCCGACCTCCTCGTGGGTGCGCGGGTCGGCGAGGTGGGCGCGCACCTCCTCGGGGGTCTTCCACTGGAAGTGCTCGAGGAGCTCCGACGCCTCCAGTGTGATGGAGATGGCGAGGTCCTTCGGGTTGTGGAAGGGCTTCCACTCCCGCGCGTCGCGGAAGGCGAGCACCCGCCGGAGGAGATCGTCGATGGTGCGGTCCCCGGCCGGCCTCCCCCGTTTCGCCGCCATCAGAACTCCACCCCGGGCCGCGCGCCGAGGCCCGCGTCGTAGTAGTGCTTGACCTTGCGCATCTCCGTGACGAGGTCGGCCCGCTCCACCAGCTCCGGCCAGGCGTTCAGCCCCGTGAGGACGAGTTCCGCCGCGGGACGGGCGGCGTGGATGTCGAGGAGGCGCATGACCTCCTCCCGGCCGAAGAGCCCCACCATCACCGCCGAGAGGGCCTCGTCGAGGACGACGAGCCGGTGGCGCCCGCCGGCGATGGCCTCCTCCGCGGCGCGCAGCCCCCGCGCCGCCTCCTCGATGTCCCGCGGCTCGCAGCCGAAGCGGAAGGTCCCGTCGGGGTTCATCCGCTCGCAGCCCGTGGGATGGAGGTCGATGCCCTCGAGCCCGCGGAGCACGCGGCGCTCGGCGTAGTGCTCGTTCTCCCCGTCGAACCCCTTGTCGAACTGGACGAGGGCGACCCTCCACCCGTTCCCGAGGGCGCGGATGCAGAGGCCGAGGGCGCAGGTGGTCTTCCCCTTGCCCGCCCCGGTGTAGACGTGGACGCGACCGCGGAGATCGGCGCCCGACGCCGGGGGGAGGGCCGGCTTCGCCCGGACCTTCCGCCGCCGCGGCGTCACGGCGCCGGGGTCCCCCCCGCCCCGCCGCCCGCCCGCTCCCCCGCCTTGATCCTCCGCCACAGGGCCTCGACCTCCTCCGGCGTCTCCGCCTTCGCGTCCCCGAAGACGTGGGGGTGGCGCCGCACGATTTTCTCGCAGGCCCCCCGCGCCACGTCCTCCATGTCGAACCAGCCCCGCTCCCGCGCGATCTGCACGGTGAAGACGAGGTTCGCGAGGAGGTCGCCGCACTCCTCCCGGACGGCATCGGCGAGGGGGGGGTCGGCCGCGGCGGTCCCGTCCCCCACGTCGGTGATGGCGGCGATGGCGCCCACGACCTCGTCGCACTCCTCGCGCAGGTACTTCCCGAGGTCGGCGAGGCTCCGCTCCCGATCCCAGGCGCAGCCGTCGGGCGCGCGCAGGCGCTCGAAGATCGACACGAGCCGATCGAGGTGGGGTCCGGGGGCCACGGGGCGCAGTGTAGCGCCGCGCCGCGGCGGGCGGCTACTTCAGGATCAGCGCGCGGCGGTCGGCCTCGCCGGGCCGGTAGACGAGGACGGAGACCTCGCGCCGGCCCGCCGCCGCGGTGGTGGCGAGGCGGACGTAGTCTGCCTCGGAGAGGACCGGCTCCCCCTCGATCTCCACGATCCAGTCCCCCTCCCGGAAGCCCGCGATGGAGGCGGGGGAGCCGGGCTCGACGCTCGCCACGAGCACCCACTGCCCGCCCTCCACGGCCTCCGTGGAGAACGTCGACGCGGAGAGATCCGGGGCCTTCGCCGAGGCGGCGACGCCGAGGCCGTTGAACAGCGCGGGCCGCCGCTCGGGGAGGGGGAGTTCGCCGAGGACGAGGGTCGCCTCCCTCTCCGCCCCGTCGGGGGCGCGAAGCCGCAGGCGGACGCGGGAGCCCGGGGGGCGGCGCCCGACGAAGCCGCCGAAGGCCTCGCCGCTGCGGACCTCGACTCCGTCCACGGAGAGGACGAGGTCCCCCTCGCGGAGGCCCGCCCCGTCGGCGGGGCCGCCGGCGAGGACGCCGGCGACGACGGCCCGCTCCCGGCCGATGCGGACCCCGGCCATGCCGCGCCGCACGACCCCACGCTCACGGAGCTCGGCGACGATGCGGCGCAGCTCCCGCGCGGGGATGAAGGTCGCGAAGGGGGCCCCCCGCTCCATGCGGACCCTGCGGTCGGCCAGCTCCTCGAGGGTGCGGGCCGCCGGCGTCGCCCCGGGGAGCGGGGCGGGGTGGAGGAGGTTCACGGTCTCCCTCGCGGCGACGTGCATGCCGAGGACATCTCCCCGCGCGTCGAGGAGGGGGGCTCCCGCGTGGCCCGGCGACACGGCGGAGCTGGAGACGAGCCAGGCGTCGTAGGCGCCGAAGGCCCGGCAGGGGTCCGTCACGAAGCCGAGGCGGAGCGTCGGCGCTTCCGCCGCGGGGGCGAGGAGGAGGGTGAGGGCGCCGGCCCGGGCCGTGCCCCCGGCGAGGTCGAGGGGCCGGACCCCCTCCAGGGGGGCCACGCGGACGAGGGCCACGCCGGAGACGGGGTCCTCGCCCACCAGGGTCCCCTCGCGGGCGCCGCGGCCGGGAAAGGAGATCCGGATGGATGTGGGAGCGCCCCCGGCGACCGCCGAGGCCGTCAGCACCAGGCCCTCCCCGTCCACGAGGAAGCCCGAGGCGGAGACGTTCTCGTGGGCGCCGACGCCGCGCAGCAGTTCCTCGAGGTTCCGCCGCGCCGAGGGGTCGTCCACGAGGAGGCGCAGATGCACGGGGCGCTCCGCGTCCACGCGCGCGACGGCGGGGCCGCAGCGGTCCACGATGGCGCAGGAGGCCCGGTCGAGCTCCTCGAGGGCGCCGCCCGCGGAGGGGGGCGCCTCCTGGGAGCGGCCCGTGGCGGCGGCCAGCAGGAGCGCCGCCGCGGCCGGAAGCCCGCGCAGGCCCACTAGCGCACCAGCTCCCCGGATCCGGGGACCTCCACGGCGGGGGTGTCCACGAGCATCACCTTCGAGGGATCGAGGCCGCCGGGGAAGGCCACGGTGCGGATGACCCCGTTGTCGTAGTCGTCGAAGCGGAGCCGATTCTCGCCGGGGCGGAGGGCGGGGGAGGGGGACGCGGGGGAGCCGCGCTCCGCGACGAGGGGAGCGGCGGGGGGGGCGGGGGCGGGCACGGCGGCGGGCTCCGGACCCCGCTCGAGGGGAGGCGCCTCCCCGATCGGGAAGAGGAACACGAGGGCCGCGGCGGCGGCCGTGGCGAGGCCCGCGACGTAGGGGACGGCGAGGCGGACCCAGGAGCGGCGGGGGGCGGCGGCGGGGGCCCCCCGCGGGGGGGCGGGGGGGGGGGGGGGGGGGCCGGGGTGGTTGGGGTGGGCGTGGCGGACCCTGGTGGGGGGGGGGGCGGGGGGGGCCGCCGCCGGGACGGGCGCGGCGGCGGAGAGGCGGGCCACGGGGCCGGCGGGGAGCCGGGCCTCGAGGCGCTCCCACGCGCCCCCGGGGAGATCCACGTCCTCCCAGGCGTCCATGGCGGCGAAGTTGCGGCGCACCTCCTCCTGCAGGAGGCGGCAGGAGGGGCAGCCGGCGAGGTGGGCGCGGGCGCCGGCGGCCTCGGCGGCGCCGAGGAGTCCGTCCACGTGCTCCACGAGGAGCTCCCGGAGGCGGTCGCAGGTCATCGGGGTCGGGTCGTCGCTCATGGTTCCCGGGGGGCGCGGTTCACAGGGCGTCCTTCGCGGTGATGCCCTTCCTGCGAAGCCCGTAGAACACCTTCGTCCGGGCCCGGCGCAGGCAGTTCTGCACGGTGCGGCTCGTCGTCTCCATGGCCTCGGCGATGCGATCGTAGGTCATGCCCTCGTAGTGGCGGAGCATGAGAACGGTACGCTCCCGCTCCGGGAGGGAGTCGAGGATCTCGCGCACGGCGGCGCGGACCTCCTCCGCCCCGGCGTCGTCGCCGGGGTCCGCCACGGGGGCCGGGAGGCGGTCGCCGAGTTCCGCCGAGGCCCCGTCGTCCCCGCGCACGCGGGTCTCCAGGGAGACGGCGTTGCGGTAGCGCTTCGCGCGGAGGTAGTCGTAGGAGAGGTTGGCGCAGATGCGGTAGAGCCAGGTGGAGACGCGGGCCCCCTCGCGGAAGGTCTCGGCGCGGTCGTAGGCGCGCAGGAAGGTCTCCTGCATGATCTCCTCGGCCCGCTGGCTGTCCCCCACGAGGCGGAAGGCGAGGTTGTAGAGCTTCTTCGCGTTGTTCTCGTAGACCGCGCGGAAGGCCTCGGCGTCACGGAGGTCCATGGAGGGCCTCCTTGCGGCCATCGCGCCCAGGGTCACCGCAACCTGCGATTTCATCGGTACTTGCGCTCCTCCGCCAGGGCCCGGATCGGGGGCGCCCCGTCCATCCCTTGGACGGACGGCGGTTCCCTTCGAGGAAGCCGAAAGCGGGGGGGGCGGGCACGGACACAGGATACCCTGACCGGGACCGGAAGGAGGACGCGTGGCGCGTGGGCTCATGGTGCGGGTGCTGACGGCGGTGGACGAGGGGAGGGGGAACGCCCGGGAGCTCCTGGACGCGGGCCTCGCCGATCGTCCCTACGACCCCCGGGACCGGGACCTCGCCCGGGAGGTGGTCTACGGGACGCTGCGCCGTCGCACAACCCTCGACCACCTGCTCGGCGAGCTCGGGACGGAGCGGCTCGCGAAACTCGACCCGGCGGTCCGCGCGGCGCTCCGCTGCGGCGCCTACCAGGTGCTCTTCCTCGACCGGGTCCCCGCGGCGGCGGCGGTGAACGCCTCGGCGGAGGCGGCGCGGAAGGCCGGCGGCGGGCGGGCCGCGGGCTACGTCAACGGGGTCCTCCGGGAGCTCGCGCGGGAGGTCGTGGACCGGGGGGACGGGGAAGGGGAGGACCCGCGGCGCACGGTCCCCACGGGCGACGGCCGCCACGTGCGGCTCTCCAGGGGGCGCCTGCCGGAACCCTCGAAGGACGAGCCCGGGGCGCTGGGGGCGCGGTGGGGGATGCCGCGGTGGATGGTGAAGCGGTGGCTCGCCGTCCACGGGGCCGAGGGGACGCTGCGGATCCTCCGGGCCTCGGCGGCGCGGCCGGCGACGGCGCTGCGGCCGCTGCCGGGGCGGGAGGAGGCGCTGCGGGCGGCCCTCGCCGCGGGGTCGGTCCCCTTCGAGGAGGAGGGGGGCGGGTTCCTCGTGCGGGGGGCGGGCGCCGTGGAGGAGCTCCCGGGCTTCGCGGAGGGGCTCTTCGTGGTGCAGGACGCCGCGGCGGCGCGGGCGGCCGCCCTCCTCGGGGCGCGGGCGGGGCACACGGTGCTCGAGGTCGGCGCGGGCCGGGGAGGGAAGACCGTCTTCCTCGCGGCGGCGGTGACGCCGGGCGGGATGGTGACGGCCGTGGACCGGGACGGCGCGCGGCTCGAGCTGCTGCGGGGGACGCTCCGGCGCGCGGGGGCGGACCCGGAGGCGGTGGAGATCCTCGAGGGGGATGCGCTGGCCGAGGGGTTCCTCCCCGCGGGGCCCTTCGACCGCGTCCTCGTGGACGCCCCCTGCTCCAACACCGGCGTACTGGCCCGCCGCGTCGAGGCCCGCCACAGGCTCGACCCGAGGGACGTCGAGGTGCTCGCCGCCCTCGGCCGCCGCCTCCTCGAGGCGGCCCTCGACAGGCTCCGCCCCGGCGGGCTCGCGGTGCACAGCGTCTGCTCGCTGGAGCCCGAGGAGGGGCCGGAGACGGTGCGCCGCGCGATCCGGAAGAAGGAGGAGTTCGGGATCGTCTCCGAGGAGCTGCTCCTCCCCGAGCCCGGCCGCCGGGACGGCGGCTACACGGCCGTCCTCCGGCGAAGAGGCGGGGAGGCAGGGAGGCAGGGACGTTCCTGACTAAGTAACTAACTCGGGTGGAGCTGGGTTCCGTCGCTGGCCGACCCCTGCTCCCCCCGAGTTGGTTACTTGGTCAGGAACGTCCCTGCCTCTCCTACAATCCCCCGAACCCAAGGACATCGGAGGCACCATGGCCCGACCCCCGTCCCGCTCCCGGCGCGCCCGCGAGGAGGAGCCTCCCGCGCGGCGCGGGCGGCCGGCCCCCCGCACGGCCTCGGGTCCGCCCATGGGCCTCGTCATGGGCGCCGCCGCCGTCATCGTCGGCGGGATCATCGTCGCCATGGTCGCGTCGGGGAACAAGAAGGCCCCCCCGAAGGAGGCGCCGAAGCCCCTCGCCCCCGTCGTCGTGGCGCCCCCCGTGGAGACGCCCAAGGCGCCGGTGAAGGTCCCGCCGCCCCCCCTCACGGACAAGGAGCGGGCCTTCATCGAGGGCCTCTTCAAGCAGGCCGAGCCCCACATGAAGAAGTTCTACGAGCTCGCCGACCAGGGCTGGAAGAACGAGGACGAGGCGGAACGGAACATCGCGTGGCTCTCGGCGAAGAAGGAGGCCCACAAGGCCATCTCCATCGTGAACGAGGCCATGGAGGACTACGATCAGTTCCCCACGGAGCGCCAGGACGCCTACATGGGCTCCTGGAACGCGCGCCTCACCCAGTGGCAGAAGGATCTCATGGGCAAGATCGGGAAGACCCACGATTAGACACCCCGTGATCCAGAAGGCGTCCGCCCGGTGAAGGCCGAGGTCCCCTTCGGGACGGGGACCCTCGGCTTCGAGATTCCCCGCGGCCTCGAGGTCGAGATCCCGGCCCCCCCCGCCCTTCCCGAGGAGGACCCCGTCGAGGCGGCTCGCAAGGCCCTCGCCGCCCCCGCCGGCTCCCCCCCCCTCGAGCAGAAGGCCCGCGGCTCCGCCGACGCCCTCATCGCCGTCCCCGACGCGACCCGCGCCTTCCCCACGGGCCGCATCCTCCCCCTCCTCCTCGAGGCCCTCGGCAAGGCAGGCATCCCCCCCGCGAAGGTGACCGTGCTCGCCGCCCTCGGCCTCCACCGCGGGACGACGGAGGAGGAGCGCGCCGCGATCCTCGGGGCGGCGGCGGGGAGCGGCGTCCTCTTCTTCGACCACGACCCCCGCACCGGGATCCACGACTACGGCCCCGGCCCCGGAGGCGTCCCCCTCCGCGTCTCCGAGCGCGCGGCCGCCGCCGCCTTCGTCCTCTCCCTCGGCATCGTCGAGCCCCACGCCTACGCCGGCTTCTCCGGCGGGTGGAAGACCGTGGGCATCGGCTGCGCCGGCGAGGAGTTCATCGCCTTCACCCACGCGCCGCGTTTCCTCTCCCATCCCCGCTGCCGGCCCGGGATCACCGAGGGGAACCCCTTCGCCGCCGCCGTCAAGGAGAACGCCCGGAAGGCGGGGACGAAGTTCGCCCTCAACCTCGTTCCCGGCATCGCCGGCGGCGCCGTGGCCGCCGCCGCCGGGGACCCCGGCGTCGTCCACCGCCTCCTCTCCGGCCGCGCCCTCCAGGCCTTCGCGCTCCCCGTCAAGACCCCCGCCGACGTCGCCGTCGCCGGGGTCGGCGCGCCCAAGGACGCGAACCTCTACCAGTCCACCCGCGCCGCCACGAACCTCGTCTTCGCCCCCGTCGAGGCGGTCCGCCCGGGGGGCGTCCTCATCCTCCCCGTCCCCTGCCCCGAGGGGGTCGGCCGGGGGGAGGGGGAGCTGCGCTTCGCCGCGGCGCTGCGCGGGGGGAGGGAGGCCCTGCTGAAGACGACGGACCGCCCCTCCGCGGGGGGGGAGCAGAGGGCCTGGATGACGGCCCGGGTCATGGCGTCCCGCTCCATCGTCGTCGTCGGCTCCTCCCTCCCGGCGGAGGAGCTCGCCGCCATGGGGTTCGGGTGGGCGGCCACCGTGGAGGAGGCCCTCGCCGCCGCCGTGGCGAAGGGGGCGAAGCGGCTCCTCGTCGTCCCGCGGGCGCTGCGCGCCCTGCCCGTGGCCCCCGGCGGGCGGCCGTGAGCCATCCGGCGCCCCTCCGCTTCGCCTACAACACCAACGGGCTCGCCCACCACCGCCTCGAGGAGGCCCTCGACCTCCTCGCCGACACGGGCTACGCCGGCGTCGGCCTCACTCTCGACGTCCACCACCTCGACCCCTACCGCAGCAGGCCCTCCGACGTCGCCCGGATCCGGGACCACCTCGCCCGCCGCGGCCTCGCCTGCGTCGTCGAGACCGGGGCCCGCTTCCTCCTCGACGCCGCCCGCAAGCACCGCCCCACCCTCCTGTCGGCGGCGGGGGCCGAGGTGCGCCGGGACTTCCTCTTCCGCGCCGTGGACATCGCCGCGGAGCTCGGGGCCCCCGTGGTCTCCACCTGGTCCGGGGCGCCGGACCCAGGGACCCCGCCGGAGGTTTCCCTGGATCGCCTCCTCGCCGGCCTCGAGCCGGTCCTCGACCGGGCGGCGGAGGCGGGGGTCGTGGTCGGATTCGAGCCGGAGCCGGGGATGTTCGTGGAGGACCTCGCCGGCTGGCGCGCCCTCCGGGGGAGGCTCCCCCACCCCGCCCTCGGCCTCACCCTCGACGCCGGCCACGTGCTCTGCGAACCCGGCGGGAACCCCGCGGCGGCGGTCACGGCCCACGCCCGAGACCTGGTCAACGTCCATGTCGAGGACATGAAGCGGGGGGTCCACGAGCACCTCCCCTTCGGGCGCGGGGACCTGGACCTGCCAGCATTCCTAAATGCTTTGAGGTCAATATGTTACGGAGGACTCGTGGGGGTCGAGCTCTCCCGGGATTCCCACCGCGCCGTGGAGGCCGTCGGGGAGTCCCTCGGGGCCCTCAGGGCCGCCTCCGGCGGGCCGACGCAGGGTTGAAGCCGGTCGGCCTCCCCGGGTAGGATCCCTCCATGGAAGAGTACTACATCCTCTGCCCGACCCGCTCGACCGAGGAGCCGGCGCTGATCTCCCACCTCATCTCCCGGGACATCTGCGCGAAGCGGCAGGACGAGAACTTCCACAAGTGCCCCACCTGCATCCTGAGCCGGCTCTGGCAGGCCGCCCACCCCGTGGCCCCCGCCGGGGAGCAGGCCCCCGTCTGACGCCGCGCCGCCGCCATACCGAACCCGACCCAGATTGGCGGCGAAGCGGGAGTGGCTCGCCCGGGCGGGAACTACCTGCC
>CAYJMF010000152.1:0-9228 GCA_964370855.1 uncultured Planctomycetota bacterium | reverse complement strand
CCCCCACCGGCTTTTCAACCCCCCGCCCCCCCCCCGGGGGGCCCCCCCATTTCCCCCCATGACCCGCGCGCCGCAGGCGGAAAGTCCCACCGCTGCCGAAACGCGTCTGACACCAAACGGCGGACCGGGAAGACGTCGGGGAGCATCGTGTGGGGTGTGGAGGAACAGGGGTTCCCCTCCTCCCCCCGTAGAATGTCCCGGTGAAACGGCTCCTCCCGCCCGTCCTCCTGATTCCCCTGCTCCTCCTCCCCGCCTCCGCCTCTCCCGAAGGGGAGACCCTCCTCGCTCCCCTCCGCCTCGACGTCCTCGCCCGGCGCGGCGCCGTGACCTTCCGCCACTCCGAGGCCGCCGAGGGGAGCCCCGCCGACGCCTTCGACGGGAAGCCGGGCACGGGGCTCCGCACCCGGGGCGTCAACCCCGCGTTCATGGAGGCGACCTTCTCGGAGGCCCGCGAGATCCGGTCGGCGCAGGCCCTCTTCCCCGGCGACGCCCCCCACGAGTGGTCCCTGCTTGCGGGGGAGGACGCGGACCACATGGCCGTCGTCTTCAGCCGCCGGCGGGTGGACCCCGGCACGTGGAGCCGCGTGGTCCCGTTCCATCCGCCGCTGTCCGCGAAAGTCCTCCGCGTCGTCGTGATGCGCCTCGACGGCGGCGCCGACGTGGAGTTCGGCGAGATCGCCTTCGAGGCGCGCCAGTCCCCGGAGCGGCTCGAGGTCGTCCTCCCCTCCCCCGTCGTCACCGCCGGGGGGATGCTCCCCGCCCGCGCCCGCATCGCGTGGGACGGGGGCGCCGTCACCCGCGAGGCCCACGGCCTGCGCTTCGAGACGCCGCGGGAGGGGGACCTCCGCATCGATTCCGCGAGCCCCCGGGAATCCGGCGGGGTGATGCTCCGCTGCGGGAAGCCGGGGCCGCAGAAGGTCAGGGCCTTCCTCCCCGGGCGCGGGGGGGACCGCCTGGAGTCGGAGTGGCGGGAGGTCCTCTGCGAGGAGAAGGGGAGCCCCGACTGGTGCGTCGGCTGGATCGAGCGCACCCCGCGCATCGACTTCGACGGGCCCGGCGGGGGTTGGCCCGCCGCGGGAACCGACGTCCTCTGGAAGGCCCACATCCTCAACTACGGCACCGCCGACGCGCCCCCCGCGACGCTCCGCTGGGAGGTGGACGGGAAGAACGCCGCCGAGGAGGAGCTGGGGGCGCTCCGCCGGTTCGAGGAGGGGACGGCGACCCTGCGCCTCCCCTGGGACGGCGGCCGCCGCGAGATCCGGTGCACCGTCGATCCCGACGGCCGTTTCCCCGAGACCAGCGAGGGCAACAACGCCCGCTCCGTCGCCTCCGACGCCCTCCTCCTCGGCCTCTGGATCGAGGAGCCGCTCCACCGCCTCTTCCACGGGACCCAGGCCGCCTTCGGGGACGGTGCCAACGGCTTCGAGGACTGGGCGCAGAGGCAGGTGGACCGGTGGAATCGCCGCCTCGCGGGGGCGGTCTTCCCCCTCACCCCCGACGGCGTGCCCGACCGCGTGGCGCTCGATCGCGTGGTCGTCGTCGGGGAGGGGGAACTCCCCCTCTCGGGGCGCCGCGCCGACCGGGACCCCGACGCCGGGGACCGGACCGTGGACTTCATGTGGGGGCTCCCCGCCTCCCTCGCCGACGGGACTTTCGCCCCCCGCGGCGCCGCGCGGACGCCGGACAACCCCCACTGGATCGACGAAGCGCTCCTCGGGACCCTCGAGAGGATCCGCGGCCTCCCCGACCTCCGCCGCCTCGACGTGGCCGCCGACGAGGTGCTCCTCCCCGGGCCCGCGGGGCTGCCCCTCGGCGGGAGCGCCGCGCTCCCCGCCGTCGAGGGGAACCGCGTCCATCGATCCGCCGCCGGCGATTCCTACGCCGCCCTCGCCCTCCTCCGCCTCGCCGGCCTCCGGGCCCGCGCGGGGAACCGCTTCCCCGTGCCCGACGAGGGGGAGTGCCTCGGCGACCTCCCCGAGGAGTGCGGCCTCCGCGCGGTGGACCGGGAGGGGCGCGGCCTCGGCGGCGTGCGGGTGAGGGCGTGGCGCCGCGCGCCCGGCCCCGAAGGGCGGGAGGTCTTCTCCGGGGAGCCGGTCCGCGCCGGCGTCACGGGGGAGGACGGCCGCCTCTCCCTCTCGGATCGCGGGCGGGACCCCTTCTTCGAGGGGGAGCGCGGGGGCCCCCTCGACGCCGGCCGCGGGGTCCTGCTCCTCGAACTCTCCCGCGGCGGGACATCGGCCTGGCGGTTCCTCGAGGTGGTCCCCTTCAACGTCGCCCGCCGGGGATCCTCCCCCGGCGTCCACCACGAGAACATCGAGGTCGAACTCCCATGAACCGTGCACCGGACCCCTGCTACGGAACCAACGTCCACGACGCCGAGGACCTCCCCTCCCTCCTCGCCATGCTCGAGGGGCCCGCGGCGGCGGTGCGCGCCGCCCTCGGCGGCGGGGGCGTCCTCGGCCTCGGGCTCTGGCTGCCGGCGCGGGCGGCCTGGTCCATCGCCTCCTCGCCGGCCGCCGCGGCGGAGGTGAAGGCCCGGCTCCGCGACGGCGGCCTCCGCGTCGACACCGTGAACGCCTTCCCCGCGGGGGGGTTCCACGGCGCCCGCGTGAAGGAGGCCGTCTACCGCCCCGACTGGTCGGAGCCGGAGCGGCTGGAGTACACGAAGGCCGCGGCCCGGGCCGCGACGCGGCTCGTGGAGCCCGGCGCCGCCTGCGTGATCTCCACCGTCCCCGGCGCGTGGAAGGGGCGGGCCGACGGCCCCGCGGAGACGCGGACCCTCGCGCGCGGGCTCGCGGCGGCGGCGGAGTCCCTCGCGGGGCTCCTCGACGCCACGGGGGTGCGCATCGTCCTCGCGCCGGAGCCGGAGCCCGGCTGCACCCTGGAAACCGGCCGGGAGACGGAGGACTTCTGGCGGCGGGACCTCGCCCTGGAGCTCGGCTCCCGCGCCGACCGCCTCCTCCCCCACCTCGGCCTCTGCCTCGACCTCTGCCACGCGGCCGTGGTCGGGGAGGATCCGGCGGAGGCGATCCGCCGCCTCAGGCGCGCCGGAGTCCCCGTGGCGAAGGTGCAGATCTCGGCGGCCCTCGAGGTGGACCCCGCGGATCCCGCGGAGGTGGCGGCGCTCCGCGCCTTCGACGAGCCCCGGTGGCTCCACCAGGTCGGCGCCCTCGACCGGTTCGGCGTCCTCCACCGGGCCATGGATCTCCCCGAGGTCCTGGCCGCGATCCCGGCCTGGTCGAGGCGGCGTCCCTGGCGCGTCCACTTCCACGCCCCGCTGCACATGGCCGTCGTGGCCGGGGTCCGGACGACCCGGGACCTCGTCGCCCCCGCCCTCGCCGCCGCCCTGGAGGAGGGGACGCCCCCGGTCCTCGAGGTGGAGACCTACACCTGGAGCGCGGTGCCCGGGTTCTCCGGCTCCCCGGGGGAGCTCGCCTCGAACATCGCCGCCGAGATCCGCTTCGCCCGGGAGGCGGCCTCATCCCCGACCCCGGCCGGGCCGATGATGGAGGAAGGCACCCCCGCGGCGGACTCCACGCCCCGGCGTGCCGCCCCATGATCGACCACCCGCCCGAACCGTCCGTCCGGACCGAGCCGCCCCCGACGCCCGCCGCCCCCACCACGGGCGTGCGGGGCCTCGGGCGGCGGTTCTTCCTCGTGAGGGGCTGGATCTACCTCCCCCTCGTCGCCGCCGCCCTCCTCCTCCACGTCGGGGAGACGGGGCGGCCGGAGATCCTCTGGCCCGCGGGGGCGGCCCTGGTGCTCGCGGGGGTGGGCCTGCGCTTCTCCGCCATCCGCCGCATCGGCGGCGCGGCGCGCACGAAGAAGCACAAGGCCAAGCGCCTCATCGACTCCGGCCCCTACGCCTGGACCCGCAACCCCCTCTACGTCGCCAACACCGCGGCCTTCGTCGGGTTCGTGCTCCTCTGCGACCTCCCCTGGTTCGCGGGGGCGACGGCGCTGTTCCTCTTCGGCTGGTACCACGTCATCGCCCGGTACGAGGAGACGGTGCTGGAGCAGCTCTTCGGAGCGGAGTTCGCGGAGTACCGGAAGCGGGTCCCGCTCTGGGTGCCCCTGCCCCCCCGGAACCCGCCGGCGGAGGACCCTGCGGACCTCTACCCCGTGGGCAAGCTGCTGAGGCGGGAGCGCGGGGCGCTGATGAACGTGGCCGTCATGGTCGCCCTCGCCGCCGGGAAGCAGTGGATCTGGAACTGACGGCTCACCCCGCGGCGAGCAGTTCCCCCACCGCCTTCCGCCCGCCGTTCTGCGACGCCCTGAGGACGATGGTGGCGCAGGCCTCGGCGTCGGAGCCGGCCTCGTGGTGTTGTAGGGGGATGGAGAGCCTCCCGCAGACGTCGGGGAGCCGCGTCGGGTAGATCTCCCAGACCTTCCGCGCGAGGCGCACGGTGCAGAGGAAGGGGAGCGCCGGCCCCTCGAGGCCCGCCCGCGCGCAGCAGGCCCGGAGCACGGACCGGTCGAAGGGGGCGTTGTGGGCGGCGATGAAGTCCGCCCCCTCGAGGAGGTGCTCCATGGAGGGCCAGACCGCCGCGAAGTCAGGCTCGCCCCGCACCCGCTCCCAGGTGATCCCGTGGATGTGGGTGAACCAGAACTCCTTCCGCGGCGGGCGGATGAGGCGCGTCTCGCGTGCCGCGATGCGCCCGTCCTCCACGCGTACCAGGGCCAGGGCGCAGGCGCTGTCGCGCATCGGGTCGGCGGTCTCGAAGTCCAGCGCCACGAAGGTCACCCCGGGAAAGTATCACGGGATGCGGACACGAGGACGGGAGGAGGCTACTCGTCCACGGAGTCGATTTCCCTCCCCAGGAGGTCCCGGAATACGACCTTCCAGGAGACCGTCTCCGGGATGAACACCTGGCCCACCTGGGAGTGGGCCTCTTGAACGGCCTTCCGCGCCGCCCTCCTCCAGACGGTCCTGGGGACGGTGACGGCGACCTCCTCCTCATCCTCCACGGCGACGCGGAATCTCCCCAGGTAGCCTCCCACAGGTCCGTAGAGCTCGATCCAGTACCTCCCCGGTCCCGCGGCTGCGAAGACCAGTTCCGGGGGGGCCTCGGGATCGGCGTCCACGGGCGTCGTGGGGGAGATGCGTACGGGAGGCTCCGGAGGGCAGACGGCCAGCTCCACGGTCTTCCCGTAGACCCGCGTCCCGTCGGACAGCACCTCGTTCACCCGCGCCCAGAAGGGGTTGGAGAAGGCCCCGGCGGAGGCGCGGAGGACCCTCCGCCATATCCCCCTCGGGGGGACGGCCCGGAGGGTCTCCGCGTCGACCCGCACCCGCAGGCGCACCGACCCGGGCACCTTCAGGAAGTCCGGCTCGGAGCCGAGCTCCAGTTCGAGGACGAGGTCCTCGCCGCCGGTCCCCGGGACCACCTCGAACTCCGGCGGCTCCTCGTCGACGCAGAAGACCGTGGCCGGGAGGGGGAGGGTGATCCGCGGGCCCGGCCCCGGCGGGGCCACGGTGACGAAGGTGCGGGCCGGGGGGCAGGCCGCCCCGGGCTGGGGGAAGAGGGCCCCGCCGGCGGGATCCAGGGGGAGGGCCACCGTCGCGGCGACCTTGTGGGCCGTCGGCGAGGCGGAAACGGCGTCGAGGATCGCCAGCGAGGAGGTCGCCGTGCCCGCCATCTCCGTCCCGTCCCCGACCACGCGGAGGGAATCGATGCCCGTGGCGTCCTCGACCTGCGCCACCGCGACGGGGGCCGCCCCCTTCGTGGTCGAGGCCGAGAGCACGGTCCAGCCTCCCGTGTCGCGGCGGGCGTAGAAGAGGCCCGAGACGTCGTTCAGGGCGAGGCACGACGGCGGCCCGCCGCCGGGCACCGTGGCCGAACCCGACACGTTCCCGTTGGCGGGGTTCCAGGCCACGACCTTCGCCCCCGTCGCGGGGAGCGCGACGAGGCTCTCCCCGTCGGGGTGCGGCCACGCGGTGCGGTTCTGGAGATCGGGGAAGGGGAGCACGGGGAAGAAGGAGACGGCCTGGGACACGGGGCCCTTGGCGACGAGGTCCGCCTGCTCGAGCCGCTGTATGAAGTAGGAGGTCGCCTGGGAGAGGACGTCCGTCGTCTCCACGAGGAGGTAGTCGGCGGAGAAGGGGGAGGGGAGGGAGACGGAGAGCTGGATCGGCCCCCCGCCGTCCACGGCCGCCGTCTCCGTGCCCGCCACGGTGCGGGTGGGGAGGTCGATGGTGGAGATCGTGTGGGATCCGACGTTGGTGACGGTGGTCTTCGAGTTCCTCGCCTGGATCTGCCCCGTGAAGGAGGAGTTGGTCCCCCACTTCCGGTACGCCGTCGAGTCCCACGCGAGGACGGGGAGGATGCCCGTCGTCGTCGGCGTGCCGACGGCGACGGGGGCGGCGGGGTCCGTCACGTTGAAGACGCGGAAAGTGCCGTTCGGCAGGAGGGTCGAGGAGCCCTTCCAGGATCCCCCGTCGGCGGCGAAGAGCGTCTTCCCGTCGGCGGAGAGGGCGAGCTGGTAGGGGTTCCCCTCGGTGTCCATGGAGGCGGCCACCGGGTCCCCCTCCTCGGTCCCGAGGAGACGCGCCGTCTTCACCACGAAGATCCGGCGCGAGTCGCTGGTGCCGGGCACCCCCGCCGTGGCGAGGAAGGCCCAGGCCCCGTCGGCGGAGAAGAGCACCTGCGTCACGCGCCAGTCGTCGTCCGTCGGGAGGAGGGCGTCGGCGGGGTTGAGGTCGAGGGAGGCGTCCACGCGGCGGTTGGCCACGTCCACGACGGTGACGTCGAGGCCGCCGGGGTTCCCGCCCGTGGCGGAGCCGGGGGCCCGGGGAACCCAGGCGCGGCAGGGGACCTCCTCGTAGGTGAAGGTGGCCGGCGCCGAAGGGCTCGGGGGGGGCGTCGTCTGCGTGACGACCACGTCCACGGGCCCCGCCGCGTGGGGGGGGACCTCCACGGTGATCTGCGTCGGGGAGTCGATGACGACGGAGGGGGAGAGGAGGCCGCCGAAGGTGACGGCCAGGGGGGTGGTGAAGTTCGTGCCGGTGATGACGACGTCGTACCCGCCGGTCACGACCCCGCGATCGGGGACGACGGAGGCCACCGTCGGCGCCGGGTCCGCGGCCAGGAGCGGGGGCGCGAGCCTCCCGGCGGCGAGGACCAGCAGGATCAGCGCGGCAACGCGGGCGGTGCGCATCGGGAGTGCCTCCGGAGGCCAGGGACCTGAGACTTGGACGACGGCGCCCCCCAGACTACCCCGGAACGGGGGAGGCGGGAACGGCGGACTCCCGCGCTAGAGGTTCACGTACCGCGGCCCGTCGCCGCCCTCGGGGGTGGTCCAGTCGATGACCTGGTAGGGATCCATGATGTCGCAGGTCTTGCAGTGGACGCAGTTCTCGAAGTTGATCTGGAGCCGCTTCGCCGGCTTCCCCGGCTCCACCTTCTCCACGTCCACCATCTCGTAGACCGCCGCGGGGCAGAAGCGGGTGCAGGGGTTGCCGTACTCCGCCGTGCACTTCGTGGCGCACAGGGTCAGGTCGGCGACGCGGAGATGGGGCGGCTGGTCGGCCTCGTGGATCGTGCCCGAGGAGAAGACGTCGGTGACGCGGTCGAAGGTGAGGGTCCCGTCGTACTTCGCCCGCTCGAACTCCGGGACCATCGAGCCGAAGTGCTCCGCCAGCTTCCGCATGTGCTCGTGGCCGGCCCGGATCCCGGTCCGCTCGCCGAATCCCTTTCCGCCGTTGAGCTGCATGAGCCCGGCGTTCATGAGCCCGCGCCAGAACCCCTTCTCGAAGCCCTGGTGGAAGTTGCGCGAGGCCTTGAGCTCCGCGCCGATCCAGGAGGCCCGCACCCGGTCCTCGTAGCGGGAGAGGAAGTCCGCCGTGTACTCGTCCTGGATGAGCGCCTCGAGGGCGACCTCGGCGGCGATCATCCCGCTCTTCATCCCCGTGTGGATGCCCTTGAGGCGCATCGGGTTCAGGAGCGAGGCGGAGTCCCCGACGATCATGCAGCCCGGAAGGTAGGCCTTCGGGATGGAGTACCAGCCCCCCTCGGGGAGCGCCTTGGCGCCGTAGTGGATCATCTTCCCGCCGGCGAGCAGCGGCCGGACGGCGGGGTGGGTCTTCAGCGCCTGGAAGAGGCCGTGGGGATCGAGGTGGGGGTTGCGGTAGTCGAGGCCCACGACGAGGCCGATGTCCACCATGTCGCTCCCCATGGTGTAGACGAAGGCCCCGCCGAAGGTGTCGCGGTCCAGCGGCCAGCCCATGGTGTGGAAGACCCGCCCGGGCTTCACGCTGCCCGCGGGCAGCTGCCAGATCTCCTTCACGCCGATGGCGTAGATCTGCGGGTTGCGGCCCTCGCCGAGCCCGAACTTCCGGTCGAGGATCTTCGTGACGGTGCCCCGCGGCCCCTCGCCGAGGATGGTGATCTTCGCCCGGATGTCGAGGCCCGGCTCGAAGGTCCCCTTCCGCGTCCCGTCCTTCCCGACCCCCTTGTCGCCGCAGCGCACGCCGACGACCTTCCCGTCCTCGAGCAGGGGCTCCGCCGCGCCGAACCCGGGGTAGACGTCCACGCCGCCCCGCGCCTCGACCTGCGCCGCCATCCAGCGGACGAGCTTCCCGAGGGAGGCGACGTGGTTCCCGTGGTTGCGGAGGGGGGCGGGCACGAAGGGGATCCTCGTCTTCCCCGACTTCGAGAGGAGCCACACCTCGTCCTCGACGACGGGGGATTCCAGGGGGCAGCCCGCCTTCTCGAAGTCCGGCCAGAGCTCCTTGAGCGCGCGGGGATCCAGCACCGCGCCGGAGAGCGCGTGGAAACCGATCTCGGCCGCCTTGTCGATGAGGAGGACGGAGGGCTCGAGCTTCGGCCGCCCCTCGGCGGCGAGCCGCTCGTTCTCCTTCGCCAGGAGGCCTGCGAAGTGGTACGCGCCGGCGAGATTGGCGGGACCGCCGCCCACGAACAGGACGTCCACCTCGAGGGTTTCGCGCTCGGCCATGGCCGGGAGCCTACCGGACCGCGCCCGGGCGGGACCACGAAACGGCCCCTGCGGTCACGACGGCCGGCCCGGACCCCTGCCGCGCCCGCCGGGGCGCCCGCCGCCGCCGGCGCGGGACCCGCCGCTCCGGGGTCCGCCGCCGGAACGCGGTCCGCCCCCGCGCGGCCCGGATCCGCCGCGCGGCCCTCCGCCGCCGGGGCGCCCGCCGGGCCGGCCGCCGGGCGGGGGGGGGGGGGGGGGGGGGGGGGGGGGGGGGGGGGGGGGGGGGGGGGG
>CAYJMF010000151.1:6914-9339 GCA_964370855.1 uncultured Planctomycetota bacterium | reverse complement strand
CCCCCCCCCCCCCCCCCCCCCCCCCCCCCCCCGCCCCCGCCCCCCCCCCCCCCCCGCCCCCCCCCCCCCCCCCCCCCCGCCCGCCGCAGGCGCGCATCGCAGGGGGCCCCCCCCGTCACCCCCTCTCCGGGGAAATGCCATCCCCTCCCCGCCTCCCCCGACCTACGATGATCCCGCCGTCGGGGGGCCTCCGCCGGGGGGCCCGTCCGCCGCCATCGACCGCCATCCCGGAGGAATCCGCCCCATGGCCCTGTCCAGCGCCGACATCCGCACCCTGGCCCTCGTCGGGCACGGGGACTCCTGCAAGACCACCCTCGCCGAGGCCATGCTCTTCAGGGCCGGGGCCGTCAAGCGGCAGGGGACCATCGCCGAGGGGACGACGACCCTCGACTACGACCAGGACGAGCAGGAGTCGAGGCACAGCGTCGACGCCGCCGTGGGGCGGCTGGAGTGGAAGGGGAAGCGGCACTACGTCGTCGACACCCCCGGGTACCCCGACTTCATCGGGGCCGCCCTCTCGGCCCTCCCCGCCGTGGAGTCGGTCCTCCTCTGCGTGAACGCCTCCCGGGGAGTCTCCGTCAACACCCGCCGCATGTGGGACGCCGCCACCCTCGCGGGCAAGGCCCGCGTCATCGTCGTCACGAGGATCGACGCCGAGAACCTCGACCTCCCCGGCCTCGTGCGGGAGCTCCAGGAGGTCTTCGGCGACGCCGTCCTCCCCGTCAACCTCCCCGTCGGCCGCGGTCCCGCCGTGAAGGAGGTCGTCTCCGTCCTCGCCCTCCCCCACGTCCCGAAGCACGAGAACGTCGAGGGGGACGAGGCCGAGGCCCGGCGCGCCCTGGTGGACAAGGTCGTGGAGGAGGACGAGCAGCTGATGATGAAGTACCTCGACGGCCAGGCCCCCGGCGACGCCGAGCTCCGCACCGCCCTCGGCCACGCCATCGGCTCCGGGAACATCGTGCCCGTGCTCTTCGCGGCCCCGGAGAAGGGGATCGGCGTGGAGGAGATCCTCGACTTCGCCGACGCCGAGCTCCCCGGCGCCGACGGGGAGCTGCACCATCCCCTGAGGGACGCCGAGGGCACCGCCGAGGTGACGCTGCGCTCCACGGCCCCCTTCTGCGCCGTCGTGTGGAAGACCGCCATCGACCCCTTCGTGGGCCGGCAGTCCTTCCTGCGGATCCTCTCGGGCACCTACCGCGAGGGGATGGAGGTCCTGGTCCCGCGCACCGGCTCCCTGGAGAAGCTCGCCCACGGCTTCCTGCCCCAGGGGAAGGACGAGACCCCCGTGAAGGAGGCCGCGGCGGGGGAGGTCCTGGTCGTCACCAAGCAGGAGGGGCTCATCATCGGGGACACCGTCTGCGACCCCTCGCGGCCCGTCCGCTACGCGCCCACCGCCTGGCCCGACTCCATGGTCTCCCTCGCCCTCGAGGCCCGGAGCGGCAACGACGAGCAGAAGCTCGGCCCCGCGCTGGCCAAGCTCATGGAGGAGGACCCGACCTTCCGCGTCGAGGTCCACCGCGAGACGAAGGAGCGCGTCGCCTCGGGCATGAGCGGCCTCCATCTCCAGGTCGTCCTCGGCCGCCTCAAGCGCCGCTTCCACATCGACGTCGCCACCCACACCCCGCGCATCCCCTACCGGGAGACGGCGCTCGGGAAGTCCGAGGGGCACCACAGGCACAAGAAGCAGACCGGGGGCCGGGGGCAGTTCGCCGAGGTCTACGTCCGCCTCTGGGGGAAGGAGCGGGGCGCCGGCTTCGAGTTCGTGGACTCCGTGGTGGGGGGGACCGTGCCCCGGCAGTTCATCCCCGCCGTGGAGAAGGGGGCGCGCCAGGCCCTGGACGGGGGGTTCCTCGCGGGCTACCCGGTGGTGGACGTGGCGCTGGAGCTCTACGACGGGAAGGACCACCCCGTGGACTCCTCCGAGGCGGCCTTCAAGCTGGCCGGCCAGAGGGGGTTCCGGGACGCCTTCCTCAAGGCGAAGCCCGTCCTCCTCGAGCCCGTCATGCGCCTGGAGATCGTCATCCCCACCCGGTTCATGGGGGACATCACGGGGGATCTCAACAAGAGGCGCGGCCGCATCCAGGGGATGGACACGCGGGGCCAGCTCCAGATGATCGAGGCCCTCGTCCCCCTGGCGGAGATCCCCAACTACTCCACGGAACTGCGCTCCATCACCGGCGGGGAGGGCTCCTACTCCATGGCCCACGACCACTACGACGTGGTGCCCCACTCAATCGCCGAGGCCATCATCGCGAAGTCGGCGAAGGTCGGGGTGGAGGACGAGGAGTAGTTGTACGGGGAGCGGGAGCGGACGAGGAGGTGACACGGGGCGATGCGCGCCTACCGGCGCGCGGGTCCCCGCACAAAAAAAAGCCCCCCCCCACAGAGGGGGGGCCCCGAAATTTTGCCCGGCCCCCAGGGGGGT
>CAYJMF010000151.1:0-6904 GCA_964370855.1 uncultured Planctomycetota bacterium | reverse complement strand
CCCCCGAACGGAGGGGGCGCCTCTTCTTCTGCCGGGACCGCAGGTGAGGAAGGAGGAAGGGGAGGAGATGACGCACTTTGGCTCCGCGGGGGGACTCCTGGAATCGGGGCATTGGGGAAGAGGGGACGGCGGGCACCCTGGCGGAGTTCCGGTGGTTCAAGGCACGAACGGTGAACGCCGTCCCCCATGATCCAGAGCCCCGATCCCGGGGATTCCCCCGCGGCGCCGGAGGGCGTCTCGAATCCGCCGCCTCACCTACGGTCCCGGAAGAAGGAAGGCGTCCCTCCGTTCAGGGACGCCTTCCTTCTTCCGGGACCCGCGCGCCGGTAGGCGCGCATCGCCCCGGGAGAATCGCCCGAATCACCGGCCCCTCCCCCCCTCCCTCCCTCCTCTCCCCCGTCGCCGGAAACGGCGAGCGCTTCCACCCCCTCCCGGTGTAACCTCTCCCTACCCGGAGCGCCTCCCGAGGGAGGTGCGTGCCCGGGGTCGATTCCGCGCCCGCCGGCCGGGGCGCGGGGGCCGGCGGGGCGGTTCCCCGTCCGGCCGTGGGGAGCGCGAAGAGGGAGGCGGTCTTGGTCACCATCGAGGAGCTGCTGCAGATCCTGGTACAGCGCGGGGGCTCCGACCTCCACTGCACCGCCGGGGCGCCCCCGAAGATCCGCGTGCACGGGGAGATGCTCTCCACGGAGCACGACATCTTCACCCCGGACATGACGCAGAAGCTGGTCTACTCCTTCCTGACCAGCGACCAGATCGCCAAGTTCGAGAAGAATCTCGAGCTCGACCTCTCCTTCGGCGTGGACGGCCTCGGCCGCTTCCGCGTCAACGTCTTCCAGCAGCGCGGCGCCGTGGGCTGCGTGCTCCGCATCATCCCCTACGAGATCAAGAACTTCACCCAGCTCGGCCTCCCCATCGACGTCTGCACGAGGCTCTGCCGGGAGCCGAAGGGGCTGATCCTCGTCACCGGCGCCACGGGCTCCGGCAAGTCGACCACCATGGCCGCCATGATCAACGAGATCAACGAGTCCGAGCAGGTCCACATCATCACCATCGAGGACCCCATCGAGTTCGTGCACCGCAACAAGAAGGCCCTCTTCAACCAGCGCGAGGTCGGCTCCGACACCCACGGATTCAAGGAGGCGCTGAAGAGCGTGCTCCGCCAGGACCCCGACGTCGTGCTCGTCGGCGAGATGCGCGACCAGGAGACCATCGAGGCCGCCCTGACGCTCGCCGAGACGGGCCACCTCACCTTCGGCACCCTGCACACCTCGGACACGGTCCAGACCATCTCCCGCATCGTGGACGTGTTCCCCGCCTACCAGCAGCAGCAGATCCGGACCCAGCTCGCCTTCTCCCTGGTGGGCGTGTTCTGCCAGCAGCTCGTGCCGAAGACCGGGGGCAAGGGCCGCGTGATGGCCGCGGAGATCATGATCTCCAACGCCGCCATCAAGGCCCTCATCCGCGACGACAAGGCCCACCAGATCTACTCCATCATCCAGACCGGCGGCAAGGCGGGGATGAAGACGATGAACCAGTCCCTGGCGGACCACGTGAAGAACGGGGCCATCACCATGGAGGAGGCACTGACGCGCACCACGGACCAGGAGGACCTCAAGCGGCTGCTGGCGAGGTCCTGAGGACGCGCCGTCGCAGGCGACGCACCGTTGCGCCGTGCAGGCGCGCCGGGTAGGACGAGGAGGTCGGCATGGTTTCCTTCAACCGCGGTCTCGCGAAGATCCTGAGGGACGCGAAGGCCCTCACGGACGACGACCTCAAGAAGGTCCAGGACGCCGCCACGGCGGACAGGGGCTCCCTCTCCTCGGCCATCGTCAAGGCCGGCCTCATGGGCGAGCGGGATCTCCTCGGCATCATCGCCGAGCAGGTGAAGTACCCGCCCATCGACCTCGAGGGCTACATCCCGGACAAGAAGGTGCTCGAGACCCTGAGCGAGGACCTCGCCAAGATGCACGGCGTCTTCCCCGTGAGCCGCATCGGGAACGTCCTGACCCTGGCCGTCTCCAATCCCTACGACGTCGTGAAGCTCGACGACATCCGCATCATCACGGGCTGCGATCTGCGCCTCGTCCTGACCCTGGAGGACCCCCTCAAGAAGGCCGTCGAGAAGGCCTACAACCAGGACAAGCAGGCCATGTCGGACATGATGAGCTCGCTGAACGACAGCAGCGACGTGGAGCTCACGGAGAACACCGAGGAGGAGGAGAAGGTCGACCTCAACTCCATCTCCTCCGACGCCGACTCCCCCGTCGTGAAGTACGTCAACATGATGATCGCCGCCGCCATCAAGGAGAAGGCCTCGGACATCCACATCGAGCCCATGGAGAAGCGCACCCGCGTCCGGTTCCGCAACGGCGGCGTGATGCGCGAGATCCCCCCCTCGCTCCCGAAGAAGATGCACGCGGCGGTGATCTCCCGCATCAAGATCATGGCGGACCTCGACATCGCCGAGCGCCGCAAGCCCCAGGACGGAAAGTTCCAGATGAAGGCCGAGGGGCGGCAGGTGGACTTCCGCGTGAGCATCCTCCCCCTGATCCACGGGGAGAAGGTGTGCATGCGACTCCTCGACTCCGGAAACCTGACCCTCGACCTCGGGAAGCTCGGGCTCCACGAGAAGGCGCTGACGGACTTCCGGGAGGCCATCAACTCCCCCTACGGGATGGTGCTGGTGACGGGCCCCACGGGCTCGGGCAAGTCGACGACGCTCTACTCCGCCGTGAAGGAGCTCCTCTGCGACGAGGACAACTTCGTCACCGTCGAGGACCCCGTCGAGTACCAGCTCGAGGGCGTGAACCAGGTCCCCGTGAACCCCAAGCGCGGGCTCACCTTCGCCGGGGCCCTGCGCTCCATCCTCCGCCAGGACCCGGACGTGGTGATGATCGGCGAGATCCGCGACCAGGAGACCATCGAGATCGCCATCAAGGCGGCCCTCACGGGCCACCTCGTGCTCTCGACCCTCCACACCAACGACGCCCCGGGCACCATCACGCGCATCATCGACATGGGCATCGACCCCTTCAACATCGCCTCGGCCACGCTCCTCTGCTCGGCCCAGCGCCTCCTGCGCAAGATCTGCCCCAACTGCAAGAAGGAGCAGCCGCCCATGGCCCTGGAGCGGTACCAGGAGGCGGGGTTCCTGGAGTCCGAGTCGCAGGCCCTGGCCAAGGGGGAGAGGAAGCTCTGGGTCGCCGACGGCTGCGCCATGTGCGTCAACGGGTACAAGGGGCGCTTCGGCGTGCTGGAGACGATGCCCATCACGGAGAACATCAAGAGGGTCATCATCGACGGCGGCTCCTCCATCGACATCAAGAACAAGGCCATCGAGGACGGGATGATCACCCTCCGCCGGGTCGCCCTCATCGGGGCCCTGGACGGGAAGACCACCCTGGCCGAGGTCGTGGGCTCGACCCTGGCGGACAAGAGCAAGCCGGCCTTCAAGAAGCGGGAGGACGGTGCGACGGACGAACCCGCCTAGGGGGGGATCCGTGCGGTAGGATGTCCCGGCGCCGTCGGGAAGCCGGGGAGGGAGGAAGGCCATGCCGAAGTTCAAGTTCAAGGGGAAGTCCACCGCGGGGCGCACCGAGTCCGGGATCCTCAACGCGAGGACCGAGGAGGAGGCGCTCGCCGAGCTCCGCAAGCGGCAGATCTCCAACGTCACGATCAAGATCGATCGCGGCACCTTCGGGGTCAAGCCCGGGGCCTCCACCGAGGACCTCGTGATCTTCACCCGGCAGATGGCCACCATGATCGGCGCCGGCATCCCCATGATGGAGTCCCTGGAGATCCTGCACACCCAGGCGTCGAACCCGCGCTTCGCCATGGTGCTGGACCGGGTCGTCGAGGACATCCGGGCCGGCTCCGACCTCTCCGCGGCCATGGGCAAGTACCCGACGGTGTTCTCCAACATCTACCTCGCCATGATCCGCGCCGGCGAGGTCTCCGGCCAGATCGACGAGATCCTCGTCCGCCTCGCGAGCTACATGGAAGAGGCCCAGAAGCTGAAGGCCGAGATCAAGTCGGCCATGACCTACCCCGTGATCTCCATGGTGATGATCCTCGGGATCACGTTCTTCCTGATGACCTTCATCGTGCCGAAGTTCGCCGAGATGTTCAGCCAGATGACGGACAAGAAGGGCGACCCCCTCGCCCTGCCCATGATCACCAAGGTGGTCCTCGGCATCTCGAACTTCATCCTGCACCAGTGGTACGTGATGTTCGCGGGCATCATCGCGATCTGGTTCGGCACCAAGGCCTACATCAAGACCGAGCGCGGCGCCTACCACTGGGACTGGCTGATGCTCAAGATGCCGGTCTTCGGCCAGCTGATGTCCAAGGTCTGCCTCTCCCGCTTCGCGAAGACCTTCTCGACGCTGATCAAGTCCGGCGTGCCCATCCTCGGCGCCCTGGAGATCGTCTCCGCCACCTCCGGCAACCGCGTGATCATGAAGGCCGTGGACAGCGCCCGGGAGAGCGTCCGCGAGGGGAACACGCTGGCCGAGCCCCTCGGCCGCAGCCCCGTCTTCCCGCCCATGGTGATCAAGATGATCGCCATCGGCGAGCGGTCCGGCGCCCTCGAGTCCCTCCTCGAGAAGATCTCCATCTTCTACGACGAGCAGGTGGAGCAGTCGGTGAAGGCCCTGACGAGCCTCATCGAGCCCATCATGATCGGCTGCATGGGCTTCATCGTGGGCACCATCGTGCTGGCCGTCTTCTGGCCCATCATGGAACTCCAGAAGGCCCTGATGTAGGCGGGGAGAGGCAGGGACGTTCCCAACTAATAAACTAACTCCGTCGACCACCCTCGGCAGGTCGGGGGGAGGTTGCGGAGTTAGTTTATTAGTTGGGAACGTCCCTGCCTCTATGCCTAGGCTCGCACTGTCAGGGGCAACCCGCTGCGGGGGCACCGGTTGCGTCCATCCCGCGGGGATCGTTGACGGTATCCGAGGGCCAAGGATACTCTTCCCGGCAAGGACGGTGCGCGGGGTACGCCCGTCCCGGGAAGGGTCGTCCCGGAGCGGGCCGTCCGCGAGGCCTCCGTCGGGAGCGACCGAAGGAAGGAGCGCGCCTCGATGCAGGGAATCCTCCGCCTCCGCCGGGACCTGGCCGGGAGCCGCCGCGACGATGGGGGGTTCACCCTCATCGAGCTCATGATCGTCATCGCCATCATCGCCATCATCGCCGCCATCTCCATCCCCAACCTCCTCTCCGCCAAGGTCAACGCCAACGAGACCGCGGCCCGGGCGACGCTGCGGAACCTCGTGTCCACCCAGGCGCAGGTCTCCGTCACGGGGAAGATCGACGCCGACAACGACGGGAAGGGGGAGTACGGGACCTTCCTCGAGATGAGCGGGGCCGTGGGAACCCGGAAGGGCTACGTCCCCGGGCCTCCGGGGACCGTCGACTTCTCCGTCAAGGGGACGCAGCTCTCCCCCGCGCCCCTCTCCGCGGCCTTCTCCAGCGTGAACGGCAACGGGTTCGCCACGAAGTCCGGCTACTGCTTCGTCATCCTCCTCCCCGACGCCTCCTCCCCCTCGGACTTCGTCTACGAGACGGGCCCCGCGGCGAGCGCCGGGTTCGCGGGGGGCACCGGAACCGTCGGGGTCGACGCCTCGGAGACGGTCTGGTGCGCCTACGCCCAGCCCATGCAGTGGGGGGGGACGGGGACGCGGCGCCTGTTCACCTACCATCGCGGCGACATCCTCCAGTCCCTCAACGACACGGCGAAGGCGCAGGCGAACTTCGCCCCCGTCCAGGGGAACAGCGCCTTCCTGGGCGCGGGCATCACCTCCGCCATCGCCATCGGGACCAGGGGCGGCGACGGCGAGCTCTGGATCATCGCCAACTAGGGTGGCCATGCTCCAGCGCAGCCGTTTTCCGGTGGACGGGGGCGGGGCCGGCGGAGACGCCGGGTTCACCCTCATCGAGCTGATGATCGTCATCGCCATCATCGCCATCATCGCCGCCATCGCGGTGCCGAACCTGCTCGCCGCCAAGCTCTCCTCCAACGAGACCGCGGCCATCGCGACCATGCGGAGCCTCGTCTCCGCCCAGACCCAGGTCGGGGCCACGGGGCGCATCGACACCGACAACGACGGGCGCGGCGAGTACGCGACCCTCCTCGAGCTGACCGGTTCCGTCGGGATCCGGCGGACCTACATCCCCTCGCTCCCCGCCGTCTGCAACTTCTCCGTCCAGGGGCCGGCCCTCAACCCGCCGGCGATCTCCACGGTGATGGGGCGCGTGGACGGCAGCGGCTACGCCACCAAGGCGGGGTACGCCTACATGGTCTTCCTCCCCGACGGCGGGGCCCCCGTCGCCGACTTCGTCCACGAGACGGGGCCGGCGGCGTCGGTGGGTCTCGCGGGGGGCACCGGGGAGATCGGCGTCGACCTCGCCGAGAGCTACTGGGCCTGCTACGCCAACCCCGTGGTCCGGGCGAGCAGCGGGAACCGGAGGTTCTTCACGAGCCAGCGCGGGGACATCATGCAGTCCCTCAACGACGTCGCCAAGGCCCAGGGCGTGGACGCGGTGCGGCCGGGGAACGATGCGTTCCTCGGCGCGGGACCGACGTCGGCGCCGGCGGTGGGGACGGTGGGGGCGGACGGGGACGTCTGGAAGACGGCGAACTAGGGGGTTCGAGGTTCGACATCCTCCGGGCCTTCGTTCCGCGCCGCCTGCGGCGGCGCGGTGGCGCCCGTTTCGATCCCGTCCGGTCCGGAGAGGATTCGGACCGGACCGGATCGAAACGGGCGCGTTGGGCAGGGGGTCCGTGGGGGGGGGTGTTTTCAGGGGGAGGGAGCGGGGATCGCTCGTTCGGGAGGAGGGGAGGGAAGGGAAGGGGTTGTCCCCGACCCACCCGCCGCGCCTGGCCGCGGCCGCGCGCGGCGGC
>CAYJMF010000150.1:0-9355 GCA_964370855.1 uncultured Planctomycetota bacterium | reverse complement strand
CCCCCCCCCCCCCCCCCCCCCCCCCCCCCCCCGGGCGGGGCCCCCCCCCCCCCCCGGCGATCCCCCCGTCGCCCCGCCGCCTCCGGCTCCTCCCGCCGCCACCGCCGTCGTCCTCGACGGAGCCCGCGTGCTCCCCGTCTCGGGCCCGCCCATCCCCCGGGGCCGGGTCGTGATCCGCGGCGGCCGCATCGAGGCCGTGGGCGCCGACACCGCCGTTCCCCTTCCCGAGGGGGCCCGCGTCCTCGACCTCTCCGGCCGCACCCTCTGCCCGGGCTTCGTGGACGGAGCCTCCCGCGCCGCCCTCTCCCCCTCGGATCGCGCCGGCGGCCCGAGGGACCCGGAGACCGCCGCCGCCGACGGCTTCGACCCCGCGAGCCCCGCCCTCGCGGCGGCGCTCCGCGCCGGCGTCACCTCCCTCGTCCTCTCGCCGGGGGCGCCGCGGGGGACCTTCGCCGGCCGCCTCGCCCTCGTCAAGACCGCCGGCTCCGGCGTCGCCGATCGGGAGGGCGCCGTCAAGGCGGTGCTCTCCCCGCCGGGCCCCGGCTCCTCCCTCGACCGCGCAGGGGCCGCGGAGGCCCTCCGCGCCGCCTTCCGAGGAGCCGGGGAGCACCGGGACGCGAAGGAGAAGTACGCGAAGGACCTCCGCGAGTTCCTCGCCGCCGCGGCGAAGCACGGCGCCGCCGGGGACGCCCTCGAGGAGACGATCCTCCCCGCCGCCGTCGCCGCCCGGATCCGCCGCCTCGACCCGGAGCCAAGGGAGGCGGCCCGCAAGGCGCTGCGGGCCCGCCTCGGCCTGAAGGAGCCGGAAAAGCCGGTCCCGCCGCCGAAGAGGCCCGGGGAGCCCCGCGAGAACCCCTCCCGCGATCTCCTCCTCGCCTGCATGGCCGGCGAGGTGGGGGTGCGCTTCGAGGCCCACGCCGAGGAGGACCTGCGGGCCGCCCTCTCCCTCGCCGCGGAGTTCCGGCTGAAGGCCTCCATCGAGGGGGGGGGCGAGGCCGCCGCCGTCGCCTCGGACATCGCGAAGGCGAAGGTGGCCGTGGCCTGCTGGCCCGTCTCGGGGCCCGGCCCCGACCCCGCCGGCCCCCCGGCCTCGGCGGTGCCCGCGGCGCTGGCGGCCGCCGGGGCGTCCGCCGCCGTGGCCACGGGGGACGCGGGGCCCATGGCGGTGCGCCACCTGCCCCTGCTGGCGGCCCGCGCCGCGGGGCAGGGGCTGACGGGGGAGAGGGCGCTCCGCGCCGTCACCCTCGACGCGGCGGCGGCGGCGGGCTTCGGCCGCCGCATCGGCAGCATCGAACCGGGCAAGGACGCCGATCTCCTCGTCGTGGACGGCGATCCCCTGGACCCCGACGCGCGCATCGTCGCGGTCTGGGTGGACGGGGTCGAGGCGTGGGCGGCGGCCGCCCCGGGAGGGGGCCGGTGAGGATCCCGCCCCTCGCCGCGGCGCTCCTCGCCGCCGTCGCCGGATCCGCGGCGCCGGCCGCCCCGGGGCCCGCGGCGGAGTCCCCCGTCCTCGCCGTGCGCGCCGGGCGCATCCACTTCGCCGACGGGCGGACCGTCATCGACGCGGTGATCCTCGTGAGGGAGGGACGGGTGGCAGCCGTCGGCCCCGGGATCCCCGTCCCCCGCGGGGCCCGCGTGCTCGACGCCGCCGTCGTCAGCCCGGGCTTCGCGGACCTCTCCACGGGCCTCGCCGGGGGCGAGGACGCCGAGGATCCCCGCCCCTTCGGCGCCTCCCTCCGCATCGTGGACGGCTTCGACCCCGCGGACCCCGCCGCCGCCGCCGCCGCCCGGGAGGGGGTCCTCCGCCGCCTGCTCCTCCCCTCGGATCGGAACCCCGCGGGCGGGGCCGCCGCGGTGCTCCGCCCCTGCGACGCCTCGGGGCGCCTCGCCGCCGTCGTGCCCGCGGCGGGGGGCACCCTCTCCCTCACCGCCGCCGCGGCGCGGCGGGATCGCCATCCCGGCTCCTTCGCCGGCCTCCTCCGCGCCCTCGAGGCCGCCTTCGCCGGGATCCCCGGCGCCCCCGCGGGCCCCTTCACCGGGGCGGACGCGGGACTCGGCCTGACCCCCGCCGACACCGCCGCCCTCGCCGGCCTCGTCGGGGGCGCGGCCCCCACCTTCCTCCGGGCCGGGAGCCGGGCCGAGGTCCGCGCCGCCCTCGCCCTCGCCGCCCGGCACTCCCTGCGGCCGGTCCTCGTGGAGCCCCGCTGCGGCGCCCCCGCGATCCTCGAGGCCGCCGCCTCCGCGGGCATCCCCCCGGGGGATCTCGCCGTCGTGCTCTCCCTCGACGCCGGCGACCCGGAGGTCCACCTCGCCGCCGCCGCGGGCCTCGTCGCGGCGGGCGTGCGCGTCGGCTTCGGGTCCGGCGCGGACCGCGGCCCCGACGGCCTGCGCTTCATGGCGGCCCTCGCCCGGCGCCACGGGCTCGGCCGGGAGGAGGCGAGGGCGGCGCTGCTCGGCGCCGGCCTCCCCTTCCTCGGGCGGAGCCCCGCGGGCATCGCCGAGGGGGACCCGGCGGACCTCGTGCTGCTCGACGGCGACCCGGCGGACCCCTCGGCGCCGATCCTCTCCGTCGTGGCCGGGGGCGCGGTCCTCCGCGGGGAGGGGCGCCGGTGATCCCGCGAAAGTATCATAAAGTGATACACTGGGCGGCGCCCGCGGCGGCCCTGGCCCTGCTCCTGTCGGCGGTCCCGGCCCCGGCCGGAGCCCCGGCCGCCGCCCCGGCCCCCCCCGCCTCCCCGGCGGAGGAGCCCGTGGCCGCGGTCCGCGTGGGCCGCCTCTGGACGGGGACGGAGTGGGCCTCCCCCGGCACCGTCCTCCTCTCGGGGGGGAAGGTCGTCTCCGCCGGCGCCGGCGCACTCCCCTCCGCGGGCCGGGTGGTGGACCTCCCCGGCGCCGTCGCGACGCCGGGCTGGATCGACGCCGCCTCCACGGCGGGCATCGCCGGCCTCGACGCCGAGGTCACCCGGGAGGTCACTCCCTGCGTGCGGCCGCTCTCCGCCTTCGACCCTTCCGCGCGGGAGGTCCGGGCCGCCCTCGCCTCGGGGGTGACGACGCTCTTCCTCGAGCCCGGCGGCTCCAACGTCGTCGGCGGCCTCGCCGCCGTCGTGAAGACGGCGCCCGGCCCCTCCGGCGGGCCCGTCGCCGTCCGCGCCGACGCCGCGCTCCGGTTCGCCTTCGGCGACGACCCCTCGGCGGGCAACTTCCCCGCCCGCGGGATCCCCTTCTCCATCTACGCCCGGCGGCCGACGACGCGCATGGGCGTGCTGGCGGTGCTGCGCGACGCGTGGCTCCTCGGCCGCACGGGGGGAGCCGGGAGCGCCGATGCCGACACCGCGGCCATGGCGCGGGCCGCGGCGGGGGAGATCCCGCTCCGCGCCCTGGCCCGCACCGCCGAGGACCTGCGCATGGTGCTCCGCCTGAAGGAGGACCTCGGCTTCCGCGCCGTCGTGGAGGACGCCTCCGAGGGGTGGCTCCTGGCCGGCGAGCTGGGGAAGGCGGGCGTCGAGTGCGTCGTCGGGCCCTCCGTCCATCCCCTCGGCGGCCGGGGCTGGCGCGGGGCGGACCCGGCCCTCGGCAACGCCGCGGCGCTGCGGCGCGCCGGCGTGCGCATCGCCCTCACGGCGGGGGCGGACCCCGCGGGGCTCCGCGACCAGGCGGCCCTGGCGGTGCGCCACGGGCTCCCGGCGGAGGAGGCGCTGGCCGCGGTGACCTCCTCGGCGGCCCGCCTCTCCGGGGCCGCGGACCGGGTGGGGACCCTGGCGCCGGGCATGGACGGGGACCTCGTGGTCTTCGACGGGGATCCCCTGGAGCCCGCCTCCCGCGTGCTCCTCGTGATCGTGGACGGGAGGGCCGTGGTGGACAGGACGCGCCCGGAGGTGGCACGGTGAGAGCGGCGACGACGGCGGCGCTGGCGCTGGCGGCGGGATTCCTCGCGGCGGGGCCCGCCCCCGCGGAGGAGGAGGTCCTCGCCATCAGGGCGAAGCGGATCCTCACGGTGTCGGGCCCCCCCGTGGAGGACGGCGTCGTCCTCGTGCGGGGCGGCCGCATCGAGGCCGTGGGCAAGGCCGGGACGGAGGTCGCCGTCCCCGCCCTCGCCCGCGTCGTCGAGCACGACGGCTGGGTCTGCCCGGGCTTCGTGGAGGCCCACTCCCAGGCGGGCCTCGACCGGGGCAACGAGCAGCAGCCCCAGGTCCCCTTCGTCTCCGCCCTGGACGCGCTGGACCCCTCCAACGACGCCGTCGAGAACCAGCTCCGGGAGGGGGTGACGACGCTGCTCGTCATCCCCGGCAACGACACGCAGATCGGCGGCCAGGGCATCGTCGTGAAGCCCGTGGGCCGCACCGTGGAGGAGATGCTCCTCGTGCGCTCCGCGGGGCTCAAGGTCTCCCTCGAGCCCGTGCGGGGGACGACCCGGGCGGGGCAGCTGGCCGCGCTCCGGAAGGCCTTCGACGACGCCGTGGAGGCGAAGTCCCGCGCGGAGAAGCGCGCCGCCGAGGGTTCCGCCGTCCCCGGCGACGGCCCGGATCCCGAGGACCCGCGCCGGCGCGCCGTCCTCGACGTCATCGAGGGGCGGCTCCCGGCCTTCGTTTACGCCCCCCTCGCCATGGACGTGCGCAACGCCTTCACCCTCTGCGACGGGCGGGGCATCCGGGCGAGGTTCATCCTCGGCCCCGACGCCTGGCGCGCGGCCGCCCTCCTCAGGGAGCGGCAGGACGCGGCGGGCCCCGGCGAGGTGCTCTACGCGCTGGACCCCTCCCTCGAGATCGTGGACCGGGACGAGGACGCCGACACGGAGGTGGTGCGCGAGGTGGCGGGCATCCTCCACCGCGCCGGCGTGCGCTTCGCCCTCACCTCCGACGAGGGCCCCTGGCCGACCCGCTACCCCTGGTACCAGGCCGCCGCGGCGGTGCGCCAGGGGATGCCGCGGGAGGAGGCGCTGCGCGCCGTCACCCTCGACGCCGCCCGCTTCCTCGGGCTCGGGGAGAGGGTCGGGAGCATCGAGAAGGGGAAGGACGCGAACCTCCTCCTCCTGACCGGGGACCCGCTCTCGGCCTCCACCTGGGTGGACCGCGTGATCGTCGACGGGGTGGAGGTCTACGACCGGAGGATCGACCGGCGCCTCCGCCGCCTCATCGAGGGGGAGCGGAAGGACGGCGGCGCCCCCGCGGGAGACGGCCGGTGAGGGGGATCCTCCTTCCCGCCCTCCTCGTCGCAGCGGTCGCGGCCCCCGCAGCGGCCCCGGCCGCGGCCCCCGCCGAGGAGGCCGGACGGCCCGCTCCCGCCCTCCTCGTCCGCGCCGGCACGGTGATCCCCGTGGAGGGGGACCCGATCTCCCCCGGCGCCGTGCTCTGCAGGGACGGGAGGATCGTCGCCGTCGGCCGTCCCGCGGACGTGGACCCCGCCGGGGCGCGGGTCCTGGACCTCGGGCCGGGCAGCGTCCTCGTGCCCGGACTCGTGGCGGTCTCCTCGGGCCTCGCCTCCCCCGGCGCCGGCGTGCCCGAGAGCGTGGCGCCGGAGGTGCGGGCCATCGACGGCTTCGACTGGTACCGCTCCCCCCGCCGCCTCCTCGAGGGCGGCGTCACGACGGCCTACCTCGACGCCGGCCGTCGCCGCGTCGTCGGAGGGCAGGGGGCCGTCGTGAAGCTGGCCGGCGCCGACCCCGCGGCCCGCACCCTCTCCGCCGCGGCGGGACTCTTCGGCGCCGTCGGGGAGCCCGCCCGCAACCCGCCGGCGCTGTTCGACGCGCCGGAGAATCCCGACCCCGTCGCCCACCCGCTCCTGCCGATCCGCCCGCAGTCGCCGGGCTCCCGCATGGCCGCCGTGGCCATGCTGCGGGAGGCCCTCGAGCGGGGGAAGGGGGCCCCCGCGGGGACCGCCGATCCCGCCCTCATGGCCCTCCGCGACGCGGCGTCGGGGAGCGCGCCGGTGCGCCTGCGGGCCGAGGACGCGGCGGACATCCGCGCCGTCCTCGCCCTGGCGAAGGAGACGGGGATCCGGCTCGTCATCGGCGGGGCGCGGGACGCCGCCGTCGTGGCCGACGAGATCGCCGGGGCGGGGGTCGCCGTGGCCATGGAATCCCCCTTCGTCCCCGGCCGCGTCGCCGACCCGTGGGATCCCGTGGACGCGGAGCGGACCGCCGCCGCCATGGGGAACCCGGCGGCCCTCGCGGAGCGGGGGGTCCTCTTCGCCATCGGCGCCGACGACGCCGCCCTCCCGGACCTCATGATGGTGGCGGCGGCCCACGTCCGCTCGGGGCTCCCGGCGGAGCGGGCGATCCGCGCGGTGACCCTGGACGCGGCGCGCATCCTCGGCGTGGAGGCGCGGGTCGGGAGCCTCGCCCCGGGCAAGGACGCCGACCTGGCCGTCTTCTCCGGGGATCCCTTCGACGCCCGCTCCTCCGTCGTCCTCACGGTGGTGGACGGGGCCGTGGTCTTCCGCCGCGAACCGGCGTCGGGGGTGACGGTCATCCGCGCCGGCGTCGTCCACACCGGCACCGGGGCCGTCTTCGCGCCCGGCGCCGTGGCCGTGGAGGGGGGGCGCATCGTCGAGGTCGGCCCCGAGGTGGGGGTGCCGCCGGGGGCCACCATCCTCGATCGCCCCGACGGGGTGCTGCTCCCGGGCTTCGTGGACGGCCACACCCGCCTCGGCCTCCGCGCCGCAGGTCCCCAGGGCTCCGCGGGGAACCTCCCCACGCAGGTGAACGTCGCCGCCGCCCTCGTCCCCGAGGACCCCTCCTTCGTCGCGGCCCGGGCGGCGGGCGTCACCACGGCGCTGGTGACCCCCGGCGGGCGGGGGAACGTGGTGGGGACGGCGGCGGTGGTGAAGACCGGCGGCGGCGCCCCCTCGGAGCGCGTCCTCTCCGACGGCAACATCGAGGTCTCCCTGGCCGGGATGCCGGACCTCCCCGGGGCACTGCAGGGGCTGAGGGACGCCGTGGCCGGGGCGAGGAAGCACCACGAGGCGTGGGAGAAGTACGGGAAGGACCTCGAGGTGTACGGGAAGGCGAGGAAGGACTACGACGCGGCGAAGGGGAAGCGCGACGAGGAGGAGAAGGCCGCCGCCGCGAAGAAGGAGGAGCCGAAAAAGGACGAAGCGAAGAAGGACGAGAAGAAGCCCGACCTCGTCGAGCCGAAGGAGCCGGGGAAGCCCGGCGTCAACCCCGCCCTCGACGCCTGGCGGGACCTCTTCCGCGGGAAGGGGCGCATCTTCTGCCGGGCCGCGTCGTCGGCGGAACTCCTCGGCGCGGTCAAGGTGCTGAAGGAGGAGGCGAAGCTCGACCTCGTCCTCGTCCAGGCCGACGAGGCGTGGCGCGTGGCCCCCGCCCTCAAGAAGGCCGGCGTCGGCGTCCTTCTCGGGCCCCGCGTCACCTTCCCCGACGAGGGGAAGACGGTGAACGCCGCGCGGGGGCTCGCGGCGGCGGGGGTCCCCTTCGGCTTCGCCTCCGACGCCTCCATGGGTTCCCGCGACCTCCCCCTGCTGGCGGCCTGGGCCGTGCGCCACGGCCTCGGCGCGCCGGCGGCCATCCGCGCGCTGACCCTGGACGCGGCGCGGGTGCTCGGCGTGGACGGCCGCACGGGCTCCCTCGAGCCGGGGAAGGACGCCGACATGGTCCTGCTGTCGGGGGACCCCTTCCGCGCGGCGACGCGGGTGAAGGCCGTCTGGATCGGCGGGAAGGCGGTGTTCGTTGCGGAGTAGCAGGCTCCTTCCCCTCCTGGCCCTCGCCCCCCTCCTGGCGCTGGCGCAGGCCCGAGGGCCGCTCCCCGCCGCCGTCGCGCTGGAGGGGGAGGCGCCCGCCCCCCCCGCGGCGCCCGTCGATCCCCCCGTCTTCGCCGTCCGCGCGGGGAAGATCCTGACCGAGGGGCCGGCCGGGGTCCTCGACGACGGCCTCGTCGTCGTGAAGGACGGGAAGTTCGCCTGGGTCGGGAAGTGGGATCCCGCGAAAGTGCCCGCGGGGGCGCCGCTCCGGGACCTCCGCCCCCTCTGGCTGGTGCCGGGGTTCATCGATCTCCACTCCCACATCGGGGGCGGGGACATCAACGACATGACCTACCCGGTCAACCCCGACCTCCGCACGCTGGACAACATCACGCCCGACAGCCCGCGGCTCCGCGACGCCCGCGCCGCCGGCGTCACCACCATCAACTTCATCCCCGGGTCGGGCACCAACTCCGGCGGGTGGGGGACGCTCATGAAGACCCGGGGGAAGACCCTGGAGGAGGTCGTGCTCCGCTTCCCCGGCGCCCTCAAGATCGCACAGCTCGGCAACCCGGAGCGCCGCGGCGACGTGGGCTCCGGGCGCATGGGCATGAACCACCTCATCCGTTCCATGCTGGAGAAGGGCCGGGAGTACGCGAAGTCCTGGGAGGAGTTCGAGGCGGGGCGGACGAAGGCGAAGCCGGTCCTCGATCCGCGGATGGAGAACTTCCGCGGGCTCTTCGCCCGCCGCTGGCCCGTCATCGTGCACACCGCCCACGTGCAGGGGGTGCAGTCCTCCATGCGCATCCTCTTCGACGAGCTGAAGCTCGACGTGATCATCACCCACGGCGACTTCCTCGGCTTCAAGGGGGCGGCGCCGCTCGGGGAGCGGCACATGAAGGTGAACATCGGCCCCCGCAACTACTGGTACGACCCCGAGACCTCGCGCCTCCACGGGCAGGCGGCGGAGTGGTACCGGCGCGGGACCACGGACCTCTCCCTGACCACCGACGCCCCCGTGGTGCCCCAGGAGGAGCTCCTCACCCAGGTCGCCATGGCGGTGCGCTACGGGCTCCCCCAGGAGCACGCCCTCTCGTCGGTGACCAGCGTCCCGGCCCGCCAGATCGGCATGGGCGACCGCATCGGCTCCATCGAGGCCGGCAAGGACGCCGACTTCTCCTGCTTCCCCGGGGACCCCTTCGACCTCCGCAACGGGGCGGTGATGGTGTGGGTGGACGGGAGGGTGGCGTACGACCCGGAGAGGGAGGGCAGGAGGTTCTGATGATTGAACTTCCATCCGGCCGGGACGACGGAATCGCGGAGACCTGTTCTCCGGAGGAGTTCCGCGCCGCCTTCGGCGGCGCGGTTGCGCCGGAATCGTTCCGGTCCGGAGAGGACCGGACCGGAACGATTCCGGCGCGTGGGAGGGTCAACGGCCAGGACGGAGGCAAGGGGATCCGTACGATTCACCTTGTTCAAGAGGGGGGGGAACACGCACCCGGTGTACGGGGAGACGGGGGAGCCGACGGCGGGCCTGTCGTTCGCAATCGGGGAGTCGAACAATTCGCTCCCCTCTCTCCCCCTCCCCTGGATAACGAAACCCCCCTCGGAACTCCTGCCCAACGCGCCCGTTTCGTTCCGGTCCGATCCTCTCCGGACC
>CAYJMF010000149.1:0-9741 GCA_964370855.1 uncultured Planctomycetota bacterium | reverse complement strand
CCCCCCTCCCCCCCTACATTCGGCGGTTTCCCGCGGGCCCGAGGGCCCGTTCTTCACACGTCCCCGTCGTCACGGAGGTGCCGGGCTTGGCCATTCGCGTCCTCGTCAAGAACAACGAACCGCTGGAGAAGACGCTCCGCAGGCTGAGGAAGATCTGCAACAACGAGGGAGTCACCCGCGATCTCAAGCGGTCCTCCTTCTACGAGAAGCCCTCGGAGCGGCGGCGGCGCAAGGAGCGCGAGCGGATCAAGAACCTCCGCAAGGCCGAGCGCACGGTCAAGGGCGGCAAGAAGGGGAAGAAGAAGGACAAGGAGAAGGAAGGCAAGGAGGGCAAGGACGGCAAGGAGAAGAAGGGCTTCGCTCCCCGCCGGTTCTAGGCTCCCGCCTCACCTCTCCGTTACTCACCTCCCCGGGCCTCTCCCCCTCGACCTCTCGTAGGCCGCGATCTTCCCGATGCGTCCCGCGTGGCGCCCCCCGTCGAAGGGGGTCGCCAGGAAGATCGCCGCCAGCCCGCGGATCCTCTCCACCGTCAGGACCCGCGATCCGAAGGACGCGACGTTGGCGTCGTTGTGCCGCCGGGCCATCTCCGCGGTGAAGTCGTCGGTGATCACCGCCGCCCGGACCCCGTCCACCTTGTTGGCCGCCATGGCCTCCCCGTTCCCCGACCCCCCCAGCACGATCCCGCGGTCGCAGGCGCCCGACGCCACGGCCTCCGCCGCCGGGATGCAGTAGTCCGGGTAGTCGCAGGATTCCGTCGAGGGGCAGCCGAAATCCTCGACCTCGTGGCCGAGGGCCGCGACGTGGGCGAGAAGCGCCTCCTTGACGGCGAACCCCGCGTGATCCGAGGCGATGGCGACGCGCATGGACGACCCTCCGGGACCGCGGCATCCTACACCGCCGCTCCCCCGGCCCGGGGCCGGGGGGAGGAGGAAGATCGCGGGAACGGGGCGCGTCCAACGGGGGGCGTCGCGAATGCCGGAATTCGGTGGCGGGCCCCGCGGGGGGGCGTAGACTCGCCCCGTGCGGGGCCCCGCGCCCGGTGCGCGGCGCGACGAGAGGCCCCGTGGAGGATCCCGAGGTGACACCGATGCCCGCATCGAGCCGCCGGGCCGCGCCCGACGTTGGCCCGTCCTTCTTCCTCCGCCCCTCGCGCACCGGGAGGGTGATCGCCGTCCTCCTCGCGGGGCTCGCGGCGCTTCCGTCCGCCGCCCCCGCCGCCCGGGCCCAGGAGGCGGCCCCGCTCCCGCCGCCGCCCCCCGCGGCCCCCGGGGAGGCGATCATCACCTTCACGTCCCCCAAGGAGGGCTTCACCCTCCTCGAGCTCCTCGAGGCCGTGAACGCGCAGACCGACAAGAGCGTCCTCTACGACAGCAACATCCGGAACAAGATCGAGAAGCTGAAGGTCCAGTTCATCGGGAACTACTCGGTCCCCAAGGCCCGGATGTTCGACTGGCTCCAGGGCGTCCTCTCCTTCTCCTCCTTCATCCTCATCCCCATCGGGCCCTCGGACCACGAGCAGTGGATGGTGGTGGACGTCACCAACCCCGCCATCCGGAGCCGCCCGAAGTACATCAAGGAGGAGGAGCTCGAGCAGTGGAAGGACCGCGACGGCGTGTACATCGTGAGCACGCTGCGCGTGAAGAACCTCGACTCCGGCGACCTCGGCCGCGCGAGGACCGGCCTGCAGCAGCTCCTCACCACGACGGCCACCATCGGCCGCATCAACGAGGTCCCGGGGCAGAGCGCCTTCGTCATCGCCGACTTCGCCCCCGTGGTCTACGCCTGCAAGAAGCTGCTCGAGGCCATGGACGTCCCCATCACCGAGAACAAGCAGGTCCTCAAGCGCAAGCAGATCCTCTACGCCCTCGCCTCGGACATGGAGGGGATGCTCAACGACCTCCTGTCCGGCACCTCCCCCAACGGCGTCGCCCGCCGCCCGGTGAACCCGCAGCAGCCGACGGTGAAGCCGGACCCCCAGATCATCGCGGACAACCGGTCCAACAGCCTGATCCTCTTCGCGGTCCCCGAGGACATCGCCAAGATCGAGACCCTCATCGACCAGCTCGACACGGAGTACCGGGGAAAGAGCAACCTCCACTTCCGTACGCTCATGTACCAGGAGGCGGAGGACGTGCAGGGGCTCCTCGAGGACCTCATCAGCGGGACGTCGTCCTCCTCCAATTCGAGCTCCCGCACGGGGACGAACCGCTCCTCCTCCTCCAACCGCAACCGCAACACCCCGCAGCAGCCGCAGCCCGGCGTCACCCCCTTCGGCAACACCCCCAACGAGGGGGATCCCGTCATCATCGCGGACGTGAAGAACAACAGCCTCATCATCCACGCGACGGCGGACCAGTACGCCGACCTCAACGCCCTCATCGAGAAGCTCGACTGCCCCCGCAAGCAGGTGCTCATCGAGACCTGCCTCATCGAGCTGAGCGTCGGGGACAACCTCGACGTGGGCATCGATCTCTTCGGCGTGCAGGACGACATCGCCGTGGACACCAACGGGGACGGCGTCGTGGACACCTTCACCGACTCCCGGAAGTACTTCGGGACGAGCTTCTTCGGGAACTCCACCATCGTCAACGAGAACGTGCAGGGCATCGACATCCCCGTCGGCGTGGCGCCGATCATCGGCCGCGGGCTCACCGCCGGCATCTTCAACAACGGGCGCATCCCCGTCATCATCAACGCCCTGCAGGAGCGCAACCCCACCAAGATCCTCACGATGCCGTCCATCGTGGCCGGGGACAACCAGTCCGCCACCATCAAGACCCAGGAGCAGATCCCCTACCTGACCACGACCTTCGTGGGCCCCGACTCCACCCCCACCCAGTCCTACGACGAGGTGACCGTGGAGTCGAACCTCACCATCAGCCCGAGCATCTCCGCCGACGACTTCCTGCGCCTCAACATCTCGCAGCAGGTCTCCTCCGCGGGCAACGCCCCCTCGGGCCAGCGCCCCCCCACCAACACCCGGCTCGTCGAGACCGAGCTCATGGTCCCCAACGCCGCCACGGTGGTCCTCGGCGGCATCGTCTTCAACCAGGAGATCGAGAGCCGCTCCGGCATCCCGGTCCTGATGGACATCCCCATCGTCGGGTTCCTCTTCCAGGACACGAGCAAGCGCCTGCAGCGCACGAACCTCTTCCTCTTCGTGACCCCGACCATCCTCCACGACCTCCGGAACTTCAGCGACTTCCACAAGCTCACCTGGGAGACGAAGCTGCGCCAGGACAAGCTCTTCGGCGAGGAGGTGGAGCTCCTCGGGACGAAGTTCCTCGGCCCCGACGTCCCCCGGTCGGCCACGGACGCCGTCCTCCGCATCGACGCGGCGGGCTCCCTCGACGCCTACCGGTACAGGGAGGAGCCCTCCGCCGTGGAGCGCACCGACGCCGCCCGCGCCGCCTGGGAGGAGATGCAGCGCCGCAAGGCCGCCGAGGCGCCCCCCCCTCCCGCTCCGGAGCCCCCCGCCGAGGGGGAGGCCCCCCGCTAGGGCCCCGCAGGTGCGCGAGACCGTCGCCCGGATCCTGAGGGAGGAGGGGCTCCTCGACGAGGAGCGCCTCGCGGAGGTCCTCCGCACCGAGGAGGAGACGGGCCAGAGCCTCGACCGCGTCCTCCTCCAGAAGGGCTACGTCACGGAGGCCGACATCCTCCGCGTCTTCGCCCGGGCGCTCCGCATCCCCATGATGGAGGACCTCTCCGGGGTGAACGTCCCCGCGGAGTTCGTGAACCGCGTCCCCGTGAACTTCGCCCGCAACTACGGGCTCGTGGCCATCTCCCGCGAGAACGGATCCGTCCGGGTCGCCACCTCGAGCCCCCTCGACACGTTCCCCCTGGACGACCTCGCCAGCATGATGGCATGCGAGGTCGACCCCGTGCTCGCCCCGCGCACGGAGATCACCAACCTCATCAACAAGGCCTACAAGCGCAAGGCCGACATGGTGGACGAGGCCCTCGACACCCTCGAGGAGGGGGACCTCCTCGGCCTCACGGCGGACGTGGAGGCGTCCGAGGACATCCTCGACGTGGCCAACAAGGCCCCCATCATCAAGCTCGTCAACATGGTGCTCTTCCAGGCCCTCAAGATGCGCGCCTCGGACGTGCACCTGCAGCCCTACGAGGACCGCCTCCAGGTCCGCTACCGCATCGACGGCATCCTCTACGACATGGAGGCCATCCCGAAGAAGGTGCAGGAGGCCGTCATCTCCCGCATCAAGGTCATGGGGAAGATGGACATCGCCGAGAGGCGCCTCCCCCAGGACGGCCGCGCCACCATCAAGCTCGGCGACGGCGAGGTGGACATCCGCATCTCGTCGGTGCCCACCAGCCAGGGCGAGCGCATCGTCATGCGCCTCCTCGACCTCACGGCCCGCCTGCTGGAGCTCCAGGAGATCGGCCTCGACGACGAGGACCTGAAGCTGGTGGATCGCTACATCCACTACACCCACGGCATCATCCTGGTCACCGGCCCGACGGGCTCCGGCAAGACGACGACCCTCTACGCATCGCTCCAGCGCATCAACTCCTCCCAGAAGAACGTCATCACCATCGAGGACCCCATCGAGTACCACCTGGACTCCATCAGCCAGATCCAGGTGAACCAGAAGAAGGGGCTCACCTTCGCCGCGGGCCTGCGCAGCCTCCTGCGCCAGGACCCCGACATCATGATGGTGGGCGAGATCCGCGACGAGGAGACGGCCCGCATCGCCACCCAGGCCGCCCTCACGGGCCACCTCGTGTTCTCCACCCTCCACACCAACGACTCCGCAGGGGCCGTGGCCCGCATGCTCAACTTCGGCATCGAGCCCTACCTCGTGTCGTCCTCCGTGCTCGTGGTCATCGCCCAGCGCCTCGTCCGCATGATCTGCCAGGAGTGCAAGATCTCCTTCGAGCCGACGGAGGCGGACCTGAAGGAGCTGGGCGAGATCGGGCTCAAGTTCTCCGACCTGCCGGGCGGGAAGCTCCACAGGGGCACGGGCTGCCCCAACTGCTTCCAGACGGGGTACACGGACCGCTCCGCCATCTACGAGATCCTGCCCGTGGACGAGGCCGTGAAGCAGCAGGTCATGGACCACGCCTCCGCCAGCATCATCAAGAAGGCCTCCCTCGAGAGGGGCTGCAGAACCCTCCGCATGGACGGGGCCTCGAAGGTGGTCCAGGGGGTCACCACCGTCGAGGAGGTCCTCCGGGTGACCCAGCTGGACGCCTTCTAGCGTGCCCGTCTTCGAGTACCGCGCGCTGGACGCCGCCGGCAAGGTCCGGGAGGGGATCCTCGACGCCGACACGGCGCGGGAGGCCCGGGTCAAGCTCCGCGGCCAGAAGTTCCACGTCGTGGACCTCCGGACGAAGGCCGACATCGGCGGGAAGAGGCGGGACTGGGTCCCCCCCCTCCTCAAGCGCCGCCACTCCGAGGAGGTGGCCGGCGTCACCCGCCAGCTCGCCACCATGCTCCGCAGCGGCATCCCCCTCGCACAGAGCCTCTCCGCCCTCATCGACCAGGCGGAGCACCCCGACCTCGAGGCGGTGCTGCGCGACGTGCGCGAGAAGGTGACCCAGGGCGCCAACCTCGCCGACGCGATGGCCTTCCACCCTGCCTACTTCAACGACCTCTTCGTGAACATGGTCAAGGCGGGGCAGGCCTCGGGCAACCTGGACGTGGTCCTCAGGCGGCTGGCCGACTACCTGCAGAAGCAGAACCGGACCCGGGCCCGGGTGAAGGCGGCGCTGGCCTACCCCGTGGTCATGGTGATCATCGGGTCCCTCGTCGTCATGGGCCTCATGACCTTCGTGGTCCCCCGCATCCTCGCCGTGGTCAAGTCCGCCGGGCGCGGGCAGGCGGTCCTCCCCCTCCCCACCCAGATCCTCATCGGGGCCTCGAACTTCATCAAGGACTGGTGGTGGGCCGTGCTCGTCGTGGCCTTCGGGTTCTGGTTCCTCTACCGGGGGGCGCTGCGCAGCGAGGGCTTCCGTTTCCGGCGGGACCGCTTCATGCTGCGCATCCCCGTGGTCGGGGACCTCCTCAAGAAGTCCGCCGTCTCCCGCTTCGCGGTCACCCTCTCCACGCTCCTCAAGAGCGGCGTCCCCGCCCTCCACGCCCTGACCATCGTCCAGAACGTGGTGGACAACCAGGTCCTCTCCCGGGTCATCCGGGAGATCCACGACCGCATCCTCGAGGGCGCCGACATCTCCGGCCCCATGAAGCGGAGCGGGGTCTTCCCCCCCGTCGTGGGCTACATGATCAGCATCGGGGAGCAGTCCGGACAGCTCGACGAGATGCTCGAGCGCGTCGCCGAGGCCTACGACGAGGAGATGGACGTCACCACCACGAAGCTCACCTCCATCCTCGAGCCCATCCTCATCGTCGCCATGGCCCTGGTCGTGGGCTTCATCGTGCTGGCCGTCCTCCTCCCCATCATGGACATCGGCGCGAACATCCGGAAGTGACCGCGGCGGGCCGGCGTCGAATAGAATGGTTCCAGGAGGCGCTCCCATGAAAGACACCGCCGAAGGCCGCACCCCCCGCGACGAGGCCGGCTTCTCCCTCGTGGAGCTCCTGGTCGTCATCGCCATCATCGGCATCCTCGCCACCACGGTGACGGTGAAGGTCATCGGCGCCCTCGCCGAGGCCCGCGTCACCAAGGCCAAGGCCGAGATCAGCGAGATGAAGAAGGCCATCGGCATGTACCAGATCAAGAACGCCGGTCGCATCCCCGAGGACCTGAACGAACTCAAGGAGCCCATCAAGGGGGAGGAGGACGCCCTCATGCCCGACCTCGGCGTGGACCCCTGGGGGAACGAGTACGAGTACGAGAAGACGGGGACCCGGAAGTACGTCATCCGCTCCCTCGGCGGCGACGGCCAGCCCGGGGGCGAGGGCCAGGACGCGGACATCGACTCCGACCACCTCTCCGACACCGGGAAGGGCGACGCCGGTTCGGGCTCCGGCTCCACCACCGGCGAGTAGCGGGCCCCTTGCCCCCCGCCCCCCCCTCCCGCCGAGGCCCGGCCCCCGCGGCGGCGCCCCGCGAAGGGGGGTTCTCCTTCGTCGAGCTCATGGTGGTGCTCGCCATCCTCGCCTTCGCCTTCACCTACGCCGTGATCCACCTCGACGGGATGACCGGGGAGGCCAAGCTCTCCTCGGCGGCCCGGCAGGTGGGCTCCTCCATCGAGTTCCTCCGCGGGCAGGCCATCCGCGCCCACCGGGCCTTCGAACTCCACATCCACCTCGACACCGGGCAGTGGGAGTCGGTGATTCCCAGGGGCTCCCCGGAATCCGCGGAGGACCGCCGGAACCAGGAGGAGGTCATCGTCACGGAGCCCGTGGACCTCCCGAAGTACATCCGCTTCGCCGGGGTGAAGCTCGACGCCGGCACCGTGAAGACCTCGGGGGACCTCGTGGTCACCTTCTCCGAGAAGGGGGAGATCGCCCCCAACGGCTTCATGGTCCTCCTCATCTCCGACGAGATCGCCGACCCGGAACAGGCCCAGTTCTCCATCGAGGTGAACGGGATCACGGGGGCCGTGGACTACGTCCCCGGGGACGCCCCCTTCGAGCAGGTGGTGCGCGGCGATGCCTTCTAGCGACGGGTCCGGGGGACCGGGGGCACGGGCCGGGGAATCCGGCCTCGTCCTCATCGAGGTCCTCGTGGCCCTCGTGATCTTCGCCGCCGTGGTCCTCGCCTGGGCCAACGCCACGGACAGCGCCATCGCCGGGGCCGTGCGCGCCAACCAGGAGCGGACCCTGCGCATGCTGGCGGCCCGGAAGCTGGCGGAGATCCGGGCGAAGCCCGCGGACTACGAGGAGGACGACGAGGGGGGCTTCGAGGAGGAGGTCGAGTACGGCGCCGAGAACCCCTTCGAGGACTACCGCTGGCAGGTGGTGACCGCCCGGGTCGTGGCCGCCGGCTACACCGAGGACGAGGACACCGCCTTCCTGTTCCCCGCCGACGAGGACGCCGGGCCGCCCAAGGCCGCCGAGGGCCAGAAGCCCGCCGATCCGGAGGTCCGCCTCCGCGTCGTCCTCACGGTCTCCTACATCCCCGCCGGGGAGGAGGAGGGCGAGGAGTTCCGCGTCGAGACCTTCCTCCCCGCCCCGAAGGACGAGGAGGAATCCGCGCGATGACCCCCCGCGACCGCACCCCGGCCCCGGGCTTCACCCTGGTGGAGGTCCTCGTGGGCGCCCTCGTGCTCGGGATCTTCATCTCCTTCGTCTACGGGGCCGTGGTGTCGGCCTTCAACGTCCGCACCGTCGTCCAGACCACCACGTCCGCCATGGCCGGCGGCACCGTGGCCGTGGAGTTCGTCGCCAGGGATCTCGAGGGCGCCTTCCTCCTCGTCCAGGAGGGGGGGCCCCTCGGGTTCAAGGCCGAGGACGAGGGCGGCGACCGGACCCGGCTCGACTTCGTCACCACCCTGGACAGCCGCGGGCAGGAGGAGGTCGACGGCCGGATGCTCCGGTCCGACGTGACGGAGACGGGGTACCGCCTCCGGGAGGGGGACGGGAGCTACGTCCTCTACCGGCGGGAGCAGTTCGGGGTGGACGACAAGCCCCTCGAGGGGGGGGACTGGTACAAGGTCATCGACGGGGTGAGGCAGTTCACTGTGGACTTCTACGAGGGGGACCCCACGGCGGAGGAGGGGGACGAGAAGGAGGACGCCCTCCGGGCCTGGGACTCCAAGGAGAAGTCGAAGCTCCCCCGCTCGGCGAAGATCACCCTCGTCATCGAGGGGAATTCCACCAACCCCTCCCGCGCCGACGAGGTCGTGGAGTACTCCTTCACGCGATGGGTCGTCTTCCCCGGGGCCTTCGACGTCGCGGCCCCCGCCGCCGAGGAGGAGAAGAAGCCCGAGGGTGGCGGCTAGCCCGCGGCGATTCCCGACCTCAGGCACTCGGCGCGGAACCGTTCCAGGCCGGCCCTCTCGTCGGGGCCGAGATCGAAGCGGATGTGGCCCCCGAGGTAGCGCTCCATCACCCCGCGGTCCATCCCGAGCCGCGCCGCCTCCCGGTCCACGATGGAGGGGAGCGCGGCCTCGCCGCGGCGGCGCGCCGCCCGGAGCACCGGCTCCGCGTTCCGCGCCGCGGCGCCGTCCCTGGCCGCCCAGACCGCCCAGACGAAGGGCAGCCCCGTCCACCGGGTCCAGGCCTCGCCGAGGTCCACCTCCCCGAGCCCCGCCCGGTCGAGCACGAGGGCCGGGTCCCCGATGAGGAGCACCGCGTCGGCGTCGGCCAGCCGGGGGTCGAGGGTCGGGGGGCAGGTCTCGAAGGAGGCCCCGGGGGCGCCGAGGGGGCCGTCGAGGAGGATCCGGACGAGGTGGGCGCTGGTGAGGCTCGAGGAGTCGAGCAGGATCCGGGCCCCCCGCCGGAGCGGCTTCCGGCAGAAGAGCGACACGCTGGTGACGCGCCCCTTCGAGGAGATGCACCCCGCCGGCACCAGCACCCGCGAGGGGTTCTTGATCACCACCACGGAGGGCACCAGGGCCGCGTCCAGTTCCCCGTCGGCCAGCCGCCGGGCGAGCCGCGACGGGGCTTCGAGGACGAGGCGCACCGCGGGGTCCCCCGCGAGCCCCTCGATGAGGGGGCGGGCGTTGGCATAGGGGACGGATCCGAGGGAGAGCATGGAGCGGGGAATCGTACCCCCCTCCGGGTGCGGGGGGGAGAACGGGGGAGGGGGGGAAGGGGTGGGCTCCTCGCTATCCCGTGTGGGTTCTCGCGGGCGATGCGCGCCTACCGGCGCG
>CAYJMF010000148.1:0-9795 GCA_964370855.1 uncultured Planctomycetota bacterium | reverse complement strand
GTCCCGGACCGGACCCTCACGAAACGGGCGCGTTGGAGGGTCAACGGCCAGGAGGTCCGAACGGTCCGCTCTTTCCAGTTTTCATGTGGGGAATGGGGGGGGGGAATTCCTCCTTACCCCTTCCCCTTCACGGAACTCCGAAAGACGGCCGTCCCGGTTCTTCGTCCTTCCGGGAGTCGCCCGCTTTCCCCCCCCTCCCCCCGGGGTGCGACCCCGCCCCCCACCCTCGACGAGCCACCGCCCCCCTCGGTGGGGTGCCTCTACAACCACGCGCGGGAGTCCACCACCGGGGGAAGCAGGGAGCGGAACCCTCCGGCAGGTGGTACGGTTCGCCCGTGATCCTGTTCCGCCCGGTCGGCCTGGAGGAGTTGCTCCTCATCTACCGGTCGGGCATGCGCGCGTTCCCGCCTCGGCTTCCCGATCAGCCGATCTTCTACCCGGTGCTGAACGGGGAGTACGCCCGGCAGATCGCACGGGAGTGGAACACCGGGACGTGCTCTCTCGCCGGGTTGGTCACCCGCTTCGGGGTGGACGACGGGTATGCCGAGAGGTTCGAGCGCCGCGTGGTGGGCAGCCGCGTCCACGAGGAGCTCTGGGTGCCCGCGGAGGAGCTCGCGGAATTCAACGGGCACATCGCCGGGCTCATCGAAGTGACGGCGGCGTACTTCGGAGAGGGCTACCGGGGAGCGATTCCCCGAGAGCCGTGCCTCCTTACCGCCCGCGACCTCAAGGGGTACTTCCTCGGGCTCGAGAAGGCGCTCGCATACTCGGGCTTTGACGTCCTGGGGGAGACGTCGCTGAACCACGAGTCCATGTTCCTGAACTACTTCTGGTGGGAGCAGCAGGACTTCACCGCCGATGGGATGGACATCGCAGCGAGGAATCGGCTTCTGGAAGCTCTGCGCCACATGTGGGCGATGACCGGGCGCTCCGACATACGTCTCGGCCTCGTCGATCCATCGAGGGGCGAGGATGACATCCTCGTGAGATGATCCGGTCGGCTGGTCCTGGCCCCTGGCACGGGACTCTCCAGCGCGCCCGGCAGGCCCTCCCCCCCTAGGGTGGGTCCAGCGTGTACCTGCCGCACGGATCGGAGTCCGCCAGTTCCGGTGCCAGGACCTGAGCCCCGGTCAGGAGGAAACCGAGGGGCCCCACCTTCGCCGACACCCGTTCTCCCACCACGACGGTCCCCTCGCCCTCGATGCGGACCTCGGGGCAGTGCCGGTCGAGGACGCACCCGACCAGGGTCCCCTGCCCGTCGAGCACGAGGACGTCCCGCCCGTTGTCGATGACGGCCAGGTCCCCGACCCAACCGACGAGGGTCGCCCGGATCGGGAACTCCCCGGCACCGCGATGGCACGGAAGGAGGCGGACCCGGCGGAGGGCCTCGAGATCCGCGAGTTCCGCCGGTTCCGCCGTTTCCCCGGGGGGATCGTGCGTGTGCTCCTCGTCTCCCCCGGGCATGTCCCAGCAGCGGACCCACCCCCGGAGTCCCTGCCGGGTGACGACCACCGGGCCCTGGGAGTTCCGAAGCACTCCTCCCTCGTCGAGCCGGACCGCGTCCGCGGCCCAGTGGGGAATCCAGTCCACCAGCACCCCGTCCCCGTCGAAAAGGAGGACGTCACTCAGGCCCCGGGGGCAGAGCATCCCGTAGATCGCGCGCCTCACTTCCACGATGCGGGCTTCGCCCCCCTCCTCCGTGGGGACGCGCCCGAGGAGGGCGACCCTGTCGAAGGCAATCCCGGTTTCCGGGTCCGGGGCCCCGACCCCCGTCTCCGGGAAGGAGTCCCGGACGAGGTCGAGGGCATCGGGGTCGATGGAGTAGGAGGCGGGCCACCGCCGCCGGAGGTCGGCGTACTGGTCGGCGGCGTCGAGGCTCTCGTCGCCGTCGTCCCCGGGAACCGCCTCCGGCTGGGGCGCCTGCGGCGCCGGCTCAGTGGCGGCAGGGGCAAAGAGGAAAGGGGAGGGGGTGGGCCGCACGGGGGGGACGGTAGGGGACCGGCCGCAGGAGGCCAGAAGAAGGATCATGAAGGCCGCGACCGCCGGGTTCCGCGTCCGAGTCAGCGGGCGCGACGGCGCGAGAGAGGCCACTCCCCTCCTACGCCTTCTGCGTCGCCGCCACCGCCTCCACGGCCGCCGCCTCGTCGTCGTCCTTCGCGCGGACGATGCGGCCGCCGAGGCCGGCGAACTTCTCCTCGATGCGCTCGTAGCCGCGATCGATGTGGTAGACGCGGTGGATCTGGGTGACCCCCTCGGCGACGAGGCCGCCGAGGACGAGGGCCGCCGACGCGCGGAGATCGCTCGCCATGACGGGGGCCCCGGAGAGCTTCGGGACGCCGCTCACGATGGCGCTGGGGCCCTCCTTGCGGACGTGGGCGCCGAGGCGGGCGAGTTCCGAGATGTGCATGAACCGGTCGGGGTAGATCTTCTCCGTGGTGACGGAGACTCCGTGGGCGAGGGTCTGGAGCACCATGAACTGGGCCTGCATGTCCGTGGGGAAGCCGGGGTAGACGTGGGTGTCGATGTCCGCCGGGGCGAGCGGCTTCTGGCGGCGCACGAAGACCGCGTCGTCCCCCACCCGGCGCACCTCGCCGCCCATCTCCACGGCCTTGTCGAGGGCGGCGCGGAGGTGGTCGGGGCGGCAGTTGCGGATGGTCACCTCGCCGTCCGTGAGGACCGCGGCGGCCACGAAGGTCCCCGCCTCGATGCGGTCCGGGATGGGGCGGTGGACCGCCCCGTGGAGGCGGGCGACGCCGCGGACCACCAGGCGGGGGGAGCCGATGCCGCCGATCTCCGCCCCCATGGCCCCGAGGAACCGGCAGAGGTCCGTCACCTCGGGCTCGCAGGCGGCCCCGTCGATGACCGTCGTCCCCTCCGCGAGCACCGCCGCCATGAGCACGTTCTGGGTGGCGCCGACGGAGGAGCCGAAGGGGCCGCCGAGGAAGACCTCGCCGCCGGGGAGGGAGGGGGCCGAGGCCTCCACGTACCCGCCGCGCACCTCGATGTCCGCCCCGATGGCCCTGAGGCCCTTCATGTGGAGGTCGATGGGCCGGTGGCCGAAGACGCAGCCGCCGGGGAAGGAGACCCGGGCGGCGCGGCGCTTCCCGAGGAGGGGGCCGAGCACGGAGATGGAGGCGCGCATCTTCCGCACGAGCTCCCAGGGGGCCTCCCGCGGGGAGTCGTCGACGAGTCTCGTGCAGAGGGCCCCCTCGGCGTCGAACTCCGTCGCGACCCCGAGGACGCCGATGATCTTCCGCATCATCTCCACGTCGGAGAGCCGCGGGACGTCCAGCAGGCGGCAGGGCTCGTCGGTGAGGAGCGTGGCGGCCATGAGGGGGAGGACGGCGTTCTTCGCGGTGGCGCAGCGCACTTCGCCCACGAGCCTCGCCCCGCCCTCGACCACGAACTTGTCCACGGCCGCCCTCCTTCAAGGTCCCCGTCCGATGCCGGACGCGGCGGGGGCCCCGCCGGTGCCCCCTCGAATCGAGGGGCGGCCCCCGCCACTGTCCTTCATCGGCCGTTCCGGGCCGGTGCTTGCGCAAGACTCGGTCAGCGCGCCGCGCGGCGCCCCATGGTCGCGAGCACCGCGGCGGCGAGGAGGGCGAGGCCCGCACCGGCACCGAGGGCGGCGCCGGCTCCCGCGGACTCCCAGAGGAGCCCGGCGCCGAGGCTCGCCGGCAGCGCCGCGGCCCCGGTCACGCCGGCGAGGAGCGAGTAGGCGCGGTCCCGCCCCTCCAAGGGCACGAGGTCCGCGACGAGGGCCTTCTCGACGCCCTCGGCGAAGCCGTGGTAGAGGCCGTAGGCGAGGAAGAGCGCCACCGCCGCCGTCGCCGTCTCCGCCAGGGCGAAGCCGGCGTAGACCGCCGCGTAGGAGATCCACCCGGCGAGGATGAGGGGGCGGCGGCCCACGCGATCGGACCAGCCCCCGGAGAACCAGGCAAGCCCCATCTTGACGAGATGGTGGGCGGCCCAGAGGAGGGGCAGGGCGCGCAGCGGCACGCCGAGGTCCCCGGCCCGGAGGAGGAGGAAGGCGTCGCTGCTGTTCCCCAGGGCGAAGATCCCCATGGCCAGGAGGCAGCGGCGGAAGTCCGCGGGGAGGGGGGCGGCGGTGCCCGCCGCCTTCGAGGGGGACGGTGCCGGCGGCGCCTCGGAAACCCACCGCAGGATCACCGGCAGGGCGAGGAAGGCCGGAAGGGCCCCGAGGAGGAGCATCCAGCGGAGGGTCCCGCCGAAGCCCGGGTCCGCGGCATCGGGCAGGAGGAGGGCGCCCGCGGCGGCGCCGAGGAGCGCCCCCGCCACGGCGCCGGCGTGGTCCATGGAGGCCCGGAACCCGAAGGCCCGGCCCCGGTCCGCGGGAGGCGTGACCACGGCGATGAGGGCGTCCCGGGGGGGGCCGCGGAGCCCCTTCCCGAGACGATCCGCCACCCGGAGCGCGAGGGCCCCTCCCCAGGCCGGCACGAGGGCGAGCAGCGGCCGCGATAGGGCCGCCGCGCCGTAGCCGAGGACGAGGAGGGGGCGCCGCCGCCGCAGGCGCAGCGCCAGGGGGCCGGCGGCGAACTTCGCCGCCGTGGCGGCGGCCTCCGCGCATCCCTCCACGAGCCCCACCGCCGTTCGCGAGGCCCCGAGCACGGAGGTGAGGAAGACCGGCAGGAAGGGGTAGAGGAACTCGCTGGAGGCGTCGTTGAGGAGGGAGGCCGTGCCGAGGGCGCGCACCGTGGGAGGGAGGGGAGCGCGCCCGGCCGGGGCCGCGGGGGCCATCGGGGGGAGCCTAATGCCGGCGGAGCGGGGCGCCCCAGGATTTGGAGCGGCGGGCCGCCGGCGGTAGTATCCGGGGTTTGCCGCGCCCCCCCGCGGGGGCATCGTCTCTCCCACGCTCCGCCGTCCCGAAGGAGGCCCCCGAGCCCATGCCTACCGCGTCCGCCCCCACCCTCGACGTCGACGCCATCCTCGGCCGCGCCCGCCCCGACTTCGCCGAGATCGTGGCGCTGCGCCGGGCCGCCATGAGCGACCCCGCCGTCCGCAAGCACGTGGCGGGCCGCCTCCAGAAGGCCCCCGAGAACGCGACCGGGGCCGACGCCCTCGCCAAGGGCCTCTGCCTCCACGCCCTCTCCCGCGAGTCCGAGGCGGCGGCGGTCCTCGCCGAGGCCGGCGGCGGCCAGGCGGCCCGGTACTTCCGCGCCGTCGCCCTCATGGAGTCGGGGAAACCCTCCGAGGCGGCGGATCTCCTCCTCGATCAGCTCGACAAGGAGCCCGCCGGCGAGCACCTCGCCGTCTGCCTCGAGTCCCTGCTGCGGGCCGGCCGCACGGAGGAGGCGGAGAAGATCCTCCCCCGCGGGAAGGACGGCGGCGCCCTCGGGGACGACGCCCGGGCCCGCTACCTCCGCGGCTTCTGCGCCGAGCTCGCGGGGGACCGCGCCGGCGCCTTCGAGCTCTACGAGAAGGCCCTCGCCCTCGATCCCGACCACGCCCCGTCCCATTTCCGCATGGGCTTCGCCGCGGATCTCGCCGGCGACGAGGACACGGCCCTCGAGCACTACCGCCGCGCCGCCGCCGGCCGCCCCCCCTCCCTCAACGCCATGCTGAACCTCGGCATCCTCCACGAGGACCGGGGCGAGTACACGCGCGCCGTGGAGTGCTACCGGAAGGTCCTCGAGGCGGAGCCCACGAACTCCCGGGCCGCCATGTTCCTCAAGGACGCCGAGGCCTCCTTCCACATGTTCTACGACGAGGACATCGAGCGGAAGGACGACCGCCGCGCCACGGTGCTCCGCACCCCCATCACCGACTTCGAGCTCTCCGTCCGCTCGCGCAACTGCCTCTCCAAGATGGGCGTCCAGACCCTGGCCGACCTGGTCCGCTTCACGGAGCAGGAGCTCCTCTCCCACAAGAACTTCGGCGAGACGAGCCTCCAGGAGATCAAGGACATCCTCGCGCAGAAGGCGCTCCGCCTCGGCATGGGCCGCGAGTCCGAGGACGATGCGACCCGCGCCTTCATGGGCGGCATGGAGAAGCCCCAGGACGACCGCGACGCCATGCTCAAGCGGTCCATCTCCGAGCTGGAGCTCTCCGTACGCTCCCGCAACTGCATGGCGACGCTCGGCGTCCAGACCATCGGGGACCTCATCCTCCACTCCGAGGTGGACCTCATGGCCTGCAAGAACTTCGGCCAGACGTCGATGAACGAGATCCGGCAGAAGCTCGCCGAGTTCGGGCTCATGCTCCGCACCGAGGAAGCCTAGCGCCGGGACGGAGCCGCCGGGGAGGGCCGGGCCCCCCCCCCCCCCCCCCCCCCCCCATGTACGAGTTCCTCTCCGGACGCCTCGTCGCCCGACGCCCCGACCGGGCGGTCGTGGAGGCCGGCGGGATCGGGTACCGCCTCCTCATCCCCCTCTCCACCTTCGAGCGGCTGCCCCCGAAGGAGGGGGCGGCCGTGAAGCTCTTCCTCCACCACCACCTCCGGGAGGACCGCGAGGCCCTCTACGGCTTCGCGACGGAGGAGGAGCGGGAGTTCTTCGAGCTCCTCAACAGCGTGTCCGGGGTCGGGCCAGCGCTGGCGCTGTCGGTCCTCTCCGCCCTGCCCTTCGACGCCTTCCGGTCCGCCGTCCTCGCCGGCGACGCCGCCGCCGTCACGAGGGTGAAGGGGGTCGGGAAGAAGGTGGCCGCGCGCCTCCTCCTCGAGCTGGCCGAGCCCCTGAGGAAGATGGGCCCCCCCCCCTCCTCCTCCCCCTCCGCCACGGGGGCCGCCGCCGACGCCGCGCTGGCGCTCGCGGCCCTCGGTTTCGACCGGAGGGAGGCCGAGTCCCGCGCCGTCGATGCCGCCCGCGACCTCGGCCCGGGCGCCGACGCCGGCGAGGTCGTCCGCGAGGTCCTCCGCCGGGCGCGGTAGGCGGCCCCGCCCTGTATACTGGCCCCTCCCATGAGCGACCCCTGCACCGTCGACCGACTGAAGGAGCACGCCGGGCGCGAGGTCCTCCTCCGCGGCTGGATCCGCACCACGCGCCGCAAGGGGAAGATCGGGTTCCTCGTCCTTCGAGACGGGACCGGGGACGTCCAGTGCGTGGCCGTGAAGTCCGAGGTCGGGGACGAGATCTTCGATCTCCTCGATCGCGTCCCCCAGGAGTCCTCCGTCCTCGTGGAGGGCACGGTCCGCGTGGACGAGCGCGCCCCCGGCGGGGTGGAGATCGGCATGAGGACGCTCCGGGTCGTCCACGCCGCCGAGCCCTACCCGATCACCCCCAAGGACCACGGCACCGAGTTCCTCGTCGAGCACCGCCACCTCTGGGTGCGCTCCGCGAAGCAGCACGCGCTGCTGCGCATCCGCGCGGAGGTCGTGGCCGCGGCCCAGGAGTGGCTCAACGACGAGGGCTTCATCCGCTACGACACCCCCATCCTCACGCCCTGCGCCTGCGAGGGCACCTCGGACCTCTTCGAGACGAAGTACTTCGACCTCGGCACCGCGTACCTCGCCCAGTCGGGACAGCTCTACGTCGAGTCGGGGATGATGGCCTTCGGCAAGGTCTACTGCTTCGGCCCCACCTTCCGTTCCGAGAAGTCGAAGACCCGCCGGCACCTCACGGAGTTCTGGATGATCGAGCCCGAGGTCGCCTTCGCGACCTTCGAGGACAACCTCGCGCTCCAGGAGCGGTACTTCTCCGGCATCGTTCGGCGCGTGATCGATCGCCGCCGCGCCGACCTCGTCACCCTCGGCCGCGACATCGCCGCCCTGGAGAGGGTCGTCCCCCCGTTCCCCCGGCTCCCCTACGACGACGCCGTCGCCATGGTGAACGCCGCCGCCGGGAAGGCGGCCGGGGAGCCCGCGGCTCCCGGCTCCGGGGCCGCGGAGTCGCTCTCCCCCCTCGCGTGGGGCGAGGACCTCGGGGCCCCCCACGAGGTCTTCCTCTCCCGCCAGTTCGACCGTCCGGTGTTCGTCACCCGCTACCCGACGGCGGTGAAGGCCTTCTACATGCAGCCCGACCCGCGGCGCCCGGAAGTCGCCCTCTGCGCCGACCTCCTCGCGCCGGACTACGGGGAGATCATCGGGGGCAGCGAGCGCATCCACGACCGGGCGCTCCTCGAGAAGCGCCTCGCCGAGCACGGGCTCCCCGCGGAGTCCTTCCGGTGGTACGTCGACCTCCGCCGGTACGGCTCGGTCCCCCACTCCGGCTTCGGCATGGGGATCGAGCGGGCCACGGCCTGGATCGCCGGCGTCCCCCACCTCCGCGAGACCATCCCCTTCGCCCGGACGCTCTACAAGATCTACCCGTGAGCGGCGGCGACCTCCGGCCCGGCGGCGACGAGGGGGCGGGGGACGCGGATCGCCTCGAGGCCGAGGCCGCCGCCTTCCAGCGGGCCGCCGCCTCCGTCCGGGACGAGGTCGGCCGCGCCTTCCTCGGCTCCCCCGCCGTCGTGGACGGGGTCCTCGCCTCCGTCCTCTCCGGCGGCCACGTCCTCCTCGAGGGGGTCCCGGGGCTCGGCAAGACCCTCCTCGTGCGCTCCCTGGCGCGGGTCCTCGGCCTCTCCTTCTCCCGCGTGCAGTGCACCCCGGACCTCCTCCCCGCGGACGTGCTCGGCACCTCGGTCCTCCTCGACGCTCCGGGGGGCGGGCGCGAACTCCGTTTCCAGCGGGGGCCGGTCTTCGCCAACCTCCTCCTCGTGGACGAGATCAACCGGGCCACGCCGAAGACCCAGTCCGCCCTGCTGGAGGCCATGCAGGAGGGGGCCGTGACGACGGGCGGAGCCACCCACGCGCTCCCCGATCCCTTCCTCGTCCTCGCCACGGAGAACCCCGTGGAGATGGAAGGCACCTACCCGCTCCCCGAGGCGGAGCTGGACCGCTTCCTCGTGAAGCTGGTGCTCCATCCGCCGGACCGCGAGACCCTCGAGGAGATCGTGAGGTCCACCACGGGCGCCCCCGCCCCGGTGCCCGACCGGGTCCTCGACGAGGCCCGGGTGCGGGAGCTCCGGAAGGTCGTCCGCCGCGTCCACCTCCCGGCCCCCGTGCTCCGCTGGATCGTGGACCTCACCCTCTCCACCCAGCCCGGCCGCCCGGGCACCCCTCCCGCCGTGGACCGGTACGTCCGCTGGGGAGCCGGCCCCCGGGCCGCCCAGGCCCTCGCCCTCCTCGCCCGCGCGACCGCCCTGCTGGACGGCCGGTGGAACGCCTCCCTCGAGGACGCCCGTGGCCACGCCGCGGCCGTGCTCCGCCACCGGCTGGTCCTCTCCTTCGAGGCCGAGGCCGAGGGGATCACGGCGGACGCGGTGGTGGCGAGGGTGCTGGAGGAGAGGCGGTAGGCGGGGGGCTCCATTTCCTGCATCCCCTTCACGGATCCTCTCCCGGCGTTCTCGGGTTCCTCTCTTTCCGATCCGCTCTTCGACTGATTCGCGGACACCGGGCATGACCGGTTCGCCCGGGAGTCCACCATCGGGGGGGAGCGGGGAGGTTTCGCTCCGCCCTTCACCTTTCGCCCCCCCCGATGGTGGACTCCCGGGCGTGTTGGGAGAGGAGAGGCCCACCGTGGGGGCCGTGGCTCGTCGGGGGAGGGGGGCGGGTTCGCACCAGGGGGGAGGCGGGGGAGGCGGACGATGCTCGGGGAAAGGGAATGGGTGGATCACGGCGCCTGGCTCCCCATCTCCCCCACAATTGGAAACTGGAAAAGGGGAAACCGTACGGAACTCCTGGCCTGCGCTTCGCCTCTCCTCCCCCTCTCCTCCCCCTCTCCTCCCCCTCTCCTCCCCTGCCCCTCCTCCTCTCCTGCCGTTGACGTCCAACGCGCCCGTTTCGAGAGGGTCCGGGCC
>CAYJMF010000147.1:0-10031 GCA_964370855.1 uncultured Planctomycetota bacterium | reverse complement strand
CCTCCATTCCGGGACCGTTGGAGAGGACGGGGAGTTGATTCGCCTTCCGGCGCAGCGGGGGAATCCCTGGGATCGGGGCATTGGATCCTGGGGGACGGCGGGCACGGTTCGTGCCTTGAAGGCCTCGGGATTCCGGAGGATGCCCGCCGTCCCCCTCCTCCCCCGGGCCCCGATTCCTGGGATCTCCCCGCGGCGCCGCAGGACATCTCGAATCCACTTCCTCCCCATCGGTCCGGGAGAACCCGCACGAGACGGCGAGGGGCCGGCGAAAACCCATCGCCCAACCCCGATGAATCGGGTCGGGTACCGTATCCCCCTCAGGACCCGAGGAGGAGCCCCGGCAGCTCCTCCATCCGCCGGAAGGGTCGCGCACCGGCCGCCGCGAGGTCCTCCGCGGGCGTGAGGTCCGCGAAGCCGAACACCGGGATCCCCGCCGCCACCGCGGCCCGCACCCCGGGCACGCTGTCCTCGATCACAGCGCACCTCCCCGGCGTCGCGCCCATGGCGCGCGCGGCGTGGAGGAAGAGCCCCGGGTCCGGCTTCCAGGACCCCACCTCGTAGGAGGAGAACAGCCGCCCCTCGAAGCGGGGGAGGAGCCCCGCCACGCCGAGCGTCAGCCGCATCTTCTCCGGCGGCCCCCCGGAGGCGACGCAGTCGGGGAGGGCGATGCGGTCCAGCGCCTCCACCACCCCCTCCGTCGCCCGCACCTCCTCGCGGAAGGCCCGGAAGGAGCGCTCCCGGTGCCCTTCGAGGAATCCCGCGGGGAGGGCCCGGCCCAGCCGCTCCTCGGCCCACGCCACCACGGCCTGCATGGAGCCCCCCTTGAACCGGGCCGCCGCCTCCTCCGCGGTCATCGGAAGCCCCGCGGAGGAGAGGGACTCGGCGAGCACGCGGGTCCCGGGCCGCTCGCTGTCCACGAGCACCCCGTCGCAGTCCCAGATCACCAGGCGCGGCTCCATGGGCGGCCGATGATAGGGAGGGTCCCGCCGGGCCGCGGGAACTCCCCGACCGGGGGGATCCCCGTGGGACAATCCCCGCGAGCCATGAACCGCTGCAGGCGCTTCCTCGCCCTCCCGTCCCCCGAACGCCGCCTCCGCCTGGAGGCCCTCTCGGTGATGCTCCGCGTCCGCCTCCGCCTCTCCCTCCGCCCCTTCCCGGAGGCCCGCGCGTGGATGGAGCGGCGCGCCGCCTCCTCCCCGGCGGCCCCCCCCCCGGCCCCCTCGACGCCGGCGGAGGTGGATCGCGCGGTCCGATCCGCGGCCACCTTCCTCCCCGGGGCCACCTGCCTCGTGCGGGCGATGACCGGCCGGATCCTCCTCGGGAGGAGGGGAGTCCCCTGCGGCGTCCGCCTCGGCCTCGCGAAGGACGGGGGAGGGGATCTCGACGCCCACGCGTGGATCGAGTGCGCCGACGGCACCGTGGTGGGGGACAGGGGCCGGGAGGACTACGCGGCCGTTCCCCTCTGACCCGCTAGCATGGAGGAGCCATGACCCAGAAGGCCCTGAGCCTGGACTCCGTGGTCCGCCACGCGCCCGACGTCCTCTTCCGGAATCTCGACGGGGAGGCGGTCATCGTGGACCTCAAGACCGGCACCTACTTCGGGCTGGACCCCGTGGGGACCTGCATCTGGGCCGCCCTGCAGCAGCCGGGCACCCTGCGCCGCGCCCTGGAGGCCGTCCTCGCCGGGTTCGACGTCAAGCGGGAGGTGGCGGAGCCCGACCTCCTCTCCCTCGCCGGCGAGCTCCGGGACAAGGGGCTCCTCGAACTGCTCCCGGACCGCAAGTAGGGACCTTGGGCTTCCCCTTCACCCCGGCCACGATCATCGAGGAGCACCACGGGTACCTCGCGGCGAAGGCCCGGCTCGACGCCTACGCGGCGGCGCTCCGCGAGGTCGTCCGGCCCGGCGCGGCGGTCCTCGACCTCGGGGCGGGCACGGGGATCCTCGGGTTCCTCGCCCTGAAGGCGGGGGCCGGGCGGGTGGTGGCCGTGGACGGGAGCGCCATGGCGGGAGTGGCCCGCAGGCTCCTCCACGCCAACGGGTGCGCCTCCCGGGCCACCGTCGTCCGGGGCTGGTCCCGCGAGATCGAACTGCCCCGGGAGTTCGACGTCGTCGTGTGCGACCAGCTCAACCCCTTCGCCCTCGGGGCGGGCCTCGTCGATTCCCTCGCCGACGCGAAGGAGCGGTTCCTGGTGCCCGGGGGCGTCCTCGTCCCCGGGAGCATCACCTTCGAGGTGGCCCCCGTGGAGAACGCCCTGGTCTGGGACCGCGTGGGGCTCTGGAAGGGGGCGCCGGCGGGGTACGCCCTGGAGGAGGCATGGAACCACGCCCGCAGCGCGCGGTTCCACGTGGAGGCGGAGGAGGGGGACCTCCTCGGGCCCCCCGCCGCCGTCGCCGAACTGGAACTGGGACGGGTGCCCGAGGGCCCGCTCCGGGGGGCGGTGGACCTTCCCGTCGCGCGGAAGGGGACCCTCCACGGGATCCTCGGCTGGTTCCGGGCCCGGCTGTCCCCCTCCGTGGAGCTCACCTCCTCCCCCCTGGATCCCCTGCGCATCCGCCGCCGGATGCAGGTCCTCCTCCCCGTGGACGCCCCCGTCCCCGTGGAGCCCGGCGACATCGTCCGCGCCGAACTGCGCATCGATCCCGTGGAGGAGCAGGTGGCCTGGGGCGTCGAGGTCCGCGGGCCCGGGGACGGGAAGCCCCGCTTCCGCTCCGATCACTCGGATTTCCAGGGAGCCCTCGTGGAGGCGTCGGACCTCCGCCGGCTTGCCCCGGACCACGTTCCGAAGCTGACGGAGCGGGGGCGGGCCATGCGGCGGGCCCTGGATCTCTGCGCCTCGGGCGCCACCGTGGAGGCGATGCGCGGGACCCTCGCCTGGGAGTTCCCCGGCCTCCTCCGCCGGCCCCGGGACGTCCAGGAGCTGGTCCAGGAGATCCTCGGCCGGTTCTCGGGGGATTGAATCCCGTGCCCCTCTTCCGGGCCTTCGAACTGACCCTCGACAGCGACGTGCCCATGCCGGAGCTGCCCGCGGCGGCGGAGGCGGCGGAGCCGGACCTCCGGCTCCTCGTGGAGTCGGGCCGCGGGGGCGGGACCGGGGACGAAGGGTGGACCGTCCTCTCCGTCCAGGGGGACGGGACGCCCTGGGTCCTCTGGCGCCGCGAGGGGGCGGCCCGGATCCTCCGGTTCCCGGGGATGGCGGACTTCCTCGTCGAGGAGGGGGGGGCCGTCGTCCGCTGCCGGCCCCACGCCGGTGTCCCCGAGGGGACCCTGCGCCACCTCTTCCTCGACACCGTGCTCCCCTGCGTCCTCGATCACCGGGGGTCCGTCGTCCTCCACGGGTCCGCCGTGAAGGGCCCCTCGGGCTGCATCGCCTTCCTCGGGGAGTCCGGGGCCGGCAAGTCCACCCTCGCCGCGGCCTTCTCCGCGCGGGGGTTCCCCGTCGTCGGCGACGACGCCCTCCTCCTCGAACCCGACGGGGCGGAGGTGCGGGTCGTCCCGGCCTACCCCGGGCTGCGCCTCTGGCCCGATTCCCCCGCCCTGCCCGAGGCCACCGCGCGGCCCCGGGAGGTCGTGGCCCACTACTCCGACAAGGTCCGGCTGGAGCTCCCCGGGGCCGCCTTCGCCGGCGCCCGCGAGGCGGGGCCGCTCCGCCGGATCCACCTCCTCCCCCCCGCCGGCGGCCAACGGGCCGCGGCGGTGACCATCACCCCGACCCCGCTGCGGGAGGCCTTCGTGGCGCTCCTCGAACGGGGCTTCTTCCTCGACCCCGGGGACCGCGGCCGGATGCGGGAGGACTTCCTCCGCATGGCCGAGTCCCCCCTCCTGCGGAGGGTGCGCACCCTCTCCTTCCCCCTCGGGGGGGAGGGGCTCGACGCCGTGGTCGAGGCCGTCCTCCGGGAGTCCCGGGAGTGAGCGGCCTCTGCGGGATCCTCCGGTTCGACGGCGCCCCGGCGGACGGGGGGCTGCTCGAGAGGATGATGGCCCGCATGGGAGGGGAGGGAGGGGCGGCGTCCTTCCGGGAGGGTCCCGCGGCCCTCGGGTGGATCGGATCCGCGGCGGCGGAGGGCCCGGAGCGGGGGCTGCAGCCTCTCCTCGACGGGCCGTCGGGGCTCGTGCTCCTCCTCGACGGGAGGATCGACGACCGGGAGGAATTGGCGGCGTCGCTGCGGCAGGGGGGCGGAGCGGCCGGGGACGGCACCGACGCGGCGCTCCTCCTCGCCGCCCTCGCCGCGGACGGGGAGGCGGTGCTCGACCGGCTCTGCGGGGACTACGCCTTCGTCCTCTTCGACCCGCGGCGGCGGCGGCTCCTCGCCGCGCGGGACTGCATGGGCCTCCGGCCCTTCTACTACGCGTCCGACGGCGCCCACTTCTCCTTCGCGTCCACCCCCCTCGCCCTGCGGGAGGACCCCGCCTTCCGGGGGGGCCCGGACGAGGGGATCCTCGGGGAGTGGCTGGCGGAGCAGGAGGTGCACCCGCGGGCGACCCTCTACGAGGGGATCCTCCGGCTCCCGCCGGGCCACCTGCTGGAGGCCGAGGGCGGGGTGGTGCGGACCCGCCGCTGGTGGCGGCCCGTGGTCGAGGGGCGGAGCCGGGGCCGGTCCGAGGGGGAGTGGGTGGAAGAGTTCCGCGCGCTCCTCCGGACCGCGGTGGGGGGGATGCTCCGGACCGGGGCGGGGGCGGGGATCCTCCTCAGCGGCGGCGTGGATTCCGGGGCCGTGGGGCGGTTCGCGGCGGAGGCCGCGGGAGGGAGCCCTGGCGGGGGGAGGCTCCGGGCCTGGACCATCACCTTCCCGGGGCGGCCCTTCGACGAGGGCCCCGCGGCCCGCGTCTCCGCCGGCGACGCGCTGGAGTTCCACCCCGTCCCCTGGGAGCGGGCGCCGGCGCCACCGGGGTTCCCCCTTCCCGACGGTCGCGGGCTCCCCGGGGGGGACTTCCTCCTCGGGAACTACCGGAGGACCTGCGCCCTCGCCGCCGCCGCGGGGGACCGGGTCCTCCTCACGGGGGACGGGGGGGACGAGTGGTTCGGGAGCCGCCGCGAGGACCTTTTCCTCTGCCTGGCGGAGTTCCGCTGGATCGAACTCCTGCGGCGGATGCGCCGGCTCTCCGGCGGCGGCCCTCGTGGCGTTCCGTCGCTCCTCGCCCGCCACGTCCTGCAGCCGCTCCTCCCCGGCCTCCTCTCCCCCCTCCTCGCCCGCCGAGCCGCCTCCCCGGAAAGGCACCCCTGGTTCGAGCCGGCCTTCCTGCGCCGCCTCGATCTCCCGGCGCGCCTCCTCGCCGCCGACCGGGAGGTCCTCGGCGGGGTGGGGCCCTCGGCCCGCTTCGCGGCGAGGACCTGCTACGGGTGGTGGCAGTCCTCCTGCGAGACCCAGCAGCGGGCGGCCCTCGACGCGGGGGTGGAGCTGCGCCACCCCCTCCTCCACCGCCGCGTCGTGGAGTTCGCCCTGCGGACCCCCCCCTCCCTCCGTTGTGACGGGACGGCCACGAAGAGGATCCTCCGGGCGGCGGCCCCGCTCCTTCCCCGGGAGACGGCGGTCCGGGAGGAGAAGCCGCACGCGACTCCCCTCCTCGCCGAGAACGGACCCGCGGCCGGGGGGCGGTTCCCCCTCCTCGAGGGCCGGGGGATCCTCCGGCCCGGTGCCTTCCCCGGCGGCGCCCCCCCGGGATCGCCCGCGGGGAACGCGCGATTGCTGGCGGAATCCTTGGAGGGTTGGCTCGGACTTCTATAGGATCGGGGTACTTGGGATATGGCTTAGCGTTGGTGGCTCTCGGGAGGTGGAGGATGTCGTCGATTTCCGATGGTGTTCGCAAGGACGTGCTGGAACCGACTCCCGCCGACATGGGCCGGCCCTACCGGGAGCCCCGCCTCGTCTCCTTCGGGAGCATCCCGGGGCGCACCTTTTCCCTCGGAAACAACGGAGCCCTCGATGGCCCCGCCGGGCCCATGATGCAGACGTCCGCCTGATCCGCCTTCCGGCCCCCGGATCCTGAACGTGGCGGCAACGGGTCCCCGCCGGCCGCGCGCCGAGGGGCGTGCCACCATGGAAGGAACCACGCAGGGGCCGCTCCTCCACCTCGCCTTCGGCCTGCGGATCGCGTGCGCCTCCCCGATCCCCGAACTGGAGACCACCGGGGGAGGCCCCGTCGATCTCGAGATCCGCTGGGCCCCCCCCGCGCCCCCTCCCGACCCTCCGCCCGGGACGCCGGGCTTCCTCCCCCTCCTCTACGACGACCCCGCGGCCCCCTGGGCCTCCGTCCGCCGGGTCCCCGGGGGGTTCGACGTGCGCTTCCATCGCGTGGCCGACTTCCACCTCCGGGAGGAGGGTCGTCAGGTCGCCTGCATCCCCGTGCCGGGGGTCCCCCCGGAGACGGTCCGCCACATGCTCCTCGACAACCTCCTCCCCTGCCTCCTCGCCCACCGGGGCCGGCTGGTCTTCCACGGGTCCGCGGCGGCGGTCCCCTCGGGGGCCGCGGTGTTCGTCGGGTACTCGGGGGTGGGGAAGTCGACCCTCGCCGCGGCCTTCGCACAGAGGACCGGCCGCTACCTCGGTGACGACACCGCCGTCCTCGACCCCGCGCCCGGGGGCTTCCGCGTGATCCCCGCCTACCCCAACGCGCGCCTCCATCCCGAGCAGGCCGAGGCCCTCGGATTCCCCCCCGCCTCGACGGCCGTGGCCCACAACACGCGCAAGAGGCGGTTCGAGGCGGCGGGCATGGGGGCCTCCGTCCCCCGGGAGAGCCTCCCCCTGCGGCGCATCTACCTCCTTCCCGACGCCCCCGGCGGGAGCCTCTCCATCGGGGAGGTCCCGGGGCCCGACGCCCTGATCCAGCTCCTCGACAACTCCTACCGGCTCGATCCCGAGGACCGCGGCCGCCTGGCGGAGGTCTTCGGGATCCTCTCCCGCCCCGACCTGCTGGATCGGGTCCGGCGGCTCCGGATGCCCCGCGGGTTCGACCTGCTGCCCTCGGTCCTCGACGCCATCGAGAGCGACTGCCGGTGAAGGGGCGGGCCGCACCGGGTACCATCCCTTCCATGGTGCCCGCCGCCCCCCTCCACGGATCCCCCGAGGTGGAACTCCTCCGCTGCGCCCTCGGTCCGGACCGGGGAGCGGGGCTCAGGGAGCGGGTCCCCGGGCTCCTGCGGGCCTGCGGCGACGGGGAGCGCCTCCTCCGCCTCTCCGCGTCGGAGGGGTGCGGCCCCCTGCTCCACTCCCTCCTCGCCGGGGAGCCTGGCCTGCCGGGCCCCCTCGGGGAGGCACTGCGGGAGCGGAACCGGACCGCGGCGGTCCTCGCCGTGCAGGCGGAGCGGCTGCTGGAGGAGGCCATGGACGCTCTCGCGGGGGCGGGGGTCGACGCCCTCGCCTTCAAGGGGCCGGTCCTCGGCGCCCTCCTCTACGAGCCCTCCTGGGCCCGGGAGTACGAGGACCTCGACATCCTCGTCCCTCCCGCAGAGGGGGATCGCGCGGAGGCGGTCCTCCGGTCCCTCGGGTACGGCTCCCCCGCGGAGAAGCCCCGGGCGCTGGCGCGGCTCGAGGACGCCGCCGACGGGACGAGGACCCTCGTCGCCCCGGACGGCTTCAGCGTGGACCTGCACACCCGCCTCACCCGGGCGGACTTCCCCGGCCGCCTCGACGAGGACGGGTTCCGGCGGAGGGCCGTCAAGGTCGTCGTCGCCGGGCGGGCCATGAGGACCCTCCACCCCGAGGACCTCCTCCACTACCTCTGCGTCCACGCCTGCAAGGACACCTGGCGGCGCAGGGTGTGGATGGGGGACATCGCCCGGCTCCTCCGCCGCTTCCCCGACATGGACGGGGAGCGGGTCGTCGCCGAGGCGGCCCGGGCGGGCACCCGGCGCATGCTCGCCGTGGGGCTCGCCCTCGCCGCCCCCCTCCTGGAGGGTCCGCTTCCCCAGGCCGCCCTCGGGGCCGAGGCCTCGGATCCCGCGGCCCTCCGCATCGCCGGGCGGATCCTCTCCGACCCCGCCCTCGACCCGTCGGCGCCGGCCGGGATCGGCGAGTGGGGGCTCCTCGTCTTCTCCATGGGGCTCCGCGAGCGGCGGACCGATCGATGGCGCATGCTCCTCGCGAACATCCTCGTGCCCCGGCGGACCGACTGGGAGGCCCTGCCCGTGCCCGGCTGGGCCGTCCCCGTCCTCGTTCCCTTCCGGCCCCTCCGCCTCGCCTGGAAGCACCTCTTCCGGGCCTCCCGGACGGTGGCGCCGTGACGCCCCCCCCGGCGGCGGGGCCGCGGGGAGCGACGGCCGGGCTGCTCCGGTTCCTCCGGAGCGAGGTCCCCGGTCCCGCCGCCGCCGTGGGGTTCCTGGCCCTGGCCTCGGCGGGCCTCGAGGCGACGGGGCTCCTCCTCCTCGTCCCCCTCCTCTCCCTCGCGGGGCTCGACCTCGGCGCCGGGGGGCTCGATCCCCTGGCCCGGGCCGTGGGCCGCGTCCTCGTGGCGGCGGGCCTCCCGAAGACGCTGCCCTCCGTGCTCGCGGTGTACGTGGCCGCGGCCACGGGCGTGGCCCTCGTCGGCGCCGCCCAGGCGGGGGCCTCGGCCCGCCTCCAGGCGCGCACCACCACGGCGCTCCGCCGGCGGCTCTTCGCCGCGGTGTGCGGCGCGCGGTGGAGCTTCGTCTCGAGGAGGAGGGCCTCCACCGTCGCCCACGCCCTGACCCTCGAGGTGGACCGTGTGGCCTCGGCCGTCCACTTCCTCGTCGAGATGGCCGCCGGGGCGGCCCTCGCCCTCGTCTACCTCGCCCTCGCGCTGCGGGTCTCCGTCCCGCTCACGGGTGCCACCCTCGCCTGCGGGCTCCTCGTCCTCTGGTCGATGCGGGGCCGGCTCTCCCGGGCCCGCCGCGGCGGGGAGGAGGTGGGGCTTGCCATGGAGGCGTGGTACTCCGCCATGGAGGAGCAGCTCGCCTCCCTCCGGCTCCACCGCATCTTCGGGAACGCGGCCCGGGGCGAGGCGCGGTTCGGGGAGCTCTCCGACCGGGTGGCCGAGGGGGGGAGGGCGCTGCAGTCCTCCCACGCCCGGAGCCGGACCTGGTTCGAGGCGGGGACCATCGCCGCCCTCGCCGTCCTCGTGTGGATCTCGGTGGAGGTCTTCGCCCTCCCCGCGGGCTCCCTGGTCCTCCTGCTGTTCCTCTACGCCCGGCTCATGCGCCGCGTCGGCGCCCTGCAGCAGCAGGCCCACCTCTTCGCCGCGGAGATCCCCGCCTGGGAGACCCTGGCCCGGCTCGAGGAGGAGGCGGAGGCGGAGGCGGAGCCCCGCCCGGCGGGGGGGGCGCCGGCCCCCCTGCGGACGGCACTCGCTTTCCGCGACGTCTCCTTCCGCTACGGCCCCGACGGCCCCCCCGCCCTCGAGGGGGTCACCCTGGACATCCCCGCGGGGCGGACGACGGCCGTGGTGGGTCCCTCCGGCGCGGGGAAGTCGACGCTGGTGGATCTCGCGGCGGGGCTCCTCGAACCCGGGGGCGGTGAGATCCTCCTCGACGGGGTCCCCCTCGCCGGCGCGCTGCGGTCCTCGTGGCAGTCGGGGCTCGGCGTGGTCCCCCAGGACCCCTTCCTCTTCCACGACACCGTGAGGGGGAACCTCCTCTGGGCCGCCCCCGGCGCGACGGAGGCGGACCTCGAGGAGGCCCTGCGCGCCGCCGACGCGTGGGAGCTCGTGGGGCGGCTGCCCCGGGGACTGGACACCGTGGTGGGGGACCGGGGCGCGACCCTCTCCGGGGGCGAGCGCCAGCGCATCGCCCTCGCCCGGGCCCTGGTGCGGCGGCCGTCGCTCCTCCTCCTCGACGAGGCCACGAGCAGCCTCGACTCCGAGAGCGAGGACCGGATCCGCGCCGCCCTCGCCCGGCTCCGGGGGCGGGCGACGCTGCTCGTCGTCGCCCACCGCCTCTCCACGGTGCGGGAGGCCGACGCCGTGCACGTGCTCGAGGGGGGGAGGCTGGTGGAGTCGGGGACCTTCGACGGGCTCCTCGCGCGGCCGGGGGGAAGGCTCCGGGCGCTGGCGGCGGCGCAGGGGATCGCGGGGCAGGGG
>CAYJMF010000146.1:0-10053 GCA_964370855.1 uncultured Planctomycetota bacterium | reverse complement strand
CCCCCCCCCCCGCCCCCCCCCCCCCCCCCCCCCCCCCCCCCCCCCCCCCCCCCGGGCGAACCCTTCCCTCTCCTCCCGCCCCTCGTGACAGTATCACACTATGATACACTTCCCCCGCTCCCGCGCCGGGAGCCTCCCCCTGTACAGGAGTGCGCACTGCCCGCAGAGCCCCTCCGCCGGGACCCAGCCGGGCCGTGAAACCCGGGCCGCGGCGAGGACCCCCTCGGGGAGGGCCGCCGGGTCGGCGACCCAGTCGTGGGTCGGGAACCGGCAGAGCGGGCAGGAGGCGCCGGGGAGGAACCCCTCCCGCCGGGGCGCCCCCGCCTTCCCCCCCGCGCCGGGAAGCGTCCGGAGGTCCCGCGCCCAGCCGAGGAGATCCCCGTGGACGAGGGCCCCCGCCCCGTCGAGGAACGCGAAGGCCGCCGCCGCCTCCGCCGGGGAGAGGACCGTCGCGACGGCCTCCCCGAAGGCCCGCCGCCCCTCCTCCGGGCCCGCCGGCGCCGGGAGCCCGCGGCGGCGGAGCCGGCCGTCGGTCCATGCGTCCCAGAGGGCGCCGTAACGCACCCGGACCCGCTCCCTCGCCGCCGGCGTCGGCTCCGCGTCCCCGGACCGCCAGCCGTAGGCGGGGTCCAGCAGGTCGGCCACCTGCATCGCCTGCCGGTGGAGCGTCCGCGCCGCCCGGGCCGGGTCCGCGGCGCTCTCCGGGAGGAGGCTCCCGAGGACGGTGCGGGCCGCGCTCCCGTCCCGCTCCGTCCTCTCGTGGAGGTCGAAGCCCTCCTTGCCCGGCCCCGGCGCCGGGCCGAGGCGCACCCCCCCCTCGGCCAGGGCGAGGGCGGGGTGGGCGTCGCAGATCCGGCGGAGCGCGGAGGCGAGGCCGAGGCGCCCGAAGACCGCCGCATGGGCCCGCTCGAAGCGGCGCTCCCGGGCGAAGCTCCCCGCCGGGAGCAGGTACCCGCGGTCCAGCGCGCGGCGGAGCCAGGCCGCCGCCTCCGCGACGGCCGGCCCCCCCTCCCCGGCGCGGAGGGCGAGGAAGACCGATTCCTCCACGAGCCGGGGGTGGATCTCGATGCGCATCAGACCTCCGTCCCGGCGTCGGACCCGCCGCCGGACCCGCCGTCGGACCCCGGAGCCGAGCAGGGGGAGCAGGAGACCACGGTCTCCTCCTCGAGGCTGCCGAGGGCGCGCAGCTCGAGGTCTGGGCTCCCGAGCCGCGCCCCCACGGCGGCGGCGTGCACCGAGGCCAGGGCCGCCGCCAGCGCGAGGGCCGCGTCCAGCGCCCCCCCGGGCTCCAGCTCCGCCACCCGCCGCGCCAGGGCCGGGAGGAACCGCCCGAGGTGCTCCTCGAGGAAGAGCCGCTCCGCGTCGGCGCAGACCGCCGCCCGCTCCCCCTCGCCCCTCCCCTCCGCCAGGGCCCGCTTCAGGCAGACGAGGGAGAGGAACTCCGCCTCCACCGCGGCGTGGTCGGGGCGCTCCCGCGCGCTCCCCGACAGCTCCACGCCGAAGGCGCGGTAGAAGGCCGCCGCGTCCCCCATGCGGTGGGACTTCCCGAGGAAGTGCTCCGTGCCGTACTCCAGCTCGTAGGGGGGGCAGGGGCCGCGCACGGCGTGGCCGAAGACCCGGATCCGCTCGTCCACGAGCTCCCCCCGCGGGCGGTCGGCGTGGGCCGCGGCTAGGCGGCGCCAGGGTTCGAGGAGGCGGACCCCGCCCCGCCGCTCCAGGGCGGCGAGGAGCTCCTCCGCCGCCCCGCGGAATCCCTCCTCCCGGAGGGCGGCGCGGAACTCCCCGTCGTCGGGCTCCCGCACCCCCGCCGCCACCAGCGCCCAGGCGCCGCCGAGCGCCCGCGCCTCCGCCCCCGGCTCCCCGTCTTCCTTCCGCGCCATGGCCGCCGTCCTCTCTCCCGTCCCCTCAGATGCTGTTGGCGTGCTGCTTCCCGCGCACGTAGATCGGCTCCTCCACCTTCGTCCGGAAGAGCTCCTTCCCGTCCAGGCCGAAGGCGACGACGGTGTCGTCGTACATGGCCCAGGTCTTCCCCCGGATCTCCCGCTCGTAGACCTTCGGCCCGTCGATCCTCTCGAAGGAGCCGATGATCCGGTGGTCCCGGCGGAAGAGCTGGAGCACCGCCAGCAGGTCGCGGTCGGGGTGCTCGTAGCGCTCCAGGGCCTCGTCCACGCCGGGCCCGAACATCTGCCGGAGGTAGGGCCGCGGCACCCAGCGGGGCGGGATGTAGTAGCCGTTGGGCTCCGTCCCGAACTGCGGGTAGAGGGGCAGGGCGACCTTCGCCACGTGGACCAGGTGGTAGAGCGGGCTCCGGGGATCCTCCGCCCATCCCCCCTCGGCGGAGGTCTTCACGAGGCCCTGCATGCGCACCTGCCCGATGCAGGCCTCCATGCAGCGGGTCTCCTGGGGGACGCCTCCCCCCTCGGGGTCCTTCCCCTCCACGCGGGGGTAGCAGCCGATGCACTTCTCCGAGACCCGCGTCGTCGGCCGGTAGAGGGACTTCTTGTAGGGACAGGCCTCCACGCACTTCCTGTAGCCGCGGCACTCCGACTGGTCGATGAGGACGATGCCGTCCTCGGGCCGCTTGTAGATCGCCTTGCGCGGGCAGGCCGCGAGGCAGGCGGGGTAGGAGCAGTGGTTGCAGAGGCGGGCGAGGTAGAAGAACCAGGTCCTGTGCACCGGGAGGCTCTCCCCCGTGGGGTGGTACTTCCCCGGTTCCCCCCTGCCGCCGACGGGGGTGTCCTCGCTGATGTTGGGGGCCGCCCACTCGGCGTCCGTGGGGAGGTAGCCGAGGACCGACTGCCCCGGCGCCGCGGGCCGGGTGCGGGCGGCCTCGAAGACGGTCTCCCCCTCGAAGGTCCCCCAGGGGGAGTTCCTCTCCCCCTTCCCCTCGGCGGACCAGGTGCCGGGGCCGAGCAGGGAGAGGAGTTTCACGTCCCAGCCCTGCGGGTAGCCGCCGTAGGGCTTGCTCTCCACGTTGGTCCACCACATGTGCTCCTGCCCCTTGCCGAAGGTCCACGTGGACTTGCAGGCCATGGTGCAGGTCTGGCACCCGATGCAGCGGTTGGTGTTGATGACGAAGGCGAACTGCCGTTCCGGGCGGCGCTCCTCGTAGGGGTAGTGCATCGTGCGGCCGAGCTGCCAGTTGCGGACCTCAGGCATGGTCGCCTCCTCGCGCGGGCGGGGTGAACCGCTCCAGCGCCTCCTCGACGAGTTCAACCACCCGGGCCTCGCCCAGGCGGAGCCAGGCCCCGTGGGCCGACGCGTACCGCTCCGTCCGGAAGGCCGCGAGGATGCGGTCCCGGCCCCAGCGGAGCCGGGCGTACTCCTCGGCGTACACCGTCACCATCAGCTCCACGGCGCCGGCCTCCGCGGGCACCTCCACCCCCACGAGCGCCATGGGGTCGGTGGAGTCGGGCTCCCCGTGCGGCACGGCTACGCGTCCTCCGCGAAGCCGCCCTCGAGGTAGCGGAGCATGTCGGCGCTCTCCGCCCGCGGCATGCGCCCCGAGAGTCCGCCGGCCCACTTCCCCTTCCCGCCGAGGCCGCCGTCCTCGGCCTTGACGACACGGACGAGGGTCTCCTTGGGCACCGTGTTGACGGCGTGGTTGTCGGCCTCGCCGCCGAAGAGGAAGCTCATGAAGACCTTGCTCTTGTGGAAGAGGGTGTCGGTCTGGTGCATGGGCATGTGCCAGTTGCGCGTGATGCTCTGCTGGGAGCCGTAGCGGAGGTTGGCCTGGTAGCCCATGTCCGTCAGGGCCATGCCGTCCTTGCGCGTCGCCTGGGCCTTCACGCTCCGCTCCGTGGCGATGTAGGGGGCGTGCTTCATCATCACGATGTCGTAGGGGTAGGCGGGGTTGTACTTCGCCCGCAGCATGCACCGGGCGACCTTGTAGAAGGGGTCCGCGGGGTCGGCCCCCGCGTAGGGCCGGTCCGCGGGGTTGGCGTCCACGTAGACGTAGTCCCCCTCGTCGATGCCGAGATCCCTCGCCGCCTCGGGGTTCATGTGGAGCTGGTGCTCTCCCACCCCCGGCGAGCGGCGGTCGGGCCGCATGGGATCGCCGAAGTTGCTGTCCCAGACCGCGTGCCAGTCGATGTTCGACCACTGGGAGTGGACGCGGTGGCGGGTCTTCGGGGTGAGGCAGTGGAAGCGGAAGCCCCGCTTCTTCAGGAAGTTCTCCGTCTTCTCCATCTCCGCCCAGGAGAGCTTCACGTTGCGCACCGTGCGCTCGTCGGCGTCCTCGGCGTCGAGCGGGATCCCGTTGTCGTCGGGGCGGACGAGCGGGTTCGTGGAGAGGATGCCGTTGGGGAGGTAGGGGGTCGCCTCGGGGCCCTCGCGGTGGACGATGAAGTTCTCCCCGCAGGCGATGGCCTCGGGCACGTCGGAGTAGGCGTGGAGGCGGCCCGTGTCGGTGTGGAAGGGCTCGTCCTCGTGGACCTGCTCCCAGAAGGGGATGCGGGGGTAGGTCCGGAAGAGCATGAGGGCGCCGCCCGGGGGCCCGTACTTCCCGGCCATGATGTCGTCGAGGCGGTATCCCCGCGTCGTCGTGCAGGAGTCGAGGAGGCGCTGCATGTAGATCTCGCGCCGCCCCTCCAGCACGAACTTCCAGTAGTCGGCGGGGCCCGGGTCCCCGATCTCCTCCCCGAGGGCCTTCGCCACCCCGGCGAGGATGTCGACGTCGTCCTTCGAGTCGAACAGCGGCTTCACGCCCCCCTTCCAGATCTGGAGGAAGGGGTTGGAGCAGGAGGCCGTCACCTCGAGGCCCTCGGTCTCCACCCAGGAGTTGGCGGGCAGGCCGAAGTCGGCGTACTCGATGGAGGCGGTCATCTGGATGTCCACGGAGACGATGAGGTCGATCTTCGGGTTGACGTTCTTGATGACGCCGTAGGCCCACTTGGCGTTGTTGATGAGGTTGACGTTGGTGAACATGAGGGACTTCGTGGGCGTCGGCATGTGGGTGTCGCCGGTGAACATCTTGCGGCCGTACTTCGGGGTGTCCACCACGAGAGGCCGGTCCCCGTGGTCCCAGTAGGCCGGCTCCTCGTCCTGGGTGTGGGCGTGGGCCTTCACGTCCTTCCCGTCCGCCGCCGGGTCGAGGTCGGGGTGGAAGGGGTCCTCGGCGACCCAGCCCTTGAAGCCCGGTCCCGACCACTTCGATCCCTGGAAGAGGGCCGCCTTGTAGTTCCCCGCCCAGCCGTGGCAGCCGGCGCCGGGCTTCCCGATGTTCCCCGTGAGCATGAGGGGGAGGTGGGCGGCCCTGTTCATCTCCGTCGCGTGGAACCAGTGGTTGATCCCCTCGCCCTGGTGGATGGCCACGGGGTCCATGGTGGCGATGTCCGAGGCGAGCCGTTCGACGAGGTCCCGCGGCGCGTGGGTGACGGCGCAGACGGTGTCGAGGTCGTAGTCCTTCAGGTGGACCTTGTAGAGGGACCAGAGGGTCGCGCACTCGACCTCGGAGCCGTCGGCGAGGAGGACCTTCCCCTCCCAGTCGAGGACAGGGTCGATGCCCTTCCCCTTCATGCGGGCGCCGACGTCGTCCCGGGTGAGGGGGCGGGGCTTCCCCGTGGCGGCGTCGATGACGACGTAGTCGCCGAGCCTCGCGTGCTGCTCCTCCTTCAGGCCCTGGATGCTCATGCTCGGGCCCTCGGGGGAGAGGTCGCTCCTGTACCCCTTCACGACCTCCGCGGCGCGCAGCCGCTTCAGGTTGTCCTTCCTCACGAGGAGGGGGAAGTCGGTGAAGGCCTTGACGAAGTCCGGCCTGTACCAGCCCCTGTCCATCATGATGCGCGTGACGCCGAGCCAGAGCGCGGCGTCGGTCTGGGGGCGGATGGGGATCCAGTAGTCGGCCTTCGTCGAGGGGGCGCCGTACTCCGGGGCGATGACGACGATCTTCGCGCCCCGCTCCATGCACTCGATGAACCAGTGGGAGTCGGTGAGCTTGTTCTCGACGAGGTTCTTGCCGTCCATGACGATGAGCTTGGAGAAGCGCAGGTCGTTGAAGTCGCAGTCGGAGTTCTGGAGCCCGTGGACCCAGGGCTGCCCCGGGGCCTGGTCCCCGTGCCAGGTGTAGTTGGACCAGTTCCGCCCCGCCAGCGCGTCCCCGTCCTTCACGCCCCGCACCTTCCGGTCGAGGAAGGCCGTGGTGTTGGAGAGGCGGTACATCCCGTACTTCCCGAAGACGCCGAGGAGGCCCATGCCGCCGCGGAACTTCATGGTCCGCGTGCCCGCCCCCTTCATGGCCTCCACCATCTCCGGCTCGTAGCCCTGCGAGAGGAGGAGCTTCCGCCCCGCGTCGCCGCTGTAGGTGCGGGCGACGGCGTGGAACCCCTTCGCGATGTAGGAGAAGGCGTCGCTCCAGGGGAGCCGCTCGAAGACGTCCTCGCCGCGGCGGGAGAAGAGGTACTTCTCGCGGAGCGCGTCGTCCAGCACCGGGAACCCGTCGTCGGCCCACCGCTTCCAGCCCCTCCGCACGACGGGGTACTTGAGGCGGTAGGGCCCGTACACGACGCGGTGGAAGGTGTACCCCTTGGCGCACTGTCGGGGGTTCCAGTTCCGCGTGGCGTGGTTCCCGTAGATGTCCCCGTAGTCCTGGTAGTCGTACTGGGAGCCCATGCGCACGATGACGCCGTTGCGGGTGTAGGCCTTCACGCGGCAGGCGTGGGTGTCGTTGGGGGAGCAGACCCAGGAGAAGGAGCCGTCGTAGCGGTACTGGTCCCGGTAGAGCTTCTCCCAGCCGCGGTCGGGGTAGGCCTCGAGGGGGTTGGGCACGTCCTCCTTCGCCTGGAGCATGCGGAGGAAGGAGACCGCGGCCACGGTCCCCGCGGCGCCCAGAGCCCCCTTGCGCAGCAGCGTGCGCCGATCCACGCGGGCCGCCGCGACGGCGTCGTCGTCCCTCATCGCCCCGCCTCCCCGAGCGAAAGCCCGTGCCAGATGGTCGCCGACTTCACGCCGTTGCGATCCCCCTCGGAACCGTTCCAGAGGGCGAAGGCGACGGAGACCGTCCCTCCCGCGGGGAGGACCACGGCCCCCGCGCCGTCGTCGGCCAGCGTCCTCCGGAGGACGACGGTCCACGCGCCGTCCTTCCAGGCGCCCCGGCTCTCCACGGCCGCCCCCCCGCTCCGGAACCCGACGGTGCCGGCCCCCTTCGCCGTGAGGTTCTCGGCCCCCCCGCCGCCGGAGAGGTCGCTCACGGGGTTGCCCGCGGCCTTCCCGGCGAGGAGGAGGGGATCGTGGGCGGAGAGGGGGAGGGCCGGGACGATGGCCCCCTCCTTCGTATCGAACTTCGAAGGCCACCCGTCGCCGGCCATGTCCGGGAAGCGCTCCTCGAGGTCCCGCTTCCCGCCCTCGTCAACGTCCCGCTGGAGGTCGGCCTTCCACATCCAGATGGACACGGCCCCGCCCTTCCCCGGCTCGCCGGAGCCGCCCATGGAGAAGAGGGGCGGGTCGGCGTCGGCGGAGACCTGGAGGGCGACGCCGTCCCGGAAGTCGGTCTGCCCGAAGGTGGTGTCGTCCCGGGTCGCGTCCTCCCAGCGGAGACGCACCGCTACCCGGGTCCCGTCGGTGAGGGCGGCGACGCGGAGTCCCTGGATGCGCGGGGTCCTCCGCATCCAGAGGGGCATCAGCGCGATCCACTCCTCCTTCGCGCCGGCCCAGGCCGGGTCGGAGGGGTCGAGGGGAGCCTCGCCGGGAACGCGGGCGGCGGCGAGGAGAGTCCTCTTCTGCTCGTTCCGTCCCTCGGCATCGAGATCGCCCTGCCCGCGCACCCAGTGGACGATGTGCCATGCGTCGTCGCCGCGGAACTGCGAGGAGGGCATCGGCGTCCCGGCGAGCCCGGCGACGACGCGGCGGAAGATCTCCTTCCCGTCGCTCCCCCCCTTCCACTCCCCGGTGGCGAAGTTGCGGGGCCAGGTGGGCATGCCGATCTCGTCGAACTGCGCCTGCTGTCCGTCGCCGCGGCCGGTGGCGCCGTGGCAGGGGGCGCAGCCCAGGGCGTACAGTTCCGCTCCGCGTCGGCGGCCGACCTCGTCGTCGGGCGGCTCCGGCGGGATCAACACGGGGCCGGTCCGCTCCGGGTCCGCGGGATCGAGGGCGGTGTCGATGGGCCGGGCGGCGAAGGACTTGACCTTCGCGACGAGGGCGGCGAGGTCGGCGTCGGGGAGGTGGGCGAAGGAGGGCATGGCGGTGCCGGGGAAGCCGCGGCGCACCGTGCGGAGGAGGTCCTCGTCGGTGGGCTGGTTCTGCATCGTCGAGGTGATGCGGTATCTCGCGGCGACGAAGTTCCGCGGGCGAGGCAGGAGGTGGACCGCGAGGTATCCGTTCCCCTCCCCCGCCGCGCCGTGGCAGGCGGTGCAGTGCTTCGCGTAGAGCGCGTCCCCGCGGGCGAGGAGGGCGGGGTCGGCGGCCGCGGCGGGAGCGGCGGCGGGGGCGGGGGCCGGCCCCGCGGGGGGCGGCGGGGCCCCCCGCGGCGGGGGGGGGGGGCCCCCGGGGGGGGGGCGCCCCCGCCGCGACGACGCGCCCCTCGCGCAGCAACACGGCCGACCCGGCGACCGCAGCGGCGCGGTCGAGGTCGTGGGTCACGAGGAGCACGGTGCGGCCCTCGGCGACCGCGCTCGTCACGACGTCCTCGACCACGCGGCACGCGGCGGCATCGAGGCCGGTGAACGGTTCGTCGAGGAGCAACACCTCGGGATCGTGCAGCAGCGCGCGTACCAGCGCCGCCCGCTGCGCCATGCCGCGGGAGAACGTGCGGACGGGGTCGCGGAGCCGCCAGGTGAGCCCGAGGCGCTCGGCGAGTGCCGCGATGCGAGGGCCGGCGTCGCGCAGGCCGTAGAGGTCGGCGTAGTAGCGGAGCCCCTCTTCGAGCGCGAGGTCGCGCGGGAGCAGCGAGTGGTCGAGCACGACGCCGACCCGCGAGCGGACCTCGGATGCATGCCGTGGCAGGGCGAGACCGGCGACCTCCACCTCGCCCTCGCTCGGCCGCGCCAGCGTGGAGAGCACACGGACGAGCGTGGTCTTGCCGGAGCCGTTGGGACCGAGGACGGCGCAACAGGTTCCCTTCGGCACGTCGAGCGACACCCCAGCGAGCGCGTCGCGCGAGCCGTAGCGCTTCCAGACCGAGCGGACGCGGATCACGGCCGCGTCGCCCTCACGCGCTCCGGTCTTTCCGAACGAGGTCCCGCACGACGCGCGCAAGCGTCGCGACGTCGTCGTCGCCGCGGCGCCGAGCGATCTCGTCGAGTCGCGCAACGAGGTCGCCTTCGGCGGCCATCGGCGGCGCGGCGGGGGTAGGTGCCGACTGCTCCAGGACCGCTCGGCGCGCCGCGTACTCGACCGAGGTGATCTCCCGACCGCGGAGTTGACGATCCAGTTCCGCGAGCTTCGCGGCATGCGACGCCGGAGACGCGACCGCCTCCGCCACGCCCGCCGCGCGGCGCCGGCCGCGGAGGGCGACGCCGAGCAGGACAGCGGCGGCGACCAGCAGCACGATCGCGCCGGTGACGAGCCAGGTCCGCAAGTCGACCGGTGGAGCCGGTGGAACCGGCGGCGGCCCCATCCGGAAGGTCGCCGACACGTTGGAGTGCGGCGGGATGGAGAACGCGACCCACGCGTGCGTCTGGCGGTTGTTGATGCCGGGGTTCATGCCGCCGTCCGCCAGGACCACGCCGCCGGCGCCGTCCTCGGGCGCGACGTACGAGACGTGCGGCTCCTCGAGGCCCAGCCGGTACTCGTCGGTCGGGAACTCGGTGTGGAACCCGAGGTCCAGCACCTCGCCCTCCTCGTACGGCGCAGTCAGGATCGCGCGGAAGACGTACTGTTCGCGCTCCACGTCGATGGTTGGGAAGATCGGCGAGCCCACCGGCCAGGCGCGCCCGCCGTGCGGCATGGCCTCGACCTCCCAAGTGATGGCCTGGCTGTTCACAAAGACCCCGATCAACGTGAAGCCCTCGGGCACCGGCACGTAGACGCTCGCGCTGCGCTCGCGCAGTTCCCCCAGCCACACCTCGAAGATCAGGTTACGGACGATCAGGAACTGGTTCTCGCGGACGTGGCTCCTCA
>CAYJMF010000145.1:0-10466 GCA_964370855.1 uncultured Planctomycetota bacterium | reverse complement strand
CCCCCCCGAGGGCCTCGAACCCGCCCCGGAATCGAGAAGGGCCGTTGACCACAGACCGTCCCCCCTGCCTGGGCGGATCACCACCCCTGCGAGGGGGACCGCTGCCTGTGTTCAGCGGCCCTTCAACCGTGGAGTTTCCCCTTGCCCCGTTCCCAGGTCAAGCACCGTTTCCTTCCCTATTGACCTTCGCGTAGACAATGGCTCGTTCACAGCACCAGCCCGGACTTCCTGAAGAAAGAGCGGAGCTGCGCCTGTACCGCGAGGACGTCGTCAACCTCGACTTCCACGCCATCCCCCACTACGGCGAGGAGTCCGTCCTGGAGACCCACTGGGCGGGCGCCAAGAACAAGCGCATCAAGAGCGCGCTCACCCTCTTCGCCCAGGACTCCCGCTCCCGCCTCGTCCTCTACACCGACGCCGACATTCAGAGGTCCGAGGCCGCCGACGGGGTCCTGGACTTCGTGGACTTCTGGAAGCGCGTCGAGAAGGGCGTCGTCCCCAAGCTCGTCTTCGACTCCCAGTTCACCACCTACCCCAAGCTCGCCGCGCTCAACCCCCAAGGGGTGAAGTTCCTCACGCTACGCCGCCGCGGACGCGCCTTGCTGAAGAAGACGGCCGCCCTGACCGACGGCTGGCAACGCATCCACGTGCCCCACGCCAAGCGCAAGTTCCCCACCCCCCAGGTCCTCGAGTCCCGCGTCCGCCTGCGCGGCTACCCAGGCGAACTGCGCCAGCTCATCATGCGCGGCAACGGCCACGAGAAGCCCACCTTCCTCATCACCAACGACTTCGACCCCGCCCTGCTCGTGGGCACCTACGCCGAGCGCTGGCACGTCGAGAACGGCATCGCCGAGGCCGTGAAGTTCTTCCACATCAACGCCCTCTCCTCGCCCATCCTCGTCAAGGTCCACATGGACGTCTTCCTCACCGTGCTGGCCGACACCCTCTACTACCTCCTCGCACAGCGCCTTCGCGGCTTCGAGGACTGCAACGCCCCCCGCATCTACCGACACTTCGTCGAGGGCCAGGGCGAGGTCCACTGCGACGGCCGGGACATCCGCGTCACCTTCCCCCGCCGCGCGCACAACCCCGTGCTCCGGGCCGTCCGGTGGGACGACCTGCCCGATAAGATCTCCTGGCTCGACAACGCCTCCCTCCGCCTTGCGCTGATCCCCCCCTCAGCCCTTATCAGCATTCTGGCGGTTGAGGCTCCGCGAAATTCGGTGCTTACGGAAAAACCGACATGCGCGCTCCCGCCCCCTGGGGGACGGGAGGGAGGGAACGGTACCACGGGGTTGGGCTTGGGGCCCGAGGGCAACCCTTCGAACCAACCCGGGGAGAGTACGGCATGCGGACTGACTCCCTCCGCTCACGAAGCGCGTGCTGCGGTGTCACCGCGACGGCCCTTCCAGACGATGGATGACCTCGGGCCAGGAACCGTGGGGAAGCAAACCGAGGGAGCGCAGGCGGCGCAACCACGCCGCGATCCCGCGACCGAGCGCGTGCATCTCCGCGGCCGGGCAACACCCTTCGAAGGGCCCGACGGGCGCGTCGGAAGGAGGCTCGACCCGGAAGCGGGGCACGATGCGGACCATGAGCGTGCCATCCGGGTGCTGCACCACGATGGCGGACCATGGTCCGAGGGACGGGTCCGCCTTCGAGAGGTCGCGGATGGGTCTGAGAGAGTCGTCAAGCGCCGCCTTCGCGTCCATCACGGCTGGCCATCCTAGCGGACGGAGCGGCCACCCGCCCGAAGGCCGCGCAGGAAATGCTCCAACCCTTCGTCGATGGAGGCGTCGATCTCTTGCCTCGAGTCTTCGTCTGCGAACAGGGCCCGGTCAACGCCGTGGCCGAGCATGAGGGCCACGAGGGCCCGCGCGGCCATGTCAGGCTTCACCCCAATTTCGCCCCGCTCCCGCATCGGTGCGAGGATCACCCTCTCCAGGGGGCCGGGAAGGGCCTCCTCGCACCAGCGCCGAACGCGCTCGGCCCCCGGCACGCCGGGAGAGGGCGTACCGCAGGACGAGCCTCAGGGACTCCCCCTTGCGGGCGATGGACTCCAGGCAGGCGGCGGCGTAGACGCGCAGGGCCTTCTCCTCGGATCCCGGCTGGACGGCGGGGAGTTCCGGGACCAGGTCGGCCATCGCCTCGGCGGCAACGCGCCTGATGAGGGACGCTCGGTCGGGGAAGAAGTGGAAGACCATCGCGGGGGACACGCCTGCACGCACGGCAATCGACCGCAGGGACACGAGCCGTGTGATCCGGGCGGCCAGACACTCCTTCGCGGCGCGGAGGATTTCCCTTCTCTGTCCGGATCGCCGCAGACGGACTCCCTCGGTCATTCCCCCAGGGCGGAGTCCGGCGGTCTCCCCTCGGCGGAGAGCCGGGCCGCGATCCCGCTTGTCCATCGACCGAGGACCGTCCCGGCCCCGTCCACCAGGGAGTAGCCGACGGGAACGACCACCAGGGTGAGAAGAGTCGAGACGAGGAGCCCTCCGATGACCGCAACGGCCATGGGAGCCCGGGACTCCGACCCGGCACCGGTTCCGAGTGCGATGGGGAGCATCCCGAACACCATCGCGGCCGTCGTCATCAGAATGGGGCGAAGGCGGACAGGGCCGGCCTTGAGGAGCGCCTCCTTCATGCCCAGGCCGTCGCGCCGGCGGAGCGTGTTGGTGAAGTCCACCAGGAGGATCCCGTTCTTCGTGACGAGCCCCATCAGCATGATGATCCCGATCATCGTGTAGATGCTGAGGGTCATCCCTGTGCCGACCAGCGCTCCCAACGCACCAATGACCGACAGAGGGACCGAGAGCATGATCGTGAAGGGATGGACGAAACTCTCGAACTGGGCTGCGAGGACCATGTAGACGATCGCGATCCCCAGGTACATGGCGAACATGAGGTATCCGAAGGACTCCTTCATCGTGTCCGCCATCCCGGCGAAGCCGAAGGTGTACCCGGACGGCAGTCCCGCCTCCCCCATGAAGCCCGTCATCTCGGTCACGGCCTCCCCGAGGACCTTCTCTTCCCGGATGAGGTTGGCGAGCACGGTCACCTGCCGCGATCGGTTGTAGCGGTCGATCTGGACCGGTCCGGACTCCGTGGAGACCGTCGCGACGTTCTCGATCCGCACGAGGCCTCCGTCCCGGCCTCGCACGCTGAGGGCGCCCACGTCCTCGGGGCTCCTCCGCTGCGGGTCCTGGAGCCGGACGCTGATGTCGTAGCGGTCCCCGAGGTCGCGGAACTTCGCCACGTCGTCGCCGCCGATGAGGGCCTTGACGGCCGAGCCCACGGCCCTGGCGCTCACCCCCATGTCCGAGGCCCGGTCGCGGTCGAGGTAGACGTTCACCTCGGGCTTGCCCTTCTCGAAGGTGGTGTCGATGTCCGCGTAGCCGCCGGCGGCCCGCATCCTCCCCATCACGCGTCCGGCGGCCGCGTTCAGGACATCGAGGTCGGATCCCCGGATCTCCATCTGCACGTCCGCCCACTTCCTTCCTCCACCCGAGATCCGCGGGACGATCTCCACGCTCACCTTCGCCTCGCGGATGTCGGCCACCTGGCCCCGGGCCCACGTCATCGCCTCGAGCTGGCCCGTCGCCCTCGTCCCCTTCTCCTTCATCCGAACGTAGAGCGTCCCCTCGTTGACGCGCTGGAGTTCGTCCGCGCCGATCGTGGAGAAGACGTAGTCGACCCATGGTTGCCCCTCGATCCTCGCGCGGATGCGCTCCAGGATGTCGTCCGTGAAGCGGAGCGACGCGCCGAGTGGGCCCTTCACCTTCACGTTGAACTCGCTCTGGTCCTCCACCGGGATGAACTCGGATCGGAGGTGGCGCGCGATGACCCCCGAGCCGATGAGCGACGCCGCCGCCACGAGGACGACGAGGGCCCGGTGGCGCAGTGCGGCGCCGAGGATGGCGCCGTAGGCCCTCTCCATGGCTCGGTAGACTCTCTCCGAGAGGGCGAACAGCCAGTTCTCCTGCGGCCGCCGGAGGACCCTTGAGGAGAGCATCGGGTCGAGGGTGAAGGAGACGAAGAGCGAGATCAGGACCGCGAACGTCACGGTCATCCCGAACTGGTAGAAGAACCGCCCGATGATCCCTTTCATGAACGCCACGGGAACGAACACGGCGACGACGGAGAGGGTTGTCGCGAGGACGGCCAGGGCGATCTCGTTGGTCGCGAAGGAGGCAGCCTGGCGGGCGGGCATCCCCTCCTCGATGTGCCGCATCGTGTTCTCCTGGACCACGATCGAGTCGTCGACGAGGAGCCCGATGGCCAGGGAGAGCGCCAGCAGGGTCATCATGTTCTGGGTGAAGCCCATGGCTCCCATGAGCGAGAACGTTCCGATCACCGCGACGGGGAGCACCAGGCCGCTGATGACGGTGCTCCGGAAGCTCCGCAGGAACAGGAACACGATGAGGATCGCCAGCCCGCCCCCGAAGGCGAGGTGGAACTTCACCTCGGCCACCGAGTGCTCGATGAAGAGGGAGAGGTCCTGGGCGATCTCCATCCGGATCCCGCTGGGACCCAGTTCTGCCTGCAGGCGCTCCACCTCCTGCTTCACCCCCCGGGCGACCTCGACGGTGTTGGTCCCCGACTGGCGCCGGACGAGGAGGGAGACCGCGCGCCGGCCCCCGAGTCGCGCGAGGCTCCTCTCCTCCTCCAGCCCGTCCTGCACCTCGCCGAGGTCGCGCAGGCGGACGGTGCTCCCGGCCACGTCGGCGACCGCGAGCGAGCCGAGTTCCTCGGCGCTGCCGAACTCCGCCTTCGTCTTGGCGACGAACTCGACGGAGCCCGACTCGACCCGCCCTCCGGGGATCTCCACGTGCTCCCTCCGGAGCGCGTCTTCCACGTCCTGGACCGAGAGCCCGAAACCCTCCAGTTTCCGGCGGTCGAGCCAGACCCAGATCTGGCGGTCTCGCCCGCCGACGATCTTCACCTGCCCCACGTTGCGGATGCGCTGGAGGCGCTCCTTGACGGTCTTGTCCGCCAGGCGGGTCAGGTCGCGGATGGGCATGTCGCCGCTCACGACGAGGGCCATGATGGGGGCGGAGTCCACGTCGAACTTCTCGACGACCGGGTCCTCCAGGTCCTCGGGCAGATCCGAGCGCACGGTCCCGAGCTTGGCCTGAACCTCCTGGTAGGCCACGTCCACGCCCTTCTCCAGTTCGAACTCGATGACGACCTGCGAGACTCCCTCCGTGCTCGTGGAGCGGAGGTTCTTGATGGCGCTGATGGTGGCGACCGCCTCCTCGATGGGGTCGGTGACCGTGGTCTCGACGGTCCCGGGATCGGCCCCAGGGAGGACGGAGAGAACGGTGATCGTGGGGAACTCGACCCGGGGAAAGAGGTCGATGCCGAGGTCCTGGTACGCGACCAGGCCGAAGACGACGATGGCGAGTATGGCCATCGTCGTGAGGACCGGCCTCCGGATCGCGGTCTCGGAGAGGATCAACGGTCCGTCCCCGTGGTTGCCGCCGGAAGGACGACGGCCTCCCCTTCCTTCACGCCCGAGACGACCTGGACCTCGGCCTCGGCCCGGACGCCCGTCTCCACCGTCCTCACCGTCTCCGTGCCACCATCGAGCACCTTGACGGCCCAGCCGCCGTTCCCGCGGAACAGGGCCGCCGCCGGGACGAGGAGGGCGTCGGGGACCTCGCGCACGGGAGCGCTCACGTGGGCGAGGAGGCCCGGACGGAGGAGCCCGTCCCGGTTGGGCACGAGGACCCGGCAGCGGAAGGAGCGGGTCGCCTCGTCCAGGTCCGGGTAGACCATGTCCACCGTCCCCTCCGTCGGCGCCGAGGGGACGCCGTCGACCCGGAACTCCACGCGCGTGCCCTTCCGCACAGACGCGAGGTGGACCTGGGGGAGGGAGAACTCGAGCTCCAGAGTGGAGGTCTCCTGGATCTCGACGAGGTGCGTCACGGGGGTCGCCGTGACCTGCTCGCCGGGGTCCACGAGGCGCCGGGAGACGACCCCGTCGTAGGGCGCACCGATGGCGGTGTCCGCCAGGTCGCGCTCCGCCTGCCGGATCTCCTGCTCGGCCACCCCGACCGATGCCTGCTTCCACGTCCCCTTCGCCTTCGCCTCCGCAACCCGCGCCCTCGCCGCTTCCCGGCGCGCCGCAGCCTCCTTCTGGCGGAACTCGGCGTCGTCGAGCCGGCTCTTCGGGATGGAGGGGGTCTCCCCCGAGGGCTTCTCCCAGAGGCTCCGCATCCTCTGGAGGAGGAGCTCGGCGTCCTGGAGAGACGCGTCGGAGACCCGCACCTCCGCCTCCGCGATCGCGACGGCGCTCTCCTCCTGGCGGGCCTCGGCGAGCGCCTCGTCCCGCTTCGCCCGGGCGAGGTCGAGGTCGATCGCGAAGGAGGACGGGTCGATCTTCGCCAGTACCTGGCCCTTGCGGACGGCGTCCCCCACGTCGACCAGGACCTCCAGCACCGTGCCGGAGACCCGGGCGCCGAGCCGGGACACCTGCCGCGACCGGAACGTGCCCGAGCCGGTCACGGATTCCCGGAGGGACCCGCGCCGGACCGCGACGGTGCGCGGCGGGGCCGCCGACCTGGAGACGGTCTCATCCGGCGTGGCTCCCCGGGCCGCCGGCGTCCCCGGAGAGCCAGGCGTCCCGGCGGAGGACCCCTGTCCGCAGCCCCCGACCGCCAAGGCCCCCGCGGCCAACGCCGCGAGGATCGCCAGCGAGGACACCCCGGCAGGGGACCGTCCCGTTTCTGCTCTCACTCGCTCCTCCCTGCGGCATCCGCGCCCGGCGGAAGACCGCCCATCGCGTGAAGAAGCCGGGCGCACGCCTCGTGCTGCCCGTACAGGGAGCGGACGTAGCTCGACCGCGCCGCCGCCCGGCGCTCCTCCTCCGCCAGCACGTCCGCCGTGGTCACGAGCCCCTCCCGATACTGGTCGCGGACCGAGCGGAGGTTCTCCTCGGCGAGCGCGACGCCGCTCCGCGAGACCGGGATCCGCTCCTCCGCCTCCCGCACCGCGAGGTAGGCCTGCTTCACTTCGAGGGCGACGTCCGCCGCGAGGTCTTCCCGGGCGTCCAGACTGTCCTCGATGCCCTTCTCGGCCCGCCGCACGCGGGCGTCCGTCCCCCATCCGTCGAAGATGGACCACCGCACTCCCACGCCTCCCGCGAGCCAGTCGCGGTGGAGGAGGAAGGTGTCGGTCGAGGTGTTGTAGGACGCGAAACCGAAGATCCCCGGGGCGTACTCCGCCTTCGTCGCCCGTAGTTCGGCCCGGCTCGCCACGATGCGATCACCGAGGGACCGGAGGTCGGGTCGGAGCGCCAGTGCCCTCTCCAGGGCGGCCCGGAACGCTCCCTCCCAGGGGGGCGCCTCCAGGACGTCCGAGAGATCCACGGGGGCCTCCACGTCGTCCCCCATGAGGCGGTTCAGGGAGGCCCGGGCGAGCTGGAGGTTGTTCCCCGCCTCGATCCTCTCCTGGCCACGCCGGGCGAGCTGCACCTCCGCCCCCAGAACGTCGCTCCGGGCGACCAGCCCCACCGCGAGGAAGTCCCGGGCCGAGGCTGCCTGCTCCCTGAGGGTGCGCAGCGACTCCTCGACGACCTCGAGGATGCGCTGGGCCTCGAGGACCCGGTAGTAGGCCCGCGTCACGGACAGCGCCAGTTCCCGGCGGACATCCTCGACGTCGTGGATGGACTCCTCCACCCGGGCCTCTTCGGCCGCCTTCCGGGCGAAGGACCCTCCGAAGTCGTAGATCGGGACGATCAGGGAGGCGGTCCCCGTGGTCACCGCGCGGTCGCCTACGGTCGCGGTCGGCCCGGAGGTGGTGCCGATGCCCCTGTCGTTGCTCCGCGACTCGTAGCGCCCATCGAGGGAGAGACGGGGCAGCACGGCGGCGAACGCCTCGTCCACGCGGTCCCGGGCGACGAGGACTCTCAGGCCGGCCCGTCGGATGGAGAGGTTCCGGGTCAGCGCCCTCCGGACGCAGTCCGCGAGAGTGAGCGGCCGGGACTCCGGTGCGGCCGCCGGATCCTCCGGCTTCCGAAGGCCCGGGGCGTGCTCGGTCTCCGCTGCCCCTGGCGAAGGAGCCGAACGGACGGCCGGCCCCGATGCCGGTCCCGCGCATGCGGGAAGGACCCCGAGGAGGAGGAGAGACCAGGCCCTCACCTCTTCCCCCCGGCCCCGCGGCCCCCTGACGGCCCTCCCTCGACGAGGATCCCGTGGAACAGGATGTCGAGCACGACACTCGCCTGCTTCTCGAACGACCGGCGGCCTCCCTCGAGGTGGTTCGTGAAGATGGTCCCGTAGAGGAGGTCGTTGATTGTGTCGGCGATGGCGTCCACAGGGAGGTTCCGCACCACCCCCTCGGCGATGAGGCCCCGGAGCAGGTCCTTCCAGGGGCCGCTTCGCGCGATCCGGTGGACGGAGTACGTGGACTGCTTGCGGTCGCGGAAGCTCGCGCGCTCCTGGATGAACAGCTCGATGGTCCCGGGGCGCTCGTCGAAGAACGCCAGGTAGCCCATGACGCCCCGGCGGATGCGGTCGAGGGGGCCCGAGGCTCCCGCCGCCTCCGCCTCGACCCGCTCGCCGAGAAGTCGCATGCTCCGGTCCACCGTCGCGAGGAAGAGCCGCTCCTTCGTGGGGAAATACCGGTAGACGGTCCCCTTGCCGATGCCGGCCGACCCCGCGATCTCCTCGACGTCCGTGCCGGCGAATCCGCGGTCGGCGAAGACCCCGGCGGCAGTCGCGAGGATCTGCTCGCGGCGGGCGACCCGCAGCCCCTCGTCGGGTGGGCGGCCGCGCTTCCCTTTCATGGCGGTGCTCATGGAGGGAGGACACTACTCGACGGACGCGTCCGTCCTGTAAATATTCCAGAGCCACACACCACGACACTCGGGCGAGTCCCGTCGGGTATCCGACAGGACGGCAGAGTAGGCCTCCCCCCGGCGTCATCCCCCGCCCGCCCCCGGCGGGTGGCCCGGGCCGCGAACCTGAACCTCCTCGCTACAACCCACGCTCCCACTTCGCGGCGGAAGCCGCAAGGAGATCGCCATGCCCAACGTGATCAGCCTCTCCCCGTCCGTCCTCACGTCCCACCCGCAGAACCCTCGCCCCCGCCTCACGGAAGCCGAGGTCGCCGAGCTCCGTGCCTCCATCGAAGCCCATGGCCAGCAACAGCCATGCGTGGTCCGCCCCGTCGGCGAGAACGGATCCACGACCTACCAGGTCGTCATCGGCCACCGCCGGGCCTTCGTCGGCAAGCTCCTCGGCCGTGATGTCCCCTGCCTCGTGGAAGACCTCGATGACGACGAGGCCCTCGCCCTCATGCTCTCCGACAACCGGGTCCGCACGGATCCCGACCCGTTCATGGAGGCGAAGGCCGTGGACGCCCTTCTCAGCAAGGAGGGGCACACCCTTCGGTCCGTGGCCGACCTCCTCGGGAAGTCCCCCAGGTGGGTTGCCCAGCGGGCCAACCTTCGGACCCTGACCCGGAAGTCCCGTGAAGTCCTCCAGAAGGCAGGCTGGCCCGTCTTCTGGCTCGAGGACTGGGCTCGGCTCTCCCCCGAAGTCCAGGACGCCGAAGTGGAGAAGGTCTCCTGGGTCCGGGACCCGAGACAGCTCCATGGCATCATCTCCCGGTACCTGCGGACCCTCGGACGGGCGCCCTGGAAGCTGGACGACCCCACGATCCACCCCAAAGCCGGGGCCTGTTCCACCTGCCCGAAACAGTCCATGGCCACCCCCGGGCTGTTCTCCGACGGCGAAGAGCAGGACGTGCGGCGTGCAACCTGCAGGGACGCCCTCTGCTGGAAGGCCAAGGCCGACGCCCACCTGGCCTCGGTCCTCGCCGGCCTCCGGAAGGACCACCCCGATCTCATCCTTGTCGCCGCCGACGTGGACGCCAGACACCTCCCGGCGCTCAAGGACCAGAAGGTCCTCGACGCTTGGACCGTGGAGACCTCGAAGAAGGGCGCCAAGGGGGCCGTCCTCGCCGCCAAGGTCACCGCCGACGGCAAGGTCACCAAGGTCTGGATCCAGCCTCCACGGGCCTCCCAGGGCCCCGGGAAGGGGAAGAGGGCCAAGACCGCGGACCTGAACCCGAAGGAGCGGTTGGAGGCATCCAAGGCCCGCTACGCTAAGCGCAGGACCGCCCGGGTCCTCGAACTCCTGCGCGAGGCCATCGAGGACCTCTCCGCCCCCGACCTGAAGGTCGTCATGGGACTCGCCCTGTCCTACCGGGTCCAAGGCGCAGTGGACTCCGGGACCCTCAAGGCCAAGAAGACCCGGTACGCGCTGGAGGGGAAGGAGTGGGCGGCCGAGGCCTGGGAGCGGGTCCGGAAGCCCGTGGTCGAGGGGCTCCGGTCCTTCGATGACGCGTCCGTCGCCAAGGCCATTGAGGAGGGGAAGTGGCTGGCAGGGGTACTCGGGATCGACCTCAGGGCGCAGGAGGCGAAGGCGAAGGAGGAGATCCCGAACGCGAGGTGGTGGGCT
>CAYJMF010000144.1:8917-10504 GCA_964370855.1 uncultured Planctomycetota bacterium | reverse complement strand
CCCCCCCTCCTCCCGCCGTTGACGTCCAACGCGCCCGTTTCGAGAGGGTCCGGTCCGATCCTCTCCGGACCGGACCCGATCGAAACGGGCGCCACCGCGGCGCCGGAGGCGCTGCGGAACCGCCTCGGGAGAGCGGTGACGCGCCGCGGAATCGCGAACCTCCCCCCCTCCCCCGGTCCATTTCCTTCCCCCCCGGCACCCGTACCGCCACGATCCACCCGGCCCCCCACCCCGATCGGAGCGATCATGAAGCCTCTTCCCCTCCTCCTCGCCGCCCTCCTCCTCGCCGCCCCCGGCTGCATGACCGACAGCCCCGACGACTACGGCTTCTCCGCCCCGGAGATGCCCTCCCCGGAGAGCTTCGTGGAGAGCGGGACCTTCGTCTGCCGGGACTTCGACCTCCTCTGGGAGGTGGCCAAGGTCCAGGTCTGCAAGGGGGAGTACCGCATCGACGACGACGCCACGAGCCTCAAGCGCCGCCGCGTGGTCACCAACTGGAAGCTCGATCTCGGGTACGTGAAGAACTCCGGCAAGCGCCGCCGCCGCTTCGTGGAGTTCCGCGAGGCGGAGGGGATCAAGGAGGGGTGGAAGGTGGCCGTGGCGACGGTGGTGCAGCGGAACGCCGACATGGACGATCCCCTCAACCCCTCCCGCGCCGACTGGCGCAAGGAGGGGAGCGACGACGAGGACGCCGAGCGGATCGGCTTCATGATCGAATCCCAGTTCCGTGACTTCGGGCCGTCCCCGGAGTTCGAGGTCCGGTAGGCCTCCCCTCGGGGAGGCCCACCGCCGCCTGCTCCGCCGCCACGGGCCCCTCCGCTGGTGGCCCGCGGAGACCGTCCTCGAGATCTTCGTCGGGGCGATCCTCGTCCAGAACGCGGCATGGAGGAACGTGGAGGCGGCCCTCGGCAACCTCCGCGCCGCCGGCGTCCTCGGGGAGGCGCGGGCGATGCTCGCCCTCCCGGAGGAGGCCCTCTCCGCCCTCATCCGCCCCGCCGGCTTCCACCGCGTCAAGGCCCGCCGCCTGCGGGCCCTGCTCCGGTGGGTCGTGGAGAGGGGGGACGGGGACCCGGCGGCGGCGCTGCGGGGGGAGACGGGGGCCTTGCGGGAGGACCTCCTCTCGGTGCACGGCGTCGGCCCCGAGACCGCGGACTCCCTCCTCCTCTACGCCGGAGGCCGCCCCGTCTTCCCCGTGGACGCCTACGCCCGGAGAGTCCTCGGCCGCCACGGCTGGGCCGACGCGAGAGCCGGGTACGAGGAACTCCGCGCCCTCGTCGAGGGCAGCCTCCCCCGCGATCCCGCCCTCTTCAACCAGTTCCACGCCGAGATCGTCACCGTGGGCAAGGACCACTGCCGCCCGTCCCCCCGCTGCCCCGGCTGCCCCCTGGAGGGGATGCTCCCGCGGGGCTCCCGCCCCGCGGGTCACCGGGCGCACGGGTCATAGTATCATACAATGATACTATGACGTGGGGGGCGGGACGCCCCCCCCGTCAAATTACGGGAAGGGCGCCCGCAGAAGCCGCGCCCGCCGGCGGATCCGGGGGCGGAGCTACGGGGGGTTGGGGGGGCGGGAGTCCCGGGGCCGGG
>CAYJMF010000144.1:0-8907 GCA_964370855.1 uncultured Planctomycetota bacterium | reverse complement strand
CCCCCCCCCCGGGGGCCCCCCGGCGGCCGGTTTAATTTAAAAATAAATTTTTTTTTGGGGGGGGGGGCGCCCCCCCCCCCCACGTCATATTCCGGGAAGAGCGCCAGCAGAAGCCGCTCCCTCCGGCGTATCCGGGCGAGGAGCTCCGGGGTGTAGGCGCTCCTCCAGTCCCGGTCCCTGCGGGGGGCCTTCGCCGACTGCGCCGGGAGGATGCGCCCCTCCTCGAGGATGAAGGCGATCCTCTCCGCGGGCTCTCCGAACCCGCGCAGGGCGTCGTGCACGTCCCCGTTGAGGTTCTCCATCCGGATCCAGCGCACCGGGTGCATGTCCCGCTCGAAGCGCCGCTCCGCGATGTAGGCGTCGTCGATGGTCGGGAAGACCCGCGCCGGCTCCCGCCAGAAGTAGCGCACCAGCTCCTCGGACTGGCAGCCGAGCCGGTCCGCCGGCGGGACGGAGGAATCGTCGAGCCCCTTGAAGGTCTCCGTGGCGGCGTCGGCGAACTCCTCGAAGGTGAGGTCGGGGAAGGAGGGGAACCGCTTCGCCAGGGCGGCGTGGTCGGCGAACCACTGTTCGGGGTTCCGCTGCCACCCCTTGAAGTGGTACATGGAGACGAGGCGGTCGAAGGGGTTGCGGACGGAGGAGAGGATCGGGAGTCCCCGGTGGGAGGGGGGGATCTCGGCGCAGGTCCCGTGCTGGTTCACGCTGAGGAACCGCTTCCCGGAGAGGCGGTTGCGGACCCGCGGCCACCAGCCCCGCTCGCGGTAGACCCTGCCCATCACCGTGGAGACGAAGGTCCCCCCGGTCTTCCGAAGATGGATGAACACGAACTTTTTCGTGAGAATCACGGGCGCTCATCCTGAGGATCCGGGTCCCGGCGGGACAGGTTTTCCCGATCCCCCGGACCGTCTCCCCCGGAGGGGAACTTGATCGCGCCGAAGGTGGTCGTCATCGGTCTCGATGCCGCGGACTGGGGCTTCATGGAGCCCTGGATCCGGGCCGGCGATCTGCCCCGTATCGGGGCCCTCGTCGAGGAGGGGGCGTCGGGCGTGCTGGCCTCCACCCTCCCCCCGGTGTCGGCGCCGGCCTGGGCGACCTTCATGACGGGACTCCGCCCGGAGCGCCACGGGCTCTTCGACTTCATCATGGAGAACCCCCGCTCGGGCCTCCCGACGCTGGCCCGGGCCGACCTCATCCGCGGCAGGAAGCTCTGGGAGTCGGCCTCCGCCGCGGGGCGGAGGAGCGTCGTCCTCAACGTCCCCATCTCCTGGCCGCCCACGGCCTTCGACGGGATCCTCGTGACCGGGATGCTGACCCCCGAGGGGAAGACCTTCACCCACCCCCCGGAGCTCGGCGCCGCCATCCTCGCGGAGTTCCCCAACTACCGGCTCGAGTACGACCCCTCCCTCCTCGAGAACCTCCCGGCGCTGCGCTCCAACCTCTCCGACCTCGCGCTCCACGGGGCGGCCCTGATGAAGACCCTCATGCGCCGGGAGCGGTGGGACCTCTTCGTGGGGGTGTTCACGACGACGGATCGGGTGAAGCACCAGTTCTGGCACGAGCGGGAGACCGTGGTGCGGGAGCACTACCGGGCCATCGACCGCTACGTGGGGGAGCTGGCGGCGGAGGCGGGGCCGGAGGCGGTCTTCGTCCTGATGTCGGACCACGGCTTCCGCTCGGTGCCCGTGAAGTTCCACCCCAACCGGTGGCTCCGGGAGAAGGGGCTGCTGTCGACGCGGCGCCGCCGGGAGGCGCATCCCGAGGGGCCCGACGCGGCGGAGATCCGCAAGGTGGAGGAGTTCCTCGCCCCGAAGGGCTCGGCGCGGGGGATCATGGATCGCCTCCGCGGCTTCGTCGGCCTCGGCGGGGATCTGGAGGTGGACCCGTCGCGGACGAGGGCGAGCCTCTACTCCATCGAGACCGGCGGCATCCAGGTGAACCTCCGGGGCCGCGCGCCCCACGGCATCGTCGCGCCCGGGGCGGAGTACGAGAAGGTGCGCGACGAGGTGATCGCCGGGCTCAAGTCCCTCACCTACCCGGATTCCCCCGAGCCCCTCTTCGACCTCGTCGCCCGCCGGGAGGAGGTCTACGCCGGCCCGATGATGGACTGGGCGCCGGACGTGGTGACCCGCTCGAAGGGGAACGCCGTGGCCATCTCCCGGGACCTCGATCCCGGCCGCTTCCTCCGCGCCAACCGCCACGAGCGCGGCGGCCACTCGCCGGACGGCATCGTGGCGGTGCGCGGGCCGGGCATCCGGAGGGGGGCGCGGATCGAGGGCATGGGCATCGAGGACGTGATGCCGACGCTGCTGTGGCTCCTGGGGGCGCCGGTGCCCGGCGGCCTCGACGGGCGGGTGCGGACCGACCTCGCGGAGCCGGCGGCGGCGGCGGCGAACCCCGTGGTCACCGCCGCCCCCGAGGAGGCCGCGGCCCCCGCCGCCGCCGGGGCCTTCGACGCCGCCGAGGAGGAGGAGCTCCGCAAGACCCTCGAGGGGCTGGGGTACATCTGATGGCCATCGTCCGACCCGACTGGATCACGGTGGTGAGCGGCGTCCCCCGCTCCGGGACCTCCCTCATGATGAGCATGCTCACGGCGGGGGGGCTCGAGGCGGTGAAGGACGACGTGCGCTCCGCCGACGAGGACAACCCGAAGGGCTACTTCGAGCTCGAGGCGGTGAAGCGCCTCAAGGAGGACGCCTCCTGGGTGGGGGGGGCCGTGGGCAAGGTCGTGAAGGCGGTGCACGTCCACGTGCGGAACCTGCCCCGCGGCGCCCACCGCTACCGCGTGGTGCTCATGCGCCGCGACATGGGCGAGGTGATGCGGTCGCAGCGGAAGATGCTCGAGCGGCGGGGGCGGCCGGGAGGGGCGCTCAGCGACGAGCGGGCGGCGGCGCTGTTCCTGAAGCAGCTCGCCGACCTCGAGGCCTGGATGGCGGCGGAGCCGGGCTTCTCGTACGTGGCGGCGAACTACAACGAGCTCCTGCGGGATCCCGACCCGGTCATCGCGTCGGTGAACGCGTTCCTCGGCGGGATCCTCGACGAGAAGGCCATGAAGGGCTGCATCGACCCGGGGCTGTACCGGAGCTGAGAGCGACGGGGACGCGCACACCCTCCCCCCTCCCTCTCTTTGCCCCGCCGCCTCCCCGGGTGTACAAACGCCCCTTTCCCGAGCCCTCTCCCGGAGGAATCCCCGCACATGACCGCCACTCCCCCCACGGGGATCCACCCGCGCCTCGCCTCCCCGGACCGGCTCGCCGATCTGACCGCCCACGCCGCGAAGCTCCCCTTCATCGAGGTGGACGATCGCACCGCCTCGGACCTCGAGCTCCTCGGCAACGGCGGCTTCACCCCCCTCCGGGGGTTCATGGGCCGGAAGGACTACGAGTCCGTGGTCGAGACCATGCGGATGGCCGACGGCCAGCCCTTCTCCATCCCCATCACCCTCTCCGTCTCCCGGGAGAGGGCCGCGACCCTGAAGGAGGGCCAGGATCTCGCGCTCCGCTTCAGGGGGCGCGACGTCGCCGTCCTCCACCTCGACGAGAAGTTCGAGTACGACCGCGAGAAGGAGGCCACGAAGGTCTTCCGCACCACGGACCCCGCCCACCCCGGCGTCGCGGCGCTGCTCCGCCAGGGGGAGGTCCTCCTCGGCGGCGAGGTCCTCGTCCTCGCCTCGGACATCCACACCGAGTTCGGCGAGTACCGCTTCACCCCGACCCAGACCCGGGCCATGTTCAAGGAACGGGGCTGGGAGCGCATCGTCGCCTTCCAGACCCGCAACCCCGTCCACCGGGCCCACGAGTACCTCCAGAAGTGCGCCCTCGAGATGGTGGACGGCCTCCTCCTCCACCCCCTCGTCGGCGAGACCAAGGGGGACGACATCCCCGCCGACGTCCGCATGCGCTGCTACGAGGTCCTGCTGGAGAAGTACTACCCGGAGGACCGGACACTGCTCGCCGTGTTCCCCGCGGCCATGCGCTACGCCGGCCCGAGGGAGGCGATCTTCCACGCCGTCGTGCGCCGCAACTACGGCTGCACCCACTTCATCGTCGGCCGCGACCACGCCGGCGTCGGGAACTACTACGGCACCTACGACGCGCAGAAGATCTTCTCCGAGTTCGCCCCCGGCGAGCTCGGCATCCAGCCCGTCTTCTTCGACCACACCTTCTACTGCCGCGGCTGCGGCCACATGGCATCGGACAAGACCTGCGTCCACGACAGGGCGCTCCGGATGAACCTCTCCGGGACCAAGGTCCGGGAGCTCCTGCGCGAGGGGCGCATGCTCCCCACGGAGTTCACCCGGCCCGAGGTCGCCCGCACCCTGCTCGAGGCCTACCACCCGGAGATGCGCGCCTCCCGCCTCCAGAGGGAGAAGGCCGGCCGCGGGAAGCGGAAGCTCCTCGTCATCGGCCTCGACGCCGCCGACCCCCGCCTCGTCTTCGAGCGCTGGAAGGCGGAGCTCCCCGTCCTCTCGGGCCTCGCGGCGAGGGGCATCCACGGGATCCTCCGCTCCATCACCCCGCCCATCACCGTGCCCGCCTGGTCCTGCATGATGGCCTCGAGGGACCCCGGCGAGCTCGGCATCTACGGCCTGCGCAACCGCCGCTCCCGCGTCTACGGGGACATGGCCTTCGCCGATTCCACGGCGGTGCGGGAGAAGCGGGCCTTCGAGCTCCTCTCCGAGGCCGGGAAGCAGGTGCACACCATCGGCGTCCCGGGGACCTATCCTCCCCGCCCCCTCACGGGGGTGCAGGTCTCCTGCTTCCTCACCCCCGACACCGGGGCCGTCTACACCTCGCCCCCGGAGTTCCGGGACGAGATCGACCGCGTCGTCGGCCGCTACATCCTCGACGCCGAGGGGTTCCGCGGCGGGGACCAGGACGCGATCCTGAAGCAGATCTACGACATGACCGACAAGCGGTTCAAGCTCGCCGAGCACATCCTCACCACCAGGGCGTGGGACTTCCTCATGATGGTGGAGATGGGGCCGGACCGCATCCACCACGGCTTCTGGAAGTACTTCGACGAGACCCACCCGCGGTACCAGGCGAAGCACCACCACGCCACCGCAGTCCGGGACTACTACAAGTTCCTCGACCACCGCATCGGCGAGCTCCTGAAGCTCGTGGACGACGACACCACGGTGATGGTCCTCTCGGAGTACGGGAGCCAGCCCATGATGGGGGGCGTCTGCATCAACGAGTGGCTCCTCGACAACGGCTGGCTCGTGCTGAAGGGGCCGAAGCCCGCGAAGCCGACCCCGCTCTCCGCGGACATGGTGGACTGGACGAGGACCCGCGCCTGGGGCGAGGGCGGCTACTACGGCCGCGTCTTCCTCAACGTCAGGGGGCGGGAGCCGGAGGGGGTCATCCCGAGGGAGGGGGTCGAGGACGCGCGGACGGAGCTGGCCCGGGCCCTCGCCGCCATCCCCGACGAGTCGGGGAAGCCCATCGGCACCGTGGTGCAGCGGCCCGAGGACATCTACGCCGCGACCCACGGCTTCCCCCCGGACCTCGTGGTCTCCTTCGGGGAGCTCCGCTGGCGCTCCATCGGCAGCGTCGGGACGGGGGCGGTGGCGGTCCGGGAGAACGACACCGGGCCCGACGACGTCAACCACCACGAGGAGGGGTTCCTCGTGATGGCCGGCCCCGGCACCCCCGGGGCCAACCGTCGCATGGAGGACATGTCCATCTACGACGTCGGGCCCACGGTGCTCCACCTCATGGGCCTGCCGGTCCCCTCTGAGATGAGGGGCCGGGTCATCGGCTAGGCGGGGCGAGGGCGAAGGAAAGGAAGGATCCGGCCATGGCGAAGGGGTTCACGATCTGGTTCACGGGGCTCTCCGGCGCGGGCAAGTCCACCATCACGGCGGAGCTGGTCCGGGAGTTCGGCAGGCGCGGCGTCGACCACGAGGTCCTCGACGGGGACGTCGTGCGGACCCACCTCAGCAAGGGGCTCGGGTTCAGCAAGGAGGACCGGGACGTCAACATCCGCCGCATCGGGTGGGTGGCCGCGACCCTCACGAAGCACGGGGTCGCCGTCGTCTGCGCCGCCATCTCCCCCTACCGGACCGTCCGCCGCGAGGTGCGGGCCGGAGTGGCGGAGCACGGCGCCTTCGTCGAGGTCTACGCGAAGTGCCCCATCCCCGTCCTCAGCGACCGGGACCCCAAGGGCCTCTACAAGAAGGCCCTGGCGGGGGAGATCAAGAACTTCACCGGCGTGTCCGATCCCTACGAGGAGCCCGAGGAGCCGGAGGTCGTCTGCGAGACCGACCGGGAGACGGTGCTGGAGAGCGCCGGCCGGGTCCTCCGCCGCCTCGAGGAGCTCGGCCTCATCCCCCCGGCCGGCGGGAAGGCCCACGAGTACACGCCCGAGGAGAAGGCCCGCCTCGGGAAGCGGCTCGAGGACCTCGGGTACGCGTAGGCCGTGATCGCCGACATCGTCCGGACCTACCGCGTCGACGCCGCCCACCGGCTGCCCCGTCTCCCCCCGGATCACAAGTGCTCGCGGATGCACGGCCACGGCTACCTGGTGGAGGTGCGCGTCCGCGGGAGGGTGGGGGAGGACACGGGCTGGGTCATGGACTTCGCCGACGTGGACCGGGCGGCGGAGCCCGTCGTCCGCGCCCTCGACCACCGCTGCCTCAACGACGTGGAGGGGCTCCCGAACCCCACGGCGGAGCTGCTGGCGAAGTGGATCTGGGATCGGCTGGCCCCCTCGCTCCCGGGCCTCCGCGAGGTCTCCGTCGCGGAGACGCCCCACGCGCGGGCGATCTACGGGGGCGAGTCCTAGAGTTCCGGGGGGGATCCCCGCAGAATGCCCGCCATGGACACCTGCGATCTCCACACCCACTCGACGGCCTCCGACGGCACCGCCTCCCCGAGGCAGGTGGTCCGCCTGGCGAAGCAGGCGGGGCTTCGCGCCGTGGCCCTCACCGACCACGACACCCTGGCCGGCATCCCCGACGCCGCCGACGAGGCCCGCCACCTCGGCGTGGAGCTCGTCCCGGGCTGCGAGATCTCGCTGGACGGCGTCCCCGGGACCTTCCACATGGTGGGGCTCGGCGTGGATCCCGCCGACGCCGTGCTCGGCGGGCGCCTCGACTTCGTCCGGATCGGGCGGGAGTCCCGCAACGCGGAGATCCTCGGGAAGCTCGTCGCCCTCGGCCACGGGATCACCATGGAGGAGGTCGCGGCGGAGGCGGGGGGGGACGTCATCGGCCGCCCCCACTTCGCGCGGGTCCTCGTGAAGCGGGGCGTCGTGAAGGACTTCAAGGAGGCCTTCGACCGCTTCCTCGGGAAGGGGCGGCAGGCCTACGCCGACCGGGAGCGCCTGCCCCTTCCCGAGGCCATCGACGCCATCCACGGCGCCGGCGGATCCGCCGTCCTGGCCCACCCCTACACCGTCGCCCACCACGACCCCGCCGTCTACGAGGCCTGGCTCGTGGAGATGGCCGCCGCCGGCCTCGACGGCATCGAGACCCTCTACACGGAGCACTCCTCCCGGGACGTGGAGCACTACCGCGGCCTCGCGCGGCGGTGCGGGCTGCTCGAGTCCGGCGGCTCCGACTTCCACGGGGACAACAAGGCCAACACCGACGTCGGCTCCGGGAAGGGGGGCCTCCGGATCCCCTACGCCTTCTGGGAGGCCCTGCGGGACCGGGCCCGCGCCCGGCCTGGGAAGCCGAGGCTCAAGGACCGGTGACCCCTTGAGCCCCGCGCTTCGCCCCATGACGGTGATGATCCTCAACCCCATGGGGACGGACGGATGGGGCGGGGCCGAGCGCTGGTTCATGGACGCGGCCCTCGGCCTCCGCGCCCGCGGCCACCGCGTCCTCTCCGTGGGGAGGCCCGGCTCCGCCTGGTCCCTGCGCTGCGTCGAGGCGGGCATCCCCACGCGGACCACGGAGATGCGGGGCGACCTCCCCTTCAACGAGGCCCGGGCCGTCGCCTTCTGGGCCCGCGAGGAGCGGGTGGACGTCCTCCTCACGAAGCTCCACAAGGGGATCCGGATCTCCGGCCTCGCGGCGAAGTTCCTCAAGCGCGTCCCCGTGGTCGCCTTCATGGGGCTCGTGGAGGTGAAGCGGGGGCTGCGGTACCGGCTCACCTACGCCCTCTTCCTCGACCGGGTGCTCACCCTCACCCCGCGGATGAAGCAGGGGATCCTCGCGGTGGGGGGGGTCCCCGGGGAGCGCATCGGGGTGGTCGCCTCGGGCGTCGATCCCGCGGCCTACGAGGTGCCCGGCCCGCTCCGGGAGGAGGCGCGCCTCTCCCTCGGCGCCTCGCCGGGGGAGCCCCTCGTGGTGGCCATGGGGCGCCTGCACGAGCAGAAGCGCATGGACCTCCTCCTCGACGCCTTCGCGCGGGTCCTCCCCCGGGTGCCCGCGGCCCGCCTCGCCGTCGTCGGCATCGGGAGCCTGCGGGAGGAGCTGGAGGCGAAGGCGCGGGCCCTCGGCGTCGCGGGGCGGGTCTCCTTCCCCGGCTTCCGCGCGGACATCGCCCCGGTGCTCGCCGCGGGGGACCTCTTCGCCCTCTCCTCCGACGACGAGGGCCTCCCCTACGTGGTCCTCGAGGCCATGGCCGCGGGGCGCGCGGTGGCGGCCACGGAGGTCGGGAGCGTGGGGGACCTCGTCGTCAACGGCGTCACGGGCCGCCTCGTCCCGAGGGGCGACGCGCCGGCCCTGGCGGCGGCCATGGCGGGCCTCCTCCTCGACGACGCCGCACGGGCGCGCATGGGCGCCGCGGGGCGGGAGCGGGCGCGCACCGTCTTCCCGCTGGAGAGGTCCATCGCCGGCACGGAGGAGTTCCTGCTGAAGGCGGCCTGGCTCGACGCGTGACCGCCATACTGAACCCGACCCAGATTGGCGGCGGGGGCGGGGGCGCACCATCATCGCCCGGGAGGGAGGGTCTCGCC
>CAYJMF010000143.1:0-10516 GCA_964370855.1 uncultured Planctomycetota bacterium | reverse complement strand
CCCGTACCTCGCCCGCAACTCCCGCCGCAGCAGCTTGTTCGACGCCGTCCGCGGCAGCGCCTCGACGAGCACCAGGTCATGCACCCTGAACAGCGGATTCAACCCCTCGTGGATGAGCCGCCCAAGGTCCTTCGCCAACCCGGCCCGGTCCACCTCCCCCCGCGCCACCACGAACAGCACCAGCCGCTCCGCACCCTCCCCCGGCAGACGCACCGACACCGCCGCCGCCTCCACCACCCGCGGATCCCCCGCCACCACCCGCTCGATCTCCAGCGCCCCGACCTTGATCCCCCCGAGCTTCATCGTGTCGTCGGTCCGCCCCTGCGCCCGGAGGAACCACCCCGGCAGCCGCTCCATCGCGTCCCCGTGCCGCCGCAGGATTTCGCCGCGGGGCCCCGGCGGAACACCCTCGTAGTACACCGCGTGGTGGTCGGCGTTGAGGAGGACCTGGGAGAGCCCGAGGCTCGGCGGCTTGATGAGTACTTCGCCTTCCCCCTCACGTTCAAGGACCCTGCCCTCCCCGTCCCGCAGGAGGAAGTCCACCCCGAAGGCCGCCGTCGTGAAGCAGGCCGGCGCCGCCGCCTGCAGCATCGTCCCCGTCACGTAGCCGCCCCCGATCTCCGTCCCCCCGCAGTACTCGATCACCGGAGCGCGGAAACCCGCCAACGACTGCAGCCAGAGGTAGTCCTCCCGCGAACTCGCCTCCCCGGTCGAGGAGAACGCCCGGAGCGCCGTCCACCCCGCCCCCGCCGCCGCCCCCGACGCCCGCCACGCCCGCACCAGCGACGGCACCACGCCGAGCAGCGTCACCCCCGCCCGCCCGAAGAACCGGCAGGAGGCCGCCTCCCCCGGCGACCCCTCGAAGACGGCCATCGCCGCACCGTTCACGAGCGACGCGTAGACGAGCCACGGCCCCATCATCCAGCCGATGTTCGTCGGCCACGCCACCACGTCGCCGGGCCGGATGTCGTGGTGGAGGTGCCCGTCCACCGCCGCCTTGAAGGGCGTGAGATGGGTCCAGGGGATCGCCTTCGGCGATCCCGTGGTGCCGGAGGAGAAGAGCACGTTGGTCACGGCGTCGGGATCCCCCTCGACACCGTCGAAGACGGAGGAGTCGTCGAGGAACTCCTCGAAGCGGAGGTCGCCCGGGCGAAGGGTTGTCGCGGGTGAGGTGCCGGTGACGATGGCCATGGGTGCCCCCGCCTCCCTCACCTTCCCGTAGAGGTCCACCCGCTTCCCCGCCCTGAGGTACCCGTCGGCGGCGACCACCGCGCGGGCCTCCCCGAGGGCGAGCCGGCGGGCGATCTCCACGGGCGGGAAGGAGTCGGCGATGGAGACCGCCCGCATCCCCGCCCGCACGATGCCGAGGTAGGCGGCCACGCACTCCACGTTGAGCGGCATGTAGAGCGCGACGGCGTCCCCCGGCACGAGGCCCCGGGCGAGGAGCCCCCGCGCGAAGCGGTTGGCCAGCGCGAGAAGCTCCCCCCGGGAGACGACGACGATCGCCTCCGTCCCCTCGCGCCCGAGGAGGAGGGCCGGCGCCTCCTCCGGCCCGAGGAAGCAGGAGTCCGTCGCGTTGAGCCGTGCCCCGGGGAGCCAGCGCGGGTGCTCGGCGCCGCCGGAGAGGTCGAGGATCCGCGACGGCGGCGTGCGGTAGCGGACGCCGATCCGCCGGAGCGCCTTCCCCCAGAACAGTTCCGGCTCGGCCACGGTCCAGGCGTGGAAGGAGGGGACGTCGGTGAATCCGCACTCCTTCATGAACGGGGCGAGATTCGTCGCCGCCGCGGCGGCGGGATCAGGGAGCCAGGAAGGGAGGGGACCCAGGGCCGGGTCCCGGGCCGCGGACATCTCCTCGAAGCGGCGCCACTGCTCCTCGAAGGGGGCCCGCGCGCCTCCCGCGGAGAGCCAGGCCTGCCAGGGGGAGGGGTCCATGGCGGGGGATTGTAGGGGAGCGCCGACCCCGCCCCAACTCATCGGGGCGGAGGAGGTGCCGAAGTCCGATGAATCGGGTCGGGTACGGTATCCCCCTCCTTCGCCCGGCGGTAGGCGTAGAGCCGCAGGACGAAGTTCTCCCGTCGGAGCGGATCTTGAAGCCCCCCCTCCTCCTCCACGGGGAGGAACGGGAACCGCCGCAGCAGCGCCGCTGCGAAGAGACCTCGCCCCTCCCGCCCCGCCGGCCTCCCCTCCGCCGTCCAGATGCCCACCCCCCCCGGTCCGCAGGAGGGGGAGTTCCCCTTGAACACGTAGCCGTCGAGGTCGGCCTTCTCGAGGAGGGCGAGCCGCCCCGCCGACCAGCGCTCCATGCGCGCCGTCAGGTCCTCGCGGGAGGAGGGCTCCACGAGGAGGACGCCGCCCCGCCCGTCGTCTTCGAGCCGGATGGTGGGGCGGGGGACACCGAGCCCCAGCTCCACCTCGGGGCAGACGGGCACGAACTCCGCGATGCGGCCGAGGTGGTCCGCCAGCCAGGCGTCCCGCCGGTGGCCGCCGTCGTAGCGGACCCTCTCCCCGAGGAGGCAGGAGGAGATGCCGACGCGCAGCAGGGGCTCTCCGCGGCCGCCGGACTTCGGGGAGGTGGGCAAGGAGGGGGCTCCGGGTTGGATCGGGACGGGGAGGAGGTCAAGATGATACCCCCGGGACCGGGGGGCGGGGGGTGCCCCGCCGGAGGAGGAGACGCGCCCCATGAAGGCACTGGTGACCGGCGCCACGGGCTTCCTCGGCGGAGCGCTCCTGCGCCGCCTCGAGGGGCCCCGCGTGCTCAGCCGCGATCCCGCCCGCGCGGCGGCCGCCCTCGGCGTCGAGGCGTTCCCCTGGGAGGCCGAGGGCGGGCCGCCCCCGGCGGCCGCATTCGAGGGGGTGGACACGGTCTTCCACCTCGCGGGGGAGCCCGTGGCGGGGGGCCGCTGGACCCCGGAGAGGAAGGCGCGCATCCGGGACAGCCGGGTGAAGGGGACCCGGAACCTCGTCGAGGGGATGCGCGGGCTCAAGGTCCGGCCGAAGGTCCTCGTCAGCGGATCCGCCGTCGGCTACTACGGCGACCGGGGGGACGAGATCCTCGACGAGGCGGCGCCCCCGGGCACCGGCTTCCTCGCCTCCGTCTGCCGGGACTGGGAGGCCGCGGCGCTCGAGGCGGAGCCCCTCGGCGTCCGGGTCGTCCTTCTCCGCACCGGCCTCGTCCTCGGGAAGGGGGGCGCGCTCGCGCGGATGCTCCTCCCCTTCCGCCTCGGCCTCGGCGGCCGCCTCGGCGACGGGAGGCAGTGGATGCCCTGGATCCACGTGGAAGACCACGTCGGCCTCATGCTGCTCGCCGCCGGGAACCCCGCCCTCCGCGGCCCCCTCAACGGGGCCGCCCCCGGCGTCTGCACCAACCGGGAGTTCACGGGGGCCCTCGGCCGCGTCCTCCACCGCCCGACCCTCCTCCCCGCGCCCCGCTTCGCCCTCCGCCTCGCCCTCGGCGAGATGGCCGGCCTCCTCCTCGCCTCCAACCGCGTCGTGCCGGCGGCGGCGCTGGCGGCGGGCCACCCCTTCCGGCACGCCGACGTGGAGGGGGCGATGCGGGCCGCGGTGGAGCCGTGAGCCGGCCCCACCCCCCCGGGAGGGTCACGGATTCCCGCGGGAATGCGCCTTCCCCGGCCCGCCGGCCTGATGCAGAATGCATGCCGTGCACAGGACCGCCGGCGCCATGAACTCCCCCCCCTTCTCCCGCCCCGAGGAAGATCCGGAGTTCCAGGAGCTCCGCCGGCTCTTCGTCCGCGAGGCCCACCGGAACGCCGGCGAGATGGCCACCCTCCTCCACGGGGCCGCGGACCTGCCGGCGGGGGAGCCGGGCATGCGGTTCCGGAAGCTCGCCCACGATCTCCGCGGCACCGGCGGCTCCTACGGGTTCCCCATCATCACCCTCTACGCGGGGGAGGCCGAGGACACCTACCTGGAGCGGGGGCGGACGGACTCCCTCCGCGTCATCGTGGGGATGCTCGACGGCGCCATCCGCCACGCCGGCGGTCTCATCGGCATCCACGACCTCCCTTCCGCCTGACGGCGGCCCGTCGGGTACCATGACCCGGCGGATCAGGGGGGACGCGTGACCGGACGGGTGCTTCTCATCGACGACGACCCGGCGATGCTGCGCCTCGTGGCCCACGAGCTCGGCCTGGAGGGCATCGTGACGGTCCAGGCCTCCTCCGGCGCCGAGGGGCTGCGCCTGCTGGAGGAGGAGGCCCCCTCCGCCGTGGTCCTCGACCTGCTGCTCCCCGACATCCCCGGGCGGGCGCTGCTCCCGCGCATCGAGGCGCTCCGGCCCGGGACCCCCGTGGTGGTCCTCACGGTGCAGTCCGGCGTGGAGGACATCGTGGAGTGCATGCGGCTCGGGGCCGTGGACTACGTGCCGAAGCCCTTCGAGCGCACCCGCCTCGTGGCCTCCGTCCGCAACGCCGCCGCGCGGGGCCACCTGCAGGAGCGGGTGGAGTCCCTGGCCCGGGAACTGCGGCGGGGCGAGGGGTTCGGGGAGATCCTCGGCCGCTCCCGCGCCATGGACCGCGCCGTGGAGCTCCTGCGGCGGGCGGCGGCCAGCGACGTGAGCCTGCTCCTCGAGGGGGAGAGCGGCACCGGCAAGGAGGTGGCGGCCCGGGCCGTCCACGCCGAGGGGGCGCGGCGGACCGGCCCCTTCGTCGCCATCAACTGCGGGGCCATCCCCGAGGGGCTCATCGAGAGCGAGCTCTTCGGCCACGAGAAGGGCTCCTTCACGGGGGCCGCGGGGGCGCGGCGGGGGCGCTTCGAGGAGGCCGACGGCGGGACCCTCTTCCTCGACGAGGTGGGGGAACTCCGCCTCGATCTCCAGGTGCGGCTGCTGCGCGTCCTGCAGGAGCGGCGCGTGCAGAGGGTCGGCGGGACGGGGAGCCACCCCGTGGACGTGCGGGTCATCGCGGCGACGAACCGGGACCTCAAGGCCGCCATCGCGGCGGGGGAGTTCCGGGACGACCTCTTCTACCGGCTCTCCGTCTTCCCCGTGCGCCTGCCCCCCCTGCGGGAGCGGGAGGGGGACGTCCTCCTCATGGCCGACGCCTTCCTGAAGCGGTTCGCGGTCCGCCACCGGCGGCAGATCGCGGAGTTCTCCCCGGAGGCCTGCCGCGCCCTCGAGGCCTGGTCGTGGCCGGGGAACGTGCGGGAGCTGGAGAACGTCGTGGAGCGGGCGGTGATCATGGAGGACGGCGGCGTCATCTCCCTCGGGAGCCTCCCCGACCTCCTCGCGGAGAGCCGGCCGGGGGCGGGGGGCGCGGGCGCGGCGGCCGCGGGCGGCGCGGGCGCAGCACCCCCTCCTCCCCCTCCTCCCGCCGCCCGCGGGCCCGCCCGGGTCGAGGAGATCCTGCCCCTCGACGACGAGGAGCGCCGGCTCGTGCTGCGCGCCCTCGACGCGACCCGGGGCAACGTGCAGGAGGCGGCGACGCGCCTCGGCATCAGCCGCGCGACCATCTACCGCAAGCTCGAGCGCTGGGGGCTCGGCCCCCGCGCCGGGGACGGACCCCCGGCGGCGGAGGCCTGATGGCGGCCCCCGGCCTCGACGGCACCTCCCTCGCCCTCGGCGTCGCCGCCGGCGCCGCCGTCGGCGGCGCCGTGGCGTGGGTCCTCGCCCAGGCCCGCGGGCGCCGCGCCGAGGCCGCGGCCACGGCCCGCGCGGCGGAGGCCTCGGAGCGGGGGGCGCGCCTGGAGGAGCAGCTCCGCGGCGAGCGGGAGCGGATGGAGGAGAGGGTCCGGCTCTTCGAGGACATGGAGAAGCGGCTCCGGGAGTCCTTCCAGGCCCTCTCCGCGGAGGCGCTCCGGAACTCGACGAAGTCCTTCCTGGAGCTGGCCGGGACCCGCTTCGAGGGGATGCAGGCGGCGGCCCTCAAGGACATCGAGACGCGCAAGGCCGCCATCGAGGATTCCCTCAAGCCCATCCGCGAGACGCTGAAGAACGTGGACACCACCATCCAGGGGGTGGAGAAGGCCCGGTCCGAGGCCTACGGGGCGCTCCGGGAGCAGGTGAAGGCGCTGGCCGCGGGGCAGGGGGAGTTGCGCACGGAGACGGCGAACCTCGTCCGGGCGCTCCGCGCGCCGCAGGTGCGCGGGCGGTGGGGGGAGATCCAGCTCCGCCGGGTCGTGGAGATGGCGGGGATGCTCGACCACTGCGACTTCGTGGAGCAGCCGAGCACCGAGGCCGAGGGGGGGCGGTTGCGCCCCGACCTCGTGGTGAACCTCCCCGGCGGGAAGCACGTCGTCGTGGACGCGAAGACGCCGCTGGAGGCCTACCTCGCGGCCCTCGAGGAGAAGACCGACGAGGGGCGCGAGGCGCGGCTCGCGGACCACGCGCGCCAGGTGCGGGAGCACATGCGGGCGCTGTCGGGGAAGGCCTACTGGGAGCAGTTCGAGGCGAGCCCGGAGTTCGTGGTGATGTTCCTCCCCGGGGAGACGTTCTTCAGCGCGGCGCTCCAGAAGGACCCCTCGCTCATCGAGTTCGGCGTGGAGCAGCGGGTGATCCCCGCGAGCCCGACGACGCTCATCGCGCTGCTGCGGGCGGTGGCCTACGGGTGGCAGCAGGAGCGCATCGCCGAGAACGCGCAGCGGATCCACGAGCTCGGGCGGCTCCTCTACGCGCGGCTCCAGGTGGTGGCGGGCTACTTCCAGGAGGTCGGGAAGGGGCTCGACGGGGCCGTGGGCTCCTACAACCGGGCGATGCGGTCCATGGAGACGCGGCTCATGGTCACCGCCCGGAAGCTCGAGGAGCTCGACGCCGCCCCCCAGGGGGAGAGCCTCCCGGAGATGGCGCCTCTCGACGCGGTCCCGAAGCTCGAGGCGCCGGCCGGGGAGGCGGTGGCGGCGGAGGCGCCCGCGGCTCCCGAAGATCCCCCCGCGAACTCCCCGTCGGCGCCAGGCCCCGTCGACGCCTGACGCCTTCCTCAGCGCACTTCTCCCCTCTGCGCGGCGCAGGGGTCGCAGAGGCGGGTGACGGAGCGGGCGGTGCGGGCGTCCACCTCGACGATCTCCACCGTGGCGGGCCGCTGTTGACAGCCCTGGCAGCGGGGCCGGGCGACCTGGAAGCCGCCGAGGAGGCCCGCCTTCCCCAGCAGCTTCTGGAGGTGGTGCTCCACCTGCTGCGGGGTCATCCCCTTCAGCTTGGAGAGGTCCACGGCGGCGAGCCCCGGCGCCGCGGCCTCGGCGCGGCGGGTCCGCTCCCTCTTCCGCTCCGCCTCGTCGTGGGCGCGAAGCCGCGCGAGGGCCTCCTTGCGGGTCTCGGCGGTGCCGTCCCACCGGTACCCGAAATCCCTCATCAGGAGATCGCGGAGCCGCTTCTCCGCGTCGAGCCGGGAGAAGGCGTCCTCGGCCTCGAGGCCGGCGACGAGCTGTTCGAAGTCCCTCTTGCGCACGGGGACATCATCGCCGGGAGGGGGGAGGCGCCGCCATACTGAACCCGACCCAGATTGGCGGCGGGAATACGGTACCCGACCCGATTCATCGGGGTTGGGGCGGAGGTCCTCGCCGGGCCGGGAGCCCCTCGCCCCAACCCCGATGAATCGGGTCGGGTACCGTATTCCCCTTCTATGGCGCGAAGAGCTCGATACGCCCGCAGTCCATGCAGCGGAGAGCGACCACGGTCCGTTCCTGCGCCCTGGCGGCATCCTTCGCGGCCATCTTCCCGATCAGGGAGCCGTCCCCCGTCATCCGCGGCATCCATGTCTGCGGCTCCGGGGTGCGGCGCCCTCCCTGCGAGTCCCGCAGTTGTCCCGGCAGGGTCGCGCCCCCGCAGCGGGCGCAGCGAAGGTCCTTCAGGCTCTCGTCCATGGCGATGGTTCCTCGAAGTCCCTCATGCGCACGGGCCCATCATTGTGGGGAGGGGTACCGCCAACTCCCCGCCCCAACCCCGATGAATCGGGTCGGGTACCGTATTCCCCTACTTCACCGTCGCGAGGATCTCCCCGAGGATCTCCTCCACGCTCGTGCCCTCGGCCTCTCCCTCGAAGTTGAGAAGCAGCCGGTGGCGGAGCGCCGGGCGGGCCACGGCGACGACGTCCGCCGCCGCCGCGTGGACCCGGCCCGCGGCCAGCGCGCGGACCTTGGCGCCGAGCGCCAGCGCCTGCGCCCCGCGGGGGCTCGCGCCGTAGCGGACGAAGCGCTTCACCGAGGGCGGCGCCTCCCGCCCGTCCGGCGCCGAGGCGCCGACGAGGCGGGCGACGAGGTCCCGCGCCGGCCCCTCGAGGACGACCTCGCGGACGAGCTTCTGGAGCTCCGCCACGCGGGCGCCGTCGAGGACCTGCCGCACCACCGGCGCCGGCGCCCCCGTCGTCAGGTCCACGATGCGGAGCAGCTCCTCCCCCGAGGGGGGCGAGACGAGGACCTTGAACAGGAAGCGGTCGAGCTGCGCCTCGGGGAGGGGGAAGGTCCCCTCCATCTCGAGGGGGTTCTGCGTCGCCAGCACGTGGAAGGGCGGGTCGATGCGGTGGGATTCCCCCGCCGCCGTCACCGCCCGCTCCTCCATGGCCTCCAGCAGGGAGGACTGCGTCTTCGGCGTCGCGCGGTTCACCTCGTCGGCCAGGAGTATGTTCGTGAACACGGGGCCCCGCCGGAAGACGAAGGTCCGCCGCCCCCCCTCCTCGGAGACGACCGTCGTCCCCGTCACGTCGGCGGGCATGAGGTCCGGCGTGCACTGGATGCGGGAGTACCGCAGTCCCACGGAGGCCGCCAGCGAGCGCACCAGCAGCGTCTTCCCGAGCCCCGGCACCCCCTCGAGGAGCACGTGGCCCCCGGCGAAGAAGGCGGTCATCACCTCCTCCACGACGGGGCCGTGGCCGACGATGGCCCCGGCGATGGAGTCGCGGAGCGCCCCCCAGGCCTCGCCGAACTCCCGCGCCGCCCGGTCCGCCTCCTCGCGGGCGCCCATCAGAGGATCCCCCCGGGGAGGCGGAAGGCCGCCCGCGTCGCCGCCGTCGTCGCCTCGGCCACGGCCTCGAGCCGCACCCCGTGGACCTTCGCCAGCGTCTCCGCGGCGTGCACCACGAGGGCCGGCTCGTTCCGCTTCCCCCGGGCCGGCTGCGGCGCGAGGTAGGGGCAGTCGGTCTCGATCATCGTGCGGTCGAGCGGCACCGCCTTCGCCGCGGCCCGCGTCCCCTCGGCGTTGGGGTAGGTGATGACACCGGAGAAGGAGACGGAGAAGCCGAGGTCGAGGCTCGCCCGCGCCTCCGCGGGGCCGCCGCTGAAGCAGTGCATCACCCCGTGCACGCCGCCCCGCGCCGCCTCCTCGCCGAGGATGCGCAGGAGATCGGGGTAGGCGTCCCGGCAGTGGATGACGAGGGGGAGGTCGCACTCCCGCGCGAGTTCGATCTGCCAGCGGAAGACCCGCTCCTGGTCCGCCCGGGGGGAGAGGTCGCGGAAGTAGTCGAGGCCGCACTCCCCGACGCCGACGCAGTTCCCCGAGCGCACCATCCCCTCGATGGCGGTCCGGCAGGCGTCGTCCACGGTGGCGGCGTCGTGGGGGTGGACGCCGGCCGTGGCGAACACCCCGGGGCGGGCGGCGGCCAGCTCCATGGAGCGGCGCGACCCCTCGGGGCCGACGCCGACGTTCACGATGGCGACGAGTCCCGCGGCCCGGGCCCGGTCGAAGACGGCGTCCCGATCGGCGTCGAACCGGTCGAAGTCGACGTGGGCGTGGGAGTCGATGAGGGGGAGTGCCATGGGAAGGGGGAATCGTACAGGGCGGCGCCGCGGGCCCCGGAGAAGTAGAGGGGGGCCGCGACGAGGAGGAGCCCCGCGAGCCCGACCCAGAAGCCGATGCGGTAGTTCTCCCAGAGGGAGGCCATCACCGGGCCCCAGGAGTGCCCCTCCTTCAGGGTCCACCGCAGATAGCAGTGCATCGGCCAGTAGAGCGCCGCACCGATTCCGAGGAGGGCGTTGGAACTCACCGTCGCCTCGACGTCGGCGAAGTCCCAGCGATGGCGTGGGCGGGCAGCGGCGAGGAGGAATGCGGCGAGGAGCATGGCGGCGGATTCGACCTCCCTGAAGGGCTCGGGGAAGAGGTGGAGGAAGTCCCCGCCGACCACCGGGATCCCGATGGCCGCGAGGGATCCGATCATGCCGGCCCACGCGAGGACAGCAGCGGCGATGCGCGCCTTTCCCCCGATTCGGGCGAGGGCGAGGGCCAGGATCCACAGCGGCACCGCGAAGAAGATCGAGTGGCCCGCGTAGTCGTCGGTGCGAAGCGACTTCGGCTGGCCCGAGAAGTCCGTATCTCCAGCGGGCAGCCCCAGGACCTTGTCGCGAATGACCCACTTCATGAACTGTGTGGGGATCACACCGGGTCTCTCGAGGTAGTAGCCCTCCTCCCGGGATCGGCTGAGGTCGTAGTGGGACGGGTGGGCCCGGCAGCCGTGGTAGGGGAGGATCGTGGCGAGCAGGAGCAGGAGGAGCCCGTACCGGCGGAGATGGGGGACGTTCCTCACTTCGTCACTTTCCTGTGGATAACCTCCAGCGGATGTTATCCACAGGAAAGTGA
>CAYJMF010000142.1:0-10584 GCA_964370855.1 uncultured Planctomycetota bacterium | reverse complement strand
GCAGCCCGACAGCGAGGTTATCCACAGAAAAGTTGGAAAGTTGGGTGCGTCCCCTACGCGCCCCTACGCGCGGAGGGCGAGGGTGGGGGGGAGGGAGGCGGCTCTCACGGCGGGGACGAGGCCGCCGACGACGCCGACGATGCCGGCGAAGAAGACGGCCTCGAAGACGACGCCGGGGGTGATGGCGAAGGAGAAGGCCGACTCCGTCCAGGAGATCCAGTTGATGGTGCCCGTGGCCATGCCGTTCACGGGCCATGCCATGGCGACGCCGACGACGCCGCCGAGGAGCCCGATGGCGAGGGCCTCGAGGAGGAACCCGAGCAGCACGTGGCGCGGCAGGTAGCCCATGGCCAGCAGCGTGCCGATCTCCCGCGTCCGCCCGGCGATGCTCGCGAGCAGGGTGTTGGTGGAGCCGAACACCGCGCCCACGGCCATGATGGAGGCGAGGAAGTAGGCCATGATCCGGAAGAAGCGGGACTGGGGCCCCGCCTGCTGGCGGTAGTAGTCCCGCTCCGCGACGCCCTTGGTCTGCAGGCGCGGGTCCGCCTCCAGCGCCTTCTCCAGGGCCGGGAGCCCGCCGGGATCCCGCAGCCGCAGGAACACGCTGCTGAATCCGCCCCGCTGGAAGACCTGCAGGAGGACCTCGACGTCCCCCCAGATCTCCGAATCCGGCGCCCCGCCGCCGGCGTCCACGATGCCCACCACGGGCATGGCCCGCCCCGCGTACTCCACGGAGCCGCCGAGCCGGCAGCCCTTCACGCGCCCGACGAGGCGCCGCCCGACCACCACCTCCTCGGTGCCCGCCCGGAACATCCGCCCCTCGACGACGCCCACGCCGTCGCGAAGCTCCAGCGTCCAGGGCACCGTCCCCCGCATGGCGACGTTGGTGCTCCCCCCGGAGTCCCGCGGGAGGGAGACCCCCGCGTACATCTCCCCCGTGGCCAGGGGCCGCCCGTCGGCCCCCGACGCGATCTCCGGCCTCGCGAGCAGGATGCGGGCCGTGTCCCGCGACACGCCGCTCTCCCCCTCGCTGGTCGCCCCCTTGCGCAGCAGGATCACGTTGTCCGTGCGCCCCGTGTCGGCGAGCGCGATCTCGAAGCCCCGCGCCAGGGAGAGGACGAGCACGAGGATGGCGACGGAGAACCCCACGGCGAGCACCGTCAGCGCCGTGGCCGTCTTCCGCACGGCGAGGCTCCTCAGGTGGTAGCGGACGGGGACGGGCATCAGCCGATCCTCCGCAGCGCCTTCACCACGGGGATGCGCGCCGCGAGGATCCCGGGGATGGCCCCGGAGACGAACCCCAGCCCGACGGCGATCCCGAGAGCCGCCGCCGTCGTCGAGGGGAGGACGGCGAAGGTCGGGATGAAGGCCTTGAGCACGGAGTGGATCGGCCCCTCCGTGGCCAGGGCGAAGCCGGCCCCGCAGATCCCCCCGAGCCCGCAGAGCGCCACCCCCTCGGCGAGGTTGAGGAGGCCGATGGCGTGGTCCGGGAACCCGAGGGTCTTGAGGACCCCCACCTCCGTCACCCGCTCCCGCGCGTTGAGCAGAAGCGTGTTGAGCGTCACCATGAAGGCCGCGACGAGCACCGCCCCCCCGATGAAGGAGAGGAAGAGGGTGTAGTTCCCCCACATGGAGACGAACTGCGCCTGGAAGGCCTGCTCCGTGAGGGTGATGCAGCGGTTGGCGCTGCTCTCGAACCGGGAATCCACGGCGGCGGCCACGACGGGCGCGAGTTCGGGGCTGGCGAGGTCCGACGTGTAGGTCGACACGGCCCCGATCCCCCCCTGCATCTCGTCGAGGTACTTCCACTGGAAGAACAGCGTCTGCTGGTCGAAGGACGGGCTCCGGGTCCGGTAGATCCCGCGCACCGTGAACACGTAGTCGCCGGGGTAGATGGTCCCGAGCATCGGGATGGTGTCCCCCACCTTGAACCCGTACTTCTCCGCAAGGTCGGCGCCGACGATGCAGGCGGTGCGCTCCCGTTCGAAGGCCGTCCACTCCTCCTCCGAGAGCAGGTACTCCTCGCCCCCCGCGTGGAGATCGCCGTAGACCGCCCGGAAGGAGCCCGGGTCCACGGCGAAGCGGGCGAAGAAGTTCTTCGGCTCCACGTAGAGGCCGCCGAACCAGGTCCAGTGGGTCACCGCCCGGACCCCCTCGATGGAGCGGATCTTCTCCCACATCGAAACGGGGAGGTTGACGAAGAGGGAAACGGCGCTCGACGTGATGACCCGCGTCGAACTCGAAGAGGAGACCGTCGCCTCGATGCTCGTCACCACGGTGCGCAGCAGGCAGAAGAGGAAGATGGCGATGGCCACGCTCCCCACCGTGAGGAGGGTGCGGAGGCGGTTCTTCCGCACGTGGGCCGGGATGAGCAGCCAGGGGATCATGCGTAGGCGGGAGGGGCCGCGCCGCCGCGGCGGACCTCCTGCTCGAGGAGGACCCCCTTCTCCAGGTGGAGGAGCCGGTCCGCCCGCTCCGCGGCCCGCGGGTCGTGGGTCACCATCACGATGGTCTTCCGGAGATCCCGGTTGAGGCTCCCGAGGAGGTCGAGGATGTCCGCGGCGCTCTTCGCGTCGAGGTCCCCCGTGGGCTCGTCGGCGAGGAGGAAGGTCGGGTCCGTGGCCAGGGCGCGGGCGATGGCGACCCGCTGCTCCTGCCCGCCGGAGAGCTGGCTCGGGAAGTGGTCGAGGCGCTCCGACAGCCCGACGAGGCCCAGCGCCGTGCGGACCTGGACGTCCCGCTCGGCGCGGGAGAGGGGGGTGAGGAGGAGCGGCAGCTCCACGTTCTGCCGGGCAGTGAGCACGGGGATGAGGTTGTAGAGCTGGAAGATGAACCCGACGTGCCGCGCCCGCCACGCCGCCAGGTTCCGCGGCGAGAGGGCCTCGATGTCCTCGCCGTCGGCGATGATGTTCCCCGAGTCCGGGTGGTCGAGCCCCCCGAGCACGTTGAGCAGCGTCGTCTTGCCGCTTCCGCTCGGCCCCATGAGGGCGAGCCACTCCCCCTCGCGCACCGTCAGGTCGAGGCCGTCGAGCACGCGCACGGTCTCCCCGCCCCGGGTGTAGGTCTTCACCACCTCCGCGGCCTCGATGATGACGCGGCCCTCGGATCCGCCGCGGGCGCCGTCGCCGTGCATCCTAGGGGGCCTTCCTCACCGTCACGAGGTCCCCGTCGGCGAGGGCCGGCGGCGGAGACAGGACGAGCCGCTCCCCGCCGACGAGGCCCTCCGTGACGGTGGTGCGCCCGCCGGAGGACTCCCCGGCGGCGACGGTGGCGAACTTCACGCGCGTGTCCGTGGATTCCCTGACGAGGAGGAAGACCCCCCGCCGCCCGGCCCGCTCCGCGAGGGCCCCGTCGGGCACGGTGACGCGATCGGCCTCCGCGGAGGCCGCCGTCCCCGCCGCGAGGAAGACCACCTTGCCCCCCATCTCCGGCAGGACCCGGGGGTCGGGCCCGTCGAAGGAGACCTTCACCTGCACCGTCGCCTTCTGCCGGTCCGCCGTGGGGACGACCTGCCGCACGCGCCCCGCGAAGGGCTCCTTCGGGTAGGAGTCGAGGATGATGCGGCAGGGGGCCCCCGCCTCCACGAGGGAGACGTCCCGCTCGAAGACGTCCACCTCCATCTCGAGGGTCTGGAAGTCCGCCAGCGTGAGCAGGGCGCCGCGGGTGGTGGAGCCCCCGGTGACGGCGGGGGCGATGACCTCGCCGACCTCCGCCTCCTTGCGGAGCACCTTCCCGGCGAATGGGGCGCGGATGAAGGCGACGTCGCGGCGGGAGGCGGTCTCGCGGAGGAAGGCCTCGGCCCCGGCCGTCCCCGCGGCGGCGGAGGCCACGCGGGCGGAGGCCGTGGCGGCGTCGCAGGCGATACGGACCTCCTCGGCCTCCGCCGAGGCGACGGCGGCGCGGGCCCTCTCGACCTGCGCCTCGAGGATGCGGGCCAGCGCCTCGGAGCGGTCCCACTCGGATTCGGTGACGACCTTCTCCGCCAGGAGCTCCTTCAGGCGGTCCGCCTCCCGGCGGCCGTCGGCGGCCCGGACCTCGGATTCCCGCAGCGCCATCCCGGCGGCGGCGGTGTCGGTCTTCGCCTTCGCCGCCGCGGCGGCGCGCTCCCCGGCGGCGCGGGCGGCGACCTCCCCCTCGGCCAGGGCCCGGGCGACCTCCGCCTCGGCGCGGGCCAGGGCGGCGTCCTCCTCCACGTGCTCGAGCTCGGCGAGGAGCTGGCCCTCCACCACGAGGTCCCCCACGTCCACGAGGAGGCGCGCGAGCTTGCCCGGCTGGCGGGGGGAGACGGCGGCCCGCGTGCGGGCCACCACGTAGCCCGAGGCCGTGGTCCTCTCCGCGGAGAGGCTGGCGGAGACGCGGATCGCGCTCCCCTCGGCCACCTCGACCCCGCCGAGCAGGCCCCCCGCCCGCGAGAGGAGGGATCCGGCCAGGGCGGCGGCGACGGCGACGACCCCGATGCCGAGGATCCACGCCCCCGCGCCGCCGGTCCGCCGGGGCCTCGTGCGATCGATCCTCAGGGAGGCCGCCGTCGGGGGCGGGCCTTCCGCGGCGTCGTCCTGTTCTCTCATGGGGGATCGGAGAGTCTATTCCGCGGGCAGGTGCCGGTCCGCGAAACTCCCTCCCGCCCCGCGGGGTTGTATAGTGATCGGGCCGGGACGATGTCCGGCCCCGGGAGGTGTTTCCATGGCTCGTTTCCGCCGGTCGGTCCGTTCCGGGGCGGCTCTCCTCGGCGCCGCGGCCCTCCTCTGCGCGTGCAGCGGCGGCAACGAGGACGTCATCCGCCAGCAGGGGGAGCTCCGCTCGAAGCTCGAGACGCAGAACGCCGAGGTCGAGGCCCTCCGCTCCCGCGTGAAGGATCTCGAATCCCGCAGCCGATCCCTCGAGGAGCAGGTGGCCGCCGTCGGCATCGCGCGCCCCGCGGCGCCCGCCCCCGCCGCCGCCGCCCCCGGGGAGGGAGCACCCGGGGAGGCCGACGCCGCCGCCGGGGACGCCACCGCGGAGGCCGCCTCGTTCCTCGACTCCGAGGCCGGGAAGGAGAAGCTCCGCGAGTTCCTGAAGGAGGAGGAGGTCCGCAAGGAGGAGGCCGACCGCCGCCAGATGGAGGAGCGGATGGACGCCGCCGTGAAGGACCGGGTGACGGGCTACCTCACGGAGCAGCTCAACCTCACCCCGGACCAGCAGGGGCGGGTCATCGACATCGCCTCCGAGGCGGCCCGGCGCATGGGTGAGGTCTGGCGCGGCGCCCGGGGCGGCCCCGGGGCCCCCGGCGCGGCGCCGGCCGACTTCCAGGGCATGCGGGAGAAGACCGACGAGATCCGAAAGGACGCCATGGACAAGCTGTCCCAGGCGCTCACCGTGGACCAGTACAACAAGCTCGAGGAGCTCGGTCCCGGGGCCTTCATCGGCGGCGGCCGCGGCGGCTTCGGCGGCGGACCTGCGGCTCCCGTCGGGGTCCCCGGCGGCGAGAGACCCCGGAGGGGCGGCCGGTAGCCCCTACTTCTTCGCCGCGTCGAGGATGAAGGCGCGGACGGAGGCCTCCCACTTCCCCATGGTGGCCGGGGGGCCCATCGCCTTCACGTAGAAGGGCCCCGTCGGGTGCTCCACCACGGCGGCAATCATCCGCGTCTCCGCGGACTCCGCGCCGGAGCCGTGGGCGCCGGCCATGGGGTTCATGCCGCCGCCGAACTTGCCCGTGATGTCGAGGAGGGTGACCTTCCCCTTCATCCCCTCGACCGTCTCCTCGAGCTTGTCCTTCCCCTGCGCGATTTCGGAGAACTGCCCCCTCCAGCGGTCGATGTTCTCCTTCGCGCTCCCCATGATGCGGGTGAAGACCGCGACCTCGCCGTCCTTCCCGTCGCCGTCGGCGCGGGGGAGGCGGAACTGCAGGAGCCGCATGTTGGAGGCGGGAGCCTCGCTCTGCCAGCCCTCGGCGGCGGCGAAGTGATCCGCCGCCGGCCCCGCACCGGGAGTCTGCGCCGTGGGGCCCTGCATCCCGGCCCCCTGCATGCCGGCGTGGGGATCGCCGCCCACGGGCGGATGCCCCGGGATCGTCGAGGGATCGACGCCGGGGGTGACGGGGCCGGGCCGGCGGTCGAGGGAGCCGGGAGGGGGCCCCGCGGATTCGGGGGGCTTGAGGGTGACCGTCTCCTTCGAGCATCCGGCGGCGAACAGGGCGGCGGCGGCGGCGGCGGCGGCGACGATGGCGATCTTCATGACACCTCCTGGGAAGCCCCTACTCTGCCCCGGGCACCCCGAGGGAGCGAAGGAACTCGCGCTGCTCTTCGAGGAGGCCCGTGACGTCGGCTCCCCGGAAATCGGCGCCCTCGAGGCGCGCCTCCTCCCCTCCCCCGGGGGAGCGGAAGGTGGTGCAGGCGGCGGCGACGCAGCGCACCGCCGTCCCCCGAAGGTCCGCCCCGCGCAGGTCGGCGCCGTCGAGGTCGGTCCCGTCGAGGACGGCCCCGCGGAGGTCGGCGCCGCGGAGATCCGCGTTGGTGAGGTTGGCGCCACCGAGATCGGCCCCGCGGAGATCGGCCCCCGCGAGGCGCGCGTCCCTGAGGCGGGCCCCCCTGAAGGAGAACCCCCGCAGGTCCCTCCCCTCCAGCTCGACCCCGCGGAGCTCCCGCCCCGAGAGGTCCTTCGCCCGGAGGAGGCGTTCCACCTCGCGGCGGTCGAGGTCCGGCAGCGCGTAGCGCTCCTCCCTCCACGGGTCGGCGCCGTTGTGGTAGCCCGCGGTGCGCTCCCAGAACCCGGGGCGGTCCGCGGCGAGGAGGTCGATGCGGCGCAGCCACTTCACGCTCTTGTAGAAGTAGCGGCGGAAGAGGACCGTCCGGACGGGGCCGCCGTGGACCGGCTCGACGGGGGCCCCGTCGGCGGCGAGGGCGACGAGGACGTCCCCGGCGCACGCCTCCATCGGCAGTGTCGTGTCGTGGCCCCGCCCCGAGGCGAAGCGGACGAAGCGGGCCGCGGGCAGCGGTCCCGCCCGGGCGAGGAGCGCCTCCACGGGGACGCCGGAGAAGACGGCGCCGGGCCGCGACCAGCGGGTCACGCAGTGGATCGTCCCCCTCCGCTCCTCCCGCGGGAGGGCGGAGAGCGCGGCGAAGTCGAGGGAGAGGGGCGCGGCGACGAGGCCCGCCACCTCGAGGCGCCAGGAGGCCGGGTCGAAGGGCTCCGGCTCCCGCTCCCCCACCACGGGCCACCGCCGGGTCGCCTGCTGGCGCGGGGGCAGGTCCCCGGGGTTCATCGCCCGAAGTTCACGAGCCACAGGACGTCGCGGCCCGAGGCGTTGGTCCCGTCGAGGTCGCCGTTCCCGGTGAGGAAGAGGAGCCGGCGATCCCTCTGGAGCGCCGGCGCGCCGAAGACGCCGCCGGCGGGGACCCCGAGATCCTCCACGAAGTCCCTCCCGAGGAGGACCGGCCGCTCCGCCACCGGCCCGCCTCCCCCCTCGGCATCGGTGGAGAGGGCGACGACGCGGCCCCTCCCACGGCCGAGGGCCGGGGCCCGGTGCTCCCCGACCTGCGCCGTGAACCGGCGGACGCGGCCCCCCCCGACGGGGGCGACCCTCACCCCCCGCAGGCCCGAGTCGTCCCGGGAGGACCAGGCGACGAAGCGGCCCGAGGAGTCGAGGCACGGCTCCGCGGGCTCGCCCCCGTCCAGCCCGGATTCGGCGGCGTGGCGGAGCCCCCTCCGGGGATCCCACGTGTAGACGTTCGGGGCGAAGGAGGGGGCGAGAACCGGCAGGAGATCCTCCTCGTGCACGAAGGCGACCCTCCTCCCCCGGGCGTCCACCGCCGGCGGCCCGGCCGCGCCCGCGGCCGCATGGGAGACCTGCACGAGCCGCCCCACCTCGGGGAGCCCCGAGTCGTAGAGGAAGACCTGGGGGAGCCCGAGGGGGTTGTCGCCGGTGAGGTCCGCCGTCGAGAGGAAGGCGACGCGGTACCGGACGTCGATGGCCCCGGTCCAGAGCCCCTTGGCGTCCTTCAGGCCGCGGAAGGAGGCGCCGAGGGCGGGGCTCCCGCTCTCTCCGGCGAGGGAGTCGGTGATCTGGGTGATCCCGGAGGTCTGGGAATCCCAGACGAAGATCTCCGGGGAGAGATCGGCGTTGCGCCCGGCGAGGTTCGCGGAGGAGCGGAAGGCCACCAGGGTGCGGGAGCGGCGCTCCTTCACGAGGGCGGCGCCGACGCGGAAGTAGAACTCGCCGATCTCCACGGAGGGCTGGTCGCAGGAGGAGGCGGTCAGCTGGCGCAGCGATCCGGAGCGCCGGTTCCAGAGGAGCACCGTCGGATCCGCCGCCGGATCCCACCGCTCGCCGGCGTCGCGGACGGAGGCCTCGAAGGCGACGGCCCGCCCGTTGCGCGCCACGGAGGGGCGGGCGCCGGGGTCGGGCTGCACGGGGCCGGGGAAGGCCGCGATGCCCGGCGCCCGGGCGGCGGGGATCGCGGGGACGGACAGGAGCGCGATGGCGAGGACGCAGGCGGCGGTCCGTGGCTTCACGGAATCCATCCTAACCCGTCGGCCCCGGGGGAATGCCGAGCGCCCTCCGCCGGGCCGCCTTCTCGGCGGCGCGGTTCTTCCGCGCCAGGATGATCCAGACGACGAGGCCGGCGGCCATGCCCCCGACCAGGAAGGCGTGGAAGGTGCCGAGTTTCGCCTTCGCCGCCTCCCAGTTCTGGAGTTCCCGCCACGCGAGGAACCCGATCCAGATGGACAGGGGCACCGACACGAGGACGCCGAGGAAGTCCATGAAGAGGAAGCGCAGGTAGGAGACGCGGCGGCTCATCCCGGCGCTGAAGTACATGACGAGCCGCACGCCGGCGAAGAACCGGGCGATGAAGATGGCCCAGGGCCCGTACCGCTGGAAGAACCTCTCCGCGCGCACGCGGCGCGGCCGGGTGGCGATGGCCTGCACCAGCTTGAACCGGAAGATCCCCCTCCCGATGGTCTTCCCCGCGTGGAAGCAGGCGAGGTCGCCGGCGAGGATCCCGAAGGCGCAGACGGCGGTCATGCGGAGGAGCTGGATCTCCGGCTCCTCCCCCGAGGAGAGCTTCCACACGACGATGCCGGCCATGAGGAGGATCGGCTCCTCGGGGATGGGGAGCCCGACCCCGCAGAGGACGAGAAGCCCGAAGAGCACCGGGTCCGGGTAGTCCTGGACGAACTCCCAGAGGGAGGCGACGAGCCCGGCGGATTCGGCCCCGAGGATCACGCGGCCCCCTCCCGCAGGGAGCGGTGGTGGATGGCGAGGTTGCGCACGTACATGGCGAGCCCGCCGGCCTGGGAGATGATGAAGACAGGGTCCCTGTTGCGGATCGCGTAGACGAGGGTGATCGAGGCCCCGGTGATGGAGAGCCACCAGAAGGCCACGGGGATCACCACCCGCTTCTCCCTCTCCGAGGCGAGCCACTGGACGACGAAACGGGCGGCGAACACGAACTGCCCGCCCATCCCGATGACGAACCACGGATCGCGGACGCGGGCGAGGACCGCCTCGAGCCAGCCGACGGCGGGTTCCGCTGCCATCATCGGATCCGCTCCTTCCTGTAGTCGAGGCGGTTGCGCTGCATCCAGCGGATCGTGCGGAGGTCCGAGAGCCCCTTCCAGAGGCGGTTCCAGATCCCGTACTTGCTCGCGCCCGAGGCCCGCTCCCGGTGGGCGACGGGCACCTCGACGACGCGGAAGCCGGCCATGCGGGCGAGGGTGGGGTAGAAGCGGTGCATCCCGTCGTAGGGGGGGAGGTGGGGGACGATGGAGGCCCGGAACACCTTGAGGGGGCATGTGATGTCGTGGACCGACTCCCCCGTGCGGCGGTTGCGCCACCCGTTGGCGATGCGCGAGGAGGCCCGTTTCACCCAGGGGTCCCGCCGCTCCCTCCGCCAGCCGCAGACCATGTCGAATTCCCCGAGCATGCCGAACAGGCGGGGTATGTCCCCCGGGTCGTTCTGGAGGTCGGCGTCCAGGGTGACGATGACCTCCCCCCGCGCGCTGCGGAAACCGGCGTCGAGGGCCGAGGAGAGCCCGTGGTTGCGATCCAGCCTGTACACGACGACCTCGGGGTGCGCGGCGGCGAGTTCGAGGAGGACCTCGCCGGACCGGTCCCGGGAGCCGTCGTCCACGAAGAGGATCTCGAAGGTCCGGCCGAGTTTCCGCACGACGGGGAGCAGCTCCCCGACGAGTCCCCGCAAATTCCCCTCCTCGTTGAAGACGGGCAGCACGACGGAGACCTGCGGATCGGGAGTGCCGGGGGACATGAGGATCCCGCTGATTCTTGCAGAAGGGGAGGGGGGTGCGCGGCGATTTCCCGGGCGGCGGGAAGGGAGAGGCGGGGGATTCGAGACGCACCCCGGCTCCGCGGGGGGATTCCCGGGATCGGGGCCATGGATCGTGGGGGACGGCGTTCACCCTTCGTGCCTTGAACCACCGGAACTCCGCCAGAGTGCCCGCCATCCCCTCCTCCCCCGGGTACCGAACCCGCTCCCCCCCCCACCTGGATCCTCGGGCAGGTTCGACCCCGCCGCCTCCCTCCTCTGACTTCGAACGCTCCCGACGGGGAGCATCGGATCCTCTCCCGATGCTCCCCGTCGGGAGCCG